>NZ_CAMGVQ010000038.1:0-32973 GCF_946062555.1 uncultured Fibrobacter sp.
CGGTTGCGAGAGTGAGCTCGCTGGGGACGAATTCACTTATTTGGGAGCGAACGGTATTCCGTGAGCAACGAAGCCCTCGGGTGTTTACCGAGGGCGGTTGCGAGAGTGAGCTCGCTGGGGACGAATTCACTTATTTGGGAGCGAACGGTCTTTTATCTCTTGTCGCGGTCGATCCAGGCGCGGGCGGTGTGGCCCGTGTAAATCTGGCGCGGACGGTTGATCCTGGAATTCGGATCGTCGTGCATTTCTTTCCAGTGGGCGATCCAGCCGGGGAGGCGGCCGATGGCGAACATCACCGTAAGCATGTTCGTCGGAATGCCCATGGCGCGGTAGAGAATGCCCGAGTAGAAGTCCACGTTCGGGTAGAGCTTGCGTTCAATGAAGTAGTCGTCCTTGAGGGCGGCTTCTTCGAGCTTGAGCGCAATGTCCAGCAGCGGGTCGTGGAAGTGCTCTCGCTCGAACACCTGGTACATGAGCTTCTTCAAAACCTTCGCGCGCGGATCGTAGCTCTTGTAGACGCGGTGACCGAAACCGGAAAGACGGAACGGGTCGTTCTTGTCCTTGGCCTTTGCCATCACCTGGTCAATGGTCATGCCGCTCTGCTGAATGCGCAGGAGCGTTTCCAGCACGGCCTGGTTGGCGCCGCCATGGAGCGGACCCCACAGGGCGCAAATGCCTGCACAGATACTTGCGTACAAGTTGGCGTGAGAACTGCCCACCATACGCACGGTCGAGGTAGAACAGTTCTGTTCGTGGTCGGCGTGTACAATCAGAAGCGTGTTTAGAGCCTTTTCCATGATCGGATCCGGATGGTAAGAACGGGCCTTGCTGCTGAACATCATGTTCAGGAAGTTGCTGCAGTAGCTGCGTTCCGCTTCGGGGTACACGAACGGTTCACCGATGCTTGCCTTGTAAGAGAAGGCGGCGATCGTGCGGATTTTCGAAATCAGGCTCGCGGTCGTCAGGTCGAA
Source organism: uncultured Fibrobacter sp. (assembly GCF_946062555.1). GTDB lineage: Bacteria > Fibrobacterota > Fibrobacteria > Fibrobacterales > Fibrobacteraceae > Fibrobacter. The sequence goes on from NZ_CAMGVQ010000038.1 coordinate 972, forward strand.
CACGTCGGCGATGTTTTCGTCGTCGTAGAAACGCGGCGTAAACAGGCCCACGGCGTTCACGATGGAGCTGAGGATGCCCATCGGGTGAGCGCTCGGCGGCATCTGCCTAAAGAAGTGCAGAAGGTTTTCGTGGAGGAGGGCGTTCTCGGTCAACAACGTGCGGAAACGCGCGAGCTGCTGCTGAGTCGGCAGTTCACCGTAAATCAGGAGCCAGGCGGTTTCGGGGAAGGTTGCCTTTTCGGCAAGGTCTTCGATGCTGTAGCCGCGGTAACGCAGAATTCCCTTTTCGCCGTCCACGTAAGTGATGGCGCTGCGGGTGCTACCGGTATTCAGGTAGCCGTAATCCAAGGTCACCAGGCCGGTTTCCTTGCGGAGTTTGCAGATGTCGAGACCGTGTTCGTTTTCAGCACCTTCAACAACAGGGAGCTCGATGCTCTTTCCGTTGTAACTTAAAATGGCGTTGTCGGACATGTATCCTCCAGGTGATTAATTAAGAGTTCGGAATTCAGAGTTCAGAACTTAAATAGTCGCGGCGTAGCCGCCTTATTAACAACTCCGAAATCCGAAATCATAATTCTGAATTTAGAATGAAATCTACGATTTCATTCCCATGATGCAATAATAGATATTGTCGAAGAGCTTGGGAAGCTTTTCGGTCGGCACGGCAGAGAATGCGAGGCGGATCAGGCCAGAAAGCATAATCGTACCGGTGCTGTAGTCCTTGATGAGCTTTTCGCGGAGCTGTTCTGCGTCGACACCCTTCGGCTTGATGCACATAAAGTAACCGCTGTTGCACGGCATCGGGTCGAAAGCTTCCTTGTATTCCGGATGGGCGGCGAGGACTTCCTTGATGATGTCGTAGCGCTTCTTGAGGGTCGCGTACTTTTCAGCCTTCTGCTGGGCGTATTCTTCGCTCTGATAAGCGGCAAGCAGAATCTTCTGGCTGATGGAAGGGCCATTCGAGATGTTGCCACGAACGGTACCGGCGGCCTTGTCTTCCATAGCCTTGAGCTGTGCCTCAGTTGCACCCTTGAAGCCGAAGCTCATGAAGCCTACGCGGAAGCCCCATACGTAGTCTTCCTTGGTCGGACCGTCGAGCTTGACGGCGAGGAGGTTTTCGTGAGCGTCCACGAGTTTGACGAACAGGGATTCCTTGGTCACGCCTTCTTCGTACACCAGTCCGAAGTAGGCATCGTCGAGGAGGGCCACCACTTTGTTGCCCTTGGCGGCACATTCGGAGAGGATCTTGGCGATTTCAACCGCTTCCGTTTCGGTAGCGGTGTAGCCGGTCGGGTTGTTCGGGAAGTTCAGGAGCACGACCTTCTTGTCGCCCTTGCTGTTATCCAAAGCGGCCTTCAAGGCTTCGGTATCGAAACCGCCGTTCTTGAAGGTGTTGAAGGTCTTGATCTTGGCGCCGCGGGCGTTTTCGAACACGAGCTCGTAGTTGTCCCAGTACAGGTCCGGGATAATCACTTCGTCACCGGCATCGAGGAACAGGTAGCCGGCGCAACTGATGGCGTGGGTGAGGGCGCAGGTCACGACCGGCGTGCTGAAGTTCTTGTTTGCAAGCGTCGGGTTCTTGATGATGACCTGCTTCTTCCATTCCTTGCGGAGGTCCGGGTTACCGAAGCTCGGGGCGTACAGGAAGGACTGCTTGGGCAGATTCAGGGACTTGAGGACGCAATCCAGCACGAGCGGAGAGCCATCGTCTTCGAGGGCGGTGCCAATCGTAGCGTTGATCTCGGAGCCCTTGGCTTCGGCGCCTTGGCCGAGGATTCCCTTGCGGGGGAAGAAAATCGCCTTGCCCTGTTCAGAGAGCATATCGAGAACTTTGCAGCCGTTTGCGGAAAGTTCTGCATTGAGAGCCTGTGCTAAAGGATTGTAGTTCATGGTTAGTGTCCTTTTAAATTTTACGAGGCCAAAGATAGAAAAAATCACCTGTTTTTTCTAATTGCAAATTGCTTACGCTTCACCGATGCGAATCATTTTAAGGAGCGGCATGCCCGCGTCGCGGCATTCGGCAAGATTCACATCGAAATCGATGCTCCAGTCGTTAAAGTCTTCTTCGTCTTGCAGCATCTGCTGCACGTGCATGATATCACCTTCGTAGGTGATAATCGTATGGTGCAACGAGCGGCCTTCGACATCGAGACGGAACTTGTGGTGTTCTGCGGTATAGGCGGCCATGATTTCCATGAGACCGTTTTCGGTCCAAGGCTTTCCGTCGCCGTCCACGAGCATCTGACCTTCGGCGAGGTCGTCGGCGAGCATGTCGAGCACATCGCCATAGGCCTGCTTCTGCAAAGCGGACATAAGCTGGAAGATGCGCTGGCGCACCATGACAATAAAATGCTTCTTGTCGTAGGTGATGTCGGCGGCCACCTTGTCGGCCCCGAAGGCGGTCTCGAGTTCCGTGGCGCCCGCGGCTTCCATGCGCTTCTGGTAGTCTTCGGGGTGGGCCATCTTTTCCCATTCTTCGAGCAGGCTCGAGTCGGTGCGGCGAATCATGTCGCCCAAATAGTCTTGCATGTCGAGGAGTTCCTCGTTCTTGTAGCCGTCGGGAACGGTTTGGGTGAGCACCTTGTAAACGCCGTTGATATGTCGGAGTAGAATTGCTTCCATGCGCTGCAGGCCGTACTGCTTGACGTAGCCGCTAAAGGTGCTGAAATTTTCGAACATTTCGCGCACGATGCTCTTGGGTTCGATATTCACGTCGACCCAAGGGTGTTCTTCGGCAAAGGCGTTGAAGGTGTCGTAAATGAAATCGCGAAGCGGCTTGGGGTATTCCACCTTCTCGAGTTCTTCCATGCGCTGGTTGAATTCCATGCCCTGCGCCTTGAGCTCGTCGAGGCGAGCGTTACGCGCCTTGTTCTGCTGAATGCGAAGGATTGCTTCGGGATTTTCGACGATACTTTCGCACAAAGTAATGACATCGAGGGCGTATTCGGGGCTTTCGCGGTCCAGTTTCGGAAGCGTATCGACCAGGTACAGCGAAAGCGGCTGATTCATGGAAAAGTCGTCTTGCAGGTCCATGTTGACGCGGAGCTTACTGTAGCCGGGCGCAATCGGCGTGACAAATTCGATGATGTTCTTTTTGACGAGGCTCTTGAAAAGCTGAAACGCGCGGTGCTGCAATTTCTTTTTGCTGGCGGCGCTTTCGTGGCAATCCTTGAGCAGGTTGCGCATGGCGGCGCAACCGTCCGTGGGGCGACTGAGAATGTTCAAGAGCATTCCGTGACTCACCTGGAAACTCGATGTGAGCGGTTCCGGCGAGGCGGCAATGAGGCGCTTGTAGGTGCTTTCGTCAAAAGGAACGTAACCATGCTCGGGCGGTTTCTTTTTCTGGAATTTTTTGCCGGTCTGTTTTGTCTTGGCTTCCAGTTTCAAGTTTTCGATGACATGTTCGGGCGCCTGCGCCACTACGTAGCCGATGTCGTCGAACCCCTTGCGGCCTGCGCGGCCTGCAATCTGGTGGAAATCACGCGCGGTAAGGATTGCAGTCTTGTCGCCGCTGTACTTGCAGAGCTGCGTAAAGAGTACCGTTCGAATGGGCACGTTTACGCCCACGCCCAGTGTATCCGTTCCGCAAATGACCTTGAGGAGTCCCTTTTGTGCGAGTTTTTCGCAGAGAATGCGGTACTTGGGCAAAAGTCCCGCATGGTGCAGGCCAATACCTTGCTTGAGCCAGCGCTTGACTTCGGGACCGTAGGGGCTGCTGAATCGGATTTCCTTGATGGCATCGTTAATCGCCTGTTTTTCTTCTTTAGTGCAAAGGTCCAGACTCATGAAATTCTGGGCGTTGGTGGCCGCCTGGGCCTGCGTAAAGTGTACTACGTAAACAGGCGATTTTCCGCCTGAAACAAGCTTTTGCACCGTATTTGAAATTTCAGTTTCGGAATAGCTGAAATCGAGCGGAACCGGTCGCTGCGAAGAACGCACCGTCACCGACTCGCGTCCCGTATGCTTCGTCATGTCGAGTTCGAAAAATTCGGTGACGCCTATGGTGGCGCTCATGAGCAAAAATCTTGCTTGCGGAAGCGTGAGTAGCGGAACTTGCCAAGCGACGCCGCGTTCCTTGTCGGAATAGTAGTGGAATTCGTCCATCACCACATCGGTAATCGTAAGCTGCTCGCCTTCACTTAGCGCCATGTTACTCAGGATTTCTGCGGTACAGCAAAGGATGGGAGCGTCGTGGTTAACGGTTGCATCCCCTGTCGAAAGCCCCACATTTTCGGCGCCGAATTCCTTGCAGAGCGCCATCCATTTTTCGTTCACCAGCGCCTTGATGGGGCAGGTGTAAACGCTGCGGCGCCCATGGGCCAAACTGTCGAAATGGAGCGCTAATGCCACCATTGACTTTCCGGAGCCCGTGGGAGTGTTCAAGATGACGTTTTTGCCGTCCAAAAGTTCAAGAATTGCTTCTTCTTGAGCGGGGTAGAGCGTTGTGCCGCGGGATTCCGCCCATGCCATAAACGCATCCAACAGGGTCTCGGCGCCTTCGCCGGCTTTAAAAGGGGTTTGGGGCAAGAAATCTTTTAGGCGTTTGGGGGCGTTTTCACTCATAAAGCCAAAGATAGCTTTTTTACATATAGTGTGTTTTTTCTAAATTATACGGACATCGTTTGTTAGAGGAAAAACGCTTTATGGCTACGAAGAAAAAAGAAGATACCGATCTTGGAGAACTTTTAAAGGAGCTGGCCAAAAACTGGCCCATTATGGTTCCTATAATGTTACTCGCCGGCATTATCGGCGTATTTGTCGCAATGTGGGTGAGACCGGTTTATCAGGTGGATGCGCTTCTGCAAATCGAATCCAAAAATAGCAAGCCCTCGGGAATGATGGGAAGCCTCGGCGCTTTGTTCGCGATTAGCAGTCCCGCCGAAACTGAAATGGAACTAATCAAGAGCCGTCAGGTGATGGGCGCTGCCGTTGAAAAAATGCGCCTTGACCTAGTCGCAGATCCTCAAAGCAAACTGGACCGTCTCATGCACAAAGAAGGCCGCCTAGAACTGAGCAACTTCAATGTGCCCTGGAACAACGTCCCTAAAGAAAAACGTAATCTGCCCTGGACCGTCGTAGCCAAGGATTCCCTAGGCAACTTCGAGCTCTTCGACCAAGACAAAAAATTGGTCCTCACAGGTAGTGCTGGGCAAACCTATCATTTCGCTTATGCCGGCGATACGGCCACTTTCGGAATTTTCCGTGCCGAGGTTCGCCCCGGTCAAACATTCTCCGTATACAAACTCAAGCGTCTCGACGCTATCGAAAAATTTCGTGGAGCGTTCAACGTTTCCGAAAAAGGCAAGAAAACAGGAATCCTTGAATTTTCGTACCAAGATATTTATCCGGACCGCAGTGTAGAAGTTTTGAACGAGGTTGCATCTTCTTACTTGCGACAGAATGTCGAGGAACGCAATGCGGAAGCCCAAAAGACCCTGAATTTCCTCGAAAAACAGCTTCCCGATGTCAAGGCCCAGATGGATTCGTCCCTTATGAACTTGAACACCTACCGTAACCGCGTCGGTTCGGTAGACATCAATGCAGAAACACAGTTGGTGTTACAGCGTCGCATGAAGCTGCAACAGGATATTCTCGCCCTACAGCAGCGCAAGCAAGAAGCAATCCGTCTGTTCCATTCCGAGCATCCCACCGTAAAAACTCTTGAAGATCAAGAAGACGCTCTACGCCGCGAACTTGCGGGAACCTCCAGCGAAGTAAAGAAGCTTCCCGCCACCCAGCAGGAAGTGCTTAAGTTGCAGAACCAGGTGGAACTGACAAAGGTCATGTACACCACCATGCTCAACAACATCCAGCAGTTGCGTCTCGTTTCTGCCGGTGAGGTCGGCTCGGTTCGAATCATTGATTTCGCCGAACAGGTGACAGTCCCCACAAAGCCAAAGAAGAAAGTTATCCTGTGCGTCGCCCTGTTCCTCGGATTCCTGTTGGGCGCAACAATCGTCTCGATCAAGTCTAAGTTTAGCAGTGGCGTCAAGAGCGCGAACTTCATCGAGAAAGAAACAGGCTTCACCGTTTATGCCAAGGTTCCCAAGGGCAATCCGAAGGGAACCAAGGGGACTCGTCCCCTGGCCGTGGTGGAACCAGGCGACGTCGCAGTAGAATCGCTCCGAGCATTGCGTTCGTCCCTTGAATTTTCAATGATGGACGAAGGCGGATCCATCATCGGTGTAAGCGGCCTTATCCCCGGAGTAGGCAAGAGTTTTATCTCGGTAAACCTCGCCGCCCTGTTCGCCGGTCTCGGCAAGAAGGTGCTACTCATCGACGCAGACCTGCGTAAGGGGCGTTTGCACAAGGAATTCGGCATCAAGCGCGGGGACGGGCTTTCCCAGATACTCCTCCGCAAGGTGGAACCCGAAAAAGTGATTTTCCCCACGGAAGTCGAGAACCTTTTTGTCATTCCGTGCGGCAATGTTCCCGCCAACCCGGCAGAACTCTTGGGGTCCAAGCATTATTCCGAAATAATCAACAAATTCAAGCAGGAATACGACCTCGTAATCGTCGACACGCCGCCCATTATGCTCGTCACCGACGCCGCGCTCGCCTGCTATGTCGCCGACCAGATCGTGATGGTCATTGAATACAATAAGCATTCAATCGAAGCCATCAAGGACGGCATGTCGCAGATTCTCAAGGGCAATCCGCAGGCCCACGCCTCGATTGTCATCAACAAGTACGAGCACAGCCGCACCGAAGGCTACGGCTACAAGTACGGGAAGTACTAATTAACCGACGAAGGAGTCAATATGAAAGGAATCGTTCTCGCCGGGGGCTCCGGTACAAGGCTTTATCCGCTGACCATGGTCACCAGTAAGCAGCTTTTGCCTGTTTACGACAAGCCTATGATCTACTACCCGCTGTCAACACTGATGCTCGCCGGCATTCGCGACATCCTGATTATCTCGACCCCGACGGACTTGCCCAACTTTGAACGACTCCTGGGCGACGGTTCTACCATGGGACTGAACCTAAGCTATAAGGTACAGCCTAGCCCTGATGGCCTTGCGCAAGCCTTTATCCTCGGCGAAGAATTTATCGGAAACGACTGTTGCGCGATGGTCCTTGGCGACAACATCTTCTACGGCAACGGTTTCAGCCCGCTCCTCAAGGCGGCAGTCAAGAATGCCGAAGAAAAAGGTCGTGCAAGTGTCTTCGGCTACTACGTCGAAGACCCGGAACGCTTTGGCGTCGTAGAATTTGACGACAACGGAAAGGTGATTTCTGTTGAAGAAAAACCGAAGGAACCGAAGAGTAATTACGCGATTACGGGCCTCTACTTCTACGACAACCGTGTTTCCAAATATGCAAAGGCTCAGAAGCCCAGCGCTCGCGGCGAGCTTGAAATTACGGACCTCAACCGTGTTTACCTGGAACAAGGGGAACTCGACGTAAAACTGCTCGGCCGTGGTTTCGCCTGGCTTGATACCGGCACCATGGACAGCCTCATCGAAGCAGGCGAATTCGTGAAGATGGTCGAAAACCGCCAAGGAATCCAGATTAGCGCAGTCGAGGAAATTGCCTATATCAATGGTTGGATTAGCAAGGAAAAGCTCCTTGAATCCGCAGCCAAGTACGGCAAATCCCCCTACGGTCAACATCTGCGCAAAGTTGCAGAAGGCAAGATTAAATACTAAGGGAAAATTATGAAACGATCCATTGTCATTACTGGCGGTGCAGGCTTTATCGGAAGCCACGTGGTTCGCCTGTTCGTGAACAAGTACCCGGAATACAAGATTATCAACCTCGATAAGCTTACCTACGCGGGAAACCTCGCGAACCTCAAGGATATCGAAGGCAAGCCGAACTACAAGTTCGTGAAGATGGACATCTGCGACTTTGACGCGTTCTACAAGCTTATGCAGGATGAGCATGTCGACGGTATCATCCACCTGGCGGCAGAAAGCCACGTGGACCGCTCCATCAAGGACCCGTTCACCTTCGCGAAGACCAACGTGATGGGGACTTTGAGCCTGTTGCAGGCCGCGAAGCTCTACTGGGAAAGCCTCCCGGAAAAGTACGAGGGCAAGCGTTTCTACCATATCTCCACTGATGAAGTCTATGGCGCCCTCAAGATGAACCACCCGGAAGGCATCACGCCCCCGTTCACCACGACGGCCTCCAGCTCCGAACATCACCTGGCCTACGGTGACGACTTCTTCTACGAAACCACGAAGTACACGCCGCATAGCCCGTATTCTGCATCCAAGGCCGGCTCTGACCATTTTGTGCGTGCATTCCACGACACCTACGGCATGCCGACGATCGTAACGAACTGCTCCAACAACTACGGTCCGTACCAGTTCCCCGAGAAACTGATTCCGCTTTTCATCAACAATATCCGCCACAAGAAGCCGCTGCCGGTTTACGGCAAGGGCGAGAACGTTCGCGACTGGCTCTTCGTAGAAGACCACGCCCGCGCCATCGACGTGATTTTCCATAACGGGAAGATTGCCGAAACCTACAACATCGGCGGCTTCAACGAATGGAAGAACATCGACATCATCAAGGTCGTGATCAAGACCGTCGACAGGCTCCTCGGCCGCGCCGAAGGCGAAGACCTGAACCTCATCACCTACGTGACGGACCGCCTGGGCCACGACGCGCGCTACGCCATCGACTCCACCAAGCTCCAGAAGGATCTCGGCTGGGAACCGTCCCTGCAGTTCGAGGAAGGCATCGAGAAGACCGTGCGCTGGTACCTCGACAACCAGGAATGGCTGGACAACATCACCAGCGGCGACTACGAGAAGTATTACGAAAGTATGTACAAGGGAAAGTAGAACTTAGAATTTAGAACTTAGATTCATTTGTTCGTCTAAGAGCGAAGCGGTCTAAGTTCTGCCAACTACCAACTAAATATGTCCAAATTCAATTTCATTAAAACCTCCATCGAGGGCGTGACAATCATCGAGCCGACGGTCTATGGCGACCATCGCGGCTATTTTATGGAAACCTACAACAAGGCTGAATTCGACGCTGCCGGCCTGGACATGGAATTCGTACAAGATAACGAATCCCGTAGCAAGAAGGGTGTTCTTCGCGGACTGCACTTCCAAAAGAAGAACCCGCAAGGCAAACTCGTCCGCGTCATCGAAGGAGAAGTCTTCGACGTCGCTGTAGACCTGCGCAAGGGAAGTCCCACGTTCGGCAAGTGGGAAGGCGTCACTCTTTCTGCCGAAAACAAGAAGCAGTTCTACATTCCCGAAGGTTTTGCCCACGGTTTCGTGGTGCTCAGCGAAACAGCGACTTTCGTGTACAAGTGCACTCGTCTCTACGACCCGAAAGACGAAGGCGGCCTGATGTGGAACGACCCTGAAATCGGCATCGAGTGGCCGGTAGGCAATGGTTTCGAGCCGCTTCTCAGCGAAAAGGATACCAAAAATCCAGCGCTCAAGGATTTGAATTTTTCTTTCGAGCTTTAATGCTGAATTGAAAAGGAGCGAAGAAGAATTAAAATGTTTTTAATTCTTCTTTTTTTTTGCAATCTTTCCCGTTTATTATTTATAACAATTATATGTCTTTTTTCTATTTTAGCATCCAATGAAACACATTCTAGTTGTATGCACAGGTAATATTTGTCGAAGCCCTACAGGCGAATACTGTCTCAAGAAAGAATTGGGCCCTGAATTTGAAGTGATGAGTGCCGGCCTCGGGGCATTGGTTGACCATCCCGCACATGAACTCAGCCAAAAAATCGCGCTGGAGCATGGCATCGATATGAGCGCACATCGAGCCCGTCAAATCAATTTGGACATCCTTAAGTGGGCCGATTTGATTCTCGTTATGGAAAATGGCCACAAGATGGAGCTCCTGCACCGCTATCCGTGGCTAGAAGGCAAAGTTTTCCGCTACGGGGAACCCCAGCGGGTCGACGTTCCCGACCCGTACCTCCGTCCCGAGAACGCCTTTGTTCTCGCCTGGAACTTCATCTCCAAGCTGACTCCTTATTGGGTTGAAAAAATCAAACAAAGTGAAGGCCAGGCATAGCTGGCAGAAAAGGGTTGATTTATGAAAAAAATGTTTTTAGGCCTTTGCTCCATGGCATCCGTCGTCTTGACCGGTTGCTTTGCCGGTCCACAGATGCAGATGTCCTTGCCGAGCGATTCTGCCGAATATAACGGCATGACGGTGCAAATTCACTCCATCGACCAAGGCGATCTTGGCAAGAGTGTCGTAACCGCCGATGGATCATCAGACCTTGGCGATTTGAAGGACCTGGTTGTAGATTCCCTTCCTGAATTGGAATACCGCATTGGACCTCTGGACATGGTTCAGGTGGTGGTGTGGGAACACCCGGAACTGACCTCTCCGATGGGCCAGTACCAGCCCGCAGGCCAAAAGGTGACTACCGACGGAAAGCTTTTCTATCCTTACGCCGGTGAACTCCAGGCGGCAGGCCTGACAGCCCAGGAACTCCGCGCCGAAATCACGAAGCGCCTCTCCGACAAAATTCTGAACGACCCGCAGGTCGACGTCCGCGTTACCGGCTACAACAGCCGCAGGGCATTTGTGGCTGGCGCCGTGGAACGTCCGGGTTTCGTTTCGTTCAACGAAAATCCGATGACTCTCCCCGACATGATTGCAAGCGTCGGCGGGTTCACCAAGGAAGCTGATCCGTCTGCAATGCAACTTCGCCGTGGCGACAAGGTCTACAGCATCAACTACCTTGACGCCTTCAAGTCCAACCTGCCCCTTGAACGCATGATGGTTCAACCCAAGGACCAGCTCTTTGTTCCGGCACTGTCCGAAACGCAGAAGGAACAGAAGGTCTACGTGATGGGCGAAGTCGGCAGGTCAGGCATCGTGAATATCTACAGCGGCAAGCTGACCCTCGCCGAAGCTCTCGCCTCCGCCGGCGGCTTGCAGGCTTTGAACGCCACGTCCCGCGGCATCTATGTGATCCGCAATTCTTCTGAAACCAAGATTGACGTGTTCCAGCTGAACGCCAAGAACGCGATGGCACTTGCGATGGCCGACCGTTTCGAACTGAACGCCCGCGATATCGTGTACGTGGATGCTTCCGGTCTCGCCACCTGGAACCGCCTCATCAGCTTGATCCTCCCGTCCGTCCAGACGGTCTACTATGGCATGCTGGCTACGCATAACGCCTACATTGTCAAGGACGACATAAAGGGCAAATAGTAAGGAACTAACCGAGTATGATTAACTTGATTCTTTGTGGTGGTTCGGGCACGCGCCTCTGGCCCGTGAGCCGTTCCCTCATGCCCAAGCAGTTTGCCCCGCTCTTTGACGGGCAGTCCCTGTTCCGCAAGACGGTGGTCACCAACTCCGCCGTCTGCGAATCCCAGTTTATCGTTTCTAACGCCGACCAGTTCTTCCTCGCGAAGGACCAGCTCGAAACGGAAGGCATTACCGGAAGCAAGTTCCTCCTGGAACCCGTGGGCCGCAATACCGCTCCCGCGATCGCCCTCGCCTGCCTCACCATGGATCCGGAGACCATCGTGCTCGTGTCCCCGTCGGACCACGTGATTCGCAAGAAGGACGAGTACAAGAAGGTTCTCCTCCGTGCGCAGGAACTCGCCGAGACGGGCAACCTCGTGACCTTCGGCATCACACCAACGAGTCCCGAGACCGGCTACGGCTACATCGAAGCCGCCGGCGAAGACGTGAAGCGTTTCGTAGAAAAGCCCGACCTTGCCACCGCCGAAAAGTACCTGCTCTCCGGCAACTTCTACTGGAACAGCGGCATCTTCTGCTTCAAGGCGAAGACCTTCCTCGCCGAACTCGGCAAGTACTCCCCCGAGATGCTCGCCGCCGCACAGAAGGCGCTTTCTAACGCGACTGTCGAAGACGGCGAACCCATCCGCATCGACCGCGACGACATGATGGCCATCCCGTCGAACTCTATCGACTACGCCGTGATGGAAAAGTCGAGCAAGGTGAAGGTGGTCCCGAGTGATATCGGCTGGAGCGACCTCGGCAGTTTTGACAGTCTTTATAACGAATATCCGCACGACGACAATGGCAACAACGTGAACCCGCGCCACATTGCCGTCGGTTCCAGGAATTCCCTCGTGATGGGAAGCCAGCGCGCCATCGCGACGATCGACCTCGACAAGATGCTCATCGTCGACACTCCGGACGCTTTGCTCGTGGCCCCGCTTTCCAGCAGCCAGAAGGTGAAGAAGGTGGTGGAAGAGCTCAAGCAGCGCGGCTCCGACCTCATCAACGTGCCGCAGACGGTGAGCCGTCCGTGGGGTACTTACTCCGTGCTCGAATCCACCGAACGCTACAAGATGAAGCGTATCGTGGTGAAGCCGGGCAAGCGCCTCTCCCTGCAGAAGCACCTGCACCGTTCCGAACACTGGGTGGTCGTAAGCGGTACAGCCACGGTGACCGTCGGCAAGAACGTGTTCTACGTGCGTCCGAACGAATCCACCAACATCCCCGTGGGTGAAGTTCACCGTCTGCAGAACGAAGGAAAACTTCCACTCGTGATCGTCGAAGTCCAGGTGGGTGAATACACCGGCGAAGACGACATCATCCGCATGGAAGACGACTTCCACAGAAACTAAACCATATTCGGAATTCGGAATCCAGAATTTGGATTTCGGAGTTGAGTAATAATTATATGTCGGACTTGTTCCGGCATTTTTTGTAATCGTCACAGCCCACTGTCTACTTCCAACTTCCTACAGTCTACTTCCTACTTCTTGCTATATTATAATCATGAGCGATTCTCTTGTACAGACCGTCCGTACGGATACTTTTGAAATGGATTACGCCAGAATCGGTTCTGGCGAAAAGCCGTTAGTCGTCATTCCCGGGATTTCTATCAAGAATCCCCTGAGTTTCGCGAACTCCTTTAGCGTACCTTACAAGATATTCTTGAACGACTACACGCTCTATTTCTTTGACCGTAAAAAAGAGGCAAAACCCGGTTACACGCTTGAACAAATGGCCGATGACCAGGTTAATGCCCTCAAGTCCATCGGAATCGAAAAGGCCGACATCTTTGGAGTATCGCAAGGTGGCATGATTGCCCAGTACATGGCAATCCGTCATCCGCAAATCGTAAACAAGCTGGTACTCGGTTCATCCACTTCGCACGCGGAACCACTGCAACTAGAAACCATCGGCAAATGGGCTCGTCTAGCCGACACTCATAACGCCCAGGAACTCGTTGATTCCTTCCTCGACAAATGCTTTAGCGAAAAATTCCTGACGCGTTACCGCAGGGCGCTCAAGGCGATGTACGAAAACGTCTCCGATGCCGAAATGGATCGTTTTTCCATTTTCGCTCATGCCTGCGACTTTGTCAACACCTACGACGATCTCGGAAAAATCAAGAGCCCGACATTAGTTCTTGGCGCAGGGAACGATCTCGTGACCACCCCGGAAGCCTCCATCAAGATTGCAGACAAGTTAAAAACCGAAAGTATCCCATACGAATTCTATATGTACGAAGGCTACGGTCACGCCGTATTCGATGAACTGAGCGATTACAAGAAACGAATTTTTGAATTCCTGGAAAAGTAAAAATCAGTTCCTTGCCGTATGGAAACTCCCGCACAGCCCCCCGATGCCAAGCCCCGCTACGCCTTTGTCGATTTGGCCAAGGGCTTTTGCATTATGCTGGTGGTTTGGCATCACATCGCTAGCACCTGGGGAATCGAAAGCTACCCGCTCAAGGAAACCGTATCGCTTTTCCGCATGCCTCTCTACTTTTTCCTGTCGGGACTTTTCTTCAAGGAATACGCAGGTTTCTTTGACTTTTGTCGACGCAAGGTGAACAAGCTTCTCATTCCGTTCGCCTTCTTTTTTGTGACTCTTTCTTGCCTATTGCCCTTTGCACTGCATTACCTGCATCTGCGGGCAAATCCAGGCGCGAGTGTCTGGTATTCGTTCTTTTGGAAACAGACATTTCCGAATATTCCCGTATGGTTCTTGCTAAGCCTATTCTGGACGAACCTAATCTTTTACGGATTACACCTCGCCGTAAAAAAATTAGTTGCGAAAAAATTTCCGAAGCACACCACGGCATCGCTCGTCAGTTTATCCGTCATATTGGGCCTATTCGGTTTCTTCCTCGGGCGAAACGACATCAAGCTCCCGATGTTCCTCGCCTCTTCACTCACGGCAATTCCCTACTTTTGTGCAGGACACGTGGCTTTCCGCTACACGAAAATTCTGGCGCCGAACCGACTGGACCGTTGGAACATTCCCTTTGCTCTCTTACTCTTTGGAATCACCCTCGCACTTTCCTTTAACGCCCCGCCGGAATCCGTCAGCTATGTCAGCAACCGCTACTGGTTCCCGATATGGAACATATACCTATGCGGGCTCCTGGGCACCATCGCCGTTCTACTGCAATCCAAGGCCATCGGGAAAATTCCACTCGTTTCCTACTTCGGTCGCTATTCCATCATGATCCTGGTGACGCACGGTTGGGTCCAATGGGGAATCATTAAGTTTTTGCAGGAAAATCACGTGCATTGGCCGAGGCCTGTGGCGCTTGCTTTTGTCTTTGTGACGACCATGCTCCTGTACCTGGGCATTATACCGCTCATGAAGCGGTTCTTACCTCACGTGACCGCACAGAAAGACGTTATTTAATTCAGAATTCGGATTTCAGAATTCGGAGTTTCTTTTGGCTCACTTCCTACCGTCTACGGCCTACTGTCTACCGTCTATTTCTCATTCTAGCTTTTTTCGCCGCATTTTTGTATATTCACCGTTGTAAAATTTGATTTTTTGCGTATTTCGGAGATTTTATGGATATTGGTGCACTGCATTTTCAGAATCCCGAGGCCTTCTGGCTTTTACTTTTAGTCCCTGTTTTAGTCGGCTGGTACATCTACCGTGAACACCGCCGCAAGAGTACCATCAAGTTTCCGGCACTCTCGATTGCAAAGCGCGCTGTCCCGAGCAGACGCGTCCGTTTTCGCCATATCGTGCCGATTTTACGCCTCGCCGCACTCATCTGCTTTGTCGTGGCGCTTGCCCGCCCGCAGAATGCCATGGAAGTGGAATACACGTCGACCGACGGCGTCGACATCATGCTCGCGCTCGACGTTTCGGGATCCATGGGCACGCTCGACATGCTCACGCGTATGGAACAGGCGAAGCTCGGTGTCATGAATGCAGAACGCATCCTGAAATCCGGCGACTACTGGAAATATAGCCGCTTGGGTTATGCCCAGCAAGTGATTGCAGACTTTATCCAGAAACGCCACAGCGACCGAATTGGGCTTTCTGCCTTTGGTGCACGATCGATAACGCAGTGCCCGCTGACGCTCGATTACGGATCCCTCCTTGAAATTCTGAAAGCGACCGATGACCTTGCCCGCGATTCCATTATGGGTAGCCGCACGGCCATTGGAGACGGTCTTATGAATTCCCTTGCGCGTTTGCAAAAGTCCGAAGCCAAGTCTAAAGTAGTGGTTCTCCTGACCGATGGTCGCGATAACGCCAGCGTGGTGCCGCCGATGCGTGCCGCAGACGTAGCGCAGTCGCTGGGAGTCAAGGTCTACACGGTTGGCGTGGGTAAAAGGAACGGCAAGATTCTCGCCTTCCAGCAGAATCCGTGGACAGGCGATATTTCTTGGGGCGAACGCGATATCACTCCCGAAGAGGGCATCGACGAAGACGTATTGAAAGCCGTGGCACAAAAGACCGGTGGGCGTTTCTACCGCGCCGAGAACAAGGAAGAACTCGAGAAAATCTATTCCGAAATCGATGAACTCGAAAAGACCGAAATTGAAACGGTCGCCTACGCCCGCTACGCCGAAAAATTCTACCCGTGGCTCCTGGTGGGCGCCCTGCTGATTTTACTTGAATTGTTGCTTGCAAACACGCGCTTTGTGCGCATCCCGTAATGGAGGCTTTAGATGCGATTTGCTGAACCGATGTTCTTGTGGGGCCTACTTACGCTCCCTCTGTTTGCGCTCCTTTTTGCGTATGCCTATCACCGTCGCAAAAAGTTGGCAGCACGATTCGTTTCGCTTTCGATGTTACCTAAGCTTTCGACTTCGGTGTCGCCTTGGCGGCGCCTGGCGAAAGTAACCCTCTTGCTTTTTGCAATCGCATTCCTGTTCGTTGCGTTGGCGCGACCGCAATGGGGTCGCAAGATGGAGCACATTGAACGCCGCGGTCTTGACCTGGTACTGTTGCAGGACATTTCGCTTTCGATGCTCGCCGAGGACGTGAAGCCGAACCGCCTTACCCGTAGCCGCCACGAAATTTCTTCGTTTCTGGAATCGCTTTCGGGCGACCGCGTTGGCCTCGTAGCATTCTCCGGAGAAGCTCAGGTGATGGTGCCACTCACCCTCGATTACGGCACCGTGCAGATGATGCTCCGAGAACTCACTCCGGGCTGGCTCATGCCGGGAACGAATCTGGAAAAGGCCATCCGCAAGGGGATGGATCTGTACCGTAATTCCGGAAGCGCCGGGCAATACTCCGTGATGATCTTGATGAGCGACGGAGAAGAACTCGAAGCCGCCGCCGTCAACGCCGCGAAAGAAGCCGCCGAGATGGGAATCCGCATTTACACCATCGGTATCGGCTCCCGCGAAGGCGTGCCTATTCCGGTGCCCTCCAAGAACGGCGAAATCGCCTACAAGAAGGACTTGCAAGGGAACATTGTCACGACCCGTCTTGAAGACGGAACACTACAGGAAATCGCAAGCGCAACCGGCGGACTCTACTTTTACGCAAGCCCCGGCGAATTC
Organism: uncultured Fibrobacter sp.; assembly: GCF_946062555.1. Taxonomy (GTDB): domain Bacteria; phylum Fibrobacterota; class Fibrobacteria; order Fibrobacterales; family Fibrobacteraceae; genus Fibrobacter. The sequence goes on from NZ_CAMGVQ010000038.1 coordinate 17,681, forward strand.
CAGTTGCAAAAGGTGCTGACAGAAATCGCAAGTCTCGAAAAGAAGGAACAGGCTTCCGACCGTATGGAAAACTACCAGGACCGTTACCAGATTTTCCTTGGCCTTGCTGCGCTTCTGTTCCTGATTGAAGCGCTCGTGTCCGAAAGGGGCCGAAAGCGTCGCGTTGGAGCTGGCCGGTTTAGCTAAAGGTAAAATATTTTTACCATGTGTTTGCACGCTATTTGCACACTTGCTTAAAATGCAAAAAACTTTTTAGGTGCGATTCTATTTCTTTTTTGCTATTATTCCAATATGGTGTAAAAAAATAGGGTAATTTCCCCCAAATCACCCTGCTTGAATAGGTTAGTTTGGTTTTTGTTCATCCATTTTTACACAAAAAATCACTATTTTGCGGGTGATTAAAGTAAATTTCGGATGAAAAGAAAAAGTCAACCAACGGAGTCTTTATGCTCGACCTTTTAGCCGTCCAGTCCGGCACCGCCAATGCCACCCTTATCACATTGGCGTACACCTTGATTCTCACGTTTATCCTGTCCTCGGTCATCGCCTGGACCTACGAAAAGACCTTCCTCGGACTTTCGTACTCTCGCAACTTCGTGCAAGCAATCGTGCTCAGCGCAGTAGTCGCCGCAACGGTGATGCAGGCTATCGGAGACAATGTCGGACGAGGCCTCGGTATGATGGGTGCACTATCGGTGGTTCGCTTTAGAACGAGCTTCAAGGATCCCCGCGACATTATGTTCGTGTTCGCCTCGCTCGGCGCCGGTATCGGATGCGGTGTGTACGCCTGGGGTGCCGCAGCGGGCGGTACGGTCGCCTTCTGCCTCGTCGCGTTCCTGCTTTCCCGTACGGGTCTTGGAACAAAGCACTTCTTTGACGGTATGCTCCGTTTCGCCCTTCCGAACGAACCCAAGGTACGCGGTCAGATTGAAGACATTATGAAGTCCAGCCTCAAGACCTTCATCTTGATTACGATGCGCGAAGTTGATGGCGGAGCAAGACTGGATGTCGCCTATCAGATTCGCCTGCGCGCGACAAAACCCGCGGCAGAAATCCTGAGCGAACTTTCTAAGATCGAAGGCATCTCGGACGTACAGTTCATGATGCAGGACGCTACGACGGAAATGTAGGGAGTAAATATGAGCAAGCTTGAAGATTTGATTGACAACTTCTGGAACACCCACAAGAACAACGCGGGCGTTGCCTACCTTTACGGTCATAAGCTCTCTATCGCCTGGGTTCTCTGCGTCATTATCGCCATTATTCTTGGCGTTATTTACCAGGGCAAGATCGCCACATTCCAGGGCATTGCCGAAGCGACCGAAACCACGATTAGCCTCCCCAGCCCGACCGAGGTGGTCAAGATTCACGTGATGCCCGGACAGTCGATCCAGCCCGGCGACACCATCGTAGAACTCAACCGTCCGGACCTCACCCTCCGCATCGCAGAACTCACCCGCGAATTGGACGCCAGTGAAGGCCGCAGCAACCTTTCCGCTGCGGACATCGATCAGAAGGTGGCAGCAGTCAAGGCAGACCTCGCTACCAAGACGCTCACACTCAAGTCCGAAATCAACCGTCTCGAAACGGAATACAAAAAGAACAAGGAAATTGCCTCCAAGCTCAAGAGCCTCCAGGGATCCAACGCCAATAGCGACGGGAACGATGCCATGACCATGCAGATCAAGAACCTGAAGAACGAACTCGCCGTCGCAAACGCCAACGCGAACGAACAGATCAAGCTTCTCAGGAGCAGCAACCGACTGCAGAAGGATGCGGGCAAGAGCGAAGCTGCGAACCTGAAAAAGGAACTCGAGGAACTCCAGAAACAACAGGGAGAACTGGTCCAGATTGCCAAGGAAAACTGGGTCGTCGGCTCCGTGAACGTCCACGACGGAGAAAAGGTTTCGAGTTTCGCCCCGATTATCACCCTCACCCACAAATCCCCGACGCTTGTCCGCGGCTACATCCACGAAAGAATGTACCAGCGTATGGATATCGGGGAAACCGTGAAGGTCAAGACCCTGAGTGGAACAGGCAAGCCCGTCAAGGGCAAGGTTGTCGGTCTTTCGAGCCGCATCGTGGAATTCCCGGTACGTATGTGGAAAATGCCGGAAATGCCTATTCACGGCCGCGAAGTCATTATCACGATTCCTGCCGAAAATCCGTTCCTCCTGGGAGAAATGGTCACTATTTCTGAGTAGGTAACGCCATTGCGAGGGGCAAGGCCCCGATGCAATCTCTAGATAAAGGTTTATATGAAAAAGTGTGGATATGTCTTTTTGCTTCTGGCCGCTCCGCTGCTTGCCGCTCCCCTCACCTGGGAGACGCTGATCAAGTCCGCCGACGACGATTTGCGCTACCAGTCTTCCAAGAAGCGCACGAACATCGCCACGTCGCGCAACACCAAGCTTTGGGACAAGATGGAGTTGCGCTACAAGCTCGACGGTTTTAGCTTTGCGAGCCACGATTTTGAACTTCGCATGACTCCGAAGGCTTTTGGCGAGGGCTCCGCCGACCGCGCCCATTACGAAGCGCAAATGGTATATGCAAATGCCCAGCTGGCAGAAGACCGCGGCATACTGCTCTACGACCGGTACGAACGTGCAATTCATTATCTGATGCGTCAGCGAATCAACAGACTGAACAAGGAACTTTACCAGGTCAATTCCGACCGTATCGAAGTCCTGCACATGAAAGCGGGTTCGGCCACGTTCAATCCGCAGGACCTGATGTCCGCTCTCGAAAAGGAAGCGACCATCCGTGCAGCCCTCATTAGCGATTCCAATTCGCTCCAGAATTCCGAGAAGAAACTCCGCCGCTGGATTCCCGATTTTGACGGCATCGAACTGGACTCTTCCTGGCTTCCGTCCATGGAAGAAATCGAGTCCCAGATTTCGGACGGAATCGAAGTGAACGACAACTACCCGCAGCTTGCAATGGCGAAGGGCAAGATGGAATCCGAAAAGGCTCGCGCCAAACAGGATGTCGCCAGCCGCCGGGACTACATTACGCATATCGGCATCGGCTACTCGATGAAGATTGAATCGCTGATGGAAAAGTACAAGGACCTGGATGCAGGAGACGTCGCCTACGAATACAACGAGTACATGGACGACTACCTTGAAAAGTATCCGGATGCCACTGCGGACGACTCCCGCACCATCCGCAAACTCGTCGCCGACAAGGACAGTCGAAAGACCAGCGACAAGTTCTACGCGACGCTCGGCATTAAGCTCCCGTTCTTTGACAGCAACAAGGACAACGACTTACGTAACCAGGTCGCCGACCTTGATGCAGAAAGCGACTATATGGCCAAGGCTCGTGACGTGAACGTGAAGGTCAACCGCCTTGTAGAACAAGTTAACGGCTACCTAGCCCAATGGAAAGTCCAGAAGGACTTTGCCGACAAGGTCAAGGCCGGAAACATCTTTGAGCAGTTCGCCAAGGATGCCGGATCCGATCCGTTACTCCTGTTGCGCGCCCGCGAAAGTGCCCTTGAAAGCGAACTGAACGCCGCCAAGCTCGAAACGACCATCTACGACCTTTACCTGGAACTGCTCCAATACGCAGGAAAGCTCTCCAAGGAAGGCGTGCAGAACCACCTGGTAGGGGGACTTAAGTAATATGGCCGAGGCCCGCGGATTTAGCCTTCTCGAAAGGTTCGAACTCAAGTACCACATTCCTGTGGAATGGGCCGACCGTATCGGCGCCTTCCTCGCACCCTATTGCGAAGAAGACTACTACTCGAAAATCACCCCAGGCGGATTCTACTGGATCACGAACCTCTATCTGGATTCGCCCAGCTGGACGTTCCTCGGCTGGAAAAAGAAACAGTTGCTGGACCGTTTTAACATGCGCATTCGCACCTACGGTGAGCACCCGGCACAAGACGGAACGTTCCACTTCGAATGCAAGCGCAAGATCAAGAATATCTGCTACAAGAGCCGCGGCACCATCAAGGGAATCAACCCCGGCGAAGTGTGGAACATGAAACCCGAGGACTGGCCGTGCAAGGGAGAAAAAGACCGCATGTACGTGAAGGATTTTCTGTACAAGACGGAACTCTATAACGCACACCCGCGCCTACTCACGCAGTACAAACGTCGCGCCTGGTTTGGACTCCGCGAAGAATATTCCCGCGTGACCATCGATACCGGCATGCGTTTCCGCGAAGAAAACGGATTTGACTATACCGTAGACCCGCACTATATGCATTCGACGGGTATCCCGAGGTTTTTTCAGCCGGGGTGCGATGCCGTGCTCGAACTCAAGTGTCCCTGTTCGCAGGTGCCTTACTGGATGTTCGACCTGATCAAGTTCCTGAACCTGAAACACGGCGCATTTTCCAAGTTCGGCAATGCCGCCGCGGAATGGAAACGTGTTTACGAAAACCCGCGGCGATTCAAGACTCCCTATTGGACAAAGCTCGCCGTCGGCGCAGGTGAAAATTATTAAAATAGTAGAAAGTTTCACGAGGATACCACTATGGATATCAAAAAAATTCTTTTGACGGGTTCGACCGTGGCAGCGTTGGCATTCGTCGTTGCCTGCTCCGATGATTCCTCTTCGGGGCCCAAGAACGAAGATCCGGCCTCCAGCGCCTCCATCGATCAGCCGACTTCGTCTGACGGAACCACCCCGACATCCAACGGCACCGAGACGGGTTCGTCCAGCAGCGCAACTGAACCGGACGAGCATCTTTCTTCGTCAATGGATGCCAGCGTGACGAACATGGTCATCACCGAAATTATGTACAACGCCCCCGACGCCTCCGAACTCGAATGGGTGGAAGTGGCGATTGCGGCCGGTCCTGACCTTAAGAGCATGGCATTCTACAAGCTTCGTCTCGAAGGAGCCATCACCTATTCTTTCCCGGCAGAACCGCTAGCCAAGGGCGAATATGTCGTCGTTACGAACAACATCGAATTGTTCAAGGAAACGTATCCGACCTTTACAGGCCGACTCTTTGGCCCCTGGGATAACGATCCCTCCACTGGAGAAATCGCCAAACTTTCGAACGAAGGCGATGTCATCGATGTCAAGCTGACCGGAAACGGCGACGTCAGCTGTTCCTACAGCAAGGAACCGCCTTGGCCCTCCCTTGCCAACGGCAAGGGCCGTTCCCTCGTCTACAAGGGCGGAAACGCAGCACTCCCCTCTTCCTGGGGAGCAAGCAAGATCCTGAAGGGCAACCCCGGTGTCGGTAACGACGATTGGCTGAAGACCTCCAATGTGCGCATCAATGAAATCATGCCGACCCTGACCGGTCAGAACGCATGGGTAGAACTCTACAATGCAGGAACCGAAAATGTCGACGTAACAGGCTGGCAATTTGAATCCAAGGTCCGTAACGAAACCCTGACCATCAAATCGGGTATCGTTCCTGCCGGAAGCTATCTGGTCCTGGACGCGGCTTCCGATTTCAGCGAAGAACTGATCGTCAGTCCCATTGGAGGTGCCTACTATCTGTACGGAGCCACCGAAGGCGATGAATCCAGTCTGCTCCTGCCCTCCAGCGAACTTTCGAGCGGAGTCGTTGACCTGGCCGACGGTTCCATGGCTCAGGGAGCCCTTACCACGGCAACTCCGGGAGCCATTAACACGAATCTGTATATCGGCCCGGTCGTCATCAATGAAATTCATTATCACCCAATTGACGACAATGCAAACGACGTCGAATTTCTGGAACTCAAGAACACCTCTGCAACCCCGATCACTCTCTACGAAAAGGTAAAAACGACCAACAAGGGCTGGAAGGTCGAAGGTATCAACATGGACTTTACAAGCTCCGACATCCTGCCCGCAAACGGTTTTGCTGTCCTTTTCCCGGAATCTCTTTCGACCGCCGTGGGAGAAACCGGATTGCGCACCCGCTACTCTATCGCAAGCGACGTACTCGTCAAATTCTACAAGGGTAAGCTTTCGAACCGTGGCGAAATGGTCGCCGTCAAGAAGCCCTTCGACTTCAGTGATGATCCGACAAGCCCCTCGGGCATCCAATGGTTCTACAACTGGTCCGATGCAACGCTCTATAGCGACGGTTGGAAGGGCGAAAACTTCGCAAAGACAGACGGATTCGGATATAGCCTACAGCGCAAGGACTACAGCACCATGGGTTATGAAGCTTCCGCCTGGGTTGCCGCAGAACCGACCCCTGGAAAATAGCCCCGAAAATCGGCCCCATTTATAGCAAATAAGTCACCTTTTCAAGGTGGCTTTTTTTGTAAAAAATATATATCTTTACATAGTATGAAAAAGAGTGTATTACTGGGTTTGGCGACAAGCGTCGCCGTTTCTGCCGCGCCTATTTCGCTTTCCGACGCCATCAACATGGCAAAAGCCGGAAATTCGCAGATCAAGGCTGAAAAGGCAAAAGTCGACATGGCCGAAAGCGGCCAGTCCGAAGCATTTTCCCGTTTTATGCCGCAGCTGACGCTAACCGCTAGCGTCACAAAAATCAACGATCCCATCTACATTGATTTGAATCAAATCCGTTCGGGAATGATCCAGGTACACGGAGCTGAGGCTTATCAGTCTTACTACAGCCAGTATTATTCGGATTACTATAAGCAGTATTACGATCAAGCCTACCAGGCAGCCATCACGCAAGGTGCCGACGAGGCAACCGCTGCAGCGACCGCCCAAAAGGCCGCCGACCAGGCAGGGACACAGGCTGGTACCAAAGCCGGCGCAGAAGCCCAGAAGCAGACCGAAGAAAAGTTGAACGAGGCTTTGCCCTCTTTTGAAAAGAAGGTGCAGGACGATGTCTTTTTTAACGCGCGCCTGACGGCCATCTGGCCCATCTTTACGGGTTTCAAGATCTATTCCGCCTACGATGCCGCCAAGGAAAACGTGAACGCCAAGAAGTCTGCGTTTGACATGGCGCAGAACACCATCCTGATGGATGTGGCGACCAAGTACTTTACGCTGCGCTTGGCCGAAGAACTAACGGTGCTACGCGAAAGCACCAAGAAAAACTTGGAAGAACACTTGGCTCGCTCCAAGAAGCTTGAAGAAGGTGGTCAAATCAGCAAGGCGGAACGCCTGCGTGCCGAAGTCGCCCTGGCCGAAGCGGAGAACGCTCTCGAAGACTCTTACCGCGATCAGACGCTTGCGCGACTCGCTCTCGCAAGCCTGTTGCATACCGACACGAACATTACCGCGATTACGCCGGTGATGGCCCCGGAACAGACTTTCGGCATGGAAGAATTCAAGCAACTCGCCATGGACAGACACCCGGGACTGCGACAGCTGCGCACCGAACGCAAGCGCAGCCAGGATGCCGTGAGTGCGGCCCGCGCCGATTATTACCCGACGGTAGCACTTTTTGCATACAAGGAACTTTACACGCGCGACCTTACAATCCTGGAACCCGAATGGGCCGTGGGAGCAAAGCTTCAGTGGGATTTGTTCAAGGGCGGCGAGACTCGCTCCAAGGTGAGTAACGCGAAGGCGCTTGACAGGTCGCTTTCGAGCATGGAAGAGCAGACCATGGATAACATTGGTCTGCTGGTGGAAAAGCGCTGGCGCGAAATGGAACATGCCAAGAGCCGCCTGGAAAGCTTGAAGAAAACCCGTGAACTTGCCGAAGAAGCGCACCGCAGCCAGACCTTGGCCTACGAGGCGGGACTTGCAACGGGTCTTGACGTGGTAGATGCCGAGCTTGCGCTTTCGCGCTTGCAGGTGGCAGACATGAAGGCGCATTACGATGCGGTAATCGCCTGGCTTGGACTATTGGAAGCAAGCGGAGAAGTGGTAAATGCGGGCGAAATGCTCAAGAACGTAAAGCCGGTGGAAGAAAAATCGGCTGAGGTGTCGAAGCCTGAAGAAGCTAAGGCAGAAGAACCGAAGCCCGCCGAGCCCGTTACGGAACCTGCAGCTGTTCCCGCCGCAGAGTCGAACGTCGTGGCGAACGATTCCTTGAACGTCATTGCGAACCCCGAAGGGGGGAAGCAATCTACAGCGGCAGATTCGGTAAATACGGCTCCAGCCCCTAATCACTAACCACTTTATACCGTCTACTTCCAACTATGTACTTTTAATCTGGAGGAAACTATGAACGTCTTGAAAGTTATCGGAAAGGTCTTGGTCGTCTTGGCGTTGATTGCCCTGATTGGCCTTGGTATCGTTACCTTGCAGAAGTTCGCGACTGAACCGCGCGACGCCTATTTGCAGGGCCAGATGGAAGCTCGCCGAGTACTTGTGGCGGGCAAGGTTCCCGGGCGCGTTGAACAGCTGTTCTTCCGCGAAGGTGACATGGTCGAAAAGAACGCCATCGTCGCCCTTATAAGCAGCCCCGAAATCGAGGCGAAAAAGATTCAGGCGCAGGGTGCTTTAGGTGCTGCACGCGCCCAAGCGAACAAGGCGAAAAACGGAGCCCGCTCCGAAGACATTACGGCCCTCAAGGCGATGGCCTCGCGCGCCCAGGATGCCGCAAACCTCGCGAAGAACACTTACGACCGTGTGCAAAAGCTTTATAACGAAGGCGTGCTCCCGCTCCAGAAGCGCGACGAAGCCGAAACCCAGATGAAGGCCTCGCAGTCTGCTGCCGACGCCGCCAAGGCCCAGTATGAACAGGCCCTCGCCGGCGCCCGCAGCGAAGACAAGGCTGCCGCAAACGCACTCGTGCTGCAAGCGAAGGGCGCCAACGCCGAGGTCGACGCGTACCTCGAAGAAACGAAAATCCGCGCCCCCATCGCCGGTGAAGTTTCCGTCAAGCTGGTCGAAGAGGGCGAAGTCGTAGGCTCCGGCATGCCGGTTGTCGCCATCACGGACCTCGACGATTCCTGGGCGGTATTCCACCTGCGCGAAGACCTGCTCAAGAACATCACCAAGGGAAAATCCTTCAGCGTTTTCATTCCGGCACTCGACAAGAATGTCGAAATGGAAGTCAGCTACATAGCCTCGGTAGGCGACTATGCCACCTGGCGCAGCTCCAAGGAAAGCGGCGGTTTCGATCTCAAGAGTTTCGAGGTGCGCCTGCGTCCGAAGCAGAAAGTCGAAAACCTGCGCCCAGGCATGAGCGTCCTTTTCCCCGTAGAACATATTCAGTAATCTTTTTAGAAAACAGGAGATGCCCGACTAAATCGGGCATGACAATGCGATTTGTTTATTTCTTTCTTTAAAGCAGTCCGCAAAATCTACATCAGCCACAACATCGTGCTGTGGTTGGTTCTCCTGATTTTACCGGTGGCAACATCAAGTTTCATGGTGGACCTGTTCTCGGCGGAAATTATTCAACACGTGCCAATCGGTATTGTTAAACAAGACCGTTCGCAACTCAGCGATGAACTGGAAATGGCTTTGCGAGCAGACCCCGTGCTCGAAGTCACCATGGAATGCGCCGACCGCAGCGAATGCGAGCACGCGGTAATTCGTGGAGACTTGCAGGCTTTTATCGTGCTCCCGTACGACATGGAACGCCGCGCGCTGCGGCTTGAAACGCCCGTAATTCCGGTATATTCGAGCGGCCAGAATTACCTCACAAATACGTTTGCAGTCAAGGAAATCCGCTCGGTCATTTCCTCCATCGGTTCTAACTTGTTCACAAAGCAGATGACCGACCCTGTGCAGGTCGAAATCAAGTCCGTCGGCAACAACAGCAGCAACTACCAAGGATTCCTGGGGCTCGGTCTCGTGACAGCAATTTTCCACCTGGCAAGCATTCTCGCCGCCGTCTATCTTTTCAGTTTTCCGTTCCGCGACCACCGCGTCCGCGAATTTTTGCAAGCGGCAGGCGGCTCCCGCGTAATACTTGGTGCTGCGACATCGCTTCCACTAATTGCCATCCAGTGGCTTTCGATGATGGCTGTGTATGCGTATGCTCGCCGTGCGCTCACCCCGATGACATTCGATGAATTTGTGGTGGTATCTGCGGGGCAGTTGGCGATGATTCTCGCTTGCTCTGGAGCAGGGGCCGCATTCGTCGGCCTCACGGGTAACATGCGTATGTCTTCTAGCGTGGCCGGTGTAATTGCAGGTCCTGCGTTTGCATTTGCCGGGCAAACTTTCCCCGTGATGGCGATGCCCTTTGCGGTGCGTTGCTTCGCGTTCCTGCTTCCGCTCACCCATATTCTCAAGGTGCAATCGACAATGCTTCTCGGTTCTATCGGCAAGGCTCACGCCTGGGAATCGATAGCAATCCTTTTATGCATGGCGCTGTTCTGGCACCTACTCGCCTCAAAATTGTTGTTCTTGCGTTGGAAAGTCGCCATTGAAAAAGAAGCATATTGGGAAGCCCGCGAAAAGTTACACCTGAAGGATAAGCTGAAGAATATTGCCGGTGCCGTCTATTCGGACCTAAGCATTCGCAAGGCAATTGCTTCTGATATGGCTGAAAGGGGGCGCAAATGATAGACCTCTTTAAACGACTTTTCAAGGTGGCGTTTGCCGAATGGAACCTTTTTTACACCGACCCTGCGGCAGTGCTGTTGCTGGTGGTGGCAGGCGTGCTTTACGCCTTCTATTACCCGACACCTTACATGAATCAGACGGCGACAGATGTGCCTGTGGCTGTGGTGGATCTTGACCATACGGTCATGTCCCGCGAACTCACGCAGATGTCTGCCGCGGCCCAGCAACTTGATGTGCGCTATGTATTTTCGGATATCCGCGAGGCAGAAGACGCCCTAGCGAACGAAAAAATCTACGGTTTCATGGTAATTCCCAAGGACATGGAAAAGACGCTCCGCAACGGCGGCAAGGCGATCGTGAACGTGTTCACCCACGGGGCCTACGTGATGCTCCACGGAAACATCGGGACAGGCTTTGCGACCTGCGCCCTCACCGTGGGGGCCACCACGAAGGTCAAGCGAATTGCCCTCGGCAAGAAAGTCCCTGCGGCCAAGGCGATTGCCATGCGCGACCCGATTCCCATCAGCGTGCAGACCATGTACAACAGCACGGGTAGCTATTCGAACTATGTGGTGCCGAGCGTGTTGGTGCTGATTTTGCAGCAGACGCTTGTGATTGGCATCTGCATTCTGGGCGGTGCCCGCGCCCACCGCAAGTTCCGCAAATTGCAGCGCGACAGTTCCGTTGAAAACGAGCTGATGCCTTACCGCTACTTTGGCCGTTCGCTTGCGTACTTCTTGCATTACTGCAGCTTTATCCTGTTCTACCACTTTGTAGTGTACAACGTGTTCGATTTTCCGCGTCGTGGCGAAATTTTGCCCATGGTGGCCTTTGCTATCGTGTTCCTGTTTTCGGTCATCAATTTCGGGATGGTGCTTTCGCAAGTATTCCTGCGTCGCGAAACGAGCATGCAGCTGTTCCTGTACATGAGCATCCCGATTCTGTTCCTTTCGAACTTCAGCTGGCCCACCGAATTGATTCCGGCCTGGATGAAGGGTTTCTCTTGCCTGTTACCCTCGACATTTGCCATTCCGGCATGGCTTGCGATTGAACAGCGTGGAGCCGACATTTACGATGCGGCATCGCTTCTGTTGCCGCTCGCTATGCAGGCGGTATTCTACCTGTTGCTCGGGCTAGTGCTCACGAATCTCCGCGACGGAAGCAAACTGAAAACCGGTGACATGTAGCCCTTCCTGTCATCCCCGGCTTGGCCGGGGATCTCCGTGCGGAGCGTGACAATTTGAAAATGAATTTTGTATATTACGATTAGAGGTATTTTTATGATGTTAGATCCTTTATACATGATGATTCTCCTGGTGACGCTTGCCCTTTCGGGTAGCGTTTCCTGGATGGTCAAGTCCCGTTTTAACGCTGGCCAGAAGGTTGGTATTTCGAGCGGCCTTACCGGTGCCGATGTGGCGAAGGCAATTCTCATGGATGCGGGCATTACCGACGTGAAGGTGCTGCAGCATCACGGGTTCTTGTCGGACCATTACAATCCGCTGAACAAGACTCTGAACTTGTCGCCCGAAGTCTATAACGGTCGCAATGCATCTGCCGCGGGCGTTGCCGCTCACGAAGTGGGCCACGCCATTCAGCATGCGCAGGGATATTTCCCGCTGTGGCTGCGTTCGTTCATTGTGCCGGCCGCAAACCTCGGCTCGAATCTCGGTCCGTGGCTTGTGATTTTGGGCATCGTGCTCATGAGTGCTGGTCGTGCGCTCGGCTATTCTCTCGCCGTGGCGGGTGTGGTACTGTTCGGTATCGCAACGCTCTTTACGCTGGTGACCGTGCCGGTGGAATTCGATGCTTCTAGCCGTGCAAAGAAGGTGCTTGCCCGCCTTGACATCGTGGCGCAGGGCCGCGAATACAATACGGTTTCGGGAGTGCTGTTTGCCGCAGGGCTTACCTACGTGGCAGCCGCAATCGGTTCCATTATGCAGTTGTTTTATTGGGCTTACCGCGCAGGTTTCATTGGCGGTCGGCGAGACTAGGTAAATTCAGAGTTCGGAATTAGGATTTCAGAATTGAATTAATCGCGGCAAAGCCGCCTGACAATAAAACTCTGAAATCTGAAAACTTAATTATCAGTGTGGACTTCGATAGACGGAAATTCGTCATCGTTGGAGTCTTCTGAAACGTCGGAATTTTCAGAAGCCTGGGTGTCGTAGAACGCCTGGGCTTTTTTCATGAATGCTTCGAATTCTTCGTCCGTCATGTTGTCAGCGGGCTGCGGCTCTTCTTGAGTCTGCTCCGAACTTGATTCGAGGTTATCGCGAGCCTCTGGCGAAGCAATCCATTCCTCATTTGTTTCCGCAGGATTTTCTTCAACGGGAACATCTTCAGCCGGAGTTTCTGCGACCGGTTCGGTTGCAGCTTCGGCTAGTTCTTCCACCGGAGTTTCAGTTGCAGGTGCGGCATTTTCTGCGGTCGTGCTTGCTTCTACCGGCGCAGCAGTATCAACTGCAGGAGCGGCACCCTCTGCGCCCGAAGCATTCTCCGCTGGAGCCTGAACACCATCAGCCGGAGCCTGGGCATTTTCCGTCGCCTCGTCTTCCTTCATCATTTCGGCGAACGGGTTTTCTTGCACTTCGCTCAAGTCTTCGCGACCTTCGAGCATGGCGTTCAAATCGTCTTCGCTCACGTTCCGTCCGCGTTCCGTCCACAGCACGGCTTCGCGCATCACTGCGGCCAAGTCGCCTACGGTCTGCTCCTTGGAGCGTGCAATCGCCTGGTTGCGAATCGCTTCTACAAGGCCCGGCTTCACGTCCGGATCCTTGCTGAAGAACACGGTCTCGTGCGCCATTTCTTCGGCATAGTCGGCGTTGTTCTTCTTGCGGTAAATCCAAATCGGTCCGAACAGTTCACTCTGACGGAACACGATTTCATCCGTCTTGATCATCTCGAGCATGGCCATGAAGGTCACCGCCGCCACAATCGGGTGAGAATCGTTGTCGAGCAAGTCTTCGAACAGGGCGCGGCCATTCACCGCGAGATAGTTGTTAATCGCCTGCTGGCGGTCCTGAATGGTCACGTAGTCGAGTTCGATGTGGTGAATCGTTTCCGAAATCTTGGTCTTCAGGCTCTTCTGGTAAGCGCGAAACAGCTGCCAAATGTTTGCGTCGGCCAAAGTCTCTTCATCGGTCTGCGTCTTTTCTAGGCGGCCGCGGGAATACGTACCGAAGTTCTCGCTTTCCATTTCCTGGAGGCCGCTCGCGACTTGCTTAAAGCGCTGGTATTCCAGCATTTCCTTCATGAGCTGTTCGCGGTCTTCGTTGTATTCCGCTTCCATCTCGGGGTCGCGCTGTTCGGCCGGCAAAAGTTCCTGCACCTTTAAGGCCATCAGGCGGCTCGCCATGTACAAGAAATCACCCGCCTTCGACAGGTCGGTGCCCTCGTACTCGTTCACCCACTTTAAAAACTGGTCCGCAATTTCTGCAATCGAAATCTGTTCGAGCGGAACTTCCTTCTTCTGAACAAGATACACCAGCAAGTCCATCGGGCCATTGAACGCCCCGATGCGTACTTCGTATTCTTCCTGTTCTTCGACTTCGGTCATTTGAGCTAAATGTAGTTAATTTTTTTTGTATATTTTTCCCCCTTGAAAAAATCATAACAACATTTTTCATTTTGTCTTAGCGGCGGTGCAGCGAAAACACCGACATCATTTCTCCCGCGCCCCTAGCCTTTTCCGAGAACAACCCCGCAGACACTTTGCAGCTACAGCAGGAAACGGAACAAGATACGGTCTACGTAAACCAGACCGATACCCTATATATAGACCGGATATCCTTCGACACGCAATACATTTTCCGCCACGACACAAGCATTGTTTTCGATACCAATACTTGCTGCAGAAGGACACGATCCATGTTGTCCACCGCGATATTTCGGTGTCCGACCAACTGCCCTCCAATGACTCGCTGAAAATTCCCGAAGGAAGCGACACGCTCAACATCGTGTATTTCGGAAATTCGCTAATCATGGGTTACGATTCATTCGGAATGTCCGCATCGGCCGCGACCCAGGACCTTTGCACGAAGGTCAATCAATACTTCTCGTCGCTTGGATATGTAGTTAACGGTGTTCGCGCAACATCGAAAGACTTTGAACGACGGTTGGTCAAGTCCGAACGCGAGGAAATTCTTGCAGGAAAGCTCTACCCGGAGCTGGACAAATCCACCGACATACTTGTAATCGTGCTCAGCGACAACATCATAAACGACGAAATGTTGGATGCATTCAGGGACTCGTTTGCCGAACTCCTAGACAGTGCGCAAAGCCGCATGTCAGACAGCGCCAAAATCATCTGCGTATCGAGCTGGTACACATCGGGCACCATAGACAAAGCTCGAGAAATCGTCGAGGCCAAATCCAGGGAAAGGGGCGTAACCTTCGTAGACATATCGGACCTTTACGCAGATGAAGGAAACCGCTCCTACCTCGGTGCGGTTATATTCAGAAACGACGTAAGGCAATACAGTATGTCTTACGACGCCATATCGGAAGTGGCTTGCACCCTGACAATCCGGTTTAGCGTAGAAGGTAAAACGGTTTCATCGACCATTATCCCCGACAGTTACGAAATAGACTACGAAAACAAAGTAGTCTCATGGACAGGCCACGAATTTATCGTAACGAACCCCGCCATCGCAACGCATCCGGGCGACCTGGGCTTTACGCGTATCGCGGAGCGGGTTGTTTCCGCAATTTCCAACTAACCGAAAGGCACAAAGCTGCGCCTATGCGGGCGTTCCCCGGCCAGAGCCGCCGGGGCGGAGGCGGGCCAGGTCGGGCTATACTCGCTGCGCTCGCCGAGCCTGCAGTCTCGGCCCTCCGGGTGACTATCCCTAACGCGGCAGCCGCGAGACGGGGCGGTATGTAAAAAGAAGGGCCCCTCGAGCTGTTGCTTAGGGGGGCGTTAGCCTCAAGCGGCA
>NZ_CAMGVQ010000039.1:0-32951 GCF_946062555.1 uncultured Fibrobacter sp.
TGACCATTCTCGAAAAAATTGCGTTAGCTCTCCCTGCCGTTGAATCCCCCGCCCGATAACAAGACCGTTCGGCTCTTTTGTTTCTTTAAACAATCTTCTTTATCGCCTCTCTCTCGCCACCATCCCTTGCTTAACGCAAGGGGATTTGTGGCTCACGGCATAGCGGTCGGGGGTGTTCTTTTTTCTAATTTTTACATCATGACCATTCTCGAAAAAATTGCGTTAGCTCTCCCTGCCGTTGAATCCCCCGCCCGCTATATGGGCGGCGAAGCGAACAGCGTCGTGAAAGACCATAGCCAGATGCTCTGCAACATGGCGTTCGTGTTCCCCGACAAGTACGAAATCGGCATGAGCAACAACGGAATCCGCATTCTGTACCACGTGATCAACCGCGAGCCGGACTTGCTGTGCGAAGTTTCGTTTGCGCCGTGGGACGACATGGCAGCCGAGATGCAGAAGTACGACATCCCGCTGTACAGCTACGCGAGCTACACGCCGGTGCGCGATTTCGAGGTGGTCGGCATGACGCTCCAGACGGAGCTCAATTTTACGAACGTGCCCTACGTACTCGACATTGCACGTATCCCCGTTTGGCAAAGGGATCGACGCGAAGAAGCTCCGATTGTTGTCGCCGGCGGCCCTGCCATGGCAAACCCCGAACCGGTTGCCGACTTCTTTGACGCGTTCATGATCGGCGACGGCGAAGACATGATTGTGAAGTTTTTGCGTTGCGTGGGCGAAGGCAGAAAGGCGGGCCTCCCCCGCGCCCAGATATTAGAGAATTTGTCCAAAATCGACGGCGTGTACGTACCGAGCCTACGCCCCGTCATCACCAACGAATTTGGCGACATCGTTCCGGCTGAACCCGCCAAGGGCAGCTACCAGAACACAAACGGTGTACGACGGCAGTTCATTCCGGTCATGGCCCCGAAGAACTACCCCATCAAGAACCTGATTGCAAACATGCAGCTAGTACATAACCGCTTCAGCGTGGAAGTCATGCGCGGTTGCGCCCAGGGTTGCCGCTTCTGCCAGGCAGGCATCTGGTACAGGCCTTGCCGCGAGCTCGACCCCGACGACGTTTTGGACATCGCCAAAGCCGGCATCAAGGCGACCGGCGAACGTGAACTCGGACTTCTCAGCCTCTCCACCGCCGATTACAAGCCGGTGGAAGGTTTGACCGATTCCATTATCGACGACCCATTCTTCGATACCGTGGACGTGAGCCTTCCGAGCATTCGCGTGAACGCTTTCGGCGAAACGCTCGCCCAGAAGATTTCTGCCCTCAAGGGCGGCCGTAGCGCGACCTTCGCTCCCGAAACAGGCTCCGAACGAATCCGCAAGATGATTAACAAGACCATCAGCGACCAGGACATGTACAACGCCGCCGAGCACGCCTTCAGTAGCGGATTCAACAAAATTAAGTTGTACACAATGATCGGTTTCCCGACAGAAAATGAGCAGGACATGGAAGCGTTCTGCAACTTAATCGAAAACCTGGTGAAGATTGGCCGCAAGTACCTGCGCGGATGCCAGATAGCCGTAAGCATGGGCATCCTGATTCCGAAATCATTTACGGGACTTCAATGGGCGCCCTTCATGGACAAGGAAACCGCCCTCAAGCACATCCGCTACGTGCGCGAACGTTTTTTCCGCCACCCGAACGTGAAGGTGAACTGGGCCGGTTGGGAAACGAGTTTCTTGGAAGCGATCTACAGCCGCGGCGACCGCAGACTCGGCCCCGTGATTTACGCCGCCTACAAGAAGGGGATCATCTTCGAAAGCGATTCCTACCGTTTCGATTTTGACAAGTGGTTGCAGGTTTGGGACGAATGCGGCTACGATACCAGCTGGGTGTACCGTACGCGAGAGAAAGACGAAGTATTTCCGTGGGATTTCATTCACGCTGGAACCAGCAAGCAGTACCTGCGCGGCGAATGGGAAAAGGCATTCAAGGAAGATTCCGCACCGGTGCCCAACTGCAAATGGGGCGACTGCCAGAAATGCGGCATCCCCGGCTTTGGCGCCGAAATCAAGCTCGCGAACGACCCGGTGCGACACAAGGCCCCGAGCCGCACGCCCGAAGAAATCAAGAAGCTTGTCGCCGAACGCCGCCCCACGCAAAAGAGCTGCCACAGCTACAAGATTACCTTCAAGAAGACAGGCCTCAGCAGATTCCTGCCGCACCAGAACATGCTCAGTTTCTTCGAGCGAACCTTCCTTTGCGCAGGCATTCCCATCAAGTTCAGCGAAGGATTCAGCCCGAAACCGCGCATTTCGAACATGGGCGCGCTCCCGCTCGGTCTTGAAACTTATTGCGAAGTCATCAGCGTAGACCTGTTGCAGCCGCTCGACATTTCCAAGGAGAACCTGCCGAAGATCATGGCCGAACTTTCAAGGCCGTTCCCGCGCGGCATGGAAATCGTGAACATCGAACCGCTCAAGGAAAAGCTCAGTAAGCACATGCCGACGGCGATGATTTATTCATTCACACCCGATGCGATTCCCGAAGGCATCATGGAAAAGTTCGAAAGCAAGACGCTCCCCGTGGTACTCAACCACCGCGGCCAAGAAATCAACTTGAACGAACACCTGCTCGGAATTCAAATTGCGGGCGGCGCCATCATCACCAAGGTCAAGTGCAACAACATGGGCACGACCGTGAGCCCGTTCAACATTTACGCGGCACTCATGGGAGTAGAATTCGACCCGAAAAAACTCGACGAAAGTTCCCGCCGCTACCTGATCAAGAAAATCGCGATGGAATTTTAGATTGGCATTCCCCTCGTATCCGGCCTATTTAGCAGATTTTACATAAGTTCAATACTCTAGGCGTTTTTTTTAGATTATATTTCACGAAACCAAACCATAAGGAGTATTTTATGAAAAAGATGTTTTTGGCCGCCATTACGGCCCTCGCCCTTTGCAGCTACAGCTACGCCCAGGACGACTACGAAGATGAATACGAAGAAGATGCCCCGGCCCGCGAAGAAGCCGCTCCCGCAGTAGAAGAAGCCGAAGAAGACGAAGCTCCCGCTCCGGCTCCTGCAGTAAAACCCGCAAAGAAAGCGAAAAAATCTGACGGCAGCGCATTCCTCGGCATCGGAATGGGCCTCACTTCCAACTTCGCTGACAAGGGCCTCAAGGAAATCGATGTCAAGATCAAGCTGAACGAAAGCATGATGGTTACCGCCATTCTCGGCCTGTACCACTATGGCGAAACCTCGACCGAAAACAAGACCCCAGCAGGAACCATCACCACTGACGCAGGCGACAACCACACCGGACTTGCAATCGGTGCCGGCTTCGACTATTTCTTGCCGATGCCGCTCCTGCCGGCCTCAGCAGGCATTGACCTGATTTATGTCAGCAACGGCGAAATCGAATCGACTGACCCTGCTACAAAAACCACAGTAACCGCATCTTCCGGTGATTTCCTGATTGACCTCATGTTCGGCGTCCATGCGGAACTCGTTCCCAACATGATTCTGACAGGTAAGGTTGGCTTGGGCTTTGACTATTTCTTCGCCTCGAACGAAACGAGCATCGCCGGCGCCTCTACAGAAGCAAACACGTCTCGCCTGGACTTCGGTCTGAAGGCTGGCGTCTACGCTACATGGTTTTTCATGTAATCGAACCTGAATGCATTTTAGAAAGTCCTCGCGAAAGCGGGGACTTTTTTCACATAATAAAGTTGCTGATGGATTCCGTCGACCTTACGGTCTCCAGAATGACGCTCAGACAAAGGAGAACAATCGGTCTTCCGTGAGCCAAAAGCGACTCGGCGCAAGCGAGTCGTGTTGGCGAGAGAACCGGCTACAGAGTAAGGAATCTGCTGAGTTTAGCCGGTTCGGTCTTCCGTGAGCCATAAACGACTCGGCGCAAGCGAGTCGTGTTGGCGAGAGAACCGGCTCCGGAGTAAGGAATCTGCCGAGTTTAGCCGGTTCGGTCTTCCGTGAGCGACTAAGCCGCAAGCGTTAAGCTGTGGCGGTCGCGAGAGAACCGGCTCCGGAGTAAGGATTCTGCCGAGTTTAGCCGGTTCGGTCTTCCGTGAGCCATAAACGATTCGGCACAAGCGAGTCGTGTTGGCGAGAGAACCGTCTCCGGAGTAAGGAATCTGCTGAGTTTAGCCGGTTCGGTCTCTTCTACTCTGCGGGGAGAATAATCTCGATGTGGCGGGTGCTTACATTCAGGAAGTGCGTACGGAACAGGTCCTTTTCGCTCTTGTCGCTGACTTTTACCTGCGTGACGGCAATAAAGTCCTTGTTTTCGCGGATATAGTCCGTAAGGCGCTCGTCACGGAGCGTGTCGATTTCGCCTGTAATGATAAAGCTGTCGGTCCAAATTTTAACTAGCATGCCTCAAATATAAAGTTTTTTTGATTTGCAAGTAGAAAAAAAGTGTTTTTTTGTTGCATTTTGGCTTTTTGAGTGTATTTTATTGGGTGTTAACATGCGTTCAACCGCACACAAGGAGTTTTATATGACGACCAAGAAAACACTCAAGCTTACTCCAGGCAAGATGATCTACCATAACGCCGAATTTATTGATAGCGATGTTGGCCGTCCTATCCGAATTCTTTCGGAATTCATGGGTCCGAACCAGATTTTTGCCCAGGAAGGCATCAAGAACACCATCGTGTTCTTCGGTTCGGCGCGTACGCTCCCCATGAGCGAGATTAAGAAACGCCTGAAAAATTGCAAGAACAAGAAAGAGGCCATGCGTCTCAAGCGCCTTTCTCTTGTCGCCGAATACTATGACGCCGCTCATGAACTCGGCGTGAAACTTGGCCGTTGGGCCAACAAGCAGCACAAGGGATTCGCCCTGATGACCGGCGGCGGCCCCGGCATCATGGAAGCGGGAAACCGCGGCGCAAACGACGTGGGCACATCCTCCGTCGGCCTCAATATCAAGTTGCCGTTCGAACAGCACCCGAACCCCTACATCGACGACGAACTGAACTTGCAGTTCCGCTATTTCTTTATCCGTAAGTACTGGTTCATGAAGATGGCGCGAGCCCTCGTGGTGTTCCCCGGCGGTTTCGGCACCCTCGACGAAATGTTCGAACTGCTGACTCTTATCCAGACCAAGAAATACGGCGACCGTATGCCCGTCGTGATTTACGGCGGTAAATACTGGCACCAGGTTATCAACTGGGACTATCTTGCCGACACGGGAATGATCGACAAGGAAGACCTCAAGCTGTTCCATATCTGCGATACCGTTGAAGACGCATACAATATCATTACGACGGCACTCGAAAAGACGATGGAATAGCGCGCCTTCGGCGCAGTTGGAAGAACTGAGTTGGTAGAACTTAGACAAGAAAGATTATTCTAGGCTCTAAGTTCTAAATTCTGAATTCCGAAATAGCTATCTTTGGGGCATGATTCGCAACATTCTGGCAGAAACATTAGACCGCGTATCCAGAAACCTGGCGCTTCGCCCCAACTACACCATGGAAGAATACCAGAGGTGGTTTGACCAGAATCCCGAATACATGCACAACGGGGCGATGCAGCATATCCAGCTGGTGGAGCCGCTGACTCTCGAAGGCACGAACAACCTGTACCGCGCCCAGTTCTGGCTGGAACATCCGAACGACTCGAGCCGCTACGTCGAACAGGAAATCGTCGTCAAGATTTGCAAATTCTGGGCGACCCCCGGCAAGAATCGCCTGCACCGTCTGAATATGCTCCTGAGCGCTTTCCAGGACGAAATCCGCATCAACAACCTGATTCACGCCACGAACATCGAAGGAGTGGTTCAAAGCATGGGCGGAGGCATCGCCGGTAGGCACCCGTACCTGAAAATGGAGTTCATCAAGGGCTGTTCTCTGGACAGGCTTTTCAGAAAAGACCTCACCGACGACGACATTCTGCACCGTGTAGCGCAGCTCGCCTACCTTGCGAACACCATCAGCCAGCTGCACTACTACCAGATTGTCCACAAAGACCTGAAACCCAAGAACCTGTTGCTTTGCCAAAACCCGCAACACAAGAACAACCATAAGATTCTTATTTGCGACTTCGGTTACGCACAGGCAAAGCTCCGCGAATCCGTCACCGAATACGGTGGCCAGATAACGCCCTGCTACAGCGCCCCGGAACAAGCGATCATGGGCGAGAACCTTTCCACATCCGTCGACTATTTCAGTTTCGGAATCATCGTTCACGAATACCTGACGGGCGAGCCGCTTTTCCCTCATTCGATGGATATATTCATCGAAGACGGTTACCGCATTACCGACCGTTACCTGGAATACCTGAAGACCGGACGCGAAAACCGCTTTAACGATCCGCGTTTCCCGGAACTTGCGCAATGGATTGACAACCTCACGATTTTCGACAGTTTCGAGCGCATGCAAAACAGCCCGAACCTGTTCGACATCGCCCACAAGCTACGCGAACGCGTGAATGCCCAAGGGTATCGCGACGTCAACACGGATTTCTTGTGGAACCAGTTGCGCGAATACAACCGTTTTTAGTTTGTTAAAAATCACAACCCTTGACGCAGTGGTTCTGCTGGAATTCCGCCTCCAGGACCTTGACGCCACGATTGTAGCGGCGATACGGCCCCTCGCGTAACCCCTTATCAAAAGTCATTTCTTCCTTAAGGCCACCCAGGTCATCAAAAACCTTGGCAACGCCATGCAACTGGCCACGCATATACGGCAACTTGCGGCGGAGCTTCCCCTGGTCATCCCATTCTTCAGTCAGACCGTCCAGGATTCCGCCATGGTAAATTTCCTTGCTTTTCTTGGAGCCGTTTTCGAAATAGACCGTCGAAACGCCCTCTTCGATTCCATTCTTGTAGCCGATAGTCTGCCAGAGTTTTCCATTCTCGAAATAACTCTTAAACACACCGTCAAGTTTTCCGTTTTTGTACGGAGCTTCGATAGCCACCTTCCCGTTCGGATGATAGCTGATAGCCACCCCCTCGCGAATGTCGGTTCCTCCCTGGACCGTATAAAGGCGCGAAAGGGTACTGTCCGCGTAAAATTCTCTTATCGTATCGAGCGTCACCGCCGGCGAATTCTGCGCTACAGCGACCGAGCAGAGCACACATAGAGAAATACACAACAGAAATACTTTTTTCACGCTCACAAATGTAGCTTTATCGCCAATAATTATGTATTTTGCGAGTGCTTATGCGCATTACTTTTTTAAATCCGCCGTTTCATCCGATGTTCAGTCGCGAGTCGCGCAGTCCGTGCGTGACCAAGTCTTCTACCCTTTATTGGCCCATGTTCCTGAGTTACGCCGCCGGCACTGTCGAAGCGGACGGGAACGAAATCCAGCTGATCGACAGCCCCGCCATGGAGCTCGATCTGCCGAAGACATTGGACGGCATCAAGAAGTTTGACCCCGAACTCGTGATTTGCAGCACCAGTACGCCGAGTATTTTGAACGACCTCAAGGTGGTACACGCCATCAAGGAAGCGCTTCCGAAAACGAAGATTGCTATCATGGGTACGCACGCTACAGCCGAACCGCTGGAATCCATGGAAATGGAACCCAGCCTCGATTTCGTGATTATCGGCGAAGCGGACTACACCGCGAGGAACCTCGCCCGCTACCTGCGCGGCGACATCAAGGACATTTCGAGCATCGCGGGCCTCGCCTTCCGCAAGGCCGACGGCACCGTCGATTTTCAGCCCGAAGGCCCGAAAATCGAAAACCTCGACGAAATCCCGTGGGTTTCCAAGGTTTACCGCAAGTACCTGTACAGCTGCTACAAGAAGTATTTCTACGGCGCGAACCTGAACCCGCTGATCGTGATTCTGAGTGGCCGCGGCTGCCCGAACCGCTGCAGCTACTGCGTGATTCCGCAGACACTGAACGGCCACAAGTTCCGCCGCCGCTCTCCGAAAGATGTTGTAGACGAACTGCAGTTCATCAAGGACAACTTTGATGACTTGGGCGAAGTCTTCTTCGAAGACGACACCTTTACCGCAAGCCATGAACACGTTCGCGAAATCTGCAACCTGATTCTGGAACGCGGCCTCAAGATTACCTGGAGCTGCAACGCCCGCGCCGATGTGCCGCTCGATCTGCTCAAGCTCATGAAGAAGGCCGGCGGACGCGAAATGTGCGTGGGATTCGAAAGTGCATCTCCGGTGGTTCTCGAAAACATCCACAAGGGTGTGAAGAATATAGACAAGGCCATCGAATTCACCAAGAACGCCCGCAAGGCTGGACTCCTAGTGCACGGCTGCTTTATGGTCGGTAACCCGGGCGACACGCCGGAAACGCTCCGCATGACGCTCGACTACGCCAAGAAGTTGAACCCCAATACAGCGCAGTTCTACCCCATCATGGCATACCCCGGCACCGAGGCCTACAAGGAAGCTCTCGCTAGCGGCGCATTGCAGACAAAGGATTACAACCAGTGGCTGGACAAGGACGGTTTCCACCGCACCACCATCCAGCGCGGCGAACTCACTAGCCAGGCTTTGGTCGACTTCTGCGACAAGGCCCGCCGCGAGTTCTACCTGCGCCCGAGCTACATCCTGCGTCAAGGCATCATGGCCATCAAGAATCCGCGCGAACGTTACCGCGTAATGCGTGGATTCGGCACACTCGTGAAGCACCTGTTCCGCAAGCACGGACAGCTCGCCCCTGTGGCGCGCCAGGCCCCGACTAACAAGTCGTAAAGGGAAACCCGAGGTTTCCCTCTAGACTCCTTTCCTTTACTGCAGTTCGGAAATCCTTGACGTCGTAAAGGGAAAAACTCTTTAAAACCGAAATGGCCTATTTCCATGAGAAATAAGGTCGTTTTTTATGTACACGAGAATCCGTAAATTCGTTTTCGACAAAAGCACTACATTTTAAACCCAGCATCCACCATGCATTTTTGGGCGAAGCAATTTGCTTTGTCTTCTTTTTCGGGAAAATTGTGCGTGATTTCGATGTTCTGCAGGCAAATTCCCTTCTTGCCGTGGTACATCACGTGCGCCAGCTCATGGAAGAACGTGAACCACATCGTCGCGCGCTTCTCGAAGCGGTCGTGCAGCTGAATCAGCGGCACATTCTTGTACCAGCGGTACATCCCGTGAACCGGCGAACTCTTGAAGTTCTGTACGAACAGCACGCGGATACCGATTTTGCGGCACAGCGCCTGCAGGCCCGTCATGCAGTCGTCAACCACTTCCGCCTCGGGCGTCCAGTAGGTAATGCGCTTCTTGCTCTTCGGGCGAACCTTGTTGGCCGCCGCAAAAGCAACGATTTCGGGGAGAGCCGCCTTCAAGCGCTTGCGCACCGAAATCTGTTCCTGCTTTTCCATCGGGTCCCGGTCCGCAAGAATTTCTCCGCGACGAATCCACGCCGAAGTCGCGTACGGATCCTTGACATCGGCCAGCGAGATACGGAAAGCCACCTTAAGCTTGGCATCCTTGTAGTAACTGTCCCACGCCTTGGGGGACGCCACCGCGAAGAACTTGAGGAGTGGCATCAAAGATTTTTCGTCACCCTTATTGTACTGCACCCAGTCGCGCACATTGATTTCTGAAGGAAAAGATTTCTTCCAAAGAGACTGATCCGAAAGCGAAGCCTTGATGCGCTCACGCGAGAGGAATTCATCGAACGACATCTGACGGCGTAGCCAGTAAATCGCCGGAATTTCCGTAATCATCTCTAACATTATTGCCACATCAGGCGTTATGCGGCTGTTACCCTGCAAAATATCATTCACCGCCTTGGGCGTATAGCCCATGCGAGCGGCCAGGTCATTCGCGTCAAGACCCATTTCTTCAAGTTTTTCGGCCAATTCACTTCCCGGGGAAGGAACATGCCACAATTCAATTTTGCTTCCATTCATACAGCCACCTATCCGTGATAATCCACAATTTCAAGCATTTTTGCAGTACGCTCGTTTGCCCACACAATTTGAGCAACCGGCCCCTCGTTTGTGCTCTTGAATATCAACCTGTACGGCTGATCCAAGTCGCAAGCCCATTGGCCCGCACGATTCCCTACCAAGTCGTGATAATGCCCCGGTAACCCCCGCAAGGCTTCAAAATTAGCAGCATCACTAATTTGAGCCAGCCGATCAACGTAACGTTGGGCACGCCGTTGTCCAAGCGTTTTCAATGCGTATGCCCTATCGGTAGCGCATTTTTTTTCAAGTCTTTGTCTTCAAAAAGTATGTCCATGCCAACCTCAAAATTTTACTACACCTACAATATACATTAAAATTTTAATAAATGCAATAGGTATATTATTTTTTTGAGTTTTACACTCGCAGTTCAAACCCTTGACAGCAGGATTACGCCGAGTATAGATTTATTCTTGCCAGTGCAAAAAAAAGCAAAGGAGCAAATTATGGGAAGGAAGCCGCGTATCAATTCATTCATCTACACATACGGCAAATTCGGGAAAGGATTTCGGGAAATCCTGGACACCGAGAATAAATTCCTGTATTCACATGGACACTATCCGACAAAAATCGTAGCAGAGGACCTGCCCGAAGACTACATAAAAATTCGCAGTCGCACGCTTTGGTATATGACGGGTTTCCTCAAGACGTCGGGCGTTGTCGATATCCAATACAAAATGGCGAAGCTAAACCATCTGTTCAAGGACGATTACATCTTTATTTCTTACAAAGAAAAACTGAAGGTTGAAGAAGACCGATTTGGTTTCATAGACTATGTCAATGACGACGCATGTTTTTGCGGGCCCGACATCCTAGATATCGCCCACGCCGTTGAGAAATATTCACTTCTTGACATTTCGCACATTCGAAAGGGAATGAAGGAAAAAGTACGCTGGCTAAAGAAAAACGAACCCGATTTTTACGAAACTTGCTTCCAAGGAAATGACAAAGATTTCTTGAAAAAGATTGACAGCAAGTGGTGAAAGTCCGCATAATCCAGGCTCATCGTAACAATTTCGTTCAGAATTTTGAGACGTTCGTCGTGTTCTTTTGGAAATAAAAAATATATATTTAAAACATGGCGAACACAATCTACACTCTCATAAACAAGGAAACGCCCCTTTGCGACTTCGTAATCGAAGGAGAGGGCGAACTTGAACTTTGCAAGATTGTGAAGACCTTTTCGCCGTCGCCCTTTTGGTGCGAACCCCTTACGTCGTGGATCGAGAACAGAAGCGCAGCCAAACACAGAGCGCACGTAAACAAGATTCTGGACCTTTGTGGCGGAAAGACAAAAAGCGGCTTTATCGCACTCACGCACTGCCTTTCGCTGACAGATACGCTTTGGGTGAAATGCGAAAATGAAAACGTGACCTGGAAAGACGTCAACCTTTACGAGAACAACTTCGACGAGGTCATCTCCAAGCATTCGTTCGACGGGAACGGACTTTTCGGAGTGCAGATGTCCACGACATCGCCCGAACTCACGACCGACGGCGCCTACGACAAATGCTGGCTGAATGAAAAAGACGGAATCCACCTTATAAAAACCGGCAGCACCGGTGCTAGGAATGCGGGGCTGGAGCCCTACGGCGAAGTACTCGCGAGTCAAATTTTCGAGAAAATATGCAACTCGGTCAAGTACTGTTTTAGAAGGTTCGACGGCCGAGTCGTTTCGGATTGCAAGATTTTCACCAGCCAGGAATTCGGATACAAACCAATTAGCGTTTTCTTGAAGAACGGCATAAGATATGGTCTCCCAGAGACACTTGAAATCTACCGCGGAATGGGTTGCGAGGACGCCTTCCGACGAATGATCGTGGCCGACTGCATCACGCTGAATTCCGACCGGCATTTCGGCAACTTCGGTTTTACTGTAAACAACGAGACCTTCGAACGGACCGGAATCAACCCGTGCTTCGATTTCAACATGGCGTTCGTCCCCCTGTCCGAAGAAGGCTTCGACTTTGGTAAACGTGCCGACGGAACGGAATGCGACTTTGACGAATACCTCTCACACCGCGGGCCCGTAATCGGCAGCGACTATGTCGCCCCCGCCCGCGCGATACTCACGCCCGAAATCAAGAAGTGCGTGGAAGAAATCCGCGAAATTACACTAACCATCCCCTGCGACGAAAGATTTAGCGAGAAACGGCTCGCGCAGATGAACATGATAAAGAATGTTCAGTGCGAACGGATTCTCGGATTTGACGCAAAGTGGGAATTTTAGTGGGCGTTGCCATGCCGAGGAAGCGCCATGGTTTCCATTTTGGAAACAACCACTTTTTTAATAGAAAAAAAAGAGATTTTGATTCAATGACAAGAATAGCCGATCTTAAGACACTTCGCGAAAGCGAAGACCGTGTTGAATTCAAGGCCGCAAGGCATAATTATCCGTTTGCCGGAGGGAAGAACGCGGATCCTAAAGAACGTCGGAGATGTGTTCTGGGCTATATAGTTGCCCTCGCAAACGAAAAAGGCGGGAAACTCGTACTTGGAATGGCCGACCAGTATCCGCACGGAGTCGTTGGTTCAGATTTCGCAGAAGGCGATACCGAAATGTTTTCTATCCTTTCTGAACAGGAACCCGATTTTTCCGCCAAAATTTGTGAAGGCCTGAAAATCAAGGACCTGGACAAAGCCGCAATAAACATTTTAAAACAAAAATACTCTGCAAAGCAAGAGAATCCACTGTTTCTGACACTGTCAACGACTCAGCTACTGTCGGACTTGGATTTGATGCATGGCAACAAGATTACCTATGCGGCCCTAATTCTTCTCGGGAACAGAGAAACCATTCGTAAATATCTACCACAAAATAGAATCACGGTGGAATTCAGGACCATCCCAACAGCCATTGAATACTCCGCACGCAAGGAATTTCAGGAGGCCCTGTTTGCAGAAATCGACCACATTTGGGAATATATAAATCAGCCCGCAAGCAACCCGCTCCAGCATTATCAAGATGGGCCCTACATATACGATGTCCCCTCGTATAACGAGAAAAGCATCCGCGAAGCCCTCCTGAATGCAATTTGCCACCGGTCCTACTTAATCCACAGCGATGTCGTTGTAAGGCAAAGTCCGGATTATCTCGAAATCACGAATGCAGGAGGCTTCCCCATCGGGGTCGACCTAGACAACATTCTCACAACCAACAGCGTCCCCCGAAATAAGCTCCTATGCGAAGTATTGCAAAAGACAGGGCTTATCGAACGATCCGGTCAGGGCGTCGACAAGATGTTCTACCAAAGCATTGTTGACGGCAAGGCTCTTCCCAGTTACGCAAATACCGATGCATTCCAGGTCAGCATCAAATTCTTTGCGCCCATAAAGAGCGTCGCTTTCCTGAAATACATCACCAAACTACAGCCAACGCTCAAGAACAAGAAAGCCCTATCTGTACAAGAACTTATCACGCTCCAAAAGATTTGTCTAGGCGATAACGATGGATGCGTGAATGCGGTCCTTGACTCATTACATAAAAAAGGGCTGCTGCAAAAGCTCGGTGCAGCATATTCACCTAATACGGATTTCATTGCCTTGCAAAATGCGACAACAGATAAAATTGACGACATCAGTTCAATAGTCAACGACCCTAACTATATTGAGCAGGATTCCAAAACTAGGGGTAAAACTAGGGGTAAAACTAGGGGTAAAATACTGGATTATCTCCGCCAGCACCCCGAAGCAATCTTAACGGATTTGGCAAAGGAACTTCAAATATCCTATAAAGGCGTAGAATGGCATTTCACGCGATTGAAAAAAGAAGGCCTAATTAGGCACATCGGCCCAAATAATGGCGGTAACTGGGAAGTGGTATCGGAAAACAACAAATGATTACTGTCCTTAAATACATCGCCCTGGTCGGCACGTTCTTCATTTACACCACCTCGGGGGTGTTCTCGAAGCTTGCGTCGCAGCGGGAGTTCCTCTCGCCGGGGTACATCGCGTTCCTTGCCTGCACGGTGGGCGTGCTGGGCATCTATGCGGTGCTGTGGCAGCAGATTATCAAGCGGATGGATGTGAGCCTGGCCTACATGTTCAAGGGCACGGGCGTGGTGTTCGGGCTACTGCTTGCGCACTTTGTATTTGGCGAAGCAATCACCACGACGAACATGGTCGGGGCGGCAATCATCATCTGCGGCATCACGCTGTATGCGAGGCCATGATGTTCTACGTGCTCGCACTATTCAACGTCTTTGTCGCAACGGTGGCCCAGATGCTCCTGAAGAAGGCCGCCATCACGCCGCACAAGTCATTTGTCAAGGAATACCTGAACCCGTGGGTTATTGGCGGGTACTCGCTGATGGTGTTCTCGCTGGTATCGAATGTGTATGTGCTGAGCCAGGGCGTGCTGCTCAAGGAGCTGGGCACATTCTTTGTTCACCCCCTCACTTACACCCTCATTTGCCATGACATCTACGCTGCCATGTACCATGACATTTTGCCGCCAAGAATTACATGCCAAAGAATTCGTTCGCTTTTTTGCAGACAAAGTCTATTTCTTCGGTTTTCAAGCCAAAGAACATGGGCAGGCGCAGCAAGCGATTGCTTTCGCTGGTAGTGAACTTGTCTTCGCCGCTAAAGCGGCCATAGCGCAGGCCCGCAGGCGAGCTATGCAGCGGCACATAGTGGAATACAGCTAGAATGCCGTTGTACACCAGGTGCTTAAGGAGCGCCGTACGCGTCTGCAAGTCCTCGACCTTCAGGTAGAACATGTGCGCATTGTGCTTGCAATGTTCAGGAATGAACGGCAACTCGACCAGGCCCTTGTCGGCCAGCGGCTGCAAGCGTTCGCGGTAAGCATTCCAGCTCGCCATGCGGTTGTCGTTAATTTCGTCGGCGCATTCCAGCTCCGCATAAAGGTATGCGGCATTGAGTTCGCTCGGCAAGTAGCTAGAGCCGAGTTCCACCCAAGTGTACTTGTCGACTTCGCCACGATGGAACTGGCAGCGGTTCGTGCCCTTCTCGCGGATAATTTCTGCGCGGTCGCAATACTTCTTGTCGTTGATGAGCAGCGCACCGCCCTCGCCCATGCTATAGTTCTTGGTTTCGTGATAGCTGTAGCAACCAAAGTCACCGAGCGATCCGAGCGCCTTGCCCTTGTAGGTCGCCATCATGCCCTGCGCGGCATCTTCCACCACGAACAGATTGTGACGCTTTGCAATCTCGTTGATCTTGTCCATCTCGCAAGCCACGCCCGCATAGTGCACCGGCACAATCGCCTTCGTCTTCTCGGTGACGGCGGCTTCAATCAGGTTCTCGTCCAGGTTCATAGTGTCGGGGCGAATGTCCACGAATACGCACTTGGCCCCCTGCGACACAAACGCATCGGCCGTACTCACGAACGTGAACGACGGCATAATCACCTCGTCGCCAGGCCGGATGTCGCAAAGACGGGCAGACATTTCAAGCGCATGGGTGCAGCTGGTAGTCATCAGCGCTCTCACAGCACCGGTATGCTTTTCAAGCCAATCGTGGCACATCAAGTTGTAAGTGCCATCGCCACAAATACGGCCACTTTCGACGGCCTGTTTCACATAATCGAGTTCGAGCCCCACAAATGGCGGTTTATTGAATGGAATCTTCATAACGCAGAAAATATATATTTTTCAGGCGTAAAAAAGATATATTGTTTACATCATGAGTTTTAAAAAAAAAATGTTGCTACTCGGCGGTGGCCATGCCGAAATCCCGCTGATTCAGGCCGCGCAAAGTTTGGGCTGGTACGTGATTACCACGGGCAATGACCGCAAGGGTCTCGGTCATCCATATGCCGACAAAAACGTATTTGTAAACTACAGCGACAAGGACGCGATGCTAGAACTCGCCAAAAACGAGGGCGTTCAAGCGGTTTGCTCCGGCTGCAACGATTTTGCCTTACTCAGCACCGTGTATGTTTGTGAAAAGCTAGGACTCCCCGGTCACGACAGCTACGCGACAAGCCTCGAAATTCACCACAAGGATAAATATCGCGCACTCGCTACACGACTCGGCATCCCGACGCCGCGAGCCCTTGTTGTTCGAAGCGTAGCCGATTTTGAAGCCGCTACCGCGCAACTCACATTCCCAATTATTGTAAAGCCAGTCGATTTGACAGGCGGCAAGGGCATTCACCGCGCCGCAACCGCCGATGAAGCCCGGGTCGCTTACAAAGACGCCTGCAGTCGCACACGCCAGGACCACATCGTGGTCGAAGAATTCGTGCAAGGTTCAAACCACGGGTTCTCCGCCATGCTCGTAAAGGGAAAAGTCGCATTCGCCTTCTCCGACAACGAGCAGTACTATATCAATAAGTACATGGTCTCGGGTGCAAATTCGCCGAGCACCTCCAGCGACAAGACTCTCGCCATGCTCCGCGAATACAGCGAGCGCATCGCGCAGGAACTCCACCTAGTTGACGGCATTCTGCACATCCAGTACATCGAACGGGCTGACGGCACGCCCGTCATCATAGAAATATGCAGGCGCCCTCCAGGCGATTTATACATCAAGTTCGTGAAGTACGCGACAAGCATTGACTACCCGAAATTCATCGTGATGGCCGAAACCGGCGAGGACATTTCCGGCATTGCCGACATGCCTACGCAAGGATTCTGGCTCCGGCACTGCATAATGGCCGATTGCCAATCCGGCGAACGGACCGCGTCGGGCGACATCTGCGAAGGCATTGTCCGCGACGTAACTTTCGCGTCCGAAATCCAGGGGAATATCGTTGAAAAATTCCTGTGGTACAAGCCAGGCGAAATTATTACAGATAAACTCACCTACAAGGCCGGAATTGTATTCTTCAAGTTCGATACCCTCGCCGAGATGCAAGACAAGACTGCAAGAATGCCAGATTTAGCCCGCATTATCGCTGAATAATTCCCAATGTCTTCCCGACTCGCCAATATCCACTTGCAGATTTGCTGCTTAGTGGATATGGTCCTCGGGACGGGGAAGCCGGGATCTCCTTTTTCCGAAAAAAAAGAAATTTTTCTTAACATTAGTTGTGCGCATTGATAAAAAAATATCCTATATTCCGTAATATGAAGAAGGAACCTTTCCAGATTGCGTTTATCGGCGGCGGCATCAATTCGGCCATCGGCGAAGTCCACAAGGCGGCAAGCCAGATGGACGGGCATTTCGAATTGGTAGCGGGCGCGTTCAGCACCCACGCCGAGACCAACCGCAAGACCGCCGAAACTTGGGGCGTTACTGCCGAGCGCACCTACAATGATTATCACGAACTTTTGAAAGCCGAAAAAGGCAAACTCGATGCCGTCGTAGTGCTTGCGCCGACCGATTACCACAAAGACATCGTGATTGACGCCCTACGCGCCGGGTTCCCCGTGGTGTGTGAAAAGTCGCTCGCCACCAGCTTTGAAGAAGGCGAAGAAATCGCCAAGGTTGTCGCCGAGACAAAAGGGTTTTTCTGCACCACGTACAACTACACCGGCTACCCGATGGTACGCGAACTCAAGCAGTTTATTGCCGACGGAAAGCTCGGCAAAATCCAGCAGGTGCAAGTCGAAATGCCGCAAGAAGGCTTTATGCGACTGGGGGCACACAACGAACCGCCCAAGCCGCAGGCCTGGCGCCTCAAGGATACCGTCATCCCGAAAATCTCGCTGGACCTTGGCAGCCACCTGCACAATATGATTTACTTTTTGACCGGCGAACGCCCGGAACGCATTGTGGCCGACCAGGCCACCTTTGGGCTTTTCCCGCAGATTGTGGACAACGTGGGTGCCCTCGCGCAATACACGAACAACGTGCGCGCCCAAATCTGGTTCAGCAAGACGGCGCTTGGCAACCGCAATGGCTTGCGCATACGAGTGTACGGCAGCGAAGGTAGCGCCGAATGGTTCCAGCTGGAACCCGAGACGCTCAAGACCTGCGACCTGCGGGGCAACGTAAGCCTTCGCGACCGCACCGGCGATGTGAAAATTGCAAATCAGCAGCGCTACAACCGATTCAAGGCGGGTCACCCCGCGGGCTTTATCGAGGCGTTCGCCAACTACTACAAGGATATCGCCGACTGCCTTGGGCAATACTTTGAAACCGGTAGCTTTACCAGCCAATACGTTTGCGGCATCCGCACCTCCCTCGAGGGCCTTTCCATGATGCAGGCCGCGGCACGCTCTGCGCAGAGCAACAAGTGGGAGAATGTATGAAACTCTCATTCGTAATTCCCTGTTACCGCAGCGAAAACACCATTGAGACCGTGGTGCAAGAAATCTGCGATACCGTAGCGACTCGCTCCGGCATCGACTACGAAATCGTGCTGGTGAACGACTGCAGCCCCGACGGCGTGTGGCTAGTCATCAAGCGCCTCGCCGCAAACGACAACCACATCAAGGGAATTTGCCTTGCGAAAAACTTCGGGCAACATTGCGCCCTTATGGCAGGCTACGGGCAGGCCACCGGCGATTACGTAATCAGCCTCGATGACGACGGACAGACCCCCGCCAGCGAAAGTTTCAAGCTTGTAGACAAACTAGAAGAAGGCTTCGACGTGGTTTACGGCTACTACGAGCACTCCGCACAGCACCTCTTCCGCCGCTTTGGCACGTGGGTCAACAAGAAAATGGCCGAGGCAATCATTGGCCAGCCCAAGACGCTCCGCACCACGAGCTTCTTTATCATGCGCAAGTTCATCGTCGAAGAGATCGTGCGCTACCCCCACCCGTTTGCCTATATAAGCGGACTTGTATTCCGCGCCACCAAGAACCTGGGCAACGTCGAAGTCCAGCACCGCCGCCGAATCGAAGGCGAATCGGGCTACACCATCGCAGGCCTAATCGGGCTATGGATTAACGGCTTTACCGCATTCTCCGTGAAGCCGCTGCGTGCCGCTACCTTTATCGGCCTCCTCTGCGCCCTTGTCGGCTTTGTCGCAGGCCTCTACGTCGTTTACCAGAAATTCCTCAATCCCGAAATTCCCGTAGGCTACACAAGCATACTCGCCACGCTCCTGTTTGTGGGTGGTATGATCATGCTATTGCTCGGGCTCATCGGCGAATACGTGGGCCGCATCTATATCAGCATTAACCAGTCGCCACAATACGTGGTGCGGGAACGGACTTTCTAGGCGGCTATATGCAGACAACTGAATGGACCACCGTCATCAAGCCCAAATCGAACTTACTCGAAGTGGACTTTGGCGAGCTTTGGCAGTACCGCGATTTGTATCGCATGTTCGTGAAGCGCGATATTGTCACCTGGTACAAGCAGACCATTCTCGGCCCGCTGTGGTTCTTTATCCAGCCCATTATGACGACTATTATGTTCATGGTCGTGTTCGGCGGTATCGCAAAAATCTCGACCGACGGGCTCCCGCAACCGCTCTTTTACCTCGCAGGCATTTGCCTGTGGACCTATTTTTCGGAATGCCTGAACCAGACCAGCAAAACCTTCATCGAAAACGCGAACATGTTCGGCAAGGTGTATTTTCCCCGTCTCGTAGTACCCATGGCCACCGTAACCAGCAACTTGGTTCGCCTCGCCATACAAATGGGGCTGTTTTTCTTGGTATTTGCGTACTACCTGATTTTTACGGACGCGCCTGTGCACCCTAATTTGTACGTACTGCTCACGCCTGTACTTGTCGCACTGATTGCCGCGCTCGCCCTCGGTTTCGGCGTGCTGTTCAGCAGCCTTACCACCAAGTACCGCGACCTCACCTTTTTACTGAGTTTCATCGTTCAGCTTTGGATGTACGCGACCCCCGTAATTTACCCGCTCAGCACCATCGAAGATCCGCGCCTCAAAATGCTCATGCAGGCAAACCCGCTCACTAGCATCTTGGAAACGTTCAAGTTCGGCATGCTCGGCGTAGGCGAATTCAGCTGGGCAGCCCTCGGCTACACAGCCGGCTTCGCCGCCTTCATCCTCGCGCTCGGAATTGTCGTATTCAACAAAATCCAGCGCACCTTCATGGATACGGTGTAACACGAGTTGAATAAGTAAAAAAATGAATCAGTGGCCGTGGGCAAGTTCCTGACGATACTGTTCTTCGATAAATGCAGGGCCATCCCACCAAAGCTTGCTACTTTCGTCATAGAGCATTTGCCCCGTACGAGAGCGTAAAAAAATTGGCAAAACATCAGATGCATCACGACCATCTTCTTTCGCAACGCTTTCAACAACCATCGTCGTGAGTAAATCAATTGCGGCATTCACGCGATCAGTCATTACATCCATACCTGTTCACTCCCCATAAACGACAACTGATTCAATGCTGCTACAGACTTGAAACAATATTGGTTTTTCAACCGTTCTGGAAGCAACAACCGAATGCAGATATCGTCTGCAGATGCGGAACCAACCCCGCCAAAGGCACCCGCCATATATGTCACAATCGTGCTGTTGGTCGCATCGTTTGCGATTTTACCACCGATAATGTCATATCTAGAGCAATCTTCCAGGATATCGCCAAAAACATTCTTTTTTCGATGTGCAACAACGCAATGAAGCCAAGCTGAATCAGCCGTCTCATAAATCTTGATACCGAGAGCGGCATTGTCATTATACCGAAACGCAGATATTACACCAAATCTTTGACTCGCAACAGCACCATTTTCTATAGCCTTCCGCGTAGATATTTTCGCAAAGGATTCAGCCTGTTTTTTGTCAGTTGTCAAGTAAAAGCCCTGACCAAAGTCCTTGTAACGAGCGCACTTCTGTAAATCGGGAATTCGTACCTCACAAAAACTCCCATGGTACAGGATGTCACCATCTTTCAAAAGATCAACCACAGGCAACCCCCTTCGCGTCTAGGTACTGTTTTACGTCATCAAGTACGGCCAAATCACCCTCTACATGGAACAAATCCCACATCTTCGCAATATAATGATACACCCCTTTTTCTTCAAAAAGGGACGCAACCTGCGGAAGCGCCATATTCCAAAGCTCCGCAGCAAGGCGCGTTAGCCGTGTCTGCATATAGATGATTTGCGATTTTTCGTCCATCGTTAGTAAAATATATAAAAACGAGTCTATACACTGCACTTTTAATTGTACCGAACGGCATAATTAAAACTACACCGCGACCTTGAATACGATACCACCCGTCACGTAACGGTGGATGATGGAATTGATGAGCGTCTGGTAAGGCATGCCCGCGGCCTTCGCCATTTTCTTGATGCCGTTCAGATCATCGAGCTGCATACGGATGGTAATGTTCTTCGCCGAGGCGGACATAATGTCAGCCCGAATCCGTTCTTCCTCCTCGTGCGAAAGCGGAACTGTTTCGTCATTTTCCACCGCTTCCATCAAAGCGAGTTCTTCGTCATCAATCGGCTCATCTATAAATTTCGAGTTCGCCATTTTCTAACCTCCTCTGATACAAACGGCTTTTGAAAGCTGTTTTGAGAAAATATGTTCCATCGTTTTCCTCAATAAACGGAACGCAATGAACATACCCATCCACAAGAACAAGAAACATCCTTTGACCCTTATGTTCTGTTTGGTTATTAACCATCCTAGTGACAAATCGGCCAGCAAGGATTTCTTGCCTTACTGATTCCATATCGATGCTATGCTTCTGCTTGACCACGAGAGCCTTCCCCGGATCAAACCGCACCTTCATCTATATATTTATAACATACATAATTTACAAATTCCTGTCAAGTGTAATTCTATTCTTTTTGCCACGCGAATGATGTACATCCGCGATTTGAGCAGGTCTTACAAGGGGAATTCTAGGCTTCTTGACCGGCACAACGGTCACATCGATCTTCATCTTTCGCTCCTTCCCGCAAACAGGCTTGAAATTGCGGGTCTTCAGTCGGTTTTCGTGAGTAAAACTACTCACTTGTGCACTAAATATAATTTCTCAGGGTATCTATGTCAATAGGTCCGCTACATTTTTTTACGAACAGCCCTCCCGGCAGTCCCTTTTAATCTATATTACTCAACAAAATGACCGCCATCGAGTTTGAGAATATCAGCAAGCAGTACCGCCTGGGGCTAGTGAGCACCGGGACGCTCAGTCACGACCTGAACAGGTTCTGGCAGACCAAGGTGCTGCGCCGCGAGGCCCCCTACCTCAAGGTGGGCGAAGTCAACGACCGCGCGCACAAGGGCGCAAGCGAATACGTGTGGGCCCTCAAGGACATCAACTTGCAGAAACCCTTATCGCTCGGCCACGGCCAAACAAGTTTGGCCGCGGCTCTCGCTCATCGGGTTTTCAAGGTGGAACAGGGCGACGTCGTGGGAATCATCGGGCGTAACGGCGCCATCGGAAAATTCTTAAATGACGGGAAAACAGCATTGAATGGGCTATATTCCTAGCGCAAAACTACTATTTTGTAGTTGAGGTCAAAATGAACAATAAATCTAAGTTAACACAAATAGCAATTTCTGGATTCAAGTCGTTTGGTTCGGATGAGCTTTCGTTGAATTTGGACCTAAAGGATGTTAACAT
Source organism: uncultured Fibrobacter sp. (assembly GCF_946062555.1). GTDB lineage: Bacteria > Fibrobacterota > Fibrobacteria > Fibrobacterales > Fibrobacteraceae > Fibrobacter. Next base: position 22,292 of record NZ_CAMGVQ010000039.1, read on the forward strand.
TATTATTGGTACAAATGGAGCTGGTAAGAGCAGTTTCATATCCTTTTTTGAAATGTTGAACCATATGTCAACCGAAGCACTGCAATTATATATTGGGAAAAATGGCGGAGCAGACAACATTCTTCATTTTGGATCAAAAAAAACGCCAATTATCCAATCATCCTTGACATTTGAAAATCCTAATTTTAAAGATGTATATCAATTTAAATTAGCAAAATCCGTAAAAGATGCTTTGATTTTTTTAGAAGAAAAAATCAAAGTCAATGACAAAGAATTTGAGCTGGATGGAGGTCAGAAAGAAAGCCTTCTATATGCAGATGACCAAAAATACGCAGGCGCCAACGCTCTAAAAGCAATTCTGTCACAATGTCGGGCATATCAATTTCACGACACATCGGACCAATCTCATATCAGAAATTCGGCAAGCATAGCCAATAATCGATATTTATTTGCTGATGGCGGAAACTTACCTGCATTTTTATACAGAATCCAACAAAAATACCCTAAGTACTTTGAACGTATTACAAGAAGAATCCGATACGCTGTCCCTCAATTTGGAAAATTCGATTTATTTCCAGATCCGTTAAATATGTCATCCATAAAGCTCAATTGGAAATCTGAAATCGACAACGATTATTTGTTTGGACCAGACCACCTATCGGACGGCTCCCTTCGTTTTATAGCCCTCGCAACACTTTTTTTGCAACCGCCGGAACTCTTGCCTAACATCATCCTTATTGACGAACCCGAGCTAGGTTTGCACCCACAAGTTATTGATTTACTTGCCTCTATGATAAAAGAGTGCTCTCAATACGCCCAAATTGTGGTAGCAACACAGTCTCCCCGACTTTTGGATAGCTTTACGCCCGATCAAGTAATTGTGGCCGAAACAAACTCTGCCTCAGGATCCTCGATTTTCAAAAGATTGAATGAACAAGATTTGGATGAGTGGTTGGAAAATTACAGTCTTTCCGAAATATGGGAAAAAAACATCATCGGAGGACAACCTTAAATGAAAAAAATATTTATAGTCACCGAAGGTCCGTCCGAAGAACATTTTGCAAAAGCCATACTTGCGCCTCATTTTTTGGATTATGAAAAAATTATAATTCCAATAACAATATTGACCAAAAGGGATAATAGACATGGAATTATGTATAAAGGCGGAATGAGTTCGTATAGCAAAATGCAGAACTCTCTAGAACCTGTATTAAAGCGCGCCTCGAAAAGCGAAGATTCTTATGTTTCAACAATGGTTGATTTCTATGCGCTTCCAACAGACACTCCCGGTTACGCCAATGCGATGAAATATTCTGACGCCTACGATAAAGTCCGTCAATTAGAGAATTCTATTTTACAAAAGGTGGGTCACGAACGTCATTTTAAGCCGTATATACAGTTGCACGAATTTGAAGCTTTATTATTTGCAGACATAGAACAGCTTTCTACAGAATACTTCGACTGCCAAATTGACGAATTACGACAGGCAATCAGTGCACAACCGAATCCAGAACTGATAAACAATAGTTTTGAAACGGCCCCGTCAAAAAGAATTTTAAAAGCCATCCCCGCCTACGACAAAACTGTAGCAGGAATTGAAGTATTACGCAGAATTGGGTTAAATAAAATCAGAGACAAATGCAGACACTTCAATGATTGGATTACGCATTTAGAACAGATCTAGTAGTATGTCGACCGCCATTGAATTCGAGAACATCAGCAAGCAGTATCGCCTGGGGCTCGTGAGCACAGGAACGCTGAGCCACGACCTGAACAGGTTCTGGCAGACCAAGGTGCTGCGCCGCGAGGACCCCTACCTCAAGGTGGGCGAAGTGAACGACCGCGCGCACAAGGGCGCAAGCGAATACGTGTGGGCCCTCAAGGACATCAACTTCAAGGTGGAACAGGGCGACGTTGTTGGCATCATCGGCAGAAACGGCGCAGGGAAAAGTACACTCCTTAAACTTTTAAGCCGAGTGACCGCACCGACCACCGGCACGATCCGCGCCCGAGGCCGCATTGCGAGCCTTTTGGAAGTCGGAACAGGTTTCCACCCGGAAATGACCGGGCGTGAGAACATCTACATGAACGGCGCCATCATGGGAATGACCCGCGCCGAAATCACCCGCAAGCTAGACGAGATTGTGGACTTCAGCGGCTGCGAACGTTACCTGGACACTCCCGTAAAACGTTACAGCAGCGGCATGACCGTACGTCTCGGGTTCGCCATCGCGGCACACCTGGAACCCGAAATATTGGTGGTGGACGAAGTGCTCGCCGTGGGTGACGCCGAATTCCAGAAGAAAGCCATCGGCAAGATGCAGGACGTAAGCCGCGGCGAAGGCAGGACAGTGCTGTTCGTGAGCCATAACATGGGCGCGGTGAAAAATTTGTGTAAGAGGGGGATTGTGCTGAATCAAGGAAGAATTGATTTTATAGGAGCCGCAAAGGACAGTGTAGAACATTATGCAAGTTCCTCGCTTAATAATAAAATTGACCATACAATAATATCTGCTGTGAACAGAAAAACAATTTTTTCTCGATCTGTAGAGATAATAGAGGTAAGATTACTCAATGACGCTAGCAACATATCAACTAATGAACCATTAGAATTTGTCATAAAGCTAAAACACAATACATCTTCCTCCCAAAGTTTTAAAATCGGATTGTTTATCAGCAATAATTATGGCATCACAGTTGGAACAGCATATACAAATACAATTGAAACCAACTGTGCAAAAGATTTTTGGGTTGTTGATATTGTCTTAAAAAACCACAATTTAGCCAAGGGACAATATTCTGTAAACTTCAACTTGTCGAATTTCAATTACGCTTCTTTTGGAAGTGATTTAGACCTCGTACGCGATGTCATACATTTCAATGTAAATTCTATTGGTTTAAATCCCAAAACAGAATTCATTGCATGGCATCAAAATCTTGGTGGTTGCGCTTTTCAAGACGCAAAAGCCAAACTTGTCGATGAAAATGAGTAATACCGTTAGAGTTTCTATAGTTGTTCCAATATACAATGTCGCTAAATATTTAGATAAATTGATTACATCAATAATCAATCAATCATATCCTCATATTGAAATCATTTTGGTTGACGATGGTTCTCCAGATAGTAGCGGTTTAATATGCGACAATTATGCAAAGCAAGATTCTAGAATTATTGTCATTCACAAAAAAAATGCCGGTGGCTGCGAAGCTAGAAATACAGGATTGGACATAGCTACTGGCGAATATATAATGTTTATCGATGGAGATGATTGGATTTCAACAGATTGCGTCGAATACCTTTTAAATATAGCCATTTCAACGAACTCAGATATGGCACTTTCAGACGCAAACTTCACAACAAGAGACCAACAACAAATCAAACACGATAATATAGGCATATGGACATCAGAACAAGCCATTTCATCCATTTTATACCCTAGATTTTCTGTAGGCTGTTGGAATAAAATATATAAGCTAAGCCTCATAAAAAAGCACCACATTAGATTTGACGTTCCATGGTCTGGGGAGGGCATGTATTTCGCAACCATGGCCGCAAATTTTTCCAATCAAGTTGGATATGGACATAAAAAAGTATATCATTACAGAATGAACAACAAAAATAGCGCAATGACCAATTATAATGTGCAGATTGGCATAAATGCACTATACAACATAAAAAACATCAAAAAGAAAATCACCATACGAACCCCAAAGGTCATGCATTCTGTACATTGGCATATTTGGAAAAACTATAATTTTTTACTTCGCCTTATAATCTCAACCCAAAGCATAAAAAAGAATTTAGAATTATTCCTTAAATGTCTTGTAATGATCCGTTTTTTACTACCATATGCTATTATCGGTACAGAATTCCCTTTGATAGAGAAAATAAATTTTATAAAAAGGGGTATTTTCCCAATTTATTACGCAATAAAATTATCTAAAAAACAAAAAAAAGATTTAGATATAGATAAAATGGAATAGTTTCGTTATGAAAAAGATAGGCTTGCTATCATACCATTTTTGGTATAACTATGGAACATGTCTACAAGCATATGCTCTTCAGTATGTTCTAAAGAAAATGGGATATCAATCAGAATATATTGATTTTGGATGGAAATATCCAATAGCATCCGAAACTTTGATAGAGAATTTTTGGACTTACACAAATACAGACACAAATCTTTTCCGTACACTTAAAACGAACCTTTACAAATATGCAGGAGCAATCATTAATCGCAACCTTTATTCAACATTATTCCGAGATTTTATATATAAAACCAACAACAAACTTTTTGATAAATTTCACAATCAATTTATTATAGAATCTCCTCACGTAAAGGACTTAAATAACATAGAAAAAAAATACGCCCTTTTTATTGTTGGCAGTGATCAAGTATGGAATCCCAGTTGTTGCGAAAAAAAATACTTCACACATTTCCTTTTAGATTTTGTTAAAGAAAAAAAGAAAAAAATTTCCTATGCGCCAAGCGTTGGAATGAAAGATATTGATGCAAAAGCAAAAGAGCTATTTAAATTATACCTACCTCAGTTTCAGTCGTTAAGTTGTCGAGAAGAATTCGGATGTTCTTTACTCCGCAAAATTACAGAATTAGAAATCACGCGGGTTATTGATCCAACTCTGCTAATGACTCGTGAAGAATGGTTATCCATCGCGGAAAATAAAAAAGTACATCCCTACGTATTATGCTACATTTTAGGCGACAAAACCAAGATTGTTGAAAAATCTCTACAAATAGCAAAGAAATATTCACTTGATTTAAAAATAATATCTATGTCACAGATGATTATAGAAAAATATAAAAAATATATTATATCCAATGTAGGTCCTCGAGAATTCCTTTTTCTTCTTAATAAAAGTTCTTGCATTTTAACAGATTCTTTTCACGGAACGGCTTTTGCAATAAATTTCAACATACCATTTTATTCTTTTTTAAAAAAACATGGAGATTCTTCAGTTTCCGACAACAGTAGAATTATTGATTTACTAGATTTATTCCACCTATCATGTAGATTCAAAGACTCAATCAACTTTAGTGACAATTTTTCCTGCGATTTTAAAGAAACGAATAAGATTTTGTCTTGCGAACGAGAAAAATCTTTCAATTTTCTAAAACACAACATCGACCAAATTTTATGATTCCCAAGATAATTCACTACTGTTGGTTCGGGAAAAAACCACTCTCAGAGTTGGCTTTAAAATGCATTGCGTCATGGAAAAAATACCTTCCCGATTACGAAATAAAAGAATGGAACGAATCTAATTTCAATGTAAATCAAATTTCATATACAGTTCAAGCATACAAATGCAAGAAATACGCATTTGTGAGCGATTATGCAAGATTTAAAATAATGTATGAATATGGGGGAATTTATTTTGATACAGATGTCGAAGTAATAAAGCCTTTAGACGACCTTATCGCAAGAGGGGCATTTTTCGGAATGGAGACATGCGATAGAAATCTAATGTGTGCTCCAGGCCTTGACTTCGCATGTAATGCAGGACTCGGCTTCGCATGCAATGCAGGACTCGGCTTATGCAAAGAAATGATTGAACAATATGAGCATGAAAAATTCATTCTTTCAAACGGCATGCTAAACCTAGAAACTGTTGTAACGAGATTCTCTAATATTTTGCAAAAACACGGATTTAAATACAACAATGATATTACTGAATTTGAAGACGTGTTTTTTTACCCACCCAAGTTCTTTTGTCCAATAAACTATCATACCGGCGAGAAGAATATAACACAAAACACCTACACTATCCATCATTTTGCAGCATCGTGGGTCAATAAATACGACAATCTCCCCCTTTATGCCAAAATTTGGAAGTTCCTACATTTGCCCGACACCGACTTTAGAGGCAAAATAAGAAAACTGCTTAATCATAACAAGTAGCCTTCCCTAAAATTTTCCCGCTCGGGAATAATTTTACCATTTTTCCCAACCCTCCTGTTGTTTTTCCCGTTCGGGAATATTATATTTAGGGCATGGAAATCCTCAAAACGGAAGATATATCGTCTTTGATAAAAAAAAGGCGCAAGAGCCTTAACCTGACCCAAGCCGAGTGCGCAGCATTCTGCGGCGTCGGGAATCGTTTTTTTTCCGAACTGGAAAACGGCAAACAGTCCCTTCACCTTGGTAAGGTTCTACAGGTTTTGCAAACGCTCGGACTAAAGATTTTCATCACCGAAAATGAGGCCGTCAAATGAAGCTTTCGGTTTACCTTGGCGAAAAATTGGCCGGGCATCTTTTCTCCACAGCTGGGAACGGAATCGTCTTTTCTTACGAAGCCACTTACCTTGAAGCTGGCCTACCTCCGATATCCCTTTCACTTCCTTTAAACGCGGGCGAGTTTTCTCAAAAGCAGTGTTTGCCTTTTTTTGAAGGATTGCTCCCCGAAGGTGATGTAAAAAGAAAAATTTCCGACTTTCTCCATGTGTCCGAAACAAGTACGCTCAAGCTACTCAAAGAACTTGGCGGCGAATGCGCAGGAATGATTTCAATCCTGCCAGAAGATGAACCAAATAAAGCAAAAAACGTCTACGATTTTTCACCCGACAACTACGAACCGGTTCCAATAAAAAAAATATCCGAGTACATAAAGAACATCAACTCCCGACCACTACTCAAAGCCAAAGAAGAACTCCGCCTTTCGCTTGCCGGCGCACAGGAAAAGCTCCCCCTTTTATACAAAGACGGCGAATATTATCTACCACGCAACGGCGCCCCATCTACGCACATAATCAAGCCCACCGGTCACGCAGAGTTATCAACTCTTTCCGCCAACGAGTACATATGCATCAAGCTGGCCGAGCATTCCGGATTGCCGGTCCCAAATACAGAACTTAAACACGTCGACGGTTCGGACTTTCTCTTGATCGAACGGTACGACCGAATTTTCAAAGACGGCAAATTGTCCCGAATTCATCAAGAAGATGTATGCCAGGCACTTGGCATATTAAGCGAGTACAAGTACCAAAATGACGGAGGCCCCAGCATCGCGGACATATACAAACTCCTTAAAGAAAAAACGAGCATTCCGCTTTTAGAGATGCGCGCTTTCTTACAATACGTTCTGTTCAATTTTATTATTGGCAATTGCGACGCACATGGAAAGAACTATTCTATAATGTACAAGAATAATTCGATAAAGCTCACCCCGCTTTACGATACTGTATGCACATTAGCATATCCCAATCTTACAAACAAACTTTCCATGAAAATTGGCAAGCACGCCGAAATCAAGAAAGTCAACAAAGAAGACCTCACAATTCTTGCAGAACAAATAGGACTAAAAGCCAAAGCGGTATGCGACACTTATTTTGAAATTTTTGAAAACGTCAGCAAAGCTTTCGAAAAAGTCAAAAAAGATCCTGCACTTAAAAATTACGGCAATTTAATCAAGAACATTGAGCAAATCATTTCAAAGCGAAAACTGAGTTAGCCGCATGCAAAACCCCTTAATATCCATAATTGTGCCAATTTACAAGGTTGAGCCGTACCTACGACGTTGCTTGGACAGCATCGTCAACCAAACCTATACAAATTTGGAAATCATCTTGGTAGACGATGGTTCGCCTGACGGCTGTCCGCAAATATGTGACGAATATGCAGCAAGGGACAAACGTATTGTAGTAATCCACAAGGACAATGGCGGATTATCTGACGCAAGGAATGCTGGATTAGATATATGCAAAGGAGAATACATTTCTTTTGTAGATAGCGATGACTGGATTAACGATAAATTCATACAAAATCTTTATTCTTCAATCAAAAAAAACGACGCAGACATTGCGGTAGCCTCATGCAAGTATAAATCTGATAGTCCACAATATACTGAAAAAATATTTTCAACGCCTTCTGGAGAAATTGATTATGAGGACATTTTAATTGAAATATTCAGCAAACAAAGCCCTTCTTTTGTTGCAGCATGGGGAAAAATATTTAAAAACAGACTAATATCCCAATTTAGATTTCCCAAAGACGTAATACATGAAGACGAATATCTTAATTACAAATGGTTCTATAACGCAAAAAAAATAGTTCATGAACCCAGTTCGGTATATTTCTATTTTCTTCATCCAAATTCAATCACCGGGAAAATGTCAAGATATAACAAAATAGATATATTAAATCAACAATACACCTTTTTTGCTGCAAAAGGTATAAAATTGCCATTCCAATGGATACTTCCCTCTCTTTGTTGGGAATATCTATGGGAATACGGTAATTCTGCATTAAAAAAGGATTCTACAGCACAAAATAATCTTAAACAATTCCAACACTTTACAAATCTAGCTATTAAAGAAAGCGGTATTTCCAAAACACTTAAAATGTTCTTTTGGGCATGCAGTAAAATGCCTTTCATCTATCTTTCATACAAGCGCTTCTCTCCGATTAAAATTCGAAGGTAATATATGATCAACACTCTTGTCTCCATAGCAATTCCAGCCTATAAAGCTGCGTTCCTAAAAGACGCCATTTTTTCCGTGCTAAATCAAACATATTCCAATATAGAACTAATCATCGTTGATGATTGTTCTCCTGAAAATATCGAAAAAATCATAAACGAATTCAACGACTCCAGAATTCATTACTACCGAAACACAGTTAATCTCGGGAAAGAAGATCCATCAAAAAATTGGAACAAATGTCTCGAATACGCCAATGGTGATTTTTTCGCATTATTATGTGACGATGACACTTACGAGCCTACTTTTGTGGAAGAAATGCTTGAACTATCACAAGAATTTCCAGATGTAAAAGTATTCCGAGCAAGAGCTAGAACCATTGACGAAAACAACAATTTAATCAATTGGTATCCAACTTCGCCAACATATGAAACATGCATTGACTATATGTACCAAAAAATGTCAGGTTTTAGAAGACAAACAATTTCCGAATTTCTTTATGTTACAAAATACATCAAAGCTCATAATGGTTATGTAAACACACCCCGAGCATGGACTGCAGACTCACTATCCATATATAAATTTGCTTGGGAAAACGGGATTGCATCAACACCAAAATTTTTAGTAAACTTCAAAGAATCCAAAAGAAATATTTCATCTATTCATTCAGACTCGTTAAAAAAAAGAGATGCACTTATCATTTTTCAAAAAGAAATAAAGGATTACATAAAAAAAATCCCAGATAAAAACCAGATAAATATGCTAAACAATTCTCTTTACTATTGTATGTACTGCGAAATTCTAGGACTCTGTACATTTTCTTCATTCCTAGACATTTTCCGCATTCTACTTAAAGGAGGATTTCCTAGAAAATGGATTATATTTATACTTGTACAAAAAATTGGAAATCTATGGAAAAAATGACTAAAATATCCGTCATCATCCCCATCCACCGAGTTGAAGCATCATACTTAAACCAATGTTTAAGTTCTTTATGCAAACAGACTTTCACAGAATTTGAAGCCATTCTTATATTAAACGGATCAACAAACATCGAAACAGAAACAGCCCAAGAATTCTGTGTCAAAGATCCAAGATTTAAAGTCTTCAAAACAGATGTTGCAGACGTTTCTACAGCCAGAAACATCGGATTTGCCTCCATTCAAGGAAAATACGTAACATTTCTTGATTGTGATGATTGGTTTTCTGAAAACGCACTTCAGATTCTTTTTGACTTAATGGAAAACAACCAAACTGAAATCGGAATTGCAAACACCCAAAAAATATGGGATAACGGGAAAAAACAAACTCTATTCAATTTTTACTATCACACAGAAGACGCTTTACTAAAGCGCATTCCAAATGTCGGTGTTTGCGGATTCGTTTTAAAAACCGAAATCATACAAAAAAATCAAATTCGCTTTCAAGAAGGCCTAAAGCTCTCGGAAGACCGAGTATTTTTCTTTGAATATTATTTATACTGCAAAAGAATCGCATTTTCAAATGAAATCATTTATTTCTACCGTCAACATAATTCAAGCGTTTGCAAATCAAAACACACGCACGAGCACGCAATCCAGCAACTCAAGGCTGCGAAACTACTCCATAATATATTAGCTAAATCGCCTGAATTTTCAACAAAAGACATTCATCATCTTGACCGCATTCTTACCCGCATGGGAATGGTTGCTTACATCAATTCAGGTACATCCTCCAAAGGGATTGGACTCCTAAAAGATTTCTTTTTAAACAATATTTGTAATTCTAAATTCATTTTTTTCTATTGCTGGTATAGAGCAAAAATATCAGCACTTATCGGAAGAATTTTATGCTTATAAAGCAAGAATTTTGGCAATCATCTTTTTGGAAGAAATGCAGACGTTTTTTTCTCATTTCCCTATTAGCAAATTTATATCGAAAAAAACTAGAATGGCGAAACAGGCTCCTATCTAGAATTCTTTGTCCTTACTACGCCTTTCTCGCAAAAAAGAAAAGAGTTGCTATAGGAACAGACTCCTTTACGCCGATATACGTTTCATTAACATCTTATCCAGCAAGAATAAATGATACATATTTTGCAATATGTTCTATTCTAGCACAAAAAATACCGGTCAATAAAATTATATTGACTTTAACGCAAGAAGAATTTCCAAACTTAGAAAAAAACGGCTCTTCTGAGCTAAGTGTGGAACATTTTTCTAAAAAAATAGCCTAAAAACGGC
>NZ_CAMGVQ010000040.1:0-32338 GCF_946062555.1 uncultured Fibrobacter sp.
TGAAAGTCGCTGCACTGAAAGTGCAGGGTTTTAACCATTTTTTGGACAATAAAGGATACCCCTTGACAAGGGGCTCCCTTGAATTTATTTTATACAAAAAAAAACTTACACTTTATCCAAAGCCTGCGTAAGGTCAGCGATGATGTCTTCGACGTTCTCAATACCCACGCTGAAGCGGATCAGGTCCGGAGCGACACCTGCCTCGATCAACTGTTCGTCGCTGAGCTGACGGTGCGTGTGGCTTGCCGGGTGCAGCACGCAGCTGCGGGCGTCGGCCACGTGAGTCACGATGCAAACCATCTTGAGGCTGTCCATGAACTGGATGCTCTTTTCGCGGCCACCCTTGATGCCGAAGGTGAGAACGCCGCAGGGGAGGCCGCCCTTGAACTGCTTCTTGGCGAGTTCGTGGTACTTGTTGCCCTCGAGGCCCGCGTAGTCGACCCAGGCCACCTTCGGGTGGTTCTGCAGGAACTTCGCGCAGGCGAGAGCGTTTTCGCAGTGGCGCGGCATGCGCAGGTGAAGCGTTTCAAGACCCACGTTCAGGAGGAACGCGTTCTGCGGAGCCTGGATGCTGCCGAGGTCGCGCATGAGCTGGGCCGTAGCCTTCGTGATGAAGGCACCCTTGCCGAAAGCCTTCGTGTAGGCAAGACCGTGGTAGCTCGGGTCCGGTTCGGTGAGGCCCTTGAACTTGTCGTGATGGGCTTCCCAGTCAAAGTTACCGCTATCCACGATGCAGCCACCCACGGCCATGGCGTGACCGTCCATGTACTTGGTGGTGGAATGCGTCACGATGTCAACGCCGAATTCAATCGGGCGGCAGAGAATCGGAGTCGGGAACGTGTTGTCCACGATCATCGGCACGCCGTGCTTGTGTGCGATGTCCGCGAAGCGCTTGAGGTCCAAAATCTTGCCGGCCGGGTTTGCCACCGTCTCACCGAAGAAGCACTTGGTGTTCGGGCGGAAAGCCTTCTCGATTACCTCGTCGCTGGCATCCTGGTCAACGAACGTGCATTCGATGCCGAGCTTCTTCATGGTGACGCTGAAGAGGTTGCTGGTACCACCGTAAATAGCGCTGGTGCTGATGAAGTGGTCGCCCGCCTCGCAGATGTTGAACACGGCAAAGAAGTTCGCCGCCTGACCGGAGCTGGTGAGCATCGCTGCCACACCGCCTTCCATCGCCGCAATCTTGGACGCCACGGCATCGTTGGTGGGGTTCTGCAGGCGCGTGTAGAAGTAGCCGCTAGCCTTCAGGTCGAACAGGTCGGCCATGGCGTTGCTGGACTCGTACTTGAAAGTGGTGCTCTGGTAGATGGGGAGGACGCGCGGTTCGCCGTTTTTCGGCTGCCAGCCGCCCTGGACGCACAAAGTTTCGATCTTGGACATTTCTTTATCCTTTTTCCTAAAATTTTTATGAAGTTCAATATAGATAGATCCTATAACCAAGTCTATAAAAAAGTGATAATCAAAGAAAAAAAATGTAAAAAGCCACCCCGTTATTAGCTCAAACTTATAGGTAGTTATAACAAAAAACTATAACGCAAACAAAAAGACCATTTTTATGCGCGAAACATCCCCGATCAGAAAAGCAGAACTTCTCCACGCGGTTTCTATATTTGCGCTCGATGCTCCCCCTTAGCAAAAACTACACCCCGAGACTTCTCCATGGTACGGCGCCGTGGCACTTGCTCGCCATCGTCACCATCACGTTCTGGGGCACAAGTTTCGTGAGCACCAAGGTTCTTTTGAACCACGGTTTTTCGGCGGTACAGATTTTCGCGCTACGTTTCGCCGTCACCTACCTGATACTCCTTGCGTTAAGGCACCGCCAGTTCCGTTGCGAAAGCTGGAAGCACGAACTCCTCCTGTTTATTTGCGGCATCACCGGATGCACGCTCTATTTCTGGACAGAAAATACAGCCCTTACGCTTTCGCCCACGAGCAACGTCTCGCTCATCGTCTGTTCCAGCGCACTCCTGACCATGATTTTCGGCGGAATCTTCTACAAGAGCGAACGCCTCGGCAAGCGACAAATCCTAGGATGCCTCCTAACGTTTACCGGCATGGTACTCGTCGTGCTGAACGGAAAATTCGTCCTCAAGCTTTCTCCCGTCGGAGACTTCATCGCGTTCGGAGGCGCAATCATGTGGGCCGTCTATTCTCTTGTGGTGCGGCAGCTGAACGATAAGTACTCCGCACTGTTCATCACGCGAAAGATGTTCTTTTACGGAAGCATCACTTCGCTTTTCATCATGCTTATCGAGGGGCGCGAGATTCCATGGCAGAACTTCGCGGAGCCCGTCGTTGCGCTCAATTTCCTCTGCCTCACGGTATTTTCTTCGCTGTTCGGCTACCTTATTTGGAATAAAGTATTAAAACAAATCGGAACCATACTCGCCACCAATTACGCCTACGCCATCCCGCTGATTACGACCGTTACCGCGGCCATCACCCTCGGCGAGCATATCACGGCCGTCGCCATCGCAGGTGCAATCGCCATTGTCGCAGGGATAGTCCTCGCGCAATTCAAGCGGAAATAATCAAGCGAAAATAAAAAAGGAAATGCCCGGCTTTGAACCGGGCAAAACCTTATAAAAACGGGAAAGAGGAAAGGCTATTCCTTGTCCTTCTTGTCCGAATTTTCGCCGCAGTGGCAGGGACAATGGTAGCAGTCCCCCGTCTCGGCGAAGTCCTTGCCGCTCCAACAGTAGGTGCAGAGCTGGTCTTCGGGAAGACCGATGGCCGCGATAACATCGTCGATGCGCTGGAAGGCGAGCGTTGTCAGTTTGAGCTTCTGGCGGATGTATTCGACCATCCCCTTGTATTCTTCGCCATCCGGGTTCGTGTACTTTTCGATATCGGCGTTTTCGCCTTCCTTGTCGCGGATGTAGCGGCGCGTAATCAAGTCGTACTCGTTCTTGGAACGGGAGAAGTTGATGAACTTGCAGGGGTAAACCAGCGGCGGGCAGGCGATACGCATGTGCGTTTCCTTACAGCCTAGCGAATAGAGCTTCAGGGCCTGCTTACCGAGCTGCGTGCCGCGCACGATGGAATCGTCGCAGAACACAAGACGACGGTCCTTGATGAGCCCCGGAATCGGGATAAGCTTCATCGAGGCGACGCGTTCGCGCTGCTTCTGGTCCTGCGGCATAAAGGAGCGAGCCCAGGTCGGCGTATACTTGACAAAGGGGCGTGCAAACTTGATGCCGGCCTCGTGCGCATAACCTAATGCGTGAGAGGTGCCGGAATCAGGAATACCGCAGGCGGCATCGGCTTCGGTCGGCGTTCTCTTGGCGAGAGCGGAACCGCAGCGGTAGCGCGTCATTTCGACATTGCGGCCTTCGTAGCTGGAAGCGGGATAACCGTAGTAGACCCAGAGGAAGGAGCAGATGGCCATCTTCTTGCCAGGAGCGACGAGTGTCTTGTCGCCATCCGGAGTGAGTTCGACAATTTCACCGGGGCCCATGTCGCGGACGTAGTCGTAACCGAGGTTGTGGAGTGCGCAGCTTTCCTGCACGGCAATCATCGAGCCGTCCTTCTTGCCGAGAACAATCGGCGTGCGGCCCCACTTGTCGCGGCTTGCGTAGAACTTTCCTTCGCTGTCCATCAGGAGCACCGAGCAGCTGCCCTTCACCTTTTCGTGGACATACTTGAGGCCGTCCACAACCGAATCGCGCGTGGCAATCAGCGCCGACACCACTTCAGTCGGGCCAACCATTCCGCTGGTCGTCGAATACTGGAGCTGCATGCAGTTGTTCTTGAAGAGTTCGTTCTTCAGGTCCTCGATGTTCGAGATGAGACCGACGGTAACAATGGCAAACGTGCCCAGCTTAGAGGTCATCACGAGCGGTTGCGGATCCGTATCGGAAATGACACCGACACCCACCTTGCCCGAAAACGCGGCGAGGTCGTGTTCGAACTTGCTGCGGAACGGGGTGTTCTGGATATTGTGAATCGAACGATGGAATTTACCGCTCGGATTCAAGACTGCCATACCGCCACGATGGGTTCCAAGATGTGAATGGTAGTCGGTTCCAAAAAAGAGATCACTTACACAGTCTTCTTTAGAAACAACACCGCAAAAGCCGCCCATAAAGACTCCTTGTCAAAAAGGGATTCTGTTTCGCTAAAAGTTAGAAATTTTAGGTGCCCTGCAATACACTTTTTTTCATATTTCGGTGAAGCGGTCCACGGTCGAGCCGTCGGGCAGCAGGACTTTACTTTCAAAATCGTTCCGGTCGCGCACCCAGAGCGTACCCTTCGGGTGGTCGGGGGTTTCGTACTCGCTACGGTAAACGACCAGCGGCTTCACCGACTCGCAGTCAAGCGCATCGGCGGACACCACGGTATAGAGCATCGTCTCTTTCTTGTAGTGGCGGTAACGGTGACCGGCAATCGCCTTCGACATCAGGCATTCTCCTCAAGCCAGCAGTAATCTTTCGGATGTTCCACGAATTTTTCGGGATGCAGCTTGTGCTTCGCGAAGAATTCCTCGCGGGTCATCCACACGAAGCCGTCCACTTCGCCCGGTTGCGGCACGAGCGACTTTATCTCGTCCTCGGAAAGCGTGATACGGTAGACGTCGTAGTACTCGTTGTCGAGGTAGGAGCCGCCGTTAAGCACGCTTTCGTGCTTGGCCTCGAATAGATATTCGAGGTCGCGCGAACTCTTGTGCACGCCCAGTTCTTCCCGGAGTTCGCGCACGGCGGCGTTCACGCTGGAATCCCCTGCCGAAATGTGCCCGGCACAGCTCGTATCGAGAAGCCCCGGATTATTTTCCTTGACGCGGCTCCGCAGCTGGAACAGGATACGCCTGTTCGAATCGAACGCCCAGATATGCACCGTCCGGTGCCAAAGGCCCTCGGCATGCACCTTGCCGCGTCCGCAAGAGAAACCCGCCGGAGTCCCGTCTGCATTCAATACGTCGATCTGTTCTTCCATCAGAAAAGCTCCTTGAAGATTTGCATCAGCTGGCGATATTTCTGCATCAGCTCGCCATGACGATTACGGACAAAATCATAGTCGCCTTCGTTGCAAGCGAATTCCAGCGTCTTGCTGATACTCGATATTTCTACCGCACCGATATACAGAGCCTTGCTCTTCAGCGAACGCACCAGCAATCGGTAACTCTCGAAATCTTCCGCCTTGAAGTAAGAATTCAAGATAACATCCGCGTGGTACGACGAAAAGTCCATCAGTCTCTTACGGTAAATCGCCTCGTTCATCTGACAACATTCCAATCCAATGAGCACATCGACCAAACCTGTCGTCATCAGGTTTTCCAGGTCGTCCGGAAGCATCGGCGTTTCCGGTGTCGCCGTCGCCAAAACTTCCTGCCGCTTACGCGGAGGAGCGACAGGAGTATCCTCCTGCAGTTCTTCATTCCTGACTTCTTCTTCGGGGACTACATCGAACCACTGCACCATATCCTTCGGCAGGAATTTCAGGAGCATCGCAAACAACGATTCCTCACGAACTGGCTCCGTCAAGAAATCGGCGTACCCGATCTTCTTGCACACCTCCCTTGCAATCATCTCGCTGTTCGCCGTCAGCATCACGATGGGAGTATCCTTGTTCGGGTGGTCCGCGAGGCCGCTCATCATCGTGAAAAGATCCATTCCGTCGATCACGGGCATCGCGTGGTCCAGGAACACGATATCGTAATGTTTCCGCTTGAACTTTTCGAGCGCTTCCATCCCGTTATCCACGGCATCCATGTGGATTTCCGTTTCCTTGAGCATACCGCCCATCACGCGCAGGTTCATGAGCATGGAATCGACCGCGAGGACAGACGCCGTCGATGCACAGAAATACCGTGTGCTGTTCCGCGACGACAGTTGCAATTCGTCGTAACGCCGCTTGAAATCCCCTACAGGCTCGTTTCTCACAACCTGTTGCGGCAAGACAATCATAAAGGCGGGCTTGTCGTCCAGCAAGGCGTTCAGCTTCAATTCCCCCCGCATCAAGAGAACTAACCGCCTCACCAGAGTCAATCCGATTCCCGTCCAGCCGCTACCCGAATCAGGGACCTTGATAATCAGGTTGATCTTGCGGCCGTCCCATTCGCCGTCCTCGGCAACGCGTTCGTAATCGACGAAGATATCCGCCACCGCCCCCGACGAGAACCTTTCGGCATTGAAGAAGATATTGCCCAGAATCTGCCGGACACGGATCTCGTCTCCAATCAACCGCGACGGTATTCGGCTATTGACCTTCAGCTCAAAATTTTTCGTCTTGTTCACGCTATCCGCTGCCGTCAAGCAACCGCTAAGTACCGCGAACAGGTCGTATTCCGTCGACGTTATTTCCAACGAATTCAAGTCAACCTTCGCGATATCTTCCAGGTCATCCGCAAGAGAAAGCAGCCACTGCCCGGCGCCAGAGATATTTCGGGTATAATCCTTCAAGGCGGGGTCATGGTTTTCCTTGGCAATCACCGAATTCATCGCGAGGATACTCGACAAGGGGGCGCGCATCTCGGTTCCCGCATTGCGCAAAAGCGAAAGCCGTTCCTGATACGGGTCATCAACAGGATCGGCTTCCTTGCGTTGACGGTGTCGTTCCCTCCGTTTACGATCTATAAAAAAGCAGGCGAATATCCCCAACACGAAAAGAACAACCAGCATTCCGACGACACAGAATACCAGGAACGGAATCCGGTTAAGCCCGGCGCCAACCTTGGATTTCGGCTCCATCCCCACGAGAGAGAATCCACGGTAGCCGAGTTTCGCACGGTAGAAATAGTAGAGTTCACCGCCCACATTTTCACTGACAACCATGGCTCCCGTCCAGCGGTCGCGCAGATTCAGCCGTTCATAAATCCTCGTGTAATCCAACTCACGCCAGCCGGAATCGTTTTTCCAGTTGCCTCTCTTGGACTCAATGACTGGATAGTCGCTACTATCCAGCACCACCATGTAGCATCTTTCGGAGATGCAGTTGTCGTCAAAGAAATCATCCACCCCCTTTTCACGATACAGCTTGTAAAGGATATTGCGGATATTTCGATTATGGTAGACAGGGACCGCAAAAAGCAGGCCCTTTCCCTGGCGGTAGCAGAAAGTCTTCGCGCCGTGCAACGCTTCGGCCAGGCAACCAAATTCATCCATGGTCACCCCAGTCAATGTGTCTCCCTCGAAATAACCGTCACCGAGCGACAGCAGGCCGTAATTGTAGTTCTTGATATCGAGATCCAGGCCGACAATGCCTCCTCCCAGGTCGGAGTGCCTCTCGATATGCCGCGCCATGCCTTCCAGCGCATTTAGGCGGACACGGAATTTCTCGTTCGCGAGTTCAGCGACAAGAGTCGACTTCTGCAAGACCTGCCGAGCTTCATACTGGTCCAAAAAACTTTCCAGTTTCACCCTCAACAAAATGCAAACAATGCAGAGGGCGAAAACGACGATGGTCATCCAGACCACCAGCTCTATATTGACCTTAGTACTTCTGGGATTTAATTCCATCGTATACTCCCTTGACATACCAGTCAAAATGTTCAAGCAAATCTTCGTCGGATATGCATTCGCCCTTTTCTACGCGAACGTTTCCGTGACTGTCGACAATCGGTCCCCAGAACACATCGTAGCGACTCTTAGCAAGCATTTCCCTTTCATGGGCCACTATCTTAGAAATTTCTTCGTCAACATGGGCCGACAGCGGAGCAAGATCCACCACGCCACTTTCCATCCCGAGCCAGGACCTTCCCGAAACAAAGTTGCCGGACAAGATGTCGCGAATCCGCGACTCGTAAAAATTTTCCCAGTGCCACACGGGAGCGGTCAAGAAATGATTCGGGAAATGCGAGGAATTGTCCATATTGTAACCCACGATCCAGATTCCCTTCTCGTCGGCGATTTCATACGGGGAAAGGGCATCCAGATGCAC
The DNA here is from genome assembly GCF_946062555.1 of uncultured Fibrobacter sp. Taxonomy (GTDB): domain Bacteria; phylum Fibrobacterota; class Fibrobacteria; order Fibrobacterales; family Fibrobacteraceae; genus Fibrobacter. Next base: position 7,882 of record NZ_CAMGVQ010000040.1, read on the forward strand.
CGTCAGCACGTCTATATTGTGCGCCCTCAGCAAGCTATGCATCGCTTCCGCCGACATCGATTCATCTGACCAGGAATGCGTCCAGTTCACAAATACCTTCGCCTGCGGGTTCACCTTCTGGACCCCGAGCGTAAATGCATCCAGCCCGCGGACCACCTCGGAAATTTTGAAGGAAGCCAAATAACCGATTTCGTTCGTCTTGGTCTTAAGTCCAGCCACGATTCCGGAAAGATAGCGCATCTGGTAGATGCGTCCATAATAAGTCAACAGGTTCGCCCCTGACCGCACCCCCGCCGCATGCAGGAACTTGACCTTCGGATGTTTCTTGGCAACCGACATCGCAGCCGCACCGAAATCAAACGAGTTCGCAATCACGATTTCGGCGCCATCGGCAATCGCCTTTTCCATATTGTTGTACGCCGTGGAATCGGGTGGAGTATTTTCGTAATACGCCACATTCAGGTTTAGGCGTTGAGCCACGTTCTCTATGGCCTTACAATGCGACTCGTTCCAGCTGTGATCATTACAGACTCCCCTCATGATCATGGCAACACACATATTTTTCCGCGAATCCTTGCCACCGGAATCATAATCGTATACGACTATAACCGCCACAATAATCGCAGACACCACGATCGACAATGTGATTAGCCACCTAATCATCCTTCCAACCCCTTCTGGATATTGCGAACCAGTTCTGCATGCAAGGCCATCACCAGGTCGTGATTTTCACGGACCATGTTCATACGGGATTCCCGACAGGCGTTTTCAAGATTCTGGAATTTCTCCGTCATGCTGATAGCACCGATTGCCGATGAGGAACCAGAGAGGACGTGCATATAGAAAATGTAGTTTTCCCAGTCCTCGTTCCTGAAACAGGTTTCCACATTGCGGTGAAGCGGAGACGCAATGAATTCCTGCAACATTTCGATATAGATATCGCTGTCATCGGCACAGTATTCCAGGCCGGCCTTGATATCCAGGCAATCCTTGAAGGGCGCGAGCTTTTCGTAGGGATTCACCGTCACTTGCAGAAGTTCGATTTCGTCATTAAAGGTCGGTGCGGGCATGGGGAGCTGTATCGTGTCAACAGAAGTCTGGACTCCGGCGACCTCCTGGATGTCTTCGCCCGAAAGGACAAGCTGCTTCGGCAAATACCACTTGAGCGCCCGCTGCAAGTCACGCTCCTTGATCGGCTTGGGCAGATAATCGGCAAAACCCATCACCAGGAACGATTCGCTGACTTCGTTGGAACCTTCCGAAGTGAGCGCGATGACCGGCGTATCCTTGTTGATGACGTTGTCCAGGGATTTCAACCTGCGATACGTTTCCACGCCATCCATCACCGGCATCATGTGATCCAGGAAAATCAAGTCGTAATGTTTGGACTGCGCAAGCTTCAGGCACTGCGCGCCGCTCACCGCCACGTCCACCTGGACCTTGAACCGCCGCAAGAACCCACGGAGCACCTTGAGATTCAACTCGACATCGTCCACGATCAGGATGCGCGCCTCGGGGGCAAGGAAAATCCCCGAAAAGTCGCCCCTCTTGCGGCCAAGGCCCCTGTACCTCAGGGCAAAATCGCCCATCGGTTCGATATTCAGCACGAGCTGCGGAATCCTGACCGTAAAGGAGGAGCCCTCTCCCAGGCGGCTGTTCACCGTAATTTGGCCCCCGCACTTTTCTACGAGTTCCTTGGTCAAGCACAGGCCGAGACCAATTCCTTCGGAGGGATCATCCATATTCTGCGAAGCGAATTTATTGAAAATCAAGCCCAGCTCGTCTTTCTTGATGCCGGTTCCCGTATCCTTGACCGTAAACGAAAGCATCACGTACTCGTCGGATTTCAGCGTTCCCACTGGAGGAAGGTTCTCGTAATTCACCAGCAAGGTAACCTCGCCCACTTCGGTAAACTTGATCGCATTCGAAAGCAGGTTGTTGATAATCTGGCGAATCCGGTTCTCGTCGCCCCACAGGCTTGACGGGATATCCGGATTGCAGTCCACCGTAAAGCGCAACTTCTTTGCCGACGCCTTCTGTTCGTTGGCGCTGTAACAGTCCGCCAGCACCGAAAAGATGTCGTACTCCATTGAGACGATGCTCATCTTACCCGATTCAATCCTGCAGACATCCAGGACGTCATTCACAAGCGACAGGATCCCCTGTCCCGTATTCTGGATATTCTTCAGGTATTCCTTGAGCCCGTCATCCCGGACTTCCTTCATCACGATGGAATTCATGCCGAGCAGCCCCGTTATCGAAGTGCGGATTTCACGACTCATATTAGTCAAGAATCCGCTTTTCGCCTGGCTTACACGAATCGCCCTGAATCGGTTCATCAAGCTGAGCGACATCAACAGAATCATCAGTACATACAGCAACACGACAACGGCTATTCCCTTGAAAACGGTCCAGTACATTTCGTTCCACAGCACTTTATTTTCAACCATCCGGACCATGAACCAACTGCCTTTGATCGGTGTAGAAAAAACCTGGTAGTCGACACCATCGTAATTGAGCAGGAACTGTTTTTCGCCCGGGGCTTCATTCGAGGATGAGGTGACCTGGTCGGCAAGTTTTCTTTCGTCATTATTCCAGAATTCGGAGGATGAATAATTGAGCCCCTGGTTTGCCACAATGCTATGCGCAATGATGAGTCCCTGCTCATCCATGATCATCCAGATGCTGGGCAATGTCCAAGGATTGACAAAGTTTCGTAGTGCGCTCAGATTCACATTCAGCGCAATAACGCTTTTCATATCGGAAAGTCGCTTGCTCAAGACGACCATCGATTCCTTGCCCTTGTGAATCGGAATCCGCGCAATATCACCATGGGCGAGCAAGGCCCCCTGGAACCACGGTTCACTAGCAGGGTTGACGGAATCCGCCAAAGGATATTTGCCATACGGCTTTCCGTTGATAAAACCATACAGGTCGTCAAAGCGGGGATTTTCTTCCCTGGTCCGGGTCTTCAGCGACTCGATCTGCCCCGAAACTGCATGATTCTCCACCAGCAGATTGGCCACGCGGCTAGCCATCTTCAAAACGGACTCTTCGCGATCCAGGAAGTTCTCTACCGCGAAAGCATCCTTCTTGTTCAAGAAAGCACACGACTGCAAGATATTCGCCTTGGCCGGGACGGTATAGGCACGAACAAGGTACGACACCGTCGACACGACAATGATCGACACTATCAAAAGGACAATGCCGTAACGCAGCCAAAGCGTTTGCTCTTTTTCAATCTTTTGGAAAAGCATACCTTCAAAATATAAGATTTAAAAACGAAATGCAAACGACCGCAACCGAATAAGATGGATTTAGCCCCCAATACGCGACATTTTAAGGAAAGGTTTTATATTTTAAGGGTATGAAGTTCAATAGGGAAAAATTGGAAGGCCTGCTCAAGGTAGCAGAAACCGAAGGCATTTTCAACAAGGCGGTCGCCGGGTTCATTTTACCTGACGGAAGCCGCGAGGTTCTGACACTCGACACGCCCGAAAAAACGGTATTCGACATCGCAAGCCTTACCAAGGTGTGCCCAACGTCTACACTTGCGCTGAGCTATATCCTGGAAGGGTCGCTGTCAGTGGACACGAAGGTCATCGACTACATCCCCGAATTACAGACAAACTACCACGAAGATATTCGCATATTCCATCTGCTGACCCATAGCCTCGACTACCGCGTGCCCATGAAGACGCTGCGCACGCTCCCAGCCGAAGGAATCCTCGACGCACTTTATACGTACCAGTTCGAAAAGGCTCCCGGCGCAGACTTCAACTACGGCAACCCCGCCAGTGTGCTACTCGGAATCATCCTGCAGCGGCTCAAGGGCAAGGACTTGCAGCAGCAGGGCCGCGAGCGTTTCTTTATTCCGCTCGGCATGACGCGCTCCGGCTGGGATCCGCTCACACGCGACTGGAATCCGATTCCCAAAAGCGAAATTTCGCCGACGGAAATCTGCAGTTTCAGGGGCCGCGAAATCTGCGGAGAAATCCACGACGAAAGCGCCTGGGTCCTGCGGAAACTTTTCCCTGTGGGTAGCGCTGGCATGTTCAGCTGCGTGCCCGACCTTCTGAATTTCGTACAGATGATTTTGAACGACGGCGTCACGAATGTGCCGGGCGGCCCGGCTAACGCAACCGACAGCGCAAAAAAAAGCGCGCAAGGTGCAACGGGCCGCATCACGGAATGCGCGCGGGTCGCCCCTGCAGGCATCCTGAAGATGGTGAGCGAAAACGCCTTTGCACTCGATTCGGCAAGCAAGTACTCCACCGCAAAAAACGCCTGCACCGCCCTCGGCTGGGAACTGAACAGCGAAAAGTTCATGGGGACACATGTGTCGCCGCGCACCTTCGGCAAAACCGGATTCACCGGCGCAAGCATCGTCGCCGACCCCGACCAGGGTGCCGCCGTTGTGCTTCTCAGCAACTTCACCTACCCGCACCGCGAAGCGAACGCCGACCGCATCCACGCCTTCCGCGCAAAACTCAGCGACGCCTTCTTCGGGTAGCATAAACTTTACAAGGCACCAGCCTGCACCGAGCCTTGTCGAAGTGAGTTTGCCGAAGGGCCGAAAAGCCTTCCGCCGAAATCCATTTTTCTACATTTACAGCTGCAATGGAACTTGACGCCGCACATATCGCCCTTTACGCCGCCTACTTCGTGCTGGGCGCTGTCGTGAGCCTTATCAACAGCATCGCGGGCGGCGGTTCAACACTGAGCCTTCCGCTGATGATTTTTCTCGGGCTTCCCGCCACCGTGGCTAACGGCACGAACCGCATCGGGCTCATCATCGGAAACTTCAGCAGCGCCTTCAATCTGGCGCGTCACGGCTACCTGAACATGCGGCTCTTTTTGCAGCTGCTCACCCCCACGCTGATCGGGGCGCTTGTCGGAGCCTGTTTCCTGGTGCACATCGGCGACAAGCTTTTCCAGGCGATTCTCGCCGTGGTCATCTGCCTGGTGGTAGTCATGAGCAACCTGCGAAAAGATGTCCTGGGCAAGCCCCCTGCAGCGCCTCCCGAAAAGCTCACACTCAAGGGAGCCCTCGGTTTTTTCGCCATTGCCGTCTACGGTTGCATCGTGCAAGTCGGCGTGGGCTTCGTACAAATTTTCGGCCTCACGCGCTACACGGGCCTTTCGCCGATAGAGATCAACGCACTCAAGAATTCACTCACCAACGTGTTCCTGCTGGTGAGCACCATCGCGCTTGGACTTAACGGGAAAATCGACTGGGCGATTGCCGCCCTGATGGCCGGCGGCGCCTGGGTCGGCGGCTATTTCGGCAGCTTTTTGCAGCGCAAGAAGGGCAACAAGTTCATCCAGCGGTTCATCAGCATTTGCAGCATCGCCATGGCCATCGCGCTCGTGGTGGACTTGATTGTGAAATAGTGTCGATTAGTTTGCGTTTTTGACTGTTTTTTGCAGTTATTATCGATGCCGTATTGCAAAAAAGCCGAAAATGTGTTATATTAAATGGTAATGCGAAATTTTTCGCATTGATTTTTTTCGCATAGGACATCCCATGAATCCGTTCAAATTTGGAACCATTGTGGAAGACGACTATTTCACAGATCGCGTGAACGAGCTTATGCAGATTAAGCAGATGCTGGATAGCGAGAATCATCTGGTGTTAATATCGCCTCGCAGATTCGGCAAGAGCAGTTTGGTGGCAAAGGCGCTTCAACAACTTGGTCGTCCGTCCATAACCATAGACTTCATGAAGGTCCTGAATGTGGAGGACCTTGCCGCCCAAATTTTGCGCCAAGTGTTTCGGATACACAAGTTCGAAAAAATCAAGCATCTTATGAAGTTTTTTCGAATTGTGCCCACGCTCTCCTACAATCCGGTGACCGAAGGCATGGACGTGAGCTTTGTCCCCTCGGTAGGAAAGCAATCTGCTATGCTGGAAGATTCCTTGGAGCTATTGGAGAAGGTGTCTTCTGCAAAGAACCGACTTATCGTGGCGTTCGATGAATTCCAGGAGGTGAACTCCATAGACAAAAATCTAGCAAGGCAGCTACGTGCTATCATGCAACGGCAAAGTGGACTGAATTACGTGTTTATGGGTAGCCAGGAATCTATGATGGAGGAAATATTCGAAAAGAAAAAATCTCCGTTTTTTCATTTTGGCGAGCGCATGAACCTGAAGAAAATTCCGTACGAGGATTTCTATTCCTATGTTGAAAGTCGTCTGCCCAATATGCCTGCCGCGAAGAAGGCTGCCATCACCGAGGAAATCCTGAAATTCACGGATGTTCACCCCTATTATACGCAACAGCTTTCAGCTGCAGTCTATAATGCAATTGAGTATGGCAAAATTAAAGACAATCCTGTGGCTTACGCCATAAAGAGGCAGGTGGAGGAACATTCCTTGGATTATGAACGCCTCTGGGCTAGTATGAATCGCACCGACCGCAAGGTGATGCTAGAACTTGCTAACAGGCGAAACCCTATGACTGACAGATCGGTGGCGCCTAGCACCCTTTTCAGTGCTATTAAGCGCCTGCTGAAGCAGGGATATGTTATCAAGACGGACGCTTATGAACTCGAAGATCCATTCTTTGGCGAATGGATATTGGAAAACTAGAATTTTGAGCTGATGTTTATTTGTCTGCTAAATCGTAAGCGCACAGATATTTAACACCACTAGTCAGAACAATTTCACCATTAGACATTATTCGATAATAATTAGCTGAACGCGACGATACACCTGTCGTATGGGCTATATATATGGAATCTTGGGATATTACAGTTCCAAGATGTTCTCCTAACGACATAACATCACCAAAATTGAAAATACGCCAGCCGTCAAATCGTTGAAGCATCGCTTCAGATGTTTTCCAACAGCCAGATGATGAAGAATTAAAGTCAGGTGCAATTTTGCTTCCGCATTGATGCCAACAATAATACTTACTTGTCCCGTCATTATAGTACCGATTAGGGAAACTTACTCCAGAAGAACTTTGGTAAGCGGTGGCCTCATAAAAAACGCCTTTATAAACAAAGCCTTTCCATGTTTTAGAAACAACAGTATATCCTGATTCTAATTCTGTTGTATCAGATAAAGTTATAGTAGTGTCTCTCGGATTTTCGTCTGATAAAGATTCTACACGATGATATACAGAATCAATCAGCCGTATCATCGTTGTATCATCCAAAGCTTTGCTTACTGTATCCGTTTTATAGATATATACAATGGAATCCTTAAAAATGCTGAACATGTTCTGCACATCTTCATCCGTATAGCCTTTGACCGTTGTTTCGTCGCCGCAACCGATTATCATAATCGCAAAGACAATTAATGTCGAAAATAATTTCTTCATTTTATTGCTCCTTTTTTTTACCAATAACAGCGTTCTATTGCAGCCTTTCGTTGGACATCCGGCGTTGACCATCCATACTGGAGTTCGCAATTCCATCTACAACCAGGATGTCTGTCCATACATTTGAAAACTTGCTCTTTGTAAGCGCAGCTTGCCAAGCCTAAGCATAGCATTGCTATTAAGGCAATAAGTATCTTGCGCATATTTCTTTTCATCTTTCTCACCTCTCTGTCAAAGACAGTTTGTGAGCAGCGATCTTGTATTGAGCCGAGAATACAGAAAAGGTATGGTGTCGCTCGGCTCATTGTCTGGAGGCTCTGGTAAACCCGCTATCGATAAGCACGACGGTTGTATATCGGCAAAGCCAAAAACCGTGGGCAAATGCCCAACGACCCACACCCGATCGGTGTGAGCGTTCGTCCTATTCCCCGATAGCAGAGCATACGCTCTCGAAAAATTTACCAGATTTTCCAGACCGGGAACAAGAGTACTACTCTAATTCAATATGTCGATAGAAATATACATTAATCTAGGTTGAAAAGGATATTCCGCGTCAAGTACGGAATGACAAAACAGACCCGCTTAGACGTTGGGGCGAGCCGCATTCTTTTGCGCCCGTTTTTCGCGGCGTTTGCGGGCGCGGCATTCTTCAAGGGTTTCGCCGAGACCTGCGAGCAGTTCCGCGGCCAGGGTTTCGTCGCCAACGGCGAGCAGCTCTTTTTGCGGGCGAGGCAGTTTCTTGATGCGCGCTTCCAGGCGGAGCGCCTCTTCGTGGCAATTCAATTCAAATTTTCGCAGAATGCACTCCGGCGGGAACGCCTTGGTGAACTTTGCACCCCGGCCGGATTTATGTTGTTCAAAACGAGCTTCGACATCGACAGCATACCCCGTATAAATGCGGTCTCCCGCACAACGGAGCATATAGACGAAATGAGACATTTTTAATTATTCATTTTGAATCCCGTCGGTCGTTACACTCCCTCCAGGATGACTTCTGCTAGAGATTGCGTCCACCATGCTTCGCTAGAGGCAGGTTCCGCGATGCTCCTCGCAATGACGATTTACCTATGGTTTAGCGTCTGTTTCTGACTCGTGATGTGCTTTCGACACGATGCTCATGTAGATAGTGCCAAGAATCGCTGCACAGAAGCTACCCAGCAAGATACCGAGCTTTGCGGAATCCTGACGGTCGCCTACATCGAAGGCAAGGCTTGCCACAAAGAGCGCCATCGTAAATCCGATACCCGCGAGCATGCCGCCACCCCACAGCACCTTCCAGCTGTAGCTCGGTTTTACCGACACGCCAATCTTCACCGCCAACAGGCTGAACAGGAAAATGCCGATCGGCTTGCCGAAGACTAATGCGAGCGCCACCGCACCCATCACAGGCACTTCCACGCCACCGAGCTTGATTTCAACGCCGGCGTTACCGAGCGCAAAGAGCGGCATGATGAAGAAGTTCACCCACGGCACGAGCGGCTTGAACAGGCGTTCCTGCATCGAGATACTTTCGCGGGCGCCGCGCTTCAGCAGCGTAAACACTTCGTACTGTTCGTTGCGGTCGTTCGTTTCGCCCGAAAGCTTGCCACCGACACTTCCCGCAAAGTTAGCCAATTTGCCCTTCGCGAGCACGGGCTTTGCCGGCACCGAGAGACCGAGCAGCACGCCCGCAATGGTCGGGTGCACGCCGCTTTTTACGAAGAAGGCCCACACGGCAATGCCGATCACGCCGTGCAACAGCATGTTGCGGACACCGATGCGGAACAGCACGTTGATCAGCGCAAGCAGCGCAAATCCGGCGCTCAGCGCAAGGAAGTTGATTCCATCGCCGCTTGGGTAACCAATCGCAATCACCAAGATCGCGCCGATGTCGTCGGCAATCGCGAGTGTCAAGATCATCACGCGGAGCGCATGCGGCACCTTCTTTCCAAGAATCGCCATGCAGCCCACCACGAACGCGATATCCGTCGCTGTCGGGATTCCCCAGCCGTGTGCGGCGCCGTTTGCTCCGTGCGGGCACAGAGCCAAGTAAATCAGCGCCGGGAAAAGCATACCGCCCGCCGCGGCAATAATCGGGAGGCTCGCCGCCTTCGGGTTCCTAAGTTCGCCGTAGGTCATCTCGCCCTTGACTTCAAGGCCGATATTGAAGAAGAAAATCGTCATCATCGCATCGTTGATGAACCAGTGCAGGTCCGCAGACCCCACCCAGCTACCGATCGTCATCGCGATTGGCAGGTGCCAAAAGTGATGGTAACTTTCAGGAGAAAGGTTCGCCCACAAAAGAGCCGCAATCGTCATGATGATCAGAACGATACCGCCAGTCGTTTCCACCTTCATCAGGCGTTCCACCGGCGTGATAATCTTGCGGATGGATGTTTCCGGGAACAAATCTTCTATCTTGTCGCTGCTCGTAACTTTTGCGGACATAGCTACCTGTTAGTTGGTTGAGTGATTCAGCCTTGCGCCTAACAAAATAATCAATTTTTCGAGGTGCGAGAGCATAAATCGATGCAAAACTACGATTTTGGCGATAAAAGGAAAAAAATCGGGGGTGAATATTCCCTATGACCTACAATTATCCCCCTCTTCCGCACTCTGCTACATACTAAATGACTCGAAAGCGGCTTTTAATATGTAATTCCATGCAGTTTGCAAAAGTGCTTACATACTGAATCCATTTTTTCTGGCGCCAAGTACGTAATTTCCGAACAAATTAACTGCACTTCATCCTCTAAAAAGACCGTTCTGCGATTCAAAATCTGGTTTGAACGGGCAAAAACCTCAATTTTCCCCTGTCTTCACTCAAATTTTACATACTGAGCCGGCCTTTTTTCAATTCAGTATGTAAGCATCGCCCGCAAAGCCATGCTTTTCGCCCCTATATACTTCTATTAACATCCAGCAGCCCGCGGCATCTAGCCGGAGCCAAAACTCACTAATGCGTCAGGCCATCATTTGACCGGCAAAACACGCCATTTGACAAAATTTGCATTATTTTGTACATTAGCAGCATTCCCAAGCGTTTGGTATGTCATAACAACATATCAGCGCTTTTTTTAACAAGGAAAAAAATGGGAATACAATATACACCTCCACAAAACGACTCGCTGGTTCTTGCGGCGATTAGGCAACGCTCGTTACTCCGTGAGCAGCTCGCTAAAATTCCTCCAAAGCCAAGACATGTTCCAATAGGAAACCTTCGCGTTGTAACAAACCACAATCGTCCGCAATATTACATTGTCAACTCAAGCGATGCGCCCAACGGCACCTACCTTCCGCGCAAGGAAATTCGCAAGGCGCAGGCGATTGCCCAGCGCGACTACAACAGGGACGCGGCGGACGCCCTCAAAAAGCAGATCTCGACCATCGACCGGTTTCTTGCCGATTACCGACCAGGAGCGCTTGACGCAACCTACACCGAACTGCACCCGGGACGCCGCGTCCTTGTTGCGCCCGTGCGCGAACCTGACGAAGACTTTATCGCCGCATGGCTGCATCATCCCTATACGGGCAAGCCCTTCGAAATCAACGCTCCCGAATTTTACACGGGCACGGGCGTGCGCGTCCGCTCCAAGTCCGAAGTCATCATCGCGGACGCGCTCAGTCGCGCAGGAGTCCCCTTCCGCTACGAATACCCCACGAGCGTCAAGGGCTGGGGCACGCTCTACCCCGACTTTACCTGCCTCGACAAGCGTTCCCGCGAAGAAATCATCTGGGAGCACTTCGGACTCATGAGCGACCCAGACTACGCCGAGAAAACCGTCCAGAAGATTGCCCACTATGCGGCGAGCGGCTACATTCTCGGCAAGAATTTCATCGCCACCTTCGAGACAGCCGCTAAAGCGCTCTCCGTGAAGCAGGTCGAACATTACATCAGGGCGTTGCTTATATGAAGGCAAGGAATACCCCATCGGCATTTTCTAATGTTCCCGCCGTACAAACATAAGCGGATTACTCCCCGCCCCCATACTTTTGTATATTCTTATTTAAAATAGGAGAAGCCCGGCTAATCTTGCACAGCCACCATTAAGTCGTCAGACGATAGGGGCCTGGACAGCAGGGCACGACACGAAAATGCTAGATAAAGAAGTTTTGAAGACCGTGAGCCGCATCGAACTTTCCGTTCGCGGCACGCTCGACACCGTGATGACCGGCGCTTACCACAGTTCCTTCAAGGGGAACGGCATGGAGTTCAGCGAGGTCCGCGAGTACATGCCGGGCGACGACGTGCGTACCATCGACTGGAACGTGACCGCACGAACAGGCACGCCGTACGTGAAGAAGTTTATCGAAGAACGCGAGATGACCATGCTCCTGATGGTCGACGCGTCCAGCAGTTCGGAATTCGGTTCCAGCAAGCAGATGAAGGGAGAGGTCATGGCGACCTTGACCGCGCTCCTCGCCTTTGCCGCCATCAAGAACAACGATAAGGTGGGGCTTTTAATTTATACAGACCAGGTCGAACTATTCATCCCGCCGGAAAAAGGCCGCAAGCATGTGTTGCGGCTCATCCGCGAAATCCTCTACTTCAAGCCGCAACACCACGGCACGAACACGCAGGTGGCGCTGGAATATGCCGGCAAGATTCTGAACCGTCGTGCCGTCGTCGTGGTGATGAGCGACTTTTTGGACGAAGGTTTCGAGAACGCCTTCAAGATTCTCCGTAAGCGCCACGACGTGCTTGCCGTCTCGGTGGTGGACCCCCGTGAAATGGAACTCCCGCCTGCAGGCCTCGTGGAACTCGAAGACCCCGAAACCGGCGAAACGCTCTTGATCGATACCGGCGATGCAGCCTTCCGCGAGGCGTTCGCCCGCGAGGCAAAGCGCCAGGGCAAGGCGACCAAGGAACTGTTCCAGCGCATGTCTATTGACTTCGTGCGCATCGAGACGCACGACGACTTCAAGGAAACAGTCGCCCCGCTCATTGAGCACTTTAGACGCAGGGCGAAAGCCGCTAGAAAATAAAGACAAGGGAGGGGGCCACCCTCCCTAAAGCTTTTTCGCTGCTCCCGCAAAAAAAAGAAACCGTGCAGGCTTTCGCCCACACGGTCCCTTACCACAACACGAGGTAAAAGACAAGGGAGGGGTTTTTGTTCACACGCAGTGTGAACGGGAGCGCAAACTTTGTCTGCGCGACTTTTTGACCGTTGTTTCCTCCCGGCACTCAATAACCCGCTTTCTCTCAAGTCTAAACTCGCCAGCAACGCGGATTATTTGCATGGGCGCCTTCGGCGTCTAATGACAAGGGAGGGGCCAACCCTCCCTAAGACCCTCCCGACATGCACAAACATCCGTTTGTGCATGGGCGCCTTCGGCGCGTTCATAGCACACTAAAAGCCCATGGTGCGGCCGGCGTGCGCATCCTTCGCCTGCAGCTCCTTGCGGAGTTCCGCCTCGATGCGGCTTGCCGTGCGCACACTTTCGGGCAAGAAACGCAGACGGCCATTCACCGCGTTGAAATCGCCCGGCGTAAGCATCGGGAGGTTCGCGACGGTATCCGGACAGGAGAGCGTCGGGAAGAAAACGTCCCACATGTGACGCACGCCATCAGGCTTCAGGTAGCCGAACCCGAGCTTCAGCGCGAAGCGACGGCGGCTCGCCGCATCCAGCGAACTGTCGAAGTTCGTCGCCGCGATGAAGATCCCCTTGAAGCTTTCCATACGGGTGAGGATTTCGTTCACCTTCGAGACTTCGTGCCCTTGCATGGCTCCGCTGCGGTCGCGCAGGAAACTGTCGGCCTCGTCGAAGAACAGGATCGACTTGGTGCGTTCGGCCTCTTCAAAGGCGGCGGCAATCTGCGCTTCCGTCTGACCCACGAACATTCCCAGAAGGTCGCTCGCCTTGCGCACCACGAGGTTGCGGCCCAAGGTGCGCGCAATATGGCGCACGAATTCCGTCTTGCCGGTACCCGGAGGACCGTAGAGCAGGATGTTCAGCGAGTTCGGCGCTGAATTTTCGTCAAGGCCCTTCCACACCGCATCGTAAGCCTGCACGACCTCCATAATTTCGTCGACGGACCCCTCGATATTGAGGCCGCCCAGCGAATACGACGGAGCGTGACATTCCACGTCGCGAAGCGTCCCGTTCTTGATTCCGAGAAGCTGCGTATGCGCCTTCAGGATACGCGCCATGGTCGGGTACGCCTGGGTCGCGGCACCGCAGGCAAGCAGGTCACGCGTGCGCTGCGTCGCGAGCGTAAACCCGCCGGCCATCGCAGGGTATTCCACCACGAGCTTCAGCTTTTCTTCGGGCGAAAGCATCGTTTCGGCAGACTGCGCCTTGAGTACGGAATCGAGCATACTCAGGCGTTCGTCCTTGGAAAGCCCCTTGAACGCAATCGAGAAATCGAAGCGGCGGCGGGTGCTCCCTTCCGTAAAGTGCAGGGAATTGGTAATCCAGATGACGGGCGTGTGCAGCGTTTCGAAGAAATGATTCAGGCTCCCCTTCTCGAATCCGTTCAGCACCAGGTCCGCCTCGTCTATCATGATGATGCCCGGCTCCTGTTCGCACTGCCAGTTGGCAAGCATCGCCGCACGGACGCGGTAATACATCAGGCTCTGCGTGCGCGATTCCATACGGCGTCCCGGTTCCGCATTGTCGGCATCGATACTCACTTCCCACAGCGGGAGCCCGGCTTCCTTCGCAATCGCCTTCGCAAGTTCGGTCTTTCCGGAACCTTCCACACCGTAGAACAAAATGTTCAGCGGATGCTTGTAGTCATGATTCTTGACCATGTCGAGCGCAAGCTGCGCATCGGGATTTCCGCCCTGCAGCTGCGCAAACGGGACCGTTCCCGGTTCAGCAAGACGGAACGCCTTGAGTCCCGTGCTGTCGCCGTAGCCGTTCAGGTAAGCCTGCACCTCCGGGGGAATGTCCAGATCGTCATCGCACAGGTTGAGCATGCGGAGCGTGCCTTCCTTGCCCAAAAGACTCGAAACGTAATCCTGGTCGAGGCCGGTCGCGCGGGAAAGCTCACGGAGCATGCTCTGCGTAATGTTCGGCGGGCCGAAATGACGGCGGCGGCGACCAAAGAATTCCCCGTCCGAATCGATCTGCAGATCTTCGCGATTGTGCAGCCACATGTACACGAGCATCTCGGTCTCGTCGTCATTCAGACGGTAGGTCTCCTTGACCTTCTGCACGCGCTTGTAGACGCGGTCGTTTTCCGAGACCCCACGCGAGAGCATCTTGAGCGCATACTTTTCGAAGTTCTCGCAGATGACGCTTTGCACGCGCTTGTACAGGAACGGCGCCATCGAAGAAGGCTCGACATCGGCTATCGTCTTGAGCAGATTCCCGGTCACCTGTTCGCGGGCGCCCAGCTTGATTTCCTTACGGTAGCGGCAAATCTGTCTCAAGAAACGGCTGTCGCAATATTCTGTATCCATCACGACATCGCCATCATCGAATGCCTCTTCTACATCGAGGAGGTCGTCAAAGAGTTCGTCTTCGATTCCATCGCAATCCCGTTCATTGCTGAACTCGACCGGTTGCTTTTTCTTTTTCGCCACCGTGCGTTTCGGCTTGATGTAGCCGCCGAGAGTCTCGATAAACCCTTCCACGATGGCGCTGCGGTAAGGCTCGTTCACCAGGCGGATGGCAATTTCCTTGTTCAGGCTTTCGGGGCTGTCACGGACAATGCGCACCCAGTACTCCAGGATCTTGAGGTCCGCAAAATCCAGCCTGTTCGATCTTGCGCCGGAGCGCTTGTCCGTCTTCTTAAGGTTCTGATAAACCTTCTTAAAATACTGATCGTCTTTCTTCATCATATCCCTCTTTATTTATACAGTCTGCGGAATTAAGCCGCCAGGAAGTAGCGGAAGTCCTTGTCGACGCCCTTTTCTACAAGGAGCTTGCGGATGGCCTTCAGGCGGTTATAGACCGTGGCACGGGTACAGTCCAGAGCCTTCGCCGTTTCGGATTCTTCGTAGCGGTCGCAACGCTCGAGAGTCGCAAGGTGCGTCTCGCAGAAATCCAGCAGTTCCTTGGCACCGCCCAGTGCATCCAACATCGTCGACATCAATTCCTTCAATTCAATTCTATACTCTATATCGTCATTAAGGTCGGCATTTGTCAAATCCCCATTTTCGACGGAGCCGTAGGCACACATCGAGAGGATTTCGTCCTCGCTCATGTCCTCTTCGAACGACATCTTGTCGCAGGACACTTCGCGGTCGGCGCGTTCCGAATTGGTGCACTTTTCGTCGTGGAACCTCCAATAGACCTTGTTGTAGAGGTAAGTGACGAAAGAGGCTTTGTGCGACGGATCATAAAGCATGACCGCGTCGTCGAAGGTCTCGTAGACTTCGCCCATGAGGAAGTCGCGGCGGGCGGCATCGTTCATGCCACGCATGGCGAAATCCGGTTCCATGGTACGGGAAAGACGGATCGCATACTTCATCAGGGACTTTTCGTGAATGTTCCAGAGGCGGCGTACCACCTGGGAACGGTCGGCAGGATTGAGCTGGGCGATTTTGATGAGGGACAGGGCTTCCTGACTGTACATAGTGCTCCTTTTTTTGAAAGACGACAATTCAAAACCCCTTTGGAACTCCCAAAGGATAAACGGTTTATACCAAACAGGCGAAAAGCCCGCTTTAAAAACTATTTTATTTGATACTGGCGGCTACTTTTAAATATAGCCAATTTCCAATGACACTTTCTGACAACTTTCTCGAAACAGAAATAAAACTAATCGTCATAGTTAATTAATGATAGAAAATTCTCCAAGTTCTGGCAAGTCGTACTTTTGTAAATTTTTCTTTCAATTCCTGACGGGAGAAAGCGGAAATTACAAAAAGACGCACCACACTTACTTTATCGTCTTTTATTTTCTAATTGTCAAAAGAAAAAAACAAAAAAATTTGAGGGCACGCTACGCGAGCCCATCATGCAAGAAAAACGATGCAGGGCAATCACGCGGGCCTGTACCCGAGCAGCTTCATGCTATAGAGGGCAGTCCCCTTGCTAATGCTCCGGACTCCGGTGGCATAGCCGAAGATATTGCGCAGCGGGACATCGGCCTTCAAGAAATGCGTCCTGCCGTCGCCCCCGATTTCCTTCACCTTGCCGTCGCGGGACTGGATATCGCCCGTCACGAGCCCCGCAAAATTCACGGGGCATTCCAGCGAAAGTTCCATGATGGGTTCGTAGAGCTGCACATCGGCAGGCTTGATGAGCTTGACGACCGCATCGGCGCAGGCCTTCTTGATCATGGGCGGCAGCGCCCCTTCGGTCCAGGTGAATTCGTGGACCTCGAAGCGGACGCCGACCAGAGCCCCCTTGCCGAGCACGCCCACCTCGGTCGATTCCAGGAGCGCAGAGCGCACACCCGCCAAAATTTCGCGGGGAGCCGCCTCGAGGAATTCCGCGGAAAGGCGGATGTCGTGGGCGTCGCCCTCGAGCGGTGTCGCCGAAAGCTTGATAGAAATCTTATGGGGACCGAGCTGGAAGGTATTCTCTACCGGCCCCACCGCGTGACAGAGGCGTTCCTGCCAACGCACCTCGGGAGCCCCCGCTCGCACCTCGCAGCCGAACTCGCGCTTGAGGCGGGCCAGCAGCACGTCCAGCTGCACCTCGCCCACCGTATGCAAATACCAGAATCCGCCATCGTCTTTCTGCACGCGGAAACTCGGGTCCATGCGGCTAAGCGTATTCAGGCTCTTTTCCACGTGGAGGTAATCCTCGGAACCCAGGCACTCGATACGCGTCTGCAGCAGGGGCTGGTACCTGTCGCGAATCGAGGGGCGCGCCGCATCCGCGGGATCCGCCGCGCCATCGCCACCCGCATCCGGCGACGAATGCTGCGTCACCGAACCGTCGCTATATATATTCTGCCCGAGTTCCGTCTCGAACGGAGACCGCATCGCGTAAATGTCTCCCGAACGGATTTCGTCAACCGGCTGCAGCAAGTTCGCCTTGAGCCGCGAAAACTCGAAACCCGCGGGCCACTCCTTGCGCTCCATGTCGGCATGGCTGCGGAAAAGCGAAATTTCGCCCACGCCCTTGAAATGCCGCAAGCGGATCACCTGCCCGAGCTCGCCTTCGGCAAACTCGGGCGCATCCGGCAAGAAGAACGAAAGAGCCGTCACCAGGCTGCGCACGCCGAAGCCATCCATCGCCGAACCCGCGTAGCAGAGCGCATAATCGGCGCTCTTCGCCAGTTCCCTGAGGGCGCGCAGGAGCATCTTCGGAGGAACCGCCTTCCCCTCGAGCGCAAGCCCCAGCACCTCGTCGTCAAAGTTGCTCGCGAATTCCACCGCCTCGGCGTAATGCTTGTCGAGCTTCGCGGTCGATCCGCTCACCTCGCCCGCCTGCGGCCAGGAATCGTCCACAACCTCCTCGCCGGACGCAGAATGCACCAGACGGCTCCTGCTCAGCACATCGAGCACGCCCGTCATCTTGCCGCCGCCGTATTCGGGGAGCGTCATCAGCACCGGGCGCACGCCCAGCACCTCCTCGATATTGATCAGCGTCTCGTCCAGCGAATAGTCGGGATTGTCAAGCTTGTTTACAAACAAAATAGTACGGACGCCCGCCTCGCGCAACTTGCGGAACGCGGCCACCGTCTGCGTTTCCACACCGCTCGCGGCACTCACCACGAGCACGGCCCCTTCGACCGCCGTAAGCGCGGTATCCACCTCGGCACCGAAATCCACATGCCCCGGCGTATCGATAAAGTTGAACCAGGTGTTTTTCCACTCAAAATGGGCAACACCGCTTTCGATAGTGATACCGCGGTCCTTTTCTTCGGGCAGGTAGTCCATCGTCGCGAGCCCTTCCTCGACCTTGCCTGGCCTGCGCACCTCGCCGGCCTCAAAAAGAATCCGCTCGGAAAGCGTCGTCTTTCCGGCATCCACATGGGCAAGAATCGCGATATTTCGAATGGGCTGCAACATCTACGTTTCAATGTAGAAAATGTTCGGCCCCTTCGCCTCAAGGGACGCCACCGAAGCTTCCCTACCTTTGCTTGTGCGATTCGGTATAGCTCTGGAGATACTCTTCCATTTCACGAATGTAGATACGGCAGATGGTCGAGAGCATAAAGTTCTTCTTGACCACGTAGCCGATTTCCATGGTACGGTCATCTTCGCCCTTCGCGTCCTTGAAGGGGACCGCCACATAGTCCGAACCGTTGATTTCTTCGCTGATGATACCCGAGCAGAGCGTATAGCCGTTCAGGCCCACCATCAAGTTCAGCATAGTCGCACGGTCGTTCGCCTTGATGGTACGGTGATATTCGTTTGTACTCAAAATCTCTTCGGCAAAGTAGTAGCTGCCGCTTTCGCTCTGCTCAAAAGAAAGGCAGGGGTACTGCGAAAGGTCCATCAGGTTCACCGACTTGCGCGTTGCCAGCGGATGATTTTTCCACATATAGGCATAAGCCTTACAATCGATCAGGTGGTGGAATTCCAGGTCGCGTTCCTTGAACAGGTAGTTGATGTACTTGCGGTTGAAATTGCTCAGGTACAAAATTCCGATTTCGCTCTTGAGGCCTGCCACGTCGTCGATGACGTCCTTGGTCTTTGTCTCGCGGAGGGCGAATTCGTATTCGTCGATATTGAACTTTTTCACCATCTCCACGAAGGACTTGACCGCGAAGGAATAATGCTGCGTCGAAACGGCGAACTTCTTCTTCTGCTGCACGGCCTTGTCGTAACGGCCACGGAGAGTCTCGTAATGGTGATACAGCTGGTTCGCCTGGGCCACGAATTCCTCGCCGTCCGGCGTAAGCGACACACCGCGGCTCGTGCGGTTGAAAATCACGATGCCGATCTCTTCTTCGAGGTCGCGGATAGCGGCCGTCAGCGACGGTTGCGAAATAAACAGGTTCTCGGCAGCCTTGTTAAAGGAGCCCACCTTGGCGATACCGATTACATAGCGGAGTTGTTGCAGAGTCATGGGTCGTAGCCACCTTTGATTTGAATTTTTAGTTTCCTATTACTTTTGTAGGGATGAAATATAGACAAAATCTATTAATCAGTCAAGTAAAATAAACAAAATTTATTACGATTCGAACGGGCGAACGCGCAGGGTCACGCCCAGGTCATTACACAACTTGCGGCAAAGTTCGATTTTTTCTTCGGACATCACCTTCTCGACCACCGTCATGACCACGTTCGGCACATGGCGTTTCGCGAGGACAGCAAACTCCTGGAGCACCTCGAAGGACCCAATCCCAAACTTGGAACGCGTGAGCGCGAGGAATTCCTCGGCATCCGGCGCATTCAGCGAAATGGACACCGTGTCGAAACGGCCCGCAAGCTCCGGCGTAATGTCGCGACCGTGAACAAGGTTCGCAAGGCCGTTCGTATTGACGCGCACTTTCAGGTCCGGGTATTTTGACTTGAGGCGGTCAATCACCTCGCAGACATCGGCGACCCTTTCGAGCGGTTCGCCGTAGCCGCAAAAAATCAGTTCGTTGATGACGGAAAGATCGTACGGCGCAAAAAGATCCATCACCCGTTCGACACTAGGTTCGCCCTCCTTGAGCCAGAGCGAATTGCCTTCCATCATCTTCTTGGTCTGACGTAGGCAAAAGACACAGTTGCAGGGGCAACGGTTCGTCATGTTCACGTAGATGTTCTTGCCGGTGAGATCGCCGCTATTCGCGATATCCAGATAGCCGGCCTCTCCCACATGCCCAGTCACTGTATACAAAACCATCGTCAGTCCTCCATGAGGTCGCGAAGGAACATCTCGACACTGAGCCCCCAATGCGTAGGGACATGCTGCTCTTCGCAATAGGCAACACACTTGGACGCAAATTCGGTCGAGCGCTTGACCGAGTCGTAAAAGTCGTGCCCATTCAAGTACATTCCGGCAATGACCGCACTGATGACATCGCCCGTGCCGCTACGGTCGCCACCGATACGGTCCACCATGACCGTTTTCGGCTTTTCGCCCTTGCTGTAGACAAAGTTCATAATCTGCCTGTCTTCGCAATGGATTCCGGTCACCACGATATGTTCGGGCCCCTGGGCGCTCAACTGCTGGCAAAGGTTTTCCAGTTCGGCGTTGTTGAAATTGCCGTCGCGATATTCCGTGTCGGTCAATGCGCAGAGTTCCGTCAAGTTCGGGGTCAGGATATCGGCATAACGAACCAGGCCCTTCATCTTTTCGGAAAGCGCGGGCGTATAGGTCTTGTAGAGGAGTCCGTCGTCGCCCATCACCGGGTCGACAAGGGTGAACACGCCGGGTTTCTTGAAAGTCCTGATAAAATCGATAACGATATCCACCTGTTCTTCGGAGCCCAAAAAACCGGTCGCAATCGCGTCGAACGACATGTCCAGATTCTTGTAGGTCTGGATATAGTCGCGCATTTTCGGAGTGTAGTCGTCAAAATAGTATTCGGGGAACTGCGTATGCGTCGAAAGAATCGCCGTCGGCACCGCAACCGCCTGAATCTTCATCGCCGAAACGACAGGCGCCATGACGGCAATCGAGCAGCGTCCGAAGCCCGTGATATCATTGATGAGCGCTATCTTTTTCTGTGGCATGACCGTTCAAAAATAGAAATTTGAGAACGCGGGCATAGGCTAGCGCCGCCGAAACAATAACCGCAATCAGTGTCGGGCCAAGGAACACGGAATCCAGGCGTTCCGCCACCTGGTAAACCGCAAAACCCGCAAGCCACGCCAAAAAGTTCCAGAGCCAGGCGCCGAGACTTTCGCTACGGCCCTTCGCAAAGAAGAACGAAACCAGCAACACGGCCGCCATGGGCGCAAATACAGACGCAATCAGGTAAAGGAAACTGATGTAATGGTCCATGATTCCCGAAATCGCAAGGACGGCACTCAGCACGCTCACGACAACGCCTGCAACTTTCGGATTCAGCTTGCCGTAAATTGCCTTTGCCGATTCACCGGCCGAGTTCGCCGCCAAGAAATTGGTCGTCACCGTCGAAAGCACCACGATCACGATTCCCGGGATACCGAGACCCGCCAAGAGAATCGCCTGCGCGATATTGTTGTCCGCCCCGATTCCCGCAATCTCGATTCCGATAAAATACATCCAGAGGCTCGCCAGCGAATACGCCACGGCAGAAACCGCCGTTGCCCTGACCGGTTTTTCGGCATCCTTGGTGTAGTCGGAAATCACCGGCAACCACGAAATGGGCATGGCAATCGATATCTCGAAAACATTCCAAAAACCAAGTACGGCAGCGGCCTTGGCACCAGACGCCGGGGCGATACCGAACAACTTAACAGAAAGCACGGCAAGCAGAATCGCAAGGGCAGCCATCACGACTGTCGCCACGTTCGCCGAACGCTTGATGCCCACATAGACCCACGCCGCAATCAGCACCGCAAGAATCACGCAAGTCAGCGGGAAAGAAATCGGCAGGTTGAGCCCCGAAAGCGCCGACGCGCCCTGCGCATTCAACACGGCCACCCACGCAAGCAGCTGGAACACATTCAACGCCGCAAAGAACTTGGAACCGTACTTGCCGAAAGTCGAAGCCGTCGTCTCCATGGCGTTCAGGCGCACACGCGCACCGATGAGACCGACAAAGAACAGCATCACGCCACCCAGAAGGTGACCAAGAACCAGGGGAAGCCACAGGGAATCCCTCGCCGCCGCGGAGCCGATCTCGATACCCGCCTCAATCTCGGAAACGGAAATCGCGACACCAAACCAAATAATTCCATTTGAAAAAACACTAGTACGCATAAGCAGTGCCAAAAATAAAAAAACGGCCCTGCCATCACAAGGGCTACGACTTATATAACTTTTGTATCTACAATTATAGCTTTAAACTATAGCCCAAAGAAACAGCAAATCTAGGCGCCAAATTCCCGATCGTCCAGCGTCAATTCGTTCGCCACGGCATCCTGCTTGCGTTCAGCCGTTGCGTCAAGCGCCTCGGCATGCCCGCGCAACGCCGCGAACGGGTGGAAAATCTTTGCGCGGTCTTCCACATTCATACGCGGATGCTTCATCATAAAATTCCTGTCGTTCCGCGGATACGGCAAATCAATGATGTCTTTGTAATTATCAATCATAAAAAGCGACCCTGCAAGGGGAGCGACCTCACACCCCTAGGCACGATGTCCTCCGATTTGTCCGTTGCGTTCGATGGTCGTGGCACCCTCCTGCAGATCCATCCCCTTCACAATCGCGTTCTTGCCGAAGCGTTTCTTGATCAGGAGTTCCGCCTTCAGGCGCTTCTTTTCTTTTTCCTGCTTCTGCACATCGGTGAACAAGTCGTACTGTTCGTGGCTTGCATCCACGATGTCGGCGGCCACCAGGTTCAGGCGGCGCACCGTCAATTTAGGGTCCACGATGCGGTCAAAAAGTTTCATGACGGCATCGGCCATCACAGACTGCGAGCTGGTATAATAGCCGATGCTTGCCGTGCCGTGCGCAGGTTTCGGAATCGTGCGCCCGTAAAAATCCGTCACGGTCACGCCGTGGTAAATTCCCTTGTCCACATTTTCGCGGTCGTAACCCACCGTGAGCACCATCGCGTTTGTCACCAGGTCGTGCGCAATCAAAGTCATTGAAACCGTATCGACCATTTCACGCACCACGAGACGCGCCTTGTCGAACGGATACGGATCCTGCAACACCTGGCCTTCGCCCGTACTCCTGTTCCGAGGCTTTGACTTCTTGATGTCCGCAATCGTGCAAGGCTCGTAACCCCAAGCGTGGTCAATCAGAATCTCTGCATTCACGCCAAACAGCTTATACAGCGCTTCGGGATTTTTCACACTCACGCGGGCGATGTCGCCCATCGTGTAGACGCCTCGCCCCGCATTCAGCCTGCAATTTTCCAGGCGTTCCGCAATGCCGCGCCCCACTTGCCAAAAACTCGTGAGCGGCCTGTGCGACCAAAGCAGCCTGCGGTAACTCATCTCGTCGAGTTCCGCAATGCGCACGCCATCGGCGTCGGCGTCCACATGCTTCGCCATCACGTCCATCGCGATCTTGCAAAGGTACAAGTTCGTCCCGATTCCGCCCGTTGCCGTGATTCCCGTAGTCGCAAAAACATCCTGGATAATCGTCTTCACCAGTTCGCGTGCCGTCTTTTTATAAAGTTTCAGGTAGCGCGTCAAGTCCAGAAAGCATTCGTCGATGGAATACGCATGGATGTCTTCGGCACTCACGTACTTCAGGTAGACATTGTACACCTTCGTGGAATACTCCACATACTTCGCCATCTGCGGTTTCGCAATCGTGAACTCGATCTTTTCGCCCGTACGACGCAGCATCTCGCGCACCTTCTGGTTCACCTCGAAAAGCCGCGCACGCCCCGGAATCCCGTAAGCCTTGAGCGCAGGCGTCACCGCGAGGCAAATCGTCTTTTCGGTGCGGCTCTCGTCGGCCACCACAAGCTTCGCCTTCAGCGGGTCAAGCCCCCGGAGGATACATTCCACCGAGGCAAAGAACGACTTCAAGTCTATGGCCGCATAAGTGCGTGAAGGCATAATGGGAAATATAACTAAACAAATCAAGACCGACGAAGAATTCCAGAAGAAGCTCGACGATCTTTTTATTGCCGAGATTGCAGTTCTTTAAGCCAAAGAAAGAAACCTAGCCTTATGAAAGCTAGGTTTCAAAAAAAAATTGAGTGATATTACTTATTCAAAGCAGCAAGTCGTTTTTTTACTTCAGCGACTTGCTCATGCGAAATGCCCACCTCGCGCATAATGTCGATAGCATCTGCGTGCCCCTTGTTCACGTAATGCTCCGCAAAGGTTTCGTATCCACGCTTCGCTACAATTTCCGGCCTGTCCATCTTGATATCCTTGTGCTTGTTGGGCCACCTCCACAAAAAGTAGGAGAGCGACTGCTTGATAAAGTCCCTGCCTTCGGGCGAGCGGTCCAGCTTGAGCAGGTGTGCCGCAGCCTCGCGGAAAGAAACAGTGAACTTTTCTTCGTTAAAAATATACTTCAAAGAAGTGAGCGCGACAAGGGTCATGGGCGAAAAGCACTTCAATTCAGCGTCATCGATATCGTGGCCGATGTCAAGGAATTCTACCTTGAAGGGGTAGCCGATATCGTGGTAGTATTCGGGATAGTCCGCAAAATGCGGCTTTGAGAGCGGATCCCAGCCGTCTGCGCCGTTATAGACAATAAACTACCCTGCACTGAAAGTGCAGGGTTTTGTATGTCGTATGCGGATG
>NZ_CAMGVQ010000041.1:0-32140 GCF_946062555.1 uncultured Fibrobacter sp.
CCATCCGCATACGACATACAAAACCCTGCACTTTCAGTGCAGGGTAGTTTATTTTGTCCGAAATGGGTCTCTTGCTGAAATACGATACGATTGCAAACGCCGTGTATACCGCGGGCTATGTAGGAATGTGGCTATGCGTACTGTGGGGCGCCTGGAGTCTGTTCTACTACTGGTTTTACCAGCGGAACAGTTCTAGCTCTTGGTGACCTTGCAACCGACGACACTGCAGATAGGGCATTTTTCGGGCATGTGGCCGAGAGCCTTGCAATAAGTACGCCCGAACAGGATGATTTGCAGGTGGCGCTTTTCCCATTCGCTTTCGGGGAAGATTTTCTTGAGGTCTTTTTCTGTCTGTTCGACGGAACTGCCGTCGGAAAGTCCCCAGCGCTTGGCGAGGCGGTGAATATGCGTGTCTACGGGGAAGGCCGGAATCTTGAACGCGTGAATCATCATGACGCTGGCCGTCTTGTGGCCGACACCAGGAAGCGCTTCGAGTTCTTCGAAAGTTTGCGGAACAACGCTGTCGTACTTTTCAACAAGAATCTTGGACAAGTTGAAAATGTTCTTGCCCTTGGTGGTAGAAAGGCCGCAGGGCTTGATGATTTCGGTTATCTTTTCGGTGCCGAGTTTCACCATGGCCTTGGGCGTTTTCGCCTTCTTGTAAAGTTCCTTGGTCACCTGATTGACGCGGAGGTCGGTGCATTGGGCGCTCAGGACCACGGCGACCAAGAGCGTATAGGGGTCTGAGTAATCCAGAGGAATCGGCGGGTCGGGAAGCAACTCGTCGAGCGTTTCGCTGATGAACTTTATTCTTTCTGCTTTCTTCATAATGGATCCCGTCACTCCTTTCAGTCGTTCCAGGATGACCGTTTTGATGCGTTTCGCTTGCTCAGGAATCGTTATAAGGTTGGAGAACCTTTGTCTCATTACTCGCAGTCGCGAGTGAAGTCCTGCTGCATGTTGAAGCTTGGCATTTCGTCGTGCGGCTTACCGACTTGTACGGCGGGGACGCCTGCGTAAGTCGTATGCGCTGGAACGTCGCTTACCACTACAGCGCCAGCGCCAATCTTTGCTCCATCGCCGATGTGGATGTTGCCGAGCAACTGTGCATGGGCACCAAGCATCACGCCGTTTCCGATTTTCGGATGACGGTCGCCGACTTCGTTCCCGGTACCGCCGAGGGTCACGCCGTGCAAGAAACTCACGTTGTTTCCGACTACAGCGGTTTCGCCGATGACCAGGTTCGTGGCGTGGTCAATCAAGAGGCCGTAGCCGATTTTAGCGGCCGGGTGAATGTCCATGCCGAACTTGCGGCTAATGATGCTCTGGAGCATCTTGGCGGGGAATGAACGGCCTTCCTGCCACAGGGCGTGGGCGGCGCGGTAGGCTTGCAGCCCCTGGAATCCCTTGAAGAAGAGAAGTGGCTCTAGGAAGCTGGTGCAGGCGGCATCGCGAAGGACTGTCGCGTACAAGTCCTTGCTTGCGCAGGTCACCAGTTCCGGGTACTTGAGGTAAAGAATTCCGAAGACTTTTTCGAGTTCGGTGCGGTCCATGATTTCACCCGCCAGCTGACACGAAAGTGTTACCGTGAGCATGGCTGCAAAATCTTTGCAGTTTAGAACTTGTTCGGTAAGCATCAGTACCGAAAGCGGCTCGTCGTGAACCAATTTTTCTGCTTCGCAGCGGATTTTCTTTTCAATTTCTTCGACGGTCATTTTTTAGCCTTGTCCTTCGACTCTTCTTCTTCGTCATCCAAGGTGGGAATCACCTTGTTTTCTTTGCATAGATTTTCTTCGCGGATTTTGAAGGTGAAGTCTACGAGGTTGTTTTCAAACATTTTCTGGTAGGGCTTTTTCTTCTGTACGCTTTCGAGGGCGCAGGTACAGTAGTTGATTCGCTGTGTGAGCGTCTTTTCGTTGCTGGGGGTACCTTTGCCGAAAACGCATTCGTGCATAATGGCGTATTCCATGGCGCGGTCGTAACGGTATTTGCACTTGTTCGGCATATCCGGCTGGGCGGCGACACGTTCAATGACGCCTTCGCTCGGAACGCTGTTAAATATGTTGCATACGATGAAGCCCGCCATAAAGAACAAAAGGCATACGGCCAAATTGATCAAGAAACGCTTGCCGCGGCCAATCTTGTTGTAGCTGCGTTCAACCGCTTCGAATGTTTGAGTGGCATGGAGCCGGACGTCATCAAAATCGTTGTTCGCCATTTAGTCAGCCTCCTGTAGCGTCCATATTTCGGGAAGGGTGCGGTACTCATTTGCGTAATCGAGACCGTATCCGACCACGAATTCGTTTGCAATTTCAAAACCAACGAAGTCGGCCTTGATTTCAACTTCGCGCCGTTCCTGCTTGTTCAATAGTACGCAGGTGCGGACTTCCTTGGACCCGGCCTCATTGAGCATGTCCGTAAGGCCGAGAAGTGTAGTTCCTGTATCGGCGATGTCGTCGACCATCAGGACTTTTTTGCCCTGAAGGGGGATCCTTTCAAGGCCCTGCACCTGGAGCTTGCCGCTGGATTCGGTGGAATCACCATAGCTTGATGCCTTGATAAAGGCGATTCGCTTATGGGGGGCTTTCGCTCCTTGAGCATTTGCAATTTCACGGCTCAAGTCGGCAGTGAACATGTAAGCTCCGGTAAGGGCCGAAAGCAGGATGTCGTAGTCATAGACGTCGACAATTTCACGAGCGAGCGTTGCGACACGTTCGCGAATTTTGTCTGCGGTAATGAGTGGTTTTTCGGACATCCTGTACATATTGACCTCGGTGGTTAAACCTCGAAATTCAACCAGCTGAACATCGACTTGAGTGCCGCAATCTTGCTGGTCGGGTATTTCACGTATTCTTGGTAAGCGGGGAACACCTTGTTCTCGAGACTGGTCTTGTCGATTTCGAGCTTGAGCCAGTCGGCAACCGTGATAAGTCCCGTGATGTGATGAACGGCATTCGTATCGAAGCTTTCGAATACGGAGTCGATCAGCTTGATGAGCTTTGCATGGAACATACGGCCTGTTCCGCCAAAGGAATAATGCGTATGCAGGGCGTTCGCTTCCTCTATCAAATCCTTGATTTCGTCGAAAACCTTCTGGTCGTCTTTTTCCATGTATTCGAGTGCCAGGTGGTGAATCTTGGAGTTGATTTCGAGCGAAAGGATCTTGCGCATCGTATCTGGCAGGGTGTGGTCAAGGTCGGCCAGACTGTCAATCGAAAGTCCGTGAGAAAGCGCAAAGCTCGAGAACGATTCCGTGAGGCTGTTCAGGTACTTCTTGGTCGAAATGTGGTTGATGCGCTTGATGGAGTCGCTCATCAGGTTGCGCATGCGAACCACATAGGCGGTGGGGTAGAGCGCCTGCAGTTCCTGCGTGCTCATATTCGGATTTTCAACAAACTTAAGCCCGTTCTGCTCGTTTTCACCATCGGCGACGACCAGGTTGATGCGGCCGAGCATGTCGGTGATGGCAAGTACCGTCGAAATGCGGCGTTCGTTGATGTACTTGTCGAAATATTCCGTGCGAACGAGTGTCTGGCGCCTGCGCGAAGCAATCTTCGTAGCGACAATCTTCTTGTTCTTTTCGGAATCGTCTTCCAGGTTCAGGTGGAACATAGCGGCCTGTTCGGCCATTTCCTTCACGACCACCGGAACTTTTTCTTCGGCATAGTTCGTAAACACTTCGGCACCGTTCCACTTGTGTTCGTTACTTGTGGCGCGGGCGAGAATGCTGATGACTTCATTCTTGATGTGGTGACCGTAGGGCAAGAACGGTTCCAAAAGTTCCATGGCACGCAGGGCGTAGCGCATGTTCTGCACCGGTTCCAGACCTTCGATGTCGTTGAAGAACCAGCCACAGCTCGTGAAGCTGAACAGGCAGAACTTCTGGATTTCAAGCAGGCGGATGGCTTTCGCGCACATGTCTGCGTCGTTCGGATTTTTGAGCGTCTTGGCGAGGAACGCCTGTACGCGCGATTCGTCTTCGGGGGCGACCAGGACTTCGACAAAGTTGTTGCGAGCTTCCCACGGGTCTACGTTGGATATCTTTTCAAATTCGCGGACGAAAATATCGTCGGCGAGTTTCTTCAAGTGGTTGAAGGCATCGCGGAGCGGACCGCGCCATTTCTGGTTCCAACCCGGCCCACCGCCAGTCGAGCAGCCGCAATCGCGGTACCAGCGGCCAACGCCGTGGGCACAGCTCCAGGCGCAGCCTTCGCTGTAGAAGTTCTTGAGCATCACTTCGTGCTGGGGCGGGAATTCTTCAAGGAACCAACCGTAGTTTACCGGGACCATGCCGTGATCCGGGGCGTAGTGGTTGTAGAGCCAGGCGGCGCACATGTCGCCGAACGGTTCGTGGTGACCGTAGCTTTCGCCATCGGTACCGATGCTCACCAACTGCGGATCCTGGCGCTTTTCGTCCCAGGCGTCCTTGATACGGCTGCCGAAGGTGCCTGCGTCGCGGAGCAGGTGCTCAAAGCCCACTGCAGAAGAAAGCCACGGGTTGTAGAAGAAAACATCCAGGTAACCGTCGCAAACGAGAACGCCGTCCTTGTTGCGCGGGTAGATGCGATAAGGGCGAGTCGTGTCGATGTCGGTGTTGCCGCAACCGGTCCACTGAGAGTCGCCAAATTTGCGGAATTTGTCGGCCTGCGTCGGCGAAAGGATGGTGAACTTGATCCCCGCCTTGATGAGTTCCACCACCGTTTCGAAGTTGATGGCGGTTTCGGCGAGCCACATGGCTTCGGGCATGCGTCCGAAGTGAAATTTGAAGTCTTCGATGCCCCAACGGATTTGAGTCTTCTTGTCCTCTTGCGAGGCGAGCGGCATGATGATGTGGTTGTAGACCTGGGCGATTGCGTTGCCGTGGCCTTTCAGTCGCTCGGCACTTCGCTTGTCCGCTTCTTGAATTCGCCTATAGGTATCCGGAGTGTTCGTGCGAATCCATCCCATCAGGGTCGGACCCATGTTGAAACTCATAAAGTCATAGTTGTTGACAATATCGACAATGCGTCTGTTCGGTGAAAGAATACGGCTTGCAGAATTGGGACTGTAACACTGGCTAGCAATGCGGTCGTTCCAGTCGTGAAACGGGCGTGCGCTGGGCTGGTTTTCGATGACGCCTGTCCAGGGATTTTCGCGCGGCGGCTGGTAAAAATGACCGTGAATCGTAAAATAAAGGGGGAGCTTCTTTTCCATACGGGGTAAAGATAGAAAAGTGAGCGCGAGTGCTGCGCGTAAGTACTTAGTAAGATTAGGCACGAGGGGTCGCTTCGTGAGCCGAAAGCGACTCGTATTAACGAGCCGTGTCGGCGAGAGCGAGTGCTGCGCGTAAGTACTTAATATGATTAGGCACGAGCGGTCGCTTAATGCGCTTCGAGCCAGTTTTCGCCGAAGCCGGCGCTTGCAACGAGCGGAACCTTGAGTTGCATGGCGCCTTCCATTTCGGATTTCACCATCTGGGCCATCGCTTCCACCTGGTCGCGGGGGCATTCGAACACGAGTTCGTCGTGGACCTGCAGCATCATGCGGAGCGGGAGGTTCTCGGCGTTGATTCGCTTCTGGATGCGGATCATCGCAATCTTGATGAGATCGGCGGCGGAGCCCTGCACGGGGGTATTTACGGCCATGCGCTCGGCCATCTGCGATTCCATACGGTCACTAGAGTCGATGCCTGCGATGTAGCGGCGGCGGCCCGAAAGCGTTTCCACATAGCCGTCGCGGTGGGCGGCCGCCTTGATGTCTTCGATATACTGCTGCACGCCTTGGTACATGTCGAAGTAGCCGGTGATAAAATCCTTTGCCTGCGACATCGGAATTTTTAGGTCACGGCTCAAGCGGAAGGCGGTCATGCCGTAGAGTACGCCGAAATTCACCACCTTGGCGTCGCGGCGCATGTCGCTGGTGACTTCGTTGAGGCCCACTCCGTAAATCGCGGCGGCGGTGCGGGCGTGAATGTCGATTCCTTCCTTGTAGCTTTCGATGAGCGCTTCGTCGCCACTCAAGTGGGCAAGCATTCTGAGTTCAATCTGTGAGTAGTCCACCGCAAGGATGACGTTATCCTTATTCTGCGGCACGAATGCGGCGCGAATTTTTTTGCCGAGGTCGCTACGAACAGGAATGTTCTGCAGGTTCGGATCACGGCTGGAGAGGCGGCCCGTCGCGGTACCCCACTGGATAAAGCTCGTGTGAATTCGCTTGGTATCCGGATTCACCAGCGTCGGGAGCACCGAGATGTAGGTGCTCTGCATTTTCTTGAGTTCGCGGTACTCGATGACGGCAAAGACAATCGGGTGCGGCGCCTTGAAGCTGAGTTCTTCGAGAACGACGGCGTCGGTACTGCGCTTCTTGATTTCGGGAAGCCCGAGCGTATCGAAAAGCACGTCGCCCAGCTGCTTCGGGGAACCGATGTTGAATTCCACACCCGCCATGTCGCAGATTTCTTTCTCGAGATTCTCGATGCGGCGGGCCAGTTCCTGTTCCAGCGTCTTGAGTGCGGGAACATCAATCGCCACACCTACGGATTCCATTTGGTACAGTACCTTCAACAGCGGCATTTCCTGCTCGAAGAAATACTTCACGTAGTCAAGTTTTTCGAGTTCCTGCTTGAGCGGCTTCCAAAGGCGGAGCGTGTAGACTGCATCTTCGGCGCCGTATTCGGTGGCTTCCTTGATGGGCGCGCGGTTGAACGTAATCTGGTTTTTGCCGCGTCCGATGAGATTCTCGATGGGAATCATCTCGTGCTGCAAACGCTGCATCACCTGATTGTCGAGCCCGAGGCCGGATTGCCCCGGCGAAAGCATCCAGGCGGCAATCAGCGTATCGATGATGTTTGCGTTGTCGATAACGGTTTGCGGAATCTTGAAAGCACGTGCGAGAACATGCAAGTCGAATTTCGCGTTGTGGAACACGAATGCTCGTTTTGAAGCCGCGCCCTCGGCGCTATCATTTTCAGCGACAGGTGCATTGTCTGCGAATAATTCCTTGAACCAGTTCGCGACCTTGTTGAAGTCGAAGTTGCCGCCCTTGCCCGCGGGGAGCGGGAACCCGATTTCGTCGGAATGTCCGAGCGGAATGTAGTAGCCCTTCGCCACGTTGCCTTCGTTGTCGGCAGAGGCAAGGCAGAGACCTGCGATGTTGCACTGCATCGGGTCAAGGCCGTCGGTTTCGGTGTCCACGCCAATGAGCGACGATGCGGCAAATTCCGCCTTCATCTGCTCAAAGATTTCGTCGGTATCAACGCAAATGTACGGCGGCGGAACATCAACCGGGACACTTGCTGCCTGAATCGCGGCATCCCCGTTTAAGGTCCCTGAGCCTGCCGAAGTGCCTTCCTCACCTTCTCCGTCACGCACGAATCCCGCCTTGCTCGGGACTTTCTCCAGCAGGCGAAGCAGGCTGTTGATTTCGTGATCCTTGAACATCTGCGCCAAGGTATCCACGTGCAGACCGTTGTATTCAAGCGCGTCTAAATTTCCGCTAAAGGCGCGCTTGGTCTGGAGCGTCACCAGTTCGCGGCTGAGGAAAGCCTTTTCGCGGTTGTTCGCCAAATTGTCGTGCAAACCCTTCTTGGTAATCTTGTCAAGGTTTGCATATAGGTTGTCCATGTCGCCGTAATCGTTCAGCAACTGGATGGCCGTTTTCGGACCCACCTTCGGAACGCCTGGAACGTTGTCGCTTGCGTCACCCATGAGCGCCAGGTAGTCGCGGATTTTCTCCGGCGGAAGCCCGTATTTTTCGCGCACCTGTTCCGGCCCAAAGTCGATGCCGTCGGCACCCTTCGTCAGGTGGAAAAGGTGAATCTTGTCGCTTACAATCTGCGACATGTCCTTGTCTTTACTTAAAATCACCACATGGTCAAAGCCCGCTTCCACGGCGGCCATGGCGGTACTCGCCATCACGTCGTCCGCCTCGTAACCCGGCTCCGACAAGAGCGGAATACCGCTTGCTTCAAGACTTTCGCCAAGGAGCGGCATCTGCGCCGCCATCTCTTCGGGCATGGGGCCGCGATTCGCCTTGTAGTCCGGGTAAAGTTCGTGCCTGAAAGTTTTGGTGTGCGCCACGTCGCGTGCAATCGCAAAATGCGTCGGCTTGTGCTTGGCCAAAATGCGGAGTACCGCACCCCAGTAACCGTGCATCATCGAAACCTCTTCGCCCTGGCTATTTTTCAGCGGGTTCTGCGAATAGGCGTAAAACATGCGGAACGCAAGCGCGTAAGAGTCGAGCAAAAGTAGAGTTTTTTCAGACATGTTTTGAATGTAGAAATTTAACCCGTTATTCCTGGTTGACGCATTCAGAATTCGGAGTCAAGATGTAAAGCTTTGGGAATGCTTCCTTGCAGTTTTCGTCTTGGGGAGCAGAGGTGTACCAAGTGAGCTTGCCGTCTTGAATGGAAGTCGTGTAAAGCCACGTTGAATTCGTGGAACAACCAAACATGCTTTTGTATGTGACGCCGATACCTGCGCCCAGGTCCTGTATCTGGAAATACATGGAAGCCGTCGTATCTGCAAAGCCAATTTCTTTAAAGCGGCCGAGTTTATTCTCCGATTTAAAGAATTGTTCCTGCTTTAGTATGTAAGTCTCGATGACGGCGGCGATGCTTTCGCTATCACTTTTGCTTGTTTTCTTGATGCTTTTTTCTCTCAAGTCCTTGTTGTAGGATTCAATGTTCAGGAATCCGGATTTGGCATGTCCGACAAAGCTAATTGATGTGTAAGCCGCACTGAAGACGATGCTCAAAATGGTGATGACCGTCATCCACTTGGCTCCTGTGTAATTGAAGCCTTTTTTGGTGTTCGTGTATTTCCCGTGTGCGATTTTCCATGTGTCAATATAGGTGAGTACGGAGACTGCAATGGACGTAAAGTACATGATGAAGTGTACTGCGACCGGGAAATATATTTCGAAGGGACTTAAAGCTCCCACCCAAAAGCTGAATGCAACTCCGCCAAAAATGAAGTACAACCATCCTCGTAAGGTTCTCCCGCTCATAAAGCAGTGTACGCCCGCTTCTCCTAGAATGATGCTCATCCAGAAAATAAGCGTTCCTTTGCGGGGCTTGCCGTCATCTTCGGATTCTGTCGTTTCGGAGAATTCCGAACTTTCGTAAACTTCTTCCGTTTCCTTGTTTATTTTGGGGTTGGGGGCGTCACACCACAGGCACTGGGGCATGTCGTCTTCGTATTTTCTGCCGCATTTAGGACAAATCATCTTGTTCTCCTTTTTTACTTTGGTAATATATAAAATTTTGTATATTGACTCTAAGAAAAGGAGTTGAATATGCAATCAAGAGTTAAAGAGGCTGTCATTCTGGCGCTTGCCATTTTGTGCCTGGGTGCTTTTTTCTATCGCGCGCAAATCGATGTCAAAGACCGCGACCGCGTGGTGTTTGTGCGCGGCCTTGCCGAACGCGAAGTGCCGGCTGATTTCGTGATTTGGCCGATTGTTTACAAAGAAGTGGGCAACGACCTTGCGGAACTTTCTGCAACGCTACAGTCCAAGACGCAGATTCTTGAAAAGTTCCTGCTCGAAAACGGCGTTAAAAAAGAAAACATTACTTACTCGACCCCGGCCATAGTCGATGCCGATGGCGAACTGTACAGCGGCGGCAAACATAATTATCGCTATGTGGCAACCGTGGTTGCAACGGTGGCGACAAACGATGTAGAACTTGTTCGTAATGCCATGGAAAAACAGGGCGAACTCCTGAAACATGGAATTGCCTTTAGCGGTAGCGATTACCAGTACCGCACCATTTATAGCTTTAACGGTCTCAATGAAATCAAGCCTGCCATGATTGACGAGGCAACCAAGAACGCTCGCACTGCCGCCGAAAAGTTTGCGAAGGATTCCGATAGCAAACTCGGCAAAATCAAGACCGCCACGCAGGGCGTGTTCTCTATCGAAGACCGCGACGAAAATACGCCGTACATCAAGAAAGTCCGCGTCGTGACGAACGTGCAGTATTTCTTGGAAGATTAGGAAAAGATGACACCTGGCACCCTCTATCAAGCAAAATAGCGAAAAAAAGTGAGGGCAAAATTGGCGGTCGGTGTTTTTTTCTAAATTTCAAAAAAAATAGGAGTCGGTATGAAGAACTTTAGCGAAAATATCAAGTACATCGGTGTCGATGACCGCGACTTGGATTTGTTCGAAGGCCAGTACGTGGTGCCCGAGGGCATGGCGTACAATTCGTATGTGATTGTGGACGAGAAGATTGCCGTGACCGACACGGTCGATGCCCACAAGGTGAATGAATGGCTTGCCAATCTGGAAGCCGCTCTTGCTGGGCGCAAACCGGATTACCTGGTGATACACCACTTGGAACCGGACCATGCCGGTGGCATTGCTGATTTTGTGGCGAAGTACCCGGAGGCGACGCTCGTGGCGTCTGCAAAGGCGTTTGCTCTGTTGCCGCAGTTCATGGCGCTCCCTGCCGCGACCAAGACGCAGACCGTGAAAGAAGGCGATACGCTTACTCTCGGTGCGCACACGCTGCAGTTCATCGGTGCCCCGATGGTGCACTGGCCCGAAGTGCTGTTCAGCTACGAACAGAGCGAAAAGGTGCTGTTTGCGGCCGATGCGTTCGGCAAGTTCGGCGTGTACGATGCCGACCCGGATGACTGGGCTTGCGAAGCCCGCCGTTACTATTTCAATATTGTGGGCAAGTATGGCAACCAGGTGCAGGCGGTTCTCAAGAAGGCGGCTGCACTCGACATCAAGACAATCTGCCCGCTGCACGGTCCGGTGCTCACCGAAAATTTGGGCTACTACATCGACAAGTACAACACCTGGAGCAGCTACGCTCCCGAAGACAAGGGCGTGCTCGTGGCATACGCCTCTATTTACGGCGGAACCAAGAAGGCCGCGGAATTGCTCGGCGAAAAGTTGACCGCCGCCGGCGTTGAAAAGGTGGTGGTTTCTGATCTTGCCCGCAGCGACATGGCCGAAGTCATCGAAGATGCTTTCCGTTACGATCGCATGGTGGTGGCTGCACCCACGTACGACGCGGGCCTCTTCCCGGTGATGGAAGATTTCCTCAATCACTTGAAGGCGAAGAATTACAGCAACCGCAAGGTGGGCGTTGTCGAGAATGGCACGTGGGCTCCGATGGCCGCAAAGAAGATGACCGAAATCCTCTCCTCGCTCAAGAACGTGACGCTTGCCGAAACGGTGGTGACGGTGAAGTCCACGCTTAGCGCCGAATCCGAAGCAGCGATGGACAAACTGGTTTCTGAACTACTTTAGTAGAAAAGGAGATGCCGCATCAAGTGCGGCATGACATTAGTAGCCTTAGCAACCAAATGCTGCTGGCAACATTTCAATTACGTCGCTTGGGAGCATGCCGAATGCTCCCATTTTTTCGCGGGTCAGGCGGCCAGCTTTCTGGTGCAGGAGTACGCCGAGAACGGAGGCTTCTGCTGTCGGCAAACCTTGTGCAAGGAGTGCGGTG
Source organism: uncultured Fibrobacter sp. (assembly GCF_946062555.1). Classification (GTDB taxonomy): domain Bacteria; phylum Fibrobacterota; class Fibrobacteria; order Fibrobacterales; family Fibrobacteraceae; genus Fibrobacter. Next base: position 11,447 of record NZ_CAMGVQ010000041.1, read on the forward strand.
ATAATGCCGGTAAGCACATCGCCTGCTCCGCCCTTGGCGAGTCCTGAATTGCGGGCCGGAATCACATACACGCGTCCGTCGGGAATGGCAACGTAGGTGGGGCAACCCTTCAGCACGATAGTAATCTTGAACTGCGTTGCAAACTGCTGCAGGTATTCCGGGTAGAAACATTCATTTGTTGGGAGTGGGCCGAAGTTGCGTTCCCATTCGCGATTGTGCGGCGTGATAATCGCATTCGCGGGGCCGCCTTCCATGCAGAAGAATGCGGAGCCGCAGGCGTTGATGGCGTCGGCATCGACGACAACGGGCGTCTGTAAACCGGTCAGGAACATTCGGATGGCATCCTGCGTTTCGGTGTCTATGCCAAGTCCAGGGCCAATCGCGATAGCGCTCTGGTGGGTGGCGAGGTCCTGCAACTGCATCAGATGCATAATCGAGAGCTTGTCGGTACGTTCGTCGCCAATTCCGTAGAATACCGGTTCGTCCAGTTTTGATTGCAATGCCGAGAGTAGCGCCTTTGGGGTTGCCGTTGTAACAAGTCCCGCTCCGCTGCGGAGGCAAGCCTTGGTGCAAAGAGCCGCAGCCCCGGTCATGTTCCCGGAGCCTGCCACAATCATTGCGGTACCTTGGCCGCGCTTGTCGCCGAATTCGTCACGGTCGGGGAGCAATGCCGGAATAATTTTCTCGGAGGCAAGGAATATGCCACTGTTGATTTTGTCGACTAGGTTGTCGGGGTAGTCAAGCGGTTCGATGATTGGATTGCCAAAAGCCTTTGCGCCTTCTTGCGTGAAGGCATCAAGTCGCGGAAGCCCGAAGAGCATTGTTTCGGTAGCTTCGGTGCATGGAACTCCGCAGCAGTGTGATGTGAAGTCGAATCCGGTGGGTGCATCTGCAGCGAGGATGGGGATTCCCCATTCGCCGATGGCGATTACGGCGCGGGCAAATGCGGGGCGCAGTTCTCCGGACGCGCCGTTTCCGAGCATACAGTCCACGACGAGGGAAAAGTGTGGGTTTTCGGGGAAGCGTTCCCCGGTATAGACCAGCTTTCCGCCATTATTTACGAAATCCTGGTAGGCGAGCGATGCTTCGTCCTTGAAGGATTCCGCTTTGGCAAGCGAATAGACGGTGCAAGGAATTCCCGCTTCGATCAAGTTGCTTGCAAGGGCGAGTCCGTCGCCGCCGTTGTTGCCGCCGCCCACAAAAATGGCGACGGATTTTCCTTCGGCATCTTCGCCGAGAATTTTACGGACACGGCGAAACAGGGCCTTGCCGGCTAATTTCATCAGGGCGTATCCGGCGTCGATCGGGGAGGCGAACTCGTTGCTGTCAGACACAGCGGGTTCAGTTTGCATATCCCAGAGAGGATGAAAACCGGAATTGGAAACGCGGCTCCTTTTGGTGTCGCCGTCCAAGAAACGCATGGACTCGGCGGTGACTATCGGAGGGCACTCCTTATAGGTCAAACTGGCAAGCGTTCTCATGTTTTACCCTGATGTTGGAAAACGGAAGGTTAGATAAACCAGTAGCTGAGACCGGCCTTGATCTTCATCATTTTGGCGCCCTTCATGCTGATATAGGAGAAGTCGTCTCCTTCGCCTACGATGTCGCCGTCTTCGTAGTCGCTGATGGATTTCACGTCTGGATAGAGATCCATAAGTCCCATGTAGAAGCGTACATCGATAAAGAGTCCTTCGATGATGTTGAATCCGGCACCCACTGCAAGGCCGAAGGTGAACTTGGCTTCGTCAATCTTTTCTTCGTAGCCTTCGACAGATTCCTTGTTGTCATAGTCGAAATCGTTGCTCAGGTTGAGGTTCAACTGCGGACCACCGGTGACGTAGAACTTGTCCAGAACGATACCGCGCATCAGGAGAGGAATTTCGAGGTCTATGCTGGTGTAGGTTCGCTTCTGGTGTAGGTATTCGTGTTCGGTGCGGACAAAGGCGATGTTGACTTCCGGTGCGAAATGCAGATTGGAAATAAGCTGGATTCTTCCCATAAGGCCGCCTTCGAAACCAATGCCGGTGGGGGAGCCGTCCACGTCGTCATCCTCGTTCTTGAATCCGTACATCATGCCGTAGTCAAAAGCGGCTCGGAGGCCGATGCCGAATTTCTGTTCATTGTTGGCTGGGCGTTCGTAGGAATCCTGTGAATCGTCTGCCTGTGCAATATGGGCTGGAGCGGGGGTTGGTTCGAAAGCTTTTGCGGGTTGGGCGCTTGTCTGTTTGTTGACCTTGTTGTCAGCTGGTGCAGTTTCTTCCGCTGGTTCTACTTCGCTGGATTGTTCTGCTTCGTCCGGCCAGGGTTCAGAAGCTTGGTCTGCGGACTGTTCCTCGGTTTGAACTCCGTAGTAATATTCTTCTTCTTGAGCGAACGAAATCGAGGTTGCCATCAGTGTGCAGGCGACAAGTGTCCAGAACTTTTTCATATTCTCTCCAAACTTTGAGTTATTTTGTAATAAAATAGTATAAAAAAGGGGCTGGGTCGGTAAAGTTTTTCGAAAAAATGTTGTAAAACCCCTGCGAAGAGGGCTGTGAAAAAGAGATTTTTAGAGGTTATTTTGATTTGTAGCTGACAAAGCGGATGTTACCGCAATAATCCTTGTGAATTCCTGCGAATTCCAGCCATGGGAAGTTGGCGGCTTCGTTCTTCAAGACTTCAGCCTGCTCGGAACCGATTTCAAGGAGAATCGAGGCTCCTGCGTTCAGCTTGCCTTCGGTCTGCTGGAGGAGCTTACGGACAAGTGAAAGTCCGTCGGGTCCGCCATAGAGGGCGAGCGCCGGGTCGAACTTGTCGACTTCGGGCTGGAGCTTCCCTTTTTCGCTATCGGGAATGTAGGGGAGGTTTGCAATCAGGCAGTCAATTTTTGCATCGCAAGGGCACTGAGCTTGCCGAAGTGCTTCGCCGGTGACGGCGTCCAGCAAGTCGCCTTGAGCAAAGGTAAGATTTGAGCCTTCTGTGTTTGAGCCCAGTTCGTTGATTTCTGCATTTTCGCGGGCGAGCGCAAGTGCGTCTTCAGAAATATCCGTGGCGAGCACTTTTGCTCCGGCGATTTCTTTCGCGCAGGCGATCGAAATCGCCCCTGTTCCCGTGCCCACTTCCACGATAAACGGAGCTTCGATACCCTTAAGTCTTTCCTTCGCCATGTCGACAAGCATTTCGGTTTCGGGGCGCGGGACCAGCGCCCGCTTGTCGCACTTGATGATAAATCCGCGGAAACTCGTGTCGCCGATAATATGCTGCAGCGGTTCACGGTTCGCGCGGCGTGCCACCATCTGGCGAAGTACGTCGAGCTCTGCGTCGGTCAGCGGCTTTTCAAAGTTCAGATAAATGTCCATGCGGGACTTCATCTGAAGCCCGAGACTGATGATGTATTCGGCATCTAGGCGCGCGTCAGGAATACCCTTCTTTTCGAAGAAGACCTTGGTGCGGTTCAGAATTTCAAGTACAGTCATCTGTGGCATTACATTACCTTTGCTTTCGCGTATTCGTCATTGTGACCCCCAGGTCCCTGAGCTTGCCGAAGGGAGGGGCGCGGCAAGCCATTAAGCGTTGAACTTTCCGAGCTTTTCCTGGGCGTTTGCCATCTGGAGGCCGTTGATGATTTCATCCAGGTCGCCGGTGATAACTTTGTCCAAATTGTACAGCGTGAGGCCGATGCGGTGGTCGGTTACGCGGTTCTGCGGGAAGTTGTAGGTGCGGATTTTGGCGGAGCGGTCGCCGGTGCCCACCAGGGCCTTACGGCTCGCGGCTTCTTCCTGTTCCTTCTTTGCAATCACGGCGTCAAGAATCTTGGAACGCAACATTTCCATGGCGTGCAAGCGGTTCTGCAGCTGGCTGCGTTCGGTCTGACAGCTCACCACCACGCCTGTCGGAATATGGGTGAGTCGCACGGCGGAGTCCGTCTTGTTGATGTACTGACCGCCGGCGCCCGAAGAACGGTAGGTGTCCATGTGAATGTCGGCTTCGCGGATTTCCACGTCGACTTCTTCAGCTTCCGGGAGAATGGCAACTGTTGCGGCAGACGTATGTACGCGCCCCTGCGTTTCGGTTTCGGGCACGCGCTGCACGCGGTGCACGCCGCTTTCGAACTTCAAGGTGCCGTAAACACTGTCGCCTTCGATAAATACGCGAATTTCCTTGTAGCCGCCTACGGTGCCTTCGCTCGCATCCTGGATAGTCATCTTCCAGCCCATGCGGCTGCAGTAGCCCTGGTACATACGGAACAGGTCGCCCGCAAAAAGGGCTGATTCGTCACCGCCGGTGCCGCCGCGGATTTCGAGCGTGGCATTACGGTAATCCCACGGATCCTTCGGCACCATCAAAATCTGGAGCTCGTCGGTAATAACCGGCAACTTCTTTTCGATGTCGGAAAGTTCCGACTTCGCCATCGCGACCATTTCAGGGTCGGAATCGCCAAGGGCGGCCTTCCATTCTTCCTGGTCGTTCAGCATTTGCAGGTATTCCTTAGCCTTGAGTACAGCCTTTTCGATACCCTTGTACTGCTTGTGAATCTTGTTGTAACGGGCTTGGTCAGAAAGAACATCCGGATTACCGAGTTCCGATTCCAGTTCCTCGTACTTTTCAATCAGTTTTTTAGCTTTATCTTTCATCGGGCTCAAATTTAGTAAAAGGCGAGCGTGGCGATAAAACAATGCACGGCGAGGACGCACAAAAACTTGTTTTTGCGTTTGCGTGCTGCGGCGTCACAAGACAATTGCTGTGTAGGGCCGGTAGAGCGCGTATGCTAATGGGCTCTGTTTGCGAAAATTACGAAGTCTTCGGGAGTCGTAAGCTTGTCGTTCAGGTTGTTACCCTTGACGATGTAGACGTGTTCGCCGAAGTATTCGAGAATGCTTGCTTCGTCGGTGGGGGTAAAGTTCAAAGGCTCTGCGGCGATACGCCCGTAGAGCTTTTTCAGTAAGGCAATCGAGGCCGCCTGCGGGGTCTGCGCCATCCATACGGTGTTGCGGTCGATGGTCTGCTGTACGCAGCCGTCTTTTGCAATCTTGATGGTGTCGACCGCGGGCTTTGCCACAAGGCAACTGCCTTTTTCAACAAGAGTCTTGCAGACATCAAGAATGATTTCTTTGCTGATGAACGGGCGCGCGACATCGTGTACCAGAACATATTCGGCGCCACTCGTGAGCGCGTTCACGCCGTTTTCCACGGACTGCCAACGCTCCGCTCCACCCACGACAATTTTTAACTTGTTTGTAATAAGGGCATCAAGTTCGCTTGGTGATAAAGGTCCCTGAGCTTGCCGAAGGGCCGTCTGACCGAAAATTTCTTTTTCGAAATGATCTTTCCAGTCGGCGGGCACGGCCATCACGACTTCGGCGATTTCTTCCATCGAAAGGAAGGTTTCGAGGCTGTAGCGGTAAACGGGCTTGCCGCCCAGAACCATAAGCTGCTTGGGAATGTTTCCGCCCATGCGCTTACCGAGACCCCCCGCCGGGAGCACCGCCGCAAATTTGCCTTTAAAATCCAACATAAAACCTTCCGACGAAATATATTCGCTTCATTTCCAAATTAAAAAAAAGAACTTCGAAATTCTAATTCTGAACTCCGAATTCCGAAATCCGAACTAATTAGTCACCCACATGGCCGTTGTGGAGGCGTTCAAGGAAATCCTTGGTTTCCTTCGAGACGATTCCAGAAAGCAGAATCAAGGCGACCAGGTTGGGGAATGCCATCAGGCCGTTGAAGATGTCGGCGCTAGTCCATACGGCGCTTACCGTGAGGTACGGGCCGATAAAGATTGCCGCGATGTAGACCCAGCGGTAAATCAGGGTGGCTTTTTCGTTCTTGCCGCCCATCAGGTACTGCAGGCACTTTTCGGAATAGTATGCCCAGCCAAGAATCGTGGTGAACGCGAAAAACACCAAAGCGATGGCGAGGAAGAATGGTGCGATGACAGAACCGGCCGGAACGATGGCAAGTCCGCGGGAGAAGGCTTCCATGGTGATGTTCACGCCTTCGAGACCGAGCTTCGGGTCCCATGCGCCCGAAACCACGATGGCGAGGCCTGTCATGGTACAAATGATAATGGTGTCGAAGAAGGTGCCGGTCATGCAGACGAAACCCTGACGAACCGGTTCCTTGGTCTTGGCGGCGGCCGCTGCAATCGGGGCAGAACCGAGGCCTGCTTCGTTACTGAAAATACCGCGGGCGATACCCTTCTGCATCGCGATAAAGATGGTGCCGACGGCACCGCCGGTAATGGCGCTCGGGTTGAATGCGGCTTGCACGATAGTCTGGATAGCCAGCGGAATCTGGGCGAAGTTCAAAAGCAGCAAGAGCACGCAGGCGAGAATGTAGACAATCGCCATGATCGGGACAATGTAGGTCGAAACTTTTGCGATGCGCTTTAAGCCGCCGATGATAACGGTTGCGGCGAAAATGGTAACCAAAAGGCCTGCGATGGCGGTGGTCCAAGAAACGGAATTGCCACCGAGGTTAATGAATTCAGGAGCGTTCGGGGTGAGGCGGGCCATGGCGCTAGTGATACCGTTCACCTGGGTGATGGTGCCAATGCCAAGGAGACCTGCGCCAATGCCGAATACGGCAAATATGACAGCGAGCCATTTCATGTTCCAGCCAAAGCGTTCCTTGATGCCAGTTTCGATGTAGTAGAACGGGCCTCCCAATACCTTGCCGTCTTTGCCGATAGTGCGGTACTTGACGGCGAGCAGGCCTTCGGCATATTTGGTGGCCATACCGAGGAATGCGGCCACTTCCATCCAGAAGAGGGCTCCCGGGCCACCGGTACCGATAGCGGTGGCGACGCCCACGATGTTTCCGGTACCGATTGTGGCCGCAAGAGCTGTGCAGAGGGCGCCAAAGCTCGAAACTTCGCCTTCGCCGCCCTTTTCGTTGTGGAGCATGTAGCGAAGTGCATTCGGTAGGTTCAGAACCTGCAGGCAGCCGAGGCGGATGGTGAGCAGGAATCCCACGAAGAGGATAATGACAATCAGGGGAACTCCCCAAACATAGCCGTCAATAGTGTCTAAGATGGAATTTAAAGTTTCCATAAATATTCCTATAAACAAAGGAGGCGGTTTCAGTTAACGCCTCCAAAGATAGAAAATGTTGACTCTTTATTCAGATTGCTCGGGTACGTACTTGCGTACTATATCTTCGTATTTGATTGTATACTTTATAAAGGGATTCGGCTTTACTTGGTAAATTACTGCAGTACCAAAGTATTTGCAGGAATATCCGCCTTCTATCTTGGATTCGGACATCGAAATGTCCACAAGCCCGTGGTAACCTGAAGTCGGGGTTACAATGGCATTGAAGAAGTAGACTTCGTTGCAGTGGTTTTTATCAGTGTAGGCAACAGGTGTCAAGGAAACAATCGTCATGTCGTTGTCAACATTCAGAGATTTCGGGATAGGATACATGTTGTCTGTAACAATGTCATAATCCGTAACTTTTTTTGGGACTGTTTTTGGAACTGCTTTTGTGATTACTTTGGGGCGCCTGGGTGCAGGCTTGGCCTTTCTTACGACGGGTCTGGGCTTGGCTTTTGGCTTGGGAGCCGGTTCTATCTGCTCATCGTTATAGGGAAGATCATTTTGTGAGGTGTAAGCATACGGTGCGCAGCCTTCGAAAAGGAGTGCGATAAAGACGCAAATGAATAATGCTATAAATTTTTTCATATAGTCCTCCCTTTAGTGATCGCAACAGCAGCAGGTGATGCAACATTTTTTTGAGGGCTCTTCAACTAGCTTAGGTACAAAAACCGTGTCTGGTTTTGGAAGTGGAGCCTTGATGACTTCTACGACGCGCTTCTTTACGATTTCTTTTTCGATAATATCTCTGTGCTTGTACTTAACGCCAAGTCCCCAGAAGGTACAAGTGAGTTTTCCGTCAAGCATGGCTTCGTCGGATTTGATGTCGATGATACCGTGAAATCCGCTTTGTTCGTTAGCCATATTATAAAGAAAATCAACTGTATGGCATTTGCCGGAGTCTTGGAAGGATACAGGCTTTAAACTTTCTACTTCGAGGAAGGCGGAGTCGGAAATGAATAGCTTTTTGATAGCATCTTCTCGCTTTGCCGAGAAGGCTGTGGGACTATTGGGGCTCAGATTATATTTTCTGGAATAAATGTTTGAATCGGGAATTACCTTGAAGGACAAGCCAAGTCCCCAGGATTCACATGTGTATTTATCGGGGTACTTAATTTGTTTGAAATGGTAATCGACGATGGTGGAGTAACCTAGGTTTTGAGTGACGCTACTTTGGTATAGGTCAAGGATGTCGCATTTGCCGTCGCCACTGTAAGTGACAGGTCCCCAAGAGTTGATTTGAAAATTGTCAAAATTTTCAAAATTTTTGGGGACGTTTGGAATATCAAGTTGATGTCCGGCGAGATTTGCTTGGGCAAAGCCGGATGACACCAAAGCAAGTGAGGTTGCTAAAATATGTATGAAAACTTTCTTCATGGTGAAAAATATAGTACAAAAAATCCAAAATGTCAATTTTTGTTTACAAAGCTGTTGTTTTTTGCGTACATAGGGGATGAAAATTCGCCTATGGATTCTTAACTAATGGAATAGGCTTGAATGTTTTTTCGATATGGTATTGTTGTCGAAAATTGCTATTTTTTGACACGGAATAAACAAAAGAGGAAATTATGTGCGAAAATTGCAATTCTAACCATCCTGTCCGCGTGCGTTTTGCCCCGAGTCCTACGGGCTACCTGCATGTGGGCGGTGCGCGCACCGCTATTTACAACTACTTTTTTGCCAAACACATGGGCGGCACCTTCTACCTGCGTATTGAAGATACCGACCGTAAGCGTTACAACGAAACTGCGCTCCACGACCTGATGCGCGACCTCAAGTGGTTGGGCCTTCAGTGGGACGAAGGTCCGGGTTGCGAAGGTGACTGCGGTCCGTACTTCCAGAGCGAACGTCTGGACATCTACCACCGCGAAATCAAGAAACTCCTGGACGCCGGTTGCGCCTACTACTGCTTCTGCACCGAAGAGCGCCTGCAGGAAGTCCGCGCCGAACAGGAAAAGTCCCACGTGCCGGTCACGGGTTACGACCGCCACTGCCGTAATATTAGTCGCGAAGAAGCCGAGGCCCGCATCGCCGCCGGCGAGAAGGCTGTCATCCGCTTCAAGGTTCCTGAAACGGGCGTCACCGAATTCGACGATATGATTCGTGGCCATATCTCCTATCAGAACGAACTGCTGGACGACCTGGTTCTCATCAAGCGCGACGGTTACCCGACTTACCACTTTGCAAGCGTCGTGGACGACCATCTGATGGGAACGACCCACGTGCTCCGCGGTGACGAATGGATCAGCTCTACGCCGAAACACGAACTGCTGTACAAGGCCTTCGGCTGGGAACCTCCTGTATGGTGCCACCTGCCGGTGATTCTCGACAAGAACGGCGGTAAGCTCAGCAAGCGCAAGGGCGCCGCCTCCGTGGGCGATTTCCGCGACCTCGGCTACCTGCCGGAGACTCTCGTGAACTACCTCGCTCTCCTGGGCTGGAACCCGGGCGACGACCGCGAAGTCATGACCATCAAGGAAATGGTGGAAAGCTTCACGCTGGAACGCATCAACCCCAAGTCCGCCAGCTTCGACGAAAAGAAGTTGCAGTGGATGAACGGCCAGCATATTCACCTGTGCGACGACGGCTTCCTCAAAAACATCATGAAGGAAGGCCTGGTCGCCAAGGGTATCGACCTCTCCAACGAACCGGAAGCTCGCCTCGACGAAATCGTGAAGCAGCTGAAGCCGCGTGCCCACTTTGTGCAGGATCTCGCCGACATGGCAGTGTACTTCTTTGTGGCTCCGACCACCTACGATGAAAAGGGTGCCAAGAAACACTTCGGCGAAGGTTCCAAGGAAGTCGCCACGCTCGTGCGCGACATGCTCGCTTCCATCGAAGACTTCAAGACTCCGGTGATTGAAAAGGGCTTCTACGACCTCGCCGAACGTTGCGGCCACAAGGTCGGTGAACTCGTCGGTGCTCCGCGTCTCGCTGTGTCTGGCGTTACCGCTGGCCCTGGCCTTTGGGAAATGTTTGAAATCATCGGCAAGGAAGAAGTGCTCCGCCGCATCGACGTGGCTCTCCCGCTGATGAAGTAATTAAGAATGCGTTCCCAGTTTCCACATAGGTTGTATACACAAAGGCTGTTTTGCCGCCGCTGCCAGAAGGTAGTGGAACACGGCATCTATGCTCGCGAGGTGTATTCGACTTTCGGGGGAATGGACCCGCAGATTCCGCTGTTGTGTTGTTGCGATGCCTGCGCGACGATGTTTGTCGCTTTCTCGCAAGAGTTTGTTTTCTGCCGTCGCGACTGCGTCAATCAGGACTATACCAAAATTTACGGTTACAATCGCATTGTACCGGGCAACTGGATTTACTTTAAGAACGCTCCCAAGCCGGGGGTGGTCAAGAGTGTTTTCCAAGGGCCTGACAGGGAAATAGTCGTCGTAAATTATGATGGTGCCTCCGAAAAGAAAATGGAGCTGCCCAAGGTCGTGATAGAACAGGAAGAATCTTCCGAAGGTTATCGTCTGTTGCCGGCCCAGAGTGCGCAGATTTTGTTGGGTGACAATGTTTACCATGCCATTCGTGACCAGTTCGGACTGGCGGTGGGGTTGGTGAATGATGGCGAGAAAGATAAGCTTGTCGTTCTTTTGAAAGATTCGACACTTGTTTTTATCACGTTGCCTCCGTTGGCACAGAATTTGCCGAATGACCGTTTGCGCGAAATCGTGCAGGGAAAGTTGTCTCAGGTCTTTCCGGAAGACAGCGGCAAGGTGTCTGTAGAAGTTGGCCAGGGAATCGTTTATTTGAAAGGACTGGTCAAGAACTATACGATTCAGCGTGCAATGGAAAATTGCGTGAGTGCGCTTCCGAAGGTGCGTGGCTGCGTGAATTTTACGCGGTTGCAGGTGTCGACGCAGATAACGGACAGCGATATCGAATCAAGTATCTATGAACTTCTTGAATCACCGGCAATGCATCTCTTTGACTATAAAGTCAATGTGTCCGGTGGAAAGGTCCAGATCCAGTCTTCGTGCTACGAAAATGAACGTCCCAAGGATTTGGAAAACCGTTTGGGAGAAATTCCCGGAGTCCGCGACCTTGTTTGCTTGGTGACGGAACTTTCGGATCCGATGAATGTAGAACTGTGTAAGGAACTGGAAACCGATTTATCGACGAATGCGCTTCTGCGGGGGGCCTATATCCGGGTTTCTTGTAACAACAGGAAGTTCCTGCTGGAAGGTCATGTCCAGTCGACTTTCCAGAAACAACTGGCATTGTTTACTTTGTTAAAAAAAACGAAGACGACGGCGGTAGAAAACCGCTTAAGATTGATATAAGGAGGCGCCCATGGCGACCGGTTACGAAAAAATTAATGCGATTAAGAGCAAGTTGAAAGTCAAGCAGACTGTCAACAGTCTTGCTTATTTGATGGGGTGCGGTCCCCGTACCATCTTCCGTCATCTGGAAGTCATCAATGCCGAGAATTGCGGCCTTCGCAAGTTTAAGGAAAACGGTGAAACCTTCTATGTCATTCAGACAGATAAGGAAGCGAACTTTAACCAGGATGTGGTTAAGCAGCTAGAAAAGATCAAGAAGAACTTGTCCGAAACTATTGCGCCTGATCTCAGGACGACCAAGTTGCTGGACAAGCTGATCAAGCTTATGCAGACGACGGATCCTGAAGATTTCAAGCCCGATGCCATTACGACGGACCCGGATTATGTTCTGGATTACGGCCCGTTCAGCGATGACAAGCTGAATTCGACTCACATCAATAAGGTGCTCAAGGCCATCCACGAAGGTTTTGCGATCAAGATTCAGTATAGCCACGCCACGGACCATTCCGCCGTCATCGACGAAAATAAGGAAGTGAATCCGGTCAAGGTGATTATGCGAATGGATACACTGTACCTGATCGCTGGTGAAGAAGACGAAAAGGGAAATCAGATCTTCAAGAATTACCTGTTCGAACAGATCAAGAACGTGCAGGAAACAAACCACGCGGTGCCGAAGTTTGTCTTTGATGCCGCGACGCATTACAAGTATGCGTTCGGCAAGTACACGGGCAAGGATAAGCCTGAAGATATCACGCTGGAAATTCGCAACAGGTGGCTGCAGACGCAGTTTGAACGCTCCCATTTCAATCCTGCGATTTCGAAGCGCTACGACAAGAACAAGAATATGATCGTGGACATGAAGCTCCGCATTACGCCGGACTTTGTCTCTTGGCTGATGGGAGTTGCCACGGATGTTCGCATCTTGAAGCCGGCTTCGCTTAAGGAAACCGTCAAGCAGAAACTGAAAGACGCTTTGTCCGAAATGGACCGCTAAAATGGAATCGCATAATCTTTCTGACTATAATTTTGAATTCCCCAAGGAACTGATTGCTAGCCGCACGGCGGGCAAGGGGAAAACCCGCATTTTGCATTGCCCGAAAGATGGCGGTGAACGTCACATTATGAAGGCTCCTGAAATTGTCGACTTGTTCAAGCCGGGGGATTGCCTGGTGGTAAACAACACCAAGGTGATTCCGGCGCGCTTGTACGGACACACGATGCACGGTGGCGAAGTGGAAACGCTCCTGGTGCAGGCGTTGATCCCAGCCGAAGACGGCTCCGCTCGCTACGAGGCGCAGGTTCGCCCGGGTAAGGCTTTCAAGATTGGTCGCGAACTCGATATTGCGGGCGTCAAGACCGTTGTCGAAGACATCAAGGAAGATGGCGCCCGCGTGCTCCGCTTTGCGGTAACGCCGGTGGAACTCGAAGCGGTGATGAACCGTGAAGGTCACGTGCCGCTGCCGCCCTACATTGACCGCCCCGATGACGAAGACGATAAGTTGGCCTACCAGACGATTTTTGCAAAGTATTCGGGCGCCGTGGCCGCTCCGACGGCAAGCCTCCACTTTAGCGAAGAAATGCTGGTCGCCCTCAAGGCGAAAGGCGTTTATGTGGCCGAAGTCACGCTGCATGTGGGCCCGGGAACGTTCCAGAATATCTCGGTGGAAGATTTCACCCAGCACAAGATGCACGGCGAACATTACGAACTCACCAAGGAAAACGCCGAGATTATCAACAAGGCAAAACGCGAAGGTGGCCGCGTCGTTACCGTGGGCACTACGAGTACGCGTGTCGTCGAGACGATCGCCGATGCGAACGGAATCGTGAAGGCGCAATCGGGCGTGACCCATGCGTTCTTCTACCCCGGTTACCGCTACAAGATTGTGGATGGTCTCCTTACGAATTTCCACTGGCCCAAAAGTTCGCTGATTCTTCTGGTGTCCGCGTTCTACGGCCGCGAAAATACGCTGGCAGCCTATAAGATGGCTGTAGAGAATAAAATGAAACTGTTCAGCTACGGCGACGGAATGTTAATTTTGTAAATCCTGCTGGTGCCCGTTTTCGGCGCACCTCCAGTAGCCTAGTATATATCGTAGAAATAGTAGGTGACTGTACCTTCGCTGGTCTTCCACCAGGCCATTTCAGAGCCGTCCTTGTAGATGGTCAGTTCGTCGTCGTCCTGATAGAAATGGAAGTAGCTTCCGTATTCGGAATCGTATCCTTCGTCGTATTCCGATTCGAGGTAATAGTAACGGTCCCCGTCCAGGTTCAGGCTGGCGAGTCCGTCGCTATCGACCCGAAGGCCGACCATCATCGACGGGCTTATGTTGCGCATTGGCCCGCAGTCATAAGCGCCGAAACTGTCATAACGGCAGTCTTGAGTCCAGTAGTAGCGGAATTGGTTGCTGAATCTTGCTCCGTCGGCATCCGGATCCGGTCCGAGATCTCCGCAAGCAATAAGGAAAAAAACGCAGAATGCCGCAAGAGCGACTGAAAAAAACGACGCTTTGTGAAGCGCCGCTTTTGCAAAATGTTTGGAAAGACCTTTCATCGTTTCCGTCAGGCAAGATGATTACGGATTTTCGTAGTCGCCGCCGTAGATTTCTTCTTCGGCTGCTTCGGTGTTTTCGTCCTGGTAAGCTTCCGGAGCCTGAAGGTCGCGGGTGCTGCCGTACTTGCGCTTTTCTTCTTCGGTCAGCTTGTTGGAATAGACGATTTCTTCCTGTTCCTGGGATGCTTCTTCCTCTTCTTCCTGCAAGATCTTCTGACCCTGTTCAATGCGGCGCTTGATGCGTTCGTCTTCCATCTGCTTCAGGTTCGTGCCGACCTTGGCCTGTTCTTCGGACATCACGTAGCGTTCGTTCGCTTCGTCCATGGCGGCCTTGATGCCAATCAGACGACCGCGGCTATCGACTTCGAGACCGGCCCTGCGCAGGGTGGAAAGAGGCAGACGGCGTGCTGCGGTCTTGTATTCGTCCTTGAATTCGTATCCATCGGAAGTGGCGATGTCGTCCGCCTCGCTCGGGGTGACGTATTCAAGGGCTTCTTGCCAGCGGGAACCCTGCACGCAAGAAGTGAAACCGACAAGGGAGTTGTCGAGGGCTTCCGGGTCATCGGACTTGGAACCTGCACAGCCGGTTAGGACCAGTGCGGCCAAAGAAAGGTAAGCCAGAATTTTTTTCATAGGGTAAAACCTCCGAAAAAATAGATTTCCTCCTAAATATAAACATTTTTTATAAAAGTCAACAAAAAAGAGCTGAAATTTTCAATGTAGGGGGCGTTTTCTTGCTATCATTTAAGGCGATGAACGAAAAATCTGATATTTACCGCATAAAAAAAGACGATAGAGAGTTTGTTTTAATCGGCACCGCCCATATTTCGCAGGTTTCGAAGGATCTTGTCCGTGCAACCATCGAGGCGGAAGCGCCCGATACGGTGTGCGTCGAGCTGGATGAAGGTCGACTGAAGTCTATCAAGGAGCCGGACCTCTGGAAAAAGACGGACCTGAAGCAGGTTATCAAGAACAAGCAGCTTGGAACTTTGATTGCGAACTTGGTGCTGGGGTCTTACCAGAAGCGTATGGGTGCCCAGACTGGCGTAAAGCCGGGTTCCGAACTCAAGGAAGCGGTGGACTGCGCCGAGGGCCGTGGCACCGAACTGGTGCTTGCCGACCGTGACATCAAGATTACGTTGCGCCGTACGTGGGCGTGTACTCCCTGGTACCGTAAGCTTAGCTTGCTGGGCGGGCTTTTTGCGAGTATCTTCGACAAGACGGAAGTCAGCGAAGAAGACCTCGCCAAGATCAAGGAGCAGGACGCCCTGAGTGCTATGATGCAGGATTTCGGCAAGTCTTTCCCCGAAGTCAAGCAGGTGCTGATTGATGAACGCGACCAGTTCCTGGCGAGCAAGATCAAGAATGCTCCCGGCAAGAAAATTGTGGCGGTCGTGGGGGCGGGACACATGAACGGAATTGCGAAGATTATCGAAGAAGACCGCGAACTCCCTAGCGAGGAATCGATTAGCGTGATTCCGAAGAGTGCGCCGATTTGGAAGATTATCGGCTGGGCGATTCCTGTCGCGATTATCGCAAGCATTATCGCGGTCGGTGTCCATGCGGGCTTTGAGAAGGCGGGCGAACTTAGCCTCCAGTGGGCGATGCTTACCGGCGGAGGTGCCATGCTCGGTACGGTAATTGCGGGCGGGCATCCGGTGACGATTTTGGTGGCGCTGGTGGCGGCTCCGTTTACGGGACTTACTCCGCTGATTGGCGTCGGGTTCTTTACGGCGCTTACGCAGGTTTACATGAGGCCACCCCGCGTGTCCGAGATGGAAACCTTGGCCGACGATATCTGGCAGGTGCGGCGCTGGTGGAAAAACCGCGTGACTCGAGTAATTCTGTGCTTCCTGTGCCCCGGGATTCCGGCGATTATCGGAAAGATCCTCGCTATCTTTAAAATCTACCAGGCTTTTTAGACCGCTCGGCTCTACCGAACCTACGAGAATGTGATATCGCCTCGCTCTCGCCAACACGGCTCGTCAATACGAGTCGCTTATGGCTCACGGTAGACCGCTCGGCTCTATACTGTTTTTTTTTTGCATTTTCCTGTTGCATCTTGCGAAAAAATTGTGTATCTTATAGCTAAAGCTTTTTTATAGGAGAAATTTATGGGAAAGATTATCAAGTATGTCGCCATTGCCGCCGCTTGCGTCATCTCGGCTTTCGGCGTGTATTGCCTGATTAAATATTCTTCTGCCGACGACAAGCTCGAAAACAAGTCGGAAGAATAGTCCTAGAAATCCTTTTTGATTAAGGCGACTGGATTCCCGGTCGCCCTTTAGTGTTTACTTTGCTTGAACTTTTAGCTATTCTAAGTTTTAAGCTCTAAGCTCTACCAACTTCATTTACTACATTATCCGCATGAATTTCTTAAATAAGAAACCCGCATTTTTCGTGGCGATTTCCGCCATTTTCCTTGGAATCTTGCTGATCGTGTTTCGCGATTTCGCCTTCGACCCGAACCAGCTCATGCTCAACAGCGACCAGTTGAACGGTATCGGTAGCCGCATTCTGCGCGCCGAAAGTGCCGTACTCACGGAATGGGACGATTCCCGCTTGGGCGGCGTGCCGACCATCGACGCCTTGTTCGCCGACGCCTACCATCCGCTGGTGTGGGTGCAGTTCCTGATGGACCCGGCCCGCGCCGTTGGCTTCAAGTTTATCTTGACCTTGTGGGTGGCCTTCATGAGCGCCATGATGCTTGCCTGGAACTTGACGGGGAACCGCTGGTGGGCAGGGCTCCTCGGCATGCTTTATGCGTTCTCGCCGGAATTCTTCACCTACCTCTATGGCGGTCACGATGGTAAGATGATGGTCTTTGCGATTGCTCCTCTTGCCTTGCTTGCTATTCGCAAGATTGTGCGTTCGGGTAGCATTCCCTATATGATTGTGCTTGCGCTCTCGGTCGCCTGGATGATTTTGGGTTCGCACCTGCAGCTTACCTACTTGTTCCTGTGGGGAGCTGGCCTTTATACGCTTTACGAAGTCGCCTTCCATTGCGATGCCCTAAAGACTCGCGGCAAGCGCCTTGGCCTTGCTGCGGTGGGCCTCGGCTTTGGCCTTGCGCTTTCTTGTTTCCAGATTGTGCCGCCTTATATGTACACGACCACGCAGTCGGTGCGCGGCGACGATAGCCACACCAATTACGGCCACGCGGTCAGCTGGTCCTTGCACCAAGAAGAAATGGCGCAGATTTTGCTGCCGGGCTTTGTGGGTGTAGACGTTTACGAACAGAACGAAAAGACGGGGGACCTCGAAGGTTCTTCCTTCGTGAGTTTCTCGATGGACGAATACCGCAAGTTGCAAGGTGGTTCGCCGTTCTATTGGGGCCACAATGCGTTCAAGCTGGACCACAACAATGCAGGTGCACTGCTCACCTTCCTCGGATTCCTTTGTCTGTTCTTGCCGGGCAAGCGTCGCTATGCGACATTCTGGGGCCTGGGTGCAGTCGTTGCCTTAAGTTACGGCATGGGCGATCATTCTCCGCTGTTCAAGTTGTGGTACAATGTGCTTCCCGGTGTCAAGAACTTCCGTGCTCCGGGCATGGCGCTGTTCTGGTTGCCGCTCTTGCTGGTGATGATGGCGGGCCCGGTTTTGAAGGCTCTCTCGGCCGATGGCCTGACTCCTGAAGAAGCCGCCGAAGCCGAAGATAACCGTCGCGCCTTGTTGCATGGTTCTGCCATGTACGGCGTGCTCCTGGTGCTTGCGTTGATTGCCCGTTTTGCCTGGACAACCTTTATTGGTCCTGTAGGCCTAGTGGTGATGATTCTTTATGCCGCCCTTTGCCTTGGCGTGATGAGCCTTGATGACCAGAAGAAAAAGTTCACGGTCGCCAACTTGACCGAGGCTTTCCAGAAGGGACTCCCGGCGACACCGCGTGCACTGCAGGCTTGCATCTTTATCGGCTTTGCCTATCTCGGCGTGATGCTCATGAGCGGCCAGAAACTTTTGGAAGATCCGATTACCGCTCCTTACTTTAAGCCGCTGAACGAAATCGTGATGAATGCGACCGCTGGCAAGGCTGTCCCTGGCTTTGTGCTGGTGCTGGTGATTGTCGCGGTGACGCTCTTTGTGGCAAAGTGGAAGGCTCCAGTGACCCACAAGGCGGGTGTTCTTGCGCTTGCCGCAGGTATCGAACTTTTCTTTATCGATGGAGCGTTCATCCAGAATGTTCCGGCAGGTGAATACTTGCAGCCGACTAATCCGGTGGTTGCCGCTATCAAGGCACCGTACAAGGCTGATTCGCTGAATACGCCGCGCGTGCTTTCGCTGTCGCGCAACAAGGCATTGAGTGGAAATATTTTCCCGCAGTACCACATGCGTAATGCTGACGGCATTCACGATAACGAACTGGCGAGCTACCGTGCCTTCCGTGGTGGACAGCAGGACGCGAACTACTTGCTGAATATCAACGACCCGATGGCCGCACACCCGTTCCTTGACTTGATGAACGTGGGTGCGATCATTTTCGATAGCCGTCAGGGAACGACCTTCATGCCGATTCCGACGGCGATGGGCGAGGCTTACCTCTACGGCGAAG
Organism: uncultured Fibrobacter sp.; assembly: GCF_946062555.1. Classification (GTDB taxonomy): domain Bacteria; phylum Fibrobacterota; class Fibrobacteria; order Fibrobacterales; family Fibrobacteraceae; genus Fibrobacter. The sequence goes on from NZ_CAMGVQ010000041.1 coordinate 29,906, forward strand.
CTGTGGTGATGGATGATTCCACCGCGATTAAGACGCTTCAGACACAGGCCGCCATTCGCCCTTCGACAGGCACTTCGGCAGGCTCAGTGTACCACTCAGGGACCTTGACTGAAACTGTGGCAGAATCTGTTGCGGACTCTGCTGTTACGACCGCCGATAGCGCCGCCACAGATTCCTCTGTAGCTTTGGCTCCGGCAAAGCTGACTGCCCCAGAATTCGGCGATGAACCGGGCAAGTTCTTCTACCGCGAAAAAGTTATTTTGTCTGAAACTCCGGGATTCGACGGCAAGGGCAGCGTGGCCGCCAAGGGCCCGATCCAGGGTTCTGCAAAGCTTGTCGCAAGTCCCAAGATGGATACGCAGGTGTTCAACGTGAATGCTGACCGCGAAGGTTTCATGGTCGTCGCCGGCAACTATCACCCGTACTGGAAGGCTTACGTGAATGGCAAAGAAGCTAAAGTCTACAAGGCCTTCGGGACGCTTCGCGCTGTGCAGATTCCTGCTGGCAATTCCGAAGTCCGCATGGAATACCGCAGCGTCCCGTTCCACAAGACGATTCTTGTGAGTGTGATTGCAGCGGTGCTGCTGATTGCTCTCGGTGCAGTCACCGCCGTACGTTGCCGCATCAAGTGTTAGTTAGATTATAATAAAGGATTCATTATGGATAAGATTTATCGTTCGGGTATCGGTTTTGACGTTCACAAGTTGGTGGAAGGGCGCAAGTGTATTATCGGCGGGGTGGACATCCCGTACGAAAAGGGCCTGCTCGGCCATAGCGATGCCGACGTGTTGTTGCATGCCATTAGCGACGCCTTGCTCGGGGCCGCTGGGCTCGGCGATATCGGAACGTATTTCCCGGACACCGATCCCGCCTTCAAAGGGGCCGATAGTCTGGAACTTTTACGCAAGGTCGGTGAAGAAGTCAAGAAGGCCGGTTACGAGATTATCAATATCGACAGTGTCGTGATGTGCGAACGCCCGAAAGTGAATCCGCACAAGGAGGCCATGAAGGTGAATATCGCCCGAGTGCTTGGCCTCGACGTGAAACAGATAGGCATCAAGGGTACGACCACCGAAAAGCTCGGCTTTACCGGTCGCGGCGAGGGAATCGCCTCCCAGGCCATCGCCATGGTCCGCAGCCTTTAGGCTGCTATGTCATCCCCGCGTAGGCGGGGATCTCCTAACGACGCGGAATAATTTATATTTGTTGCGTATAATTTGTTAGGAGGAAAGTTATGCTTAAAAAGTGGTGTTCTGCTGTGGCCCTGTTTGTCTTTGTACAGGGAATTTTTGATGGACGCGGGCATACCATTTATGGCCTGAATGCAGAAAATTCAATAGTAGTGTCGAAGGTGGCTCTGTTACGGGAGGCTACAATGTGGATGGCATTGTCGCTTCTTCTCAAGGACGCATTCTTGGCTGTTCCAATTCGGCGAAGGTCATCTATTCGGAAAAGGTGACTGCCAGAACGGATTTCTCGTATGATATTTATATAGGTGGTATCTTTGGTGAAAATCGTCATAATACCATAAGCAATGCGTTGAATAATGGCTCGGGTTGAAGGCCAATCCAATTCGGGCGTCCTTATCATTGGTGGCATTGCGGGGCGAATGGATTCTGTCGTTTAATGCTGGTGCTAACTGGGGATGTATTCACGCTCTTTCGGGCAAGGCGGTTTCTGCTTTTGCAAAGTATTCTGCCGATACGACGAACTTATTTGATTCCGAGACGATCGTGTTCAAGTCCTTTGATGAAATGAAGGGGCGTCTTGCCTTTTTGACGAAAGAGGAATGGGAATTTGGAGACTGCATGCCCAAGATGAATACGGATACGACCTCGACTTGCAATGTAAAAGTGGTCAAGGATTTCTATGGGGATTCGGATGAGCCGTATGTCTTGAGTTTCCTGGAAGACGTGGTGTTCGCGGGTGATGGTTCTACGGGGCTGGGTGGCGAAGGTGGAACGACTCCTGTGCTGGTTAAGCCTGTGGCGCCTTTGATGCAGGTGGAAGTTTCTGCACGGGATATTTCTGTGACTGGTCTTGCCGAAATTAGGCCGGTGGCGGAATTCGATATGCAGGGCCGCCTGGTGGCGACGGCACGTGCCTATGGGACTGCGGTGAACCTCTCGGTTCCGAGGGCGGGTCGCTACATTGTCCGTAGCGGAAAACAGACAAGAATTGGGAACCTCTAAAAATACATTCTTTTCCTGAAGATGGGTTTATTTGTCGTTTTCA
>NZ_CAMGVQ010000042.1:0-32023 GCF_946062555.1 uncultured Fibrobacter sp.
CGAAATCATCGTAGGTGAGCAGGCGCCAGTCGTCGGGGCAGATACCTTGGTGGTTTGGCTTTATACTGTCGGCACAGCTCTTGGTATTGCATTCGCTGGGCAATTTCATCATCTCCGCCCACTGGTAGAGACCGCCATAGCGGTCACAGTTGATGGTGTCGTTGTCATAACAATAGCGTTCTACCTTCGAATCGTCAGCCTGGTCCTTGTCGCCGGCGACCATCTCTCCAATATTCAGGTTCTCAGCCATGGCAGTGACCGTCGCCGAGTCGCCTTGCCTGTTTACACCCTTGAACTCCATGTAATAGTAACTGCGTCCGTTGCGCGAATCAGTAAATGTCTTATAAACGCCCTCTTGCCCTATACTTCCAAGTGTCTGGGAATGATCAAACGGCACATATTCGCTACTACTCGACAAGGGCTTCGACGAGTTGCTGCTGGACTTTGCGCTGGAGGAGGACGCAGGATTCTCTGGTTTCGTCGAGGATGACGAGGTAAAAGAACTGCTTGATTTCACGCTCGATGAAGAAGACTTCGCAGAAGAACTGCTGTTCTCGCTATCAGGGGAATTTTCGTCATCGCCTTCGTCGCTGGATTCCGTGAAATCGCAGTCCATCTTCTCGATGAGTGAACCAAACACCCAGCCATCCTCGCCATCGCACACAGCCTTGCCGTGATATTCTACCAGGTAGGTGGCAACGCACTTCTGGCTCTTGCCGCAAGGTATGTCCGACAGCAGTTCATTCATTGTCTGCACCGTATCGGGAATACCGCCACGGTTGCCGCCATCGCTAGACCCGCTAGTGGAACTATCATCGCCGCAGGCATTGAGCGCAACAGCGAGCGGAACAACGCTTACAAGCGCCAAAACATTCAACAAACCGAACTTCATAAAAATTTCCTCGATCTTTTACAACTAAATAGTAGAAAAGAACCAAGCGACTCCCGACCGCCCGCAACAACAATTTTCCCTCAAACGCCCCTCATTTTTCACACATTTTTAGCCGAATTTTCTATATGTAACACCCTGTTACATATAGGCTGTTTTAGATGGTCTCCTGCTTGACTTTTGCATTTTACAGCTGTAAGGAAAGTGGACACAAAAAGTTCATTTTGATTTTGATCAGTCCTTGATGCAACGGAGAGAAAGTGATGCGCTTCGCGATATTGATGAAGCATGCAGTCTAGCACTGGAATTCATGCTATATGAATGATCCGTGGTTGAAGCACCTAAGAAAATTGTCGAGGAGCGAAAATTCGAATCTTTCAAATACCCAGTTGCCACCTTGGTTTCTGAAATATACCCTGACAGCATTTTAGGGAAACCAACATAGTCATTGTAGTTTGAATAGGAACCTACCGTAGAATCAATGGCATTCGCCAAGTCTTTCCACTCTTCATACGACGGAACGTGCCAGCCAGTCGGGCAAATTCCTTGAGCCTTCAGATACAGTGTGGAATCCTGTTGCTGTGAATAGTCGATATTTTCAGGGAGTTTCATGACTGTGTGCCATTTGTAGAGACGGCCCATGCTTTCACAGTTGCTTTCGGCAAGGCCCGGGCACAAACTTTCATCAACATCGCTGCCGTTGTATTTCAAGTTGTCCGCCATCCATGTGCGTCCAGCGATTTCTGTTGTTCTGTAAACATGGTTGTCGCGAGAATCCGTTAATGTTCCGTAGGGGTATTCCCAACCGTTTGCGGTGCACTTTGTCTTGTTGAGTCCGTTATCAACGAGCTCGCCAATGCGTGCGGAATTACATTCCCCAAGAACCGAGAGCATGGTTTGTATTGAACTGCTTGAGCTCACGGCGGAACTGCTTGAACTTTTTGCATAACTGCTGGAACTACCTGGGCTTGTCTTTTTGGTCCATTGTCCGCCACTGCAAAGGAATACAGTATCCGATACCGTAACCTGTTCGCCATTATTCTTGTTCAGGCAAGGTCCAATTTGCCTTTCCAAGTCGCTCAGTCTTTTCCAGGTGGAATACTGACACTTGTACGGAGTTCCGAACAAAGTATCGAGCATGTCGCGGTTGCTTGTATTGCATGATTCAAAGACCCATGTATAGTCTCCGATTTTCCAGGTTCCCTTTTCGCAGACACGTACCGTGGAGTCTTTTTCGTAGAGCACGACTTTATGGTAGCTTGAATCGGTGCATGGGCCAATTTCCTTTTCTATTTCGGTCAGCTGTCTCCAGCCTTGCTGTGCTGACGGGCACACTTGCTGTACAGAATCGAATGTAACGACTCGGCCAACATTGCTGCTGTCACATTTGCCGTAGATGTCATTGATGTATGGCTTTTCCCAGGAACTGCCGTGGCATGCATAGACTTCACCAGTTTTTGCAGTATCCAGTTTTCCATAAATATCCTGGTAGCAATAGCCAAGTTCCTTATTGAGGCCGACAAGTTCCGTCCAGTACCAGTTTTCGCAAACGTAGGTGCGTCCACTGATTTCCACTTGCTTATAGCGGATTTCGGGCTGGCAAACTTCGCCAATTTCTGTAGGACCGGCAACTTTCCATCCGTTCTTGGTGCAAACAAGCATTGTGTCTGCATACCAGAACCTGGCCGAGGTATCGGAACATGCCTTTGCGGATGTGCCTGTAACAGCATGCCAGCTGTCACTGCCACATTCATAGCTAGAATCCTTTTCTGCCACGAAGACATTTTCGTAGCGGTTGTAGCTTTCGCATGCAGGGAGCTCGTTGAACTTCGCCACAAAGCCGAGCGGCCTTACGCACTTGGCGTAATAGAAACCGTTTGAAGAATCATCTTCAAAGAAGTTTTTGCCAAGGGAGTCTATGACAAACGCATAGCCGTCGCCTGTTTTATAATAGCCGTAGGTTCCAAGGTTCTTGCAGGCCAACGTATCGTTCTTTTGGCAGTAGCCGCCGGTAGAAAGTTCGAGCTTTGCCGCCGAATAGGAGTATGCTCCCCTGCTTGCAAGGCTGTATCCCTTTGGGCATACTTTGCCAATGCTATACCTGTTGTAGTAGAGCCTTCCATATTTTTCGCAATTGTCGTCATCATAGTCGTAGCAGGTGCTCTTGACGCTATCGCTTTCGATACGGATGGCTTCCTTGATCCACTTGTAGGGCCCAATAACGACTGTACTGTAAACTGCGTTGTTTACGGAATCGACAACCGTGGTGTCGTCATTTTTGAACTGCGAAATGTCAATGACCACCGCCGAAGAAAGTTCCTTCCAAGAGGAGCTGCTCTGAGCCGATGAGGAAGATTCCTGTTCAAGGTCGTTGGAGGATTCCGGGTTTTCTTCGCCACTGTTGCTTGCGCTTGCGCTGTCATCACTGCATGCAGCAAAGGCAAAGAGCATTGCTGTCATGAAAAATAATTTAGGATAGCTCTTCATTATTCAACCTCCCTAGTAGTCCTTGACGCAACGGACGCCATGAGCGAAAACCTTGCTGTTGAGCATGTTCATTTCCGGAGTTGTGGTCGAAAAATTGTCATAATCCACGACATCCGAAATTATCGTAGTTTTGCTGTTAGCAAAGCTAGCTCCCCAAAAGTAGCCGGCAGTATCTATCTGTTCAAAACCTGTAACAACATCAATGCCGTTACGATACCATTGGTAACGGAAGCCAGTCCCTGCGACTTTCAGGCCGATTGCATATACAGGAATTTCCGAATTGTTCACAGCTCTTCTAAGCGACGATAGTTCGTCTTCATCCGGGATATGCCACCCTGCCGGGCAAAGTCCCTGCCATTGTGGCTTTATCTGGTCATATCCAAGGATAGTCTTGTCGTAGATGGAATCAAGCTGCATAGCAGTGTGCCATTGATAAAGGAGGCCCCTGCTTTCATATTTGATGTTGTCGTTTGGATACCAGAAACGATCTACTCCAGCGCCCTTGTAGCGCAAGTTTTCGGCCATCCAGGTCTTTCCGTCAAAAGTAGTTGTGTAGTAAACGTTTCCATCGCGAGGGTCCTTGAGAGTTTCGGTCAAAACAGCCTTCCATGAACTAGCCGTGCACTTGGCGGTAACCATTGAGTCGGAATAAATAGCACCTTCCAGCGCAGTTGTACACTTCTTGAGTATTTCCTCCCTTGTAGCTTCCTTCCAAACATTAGGGTCGGGGGTTCCAGAGCAGATGTAGTACACGTCTTTGTAGCTAATCAGCAAGTTTGCCCTGGGTTTTGCGCAGTAGCCTGCTACCGAGTCTATCGGCTGCATTGCATACCACTGGTACGATCCGCGGTCGATGTCGCAAATGTATTCGACTCCGTTGAATACGCCCGACAGTTTAGTTTTTGTCGAAGAACAATTCCCATAAACATCGCTTACCGAAGCGGCAACCCATGAATTGCTCGTGCACTTGTAAGAAATTCCACTTGCAGTTTTCTTTATGGTGCCGACAAGGTCAGCCGTGCATGCGCCAAGGGAAGCTACATCGTTTGTTATTTTTCCCCAGGAGAACTGTACGTTTTGCGACTGCGATGACGGAACCTCGATTCTGCACAAATAGGATGTGTCCCTGTACGTCTTGATTTTGCCTAAGGTAGTGTCGGTGCATGCGCCAATGGATTGTTCAATGCTGCTAAGCTGCTGCCAGCCGTAGGTGCGGCACTGGTAAGACTTGGTTCCGATTGCGGTAACCTTGTTCATATTCGCCTGGTTGCAAACGCCAAGGTAAACGGTGTCAGAAATAGCGACCCAGCTTCCGGCTTCGCAACGCATTGCCGTATTGCCGTCAACCTTTACAGAAAGTTCCTTGGTGCAGCTCGCCGGGTTTGAAGAACTGGAATAAATATTGATCGAAGAGGAACTCAAGATTGTCTGTAGCGACAAGTTCCAGCCATTTTCATCGCAGGTATATGGAAGGTTTTGGAACATTTCCGTCCTATATTGGCTGGGCTTTTTGCAGAATCCATGGACTTTTTCAATTTCCTCGAGCGATCTCCAGCCATCTTCTTCACAGACCTGCGTTATGGGGCCTATAGTCATGACGGAATCACGCATGGAATCATCGCAGTCGTAAAGATCGACTGGTGCTGCGTAGGTCCATGTTTCGGATTTGTAAAAGCGCTTGCTTCTGCAAACGAATATGGCAGTATCGCTCTTGAACAGTGCACCGGCATCGTCGCAGTGGTCAGCAAAGATACTCGAAGAATAAACGGGCCTCCAACCATATTCCCCGCAATGCAGATCGTCTTTTATGCTCCATACATAAAAAGAATCCACAAGGGTACGCGCTTCGTCGTCACATTCCGGAAGATCTTCAAACTTTGCAACCACATGGGCGTATTTCATGCAGCGCAGCGAATAGTAGGTCATGTTGTCCTGTTCCGTTGCGTAGCTTGAATCCTTCGAAATATGGTAGGCCTTGTTCTTTGCCGTAATGAATGCACCTACGGAATCGGCGCCAATGCAACCGGAGGAATCCGAAGTATTGCAGAATCCGCCAAGCGTAATTCCAAGCTTTTCATCAAAAATTCTTCCATTCCGCACAAGGTATTCCCATTCGCTCTTGAGCGGTAGCCTAAAGTTGCCCGGGCACAGCTCCCCCGCATCCAACGGTCTGTAAAGCCTGCCGTACTTTTCGCAAGACTTTTCATCGTTACCGTAGCAGGTGCTGTTGATAACCTTCGGCTTTACCGAAATGTTTTCTGCAAGCCAAACAAACGGGCCGACCGTAACCGTCTTGTACTTGATGCCTGTATTTTCATCCAGGTAAAAGCCCTCGTCGATATTGATTTCAGAAATATCGATATGCGTAGTCGAAGAATACTTTGTAGAAGAACTACTTTTAGAGTCGCTGCTAGATTCCGGGGAATCGCTGTCGGAGGACTCAAGCCCAGACGAAATTTCCTCTTCATCTGGTGCGCTGCTAGAAATTTCGCTGCAAGCAAAAAAGCCAATGGATAAAAGGGCAATGCAAATAGTCTTGATAAACTTGTCTAACATGTCTCACTCCTTACTTCGAAATAGCCCATGACGTTCCGTTGCAGAAATAGCGCTGGCCGTCTAGCCCATTAACAAGCTTTCTATAGTTTATTTCATCGCATGCGCCAAGGGCCTGCGTCAAGTCGCCAGACAAAACCCAGTTGCTGCCGTTGCATACCATGCTTGCCCCGGCATAGGTTGCCGTTTTGCCCTCGAAATTTTCCATGCACATAGTCCCGATGCTCCAGTTGAGCGCCGTAGTAACGACCCAGCCATTTTCGGAACAGCCATAATACTTGCTGATATACTTCTTGGTCGCACCCAGGTTACTGTTGTCGCACTTTCCAAGGAAATCCTTGTCTGTAGCGATTCTCCACCCCGTAGAATCGCACATGTAGTTACTGCCGTTATACACCTTGAATTCGCCACGGTTGCTTGCCTGGCACAAGCCGATCTTCTGTTCTAGCGTAGAAGATACGGACCAAATGCCGCTTGTAGAGCAGTAGTATCTTGTTGGCGAAGTGTAACCGCCAGAAGTCCAGTCAACAATATCGTATGCCCTGTCAGCGGTACATTCCCCGTGAACCTTCGAAATGTAGCTTGCCCCCGCAGAATGCCAGCCGGTAGAATCGCAAACATAATAGGCGTTGTACCCATCCTTCTCCAGTGAACCGAACCTCTTGCTATAGCAAATTTTCCCAAGAGTTTTTTCAAGGGTGGTAAACGCACGCCAAGAAGTGTCCGCGCAGGCATAACGATTTTCATTGAATGTTGCGGAATCTCCGTTGCGGGTTTCAGTACACTTGCCATAGACATCGACAAGGTTTGCCGTCCTCCACCTCAGGGAATCGTTGCACACATAGATAACTTCATTTAGCGTATCTAGCGCACCCGCGATCTCGCTTGTGCAAAAGCCGAATTCAATTTCAATATCAGAAAGGCGGACCCAGCCGGTATCGTTGCAACCATAATAATCCCCATTGTACGGAATATATTGCCCTTCTTTTTTCTTATTGCATTCCCCTACAATGTCCTCAAAAGAAGCCTTGCGCCACCCTGTAGAATCACAATAGTAATTGTCATTTTCAATGGAGCCGACAAAGCCAAGAGCTTCGGCATTGCATAGGCCAAGCTTTATTTCTGTAGCGGTAAACTTGCGCCAGGAATCATTTTGGCAAACATAGCTAACGCCGTTGAACTTCGTTGTAGAGCCGTCATTTGCAGCGCCGCACTCAAGATCCACGTCATCTATTTCTGCAATTTCCCAGGAACCATATTTGCAAATGTAGGTAGTGTCGTTGACTACTGAGGTATAGCCCTTTCTTACATGTTCGCAATCACTATTGAAGTTGTCAACCCACTTGTAGGAGCCGTTACAGCGGTAGTTACTCTGGGCATCCGTCACATAGAATTCCCCGAGACTCATTTGAGAAGCGCTATCGCAGGTAGGGAGGTTTTCTACGGACTTCACTATGTAGGTTCTAGAAATGCAGCGTAGCGAATAGAAACCGTTATTCTCGACAGGCACAAGGGAACCGGTCAACCCGTCATTTGTCACGAATACGGTATTGTTCGCCGTCAGGTAGAACGATTTCGAACCTTGCCTTTGGCAGTTCAGTTCACCGTCGTCGGCCTCGGTACAAAAGCCAGCCATCCTGATGTTCATACCGAACTGTTGTTCCTTGTCTAGCGAACTTCTGTAGTTTTTCAGCTCTTTCCAATCCTGTTCCGATGGAATTTCAAAGCCCTCCGGGCAAGCTTTCTCCGCCTTTGTAGCACGATAGAGCATGCCGAAATTTTCGCAGTTCGCATCATCCAGGTCGTAACACATGGGGCCGGCAGAGAACGTATCGTAATGAATGTCGCTCATGAGCCACTGGTACGTTTTGAACTGCACCAAAGCATAGGTATTGCCGCTCCTGGAATCGTAATACTCTCCCACGTTCAGGCTGTCAAACGAGGATTCATGCGGAACCGTATCCAAAACATCTTGATTTGACTGTTCGGAACTTTCCTTGGATGGACCAGAACCGCTATCATCGCCGCAGGCTACGAGTGCCATAAAGATTGGTACTGCGCACCCAAGAGCCAATGCTTTAAAACAATTGATCTTCATAAAAATTTCCTCGTTCTTTTACAACTAAATAGTAGAAAATAACCAGGCTGTTTTCATAGTCAATTCATGAAATTTTGCAAGAAACAGCCCAACAAAATGTCTTGCACAATTTATTTGTTCAAACTATATTCCTCCACATCATAATTCTCTAGAAGCAAAATATGAAAAAAACTGATTCTTCTTTCTGCTATTGCCATAGCTGCTGTTTTTGACAAATGGGCTTGCAGAACTCACTTTACGGCTCTGCAAGGCCTGGTTGAACATTTTCCATTAGTTATATTAGGTGTACTATTGTACTAGATAAATTTGGAGGCATAATGAAAAAAAACTTGTTCCCGATAACTATGGCTCTTGGCTTTGCTTTGACGCTAATTGCCTGCGGCGACAGCGGTACCAATTCCGGTAGTGAAGACGAGACTGGCTCCGGCGACAAAAATTCTTTTGAGAATTCAGGAACAAAAGACGGCGTCGTCAAAATGAGCTCCATGGTTGACCCGCGTGATGGAACAACCTATAAAATTGCTCGGGTCGGTACTCAAGTATGGATGGCCGAAAATCTAGCTTTCTACGACACGCTGTGGAATCCGAAGATGGCAACAAACAATGTTGAGCAATCTTCTGATGGTGAGTCTGGACGCAAGTATTCCTATGAAGTGGCAATGAATTTTGCCTACTATGATGATAGCTTGTATAACGATGGAATATGTCCTCCGGGCTGGCATTTGCCGACCATGGCTGAGTTTGACGAGCTTAAGACGTTGGTAACCTCTAAATGCGATTCCACTACATTCTGTGGCTTGGCTGAACATGGTTGGGGCGGCTCCAACACTTATTGGACCAGTACATCTACGGATTATGGTGTTCGCATCGATACGGAGTACGGATACAAGTACGAATCCAATTCCCGAATGGCAGTCTGCTATTCCATCGATCTAGGCGACCGTAAGCCATTTGAACCCAATTTTTCAGGAAAGTCTTCTGAAATGTATGTTCGCTGTCTTTTGGGTTCCAGGGTGGATTCCGCCGATGCCATGAAAAAGTTTCAAAGTGTTCGCCAAAACCGTCTTGATTCCATAAAAATAGCGCAAACTCAATTGGTCCATGACTTGAACGGAGCAAAAAATCATTTCAACGGCGATCTTGAATACAGCTATTTTACAGATGAACGCGACAGCAATGTTTACGGATATCTAAAAATCGGCAATTATACCTGGATGGCAGAAAATTTGAGATATGCACCAGGAAAATATCTGCGTGACCGTCAGGATACAATTGAGTATTATTCAATAGGACGTGTTTATTATGGCAGCCAGAGAGATTCAATCTGCCCTAGTGGCTGGCATGTGCCGTCGGTGGCTGAATGGCAAGATTTGTTCACGGTCGCAGATAATATGGGAAACCTCATGGCAACAAATTCCTATTGGGATCCTTCTGAGGTAAAGCCTACGAATACGACCGGTTTTACCATGTTGCCGACTAGGAAGTTTTTGGGGAAAGTGGAAAAGAGTCCCTTCAATGAAACCGAGTTTTGGACAAGCGAAGACTCTTTGGAGGTAAGAATGGTAATTGATACAGTTTACACCGATTCTGTTGAGGCTGAAAATTTCACCTTGGATACGACATACGTTGATAAGCTCTATAATTTATACTATGAATATAGCTGGATAGGGAAAAATTTTGATTTAGAGATGGGCAGTTCTACTCATGGGCTCTACGCTCGTTGCGTGAAGGATTATTAAAATAACAAAGTAATGGATAGCGCAAGCCACTTGCGCCTCCAAAAGTTCCTTGTCGTTGCCCGGGTCAACCGTGATGCGAGCGACGGCGTCGTCAAGCACGCGAGCGTTAAAAGCAGGGAGTTTGTCGCTGCTCCCGGCATGCTTCAGCAGATAGAACCAGATCAATAATAATATACTTAATTTTTTCGGTAACTGGTCGGGCAGCGTTCTTTGCAATCGAATTTTCGCTGTAGATGCTCCAGGCGTCGCGATAATTTTCATCAAAATTGATCGGGAAATTGCAAATCCAGACCGAGAACACGTATGGGATTTCATAGCGGCGCTTTTCACGCTCGGCAACATCCTTCGGGTCATTTGACGGATACTTCTTCTTGATTTCATCGTCCGAGTGCAGGATGGCGTTCAAGAAACTTACCATCGCGACTTCGTTTTTCAGCAGCCGCTTGAAACCCGGATCGAGCGTCACGCCAAACGTTCTACCGTCTAATCTTTTAGACAACGGACCGGGGATCCATAATCACTTGCACTATCTCCAATCCTTCCGACACTTTTCCCAAAATATGTTCCTATTTTTAGAGCGATTGCGTATCCCTCACGCGCGTTGTTGCTATCTGCAGCCCAGAAATTCACTTGATCTCCCGCATCTTGTATTTTACGATACCAGGTACTGTAATAGCCGATAAGTTTTGCCGAGAATCCATAAATGTCAGAACCTCCATCATCAACACTCTTTAGGTTGATTCCTGCTGAGTCTCCCCCTCCCACATAAACAAGCAAAGATTCAAAATCGGCTGGACTAGGAACATGCCAACCTTCGGGGCATATACCTCGTACAATACGGGGGAGATTGTCTTCATCAAAGAGTTTTTCGTCGTTAAGAGCCGAAGTCCATGTGTAGAAATATTCACTGTCAGCAACCCAGAAACGGCCTTCACATTTGAATTTCATGTTCTCTGCCATCCAAGTCTGGTCGCCAATTTTAACCGTCTTGTAAGTATGACCGTCACGTTCGTCAAGTAATGAACCATACTTTATGCCAACCGACGAGTACACCGTATCCTGCACGCAGGTCTTTGTAACAACATCGTTTCCGCCGCCGTCTTCACAGGTAGCTTTTGCGGCGTTGAAGGCCATTTCCATGCCAACCTCAGATTCCATGTTGTACATGGAGTAAGTCTTGCTGTTCTTGGAACCATCGGCGTTCTTGATTGTTATGATGAGGTCCTTGCCGTCCGCAGCGTAGGTATATTCGGCATCGTCGCCAAAAGCATCCTTGCGCACAAAGTGCCATGTACTTATGTCGGTCTTGACCATGGCGTCGCAAGCGCCCACTTCGGTGCAGGTTTCCTTAACTTCAAACCCCAGCCCGTCATCTACTTCTGCAGAACTGCTAGACCCTTCGACATCGCTCGGAGCGACGCTTGAAGAACTACCCTTCTCGCTATCAGGGGAATTTTCGTCATCGACTTCGTCGCTGGAGCCACCAGCCTTCACGCTGCTCGACGACTTTGCAGAATTCGGCTTTGTCTGGTCGTAGGACTTGAACCACTTCTCGCCGTCGCATTCGTAGTTCTCTTCGAGTTCGGTCACGTAGACCTTCTCGCCGATGACACCCATGCCGCACCCGTAGGTCTCTAGTTCTTCCATGTCGGCCACTTCGGCGGGGAGCCCCGTCCCTTTCGGCGAAGACGACCCGTCGTCCCCGCAGCCCCAAAGGGCAAAGATTGCCGCCAACAAGAAGATGGTTAGAGATTGCTTCCCCTGAAACAAGTTCAGGGTCGCAATGACACGCTGGAAAGACTTCTTCATAAAACATCCCCGTCTATAGTCTACCTGTTCAAATATAGCAATGGAAATGGCATTTACCCCCCCCCTATTGTAAAATTTAGGAAACAAGTCGAAAGTCCAGAATAACGCAGAAAAACAACTTTTTTCAAGGTTTTCCGTCAAAAATTTCCTATATGACTCAACTTAGGACATATAGGAGTCATAACTTACCAAATGTAGGCATTTTATGGTAGATTTGGCGAATTATAAAAGACGTCCAAAGTGATTGATTTTGGAATCTGCCTGGCGCAGGAATTGGGTTTTAGACCGAGCGATGTCACGAAGGTAAGCATCGGTGACCTTCATTTCACAGATGTTGATGACGTTGTCGATGCGGTCGATCAGAAGGTCGAATTGTGCGCCGTCTTTCCCCGTATATATCCAGCTACATGGGGCACTTTCTATTCCAGAGATTCCGAGTGCGTTCAGGATTTGCGGATAATGCTGAACATATCGATTTTCGACTTCGAGTTGACAGACGACGAAATGAAGCAAATTGCCGCACTCGATACGGGACACCGCTACGAAAACTGGTGAAAATCGTCAAAATTTTAGTCAAACTGGATAAAAAAGTACATTTTTTATCCAATACAGCGCATTTATTGAACAAAAAAAGCTATTTTTTGGGGTAAAGGACGGTTTCCCTATGAAGATAGCCATACAAAACCAGCGCAAGGAACGGGACAGACTTCTCAGCCTGCCGTATATCCCCCGTCAAACCATATACAACTTTGACGAATTGCTGAAAAGCCCGAACATCAAACTTTTGACGGGTCCGAGACGTGTCGGAAAATCCACCCAGGCCCTTTTGATGTTGCGGGGCAAAAATTTTGCCTACCTGAATTTTGACGACAACGAACTATTGAACAAGTGGGACGAACAGCAGGCCGAGATGTTGCTTGGCGAAATTTATCCGAATTACGAGTACCTGCTGCTGGACGAAGTGCAGAACATTGACGGCTGGGATGTCTGGGTTAATAAACTTTATCGACGTGGCGTGAATTTGGTCATAACCGGCAGTAACGCCAAAATGCTTTCTGGAGAAATGGCAACCGTACTAACTGGCCGCTACCTTGAAATCAACATGCTGCCATTTAGCCTTGCCGAGGCATCGCAGTTTGCAGACCGCTTGGGTAATGCAGAAAAAATACAGGACGACTTCTTGAAAAACGGCGGTTATCCGGAGACTTTTACTCAAAGATCTATTACCCAAAGTTATTTACAGACCCTTTTCGATTCCATTCTGTACAAGGATATTGTCAGAAGACATAAGATCAGAAACGCAACTGACTTGAACAATGTAGCCATGTTTCTTTTGTCCAATTTCACGGGAACATTTAGCTACAATGACGTGGCAGATGACCTAGGACTCTCTAGCGTCAGCACGACAAAAAAGTTCATGGATTACTTGCACGAACCGTATCTGTTTTATTATCTGGACAGGTATAATAACAAACTAAAGTTGATGAAAAAAGCGCCCCGCAAGGTGTATGTGGTTGACAATGGTTTTGTTGCGTCGAAGGCTTTTAATTTGAGCGATAATCTCGGGAAACTGCTGGAAAACCAGGTCTTTGTGGAGTTGCTCCATCGCGGGTACGACACCGAAAAGACTTTGTTCTACTACCATTCCCGAAACGACAAGGAAACCGACTTTGTACTTCGTGAAGGCAACAAGGTCAAGGAACTTATTCAGGTTTGCTACGACATGTCCAAAGAAAAGACTATAAAGCGGGAAGTGGACAGTATCGTCGAATGTGCTGGAGAACTAGGCTGCGACAACCTGACTATTGTGACTTGGAACGAGGAAAGAACTATCGAAAAAAAAGGCTACATCATCAAAGTTGTGCCTGTGGGTAAGTTTTAAGCCCGCTATTTGCTACGCCTTCATAAGTTTCGCCACATAATGCACCGCGACGGCAAAGAGCACGACGATGGCGACATACTCCGCGAAAAATAGTGCGTAACCGCGTTCCGCGTCAAAGAAGAAGAAGGGCTGTTGCAGGAACATGTATTTCCAGAGCCCGCGAATTACGAAGGCGTAAATTCCGTAGCCCGCCACGAGAGCGGCAACCATGCGGGTTGCGATAAGCGCCGCCTTTGACTTGAACGCACTCGCAAGTCCCAAGCGGTTTGCAATCAGGCTCACATGCAACCCGATGTGGAGCGACATGAACACGTAATACCAGTGACTTGCGAGCAGGTGCGCCGTGCGGGCAAAGCTTGCGCCCGATTCAATCCCGAGCCAAGCGAACACATGGTTCGAGAGCATAATTCCGCTCACCATCAAGAAAATCGCGCACAAAAGGATTCCGCAATTCACGACCACCTGCAAGATGCGGAATACGTTGTAACGGCCCTTGAACAACGAAAGAAAGAATCGCCGGTTCAGCGTGATGTGCACCGCCCACAGAACAAATAAAATAACGCCTAAAACCTCGTGAACCGCAGTCGATTCAAAGAAGTAATTGCCGCCCATCAGCACGAGCGTCGCGACCGTCATCGCGATGTCTATTGAACAGCGGATTATTTTACCCATTTAGCGTCCTCAACTGTTAAAGGCTTCCAACGATTTTTCCAGCAACCTTCGTTCTTGAACAACAAATCCAATTCAGTCCCGGACTCTATACGGAAATAAAAGAACTCCGTCGGCATAGACGTATTCAAAATCTGCCCTACCCGCCCAGCCAGGTGTTTCACGAAAATATCAAACCTGTCAAAATCCCTAATGCAGATAAAGTCACGGATTTCTGCGCCATGCCCTTCAGAGATTCGGTCAATTCTCGCTTAAACATGTATATAATATACATAATTTTATGGATTTTGGGAATTCAACTCCCAAAATCCACAAATTCACCAATCCGCTTGTAAAAATTTGCCAAAATTTCAAAAAACACTTGACAATGTTTTTTTTGCTTACATTTGGTGTGAAAATAATGAATGGAATATGATTCTTCGGGCTGACTTTCTATTCCTTAATCGTTTTCAGCCACCGTTTGAGCATGAATGTACAAAAGTACGGAATGGTGTAGAATTTTCCGTTAAAGCCGATGTTCTTGTTCGCCAGTTTAATGCCGAACTTTACGTCGCCGTAATTTTCCTTTGTAATCAAGTTGTTTAGCGAAACGCTTGCCCCGTCGGTGGCCTTGACTTCTACGGGTACCAGTGAACTAGCCGTCCGCACGAAAAAATCCATTTCAAGGGTGGATTTCTCGTTCTTGTAATAGTAGAGCCCGTAACCTTCTTTTACGAGCATGTCGGCAACGACATTTTCGTAGATAGCGCCTTTGTACGCATTGAAATTCTTGTTTGCGCGCAAGTCCTCTTGGGCTTCGTCGTCGAGCGAAGCAATCAGCAGTCCCGTATCGCGGTAATAAATTTTGAAGTCATTAGGCTTGTAGTTGCCTTTTAGCGGAAGTTCTGGCTGATCCAGACAGTAGCAACGGTTGATGATGCCCGCATCGTTCAGCCATTCGACTGTCCCCACATATTCTCTGGAACGCGCCCCGGTGGCGACCTTCGTTATCTGGAATTTCTTGTTCTCTTTGCCAAGGAAAACGGGAATGTGGTTATAGACATTCTTTATCTTTTCTTTGTCTAGTCCTTCGGCGTATTTTGTGATGTCGTCCTCGTAGTCCTGGAGAATCTTTTTCTGCGCCGCCAGCACCCCTGAAAAATTTTTCTGTGATACAAATTTGTCTACAATGGCGGGCATTCCCCCGATGGTCATGTATTCCCTGAAATTTTCAATCCATACATCGTATTCGATGTTAGAGAATGGTGTCTGAGATACCATATGTTCGTAGATGGAATCGATTTGCTCCTGCTTGTAGCCTTTTGCCCAAAGGAACTCCTCGAAATCTAGGGAATGCATTTCATAGTCTTCCTTGAAGCCGACACTGACTGACGAAATTTCCTTGTAGTGCACCCCAAGCAGCGAACCCGAACAGATGACGTCGAAGCGGCCATCCAACTTGAAAAACTTGAGCGACGTGGTGCAATCGGGACACTCCTGCATTTCGTCGAACAAGATGAGCGTATCGTGCGGAATGAACTCCCAATCCGAATTCAAGAACGAAATTTCTCGGATAACCGTGTCCGGTTTGAAGCCCTTCTCGAAAATTCTCTTGTACTTTGGTTCCTCGATAAAGTTTATCGAGATGAAACTCTTGTAGTTCTTCGCAAAATGCGTAATGGAAGAAGTTTTTCCGACCTGCCTAGCACCCTTTATAATGAGCGGCAAATGGTCGGGATTTGCCTTCCAATCGACCAAAAAAGAGTCCAACTTTCGTCTGAGAGTGTATTCCATACACAAAAATATAGGTTATTTTTAGCAAAAAATCACATTTTTCCCGCCATTTTAACGCATTTCGTCACAAAAATCTCGAACTGATGCTGGTAAATCGTATCAAAAATGTAAAAATTTGCCAAAATTTCAAAAAACACTTGACATTGTTTTTTTTTGTTTACATTTAGGATGGAGTAAACATATACCAACGAGGCTTTTATGATAAAGTTGTTAAAATTTGTAGCCGCAGTCTCCTTTATGGCAGTCCTGACATCCTGTGCCGCAGCCCCTCACGGCTGGTACAAACAGGGAGTATCTGAATACGAAACAGAGAATGCGGTCGCACAGTGCGAATATGAGCAAGGCAAGGACCATATAGCGCAGGGAAGTTTCATAACAAGTTGTATGAAACGCCAGGGCTTCCGCTGGGTTGAATAACCCTTAATTTCAGGGCAACTTCACCCACTTGTCCACTTCTTTTTGGGCCTTTTCGCGTTCATTCTGGGCCACGTGTCCGTAGATGGCAAGGCCCGCAGTCACGTTCGCGCCGGTCACCTTCTTGAGCTTCGCTACTCCCGAAAGGCCGCTGCCTTCGTGCGTCATGAACGGGTGAATCGTCTTGCCCTTCAGATTATACTTCTCGAAGAAGGTGAACATGGGCATGGGCATTTCGCCCCACCACACCGGATAGCCGACGTAAATTTCGTCAAAGTCTTCGGGATTCACGCTCACCGGCTTGATGGCCGGGCGCGCGTCCTGCGCAAGTTCCTTCTTGGCCACGTTGATGCAGTCGTCGTAGCCCTTCGGGTATTCCTTCGTGGGCTCCACATGCAAGAGCGTGCCGCCTGTCTTTTTTGCAATCATCTCGGCGATGATTTCGGTATTGCCCTTGGCGATATTTCCCACACCGTAGTTTTCCCCGGCACGGGAATAATAGACGATGAGAACTTTCTTTTCGGCAGCCATCGAGACTCCTATGAGGAATGTTAACAAGAATAGAATTGCTTTTTTCATGATGGTGATCCCGTTGTGAAGAGTGTTACTTTAGTCTAGCATATTCTTCGTCGCTCACGGGCTCAAGCCATTCGTTGCTCGTTCCTTCGCCGGGAACTTCAATCGCCAAATGCTGGAACCAGGAATCCGGGGCAGCACCGTGCCAATGCTTGACGCCAGCCGGAATGTTCACCACGTCGCCGGGCTTCAGTTCCACCGCCGGCTTGCCCCATTCCTGGTAGTAGCCGCGACCCGCCGTCGCGATGAGAATCTGGCCACCGCCCTTCTTTGCATGATGGATATGCCAGTTGTTGCGGCACGCCGGTTCAAAAGTCACATTCCCGACGCCCACTTGTTCCTTGCTGATCATGTCGAGATAGCTCTTGCCCACGAAATACTTGGCGTAGGCGTCGTTCGGCTTGCCCACCGGGAACACGCTCCAGTCCTTGCCCGGCATGTTTTTTGCGACCGTCTCGTTTACAGCACTAGTCGTCGCACCAGCCTTCGCTTCGGCAGGCTCAGCGACCTTCGTCTCAGCCACCGCTTCCTTGAGCAGTCGCAACGCATTCAGCGTGCGCGGGTAACCGCAATACGACAAGCAGTTGTAAATCGCCTGTTCCACGTAGTCGGCCGTACGAATCTTCAGGTTCGCGCCGATATGCGCCTTGAGCTGCGGCTCCGTTCCCAGGTTCACGAGAATCGCCATCGTCAAAAGTTCACGGGTATTCAGGTCGAGCCCCTTGCGGGTATAATAATCACCAAAGCAGTTGCTCGCAAGGAAGTAATTGATAGTCGGCATCCCGTCCTTGCCGTTTTTCGCCATGTCGCGGAAAGTCTGGCCGAACAGCGTTCCCTGCGCGTCGGCACCCGCCTCCAGGCGGGACTGCGCCTTCACCGTCGCACGGCTTTCGTCCACCTTCACGTTCTTCGCCTTGAACACGCTGCGGGCAATTTCAACCGCATCCACCGTCCGCGGGAACCCGGTGTAGGGAGCGCACTGGTAAATCGCCTCGAGAATTTCTTCGGGAGCAAGCCCCTGCGCAAGCGCCGTCGCCACTTCTTCTTGCAAAAGAGCGCCCGACTGCTGCGTCACAAGCGACACCAGGCGAATCAACTCCACTTCGCGCTTTTCCACAAGCGGGGTCGCCGCCGGAACCTCGTTCCGCGTAAAGTTGTCCATCACGGCACGCAGTTCCTTGTCCTGCGAAAACGCCTTTGCTTCGCCCTGCGGACAGCAGTCA
The DNA here is from genome assembly GCF_946062555.1 of uncultured Fibrobacter sp. Lineage (GTDB taxonomy): Bacteria > Fibrobacterota > Fibrobacteria > Fibrobacterales > Fibrobacteraceae > Fibrobacter. The sequence continues at coordinate 18,113 of NZ_CAMGVQ010000042.1, forward strand.
CATGCGGCAAGCACCGCACCCATACCAAGCATCGTCATAATCGTCCCTAGTTTCATGGTTTATTCCTTATAAATTTCCGCATTTAATATAAATAATTACGCAAGCCCCGCAAAATACCATTTTTTCATGCTCAGTATGCGCGAAATGCATAGTGAAAACGACACATCACGACCTTTTGGGCGTTCCCCGGCCCGGGCCGGGGCGGGTGCTGCTCGCCTCGTTCCTCGGCTCATCGAGCCGCTTGCGCGTCTCGCCACAAAGGTGCGACGCCCTCCCCTAAAGGGGACCATAGCCACTAAGCAGTAGAACTGCAAGTGGCTGGAGGCCTAACGCGATTTCAGTGTGGAATGTGTAGTGTGGGATGTGGAATGATAATTCGAAGATGATTTACTCAGAGTCCTTGACGCAACGGACGGAGTACCCTTCTCTCTTGTTGTTCGCTCCGTGGCCCACGCCGAGGCCTTCGAGAGCCCAGTTGACGCCTTGGCACATCGCGGCGTCGCTCTGGAAATTAGTGGCCGTCCACAAACGGGCGATGCGGCCCTCATCGTAGAAATAGCCACTGCCGCTTCTGTAACCGGCGGAGAGCTCAGAGAACCCGTACTTGTCGGTTCCGTTGCCACCACTGTACCATCCGCTGGTGGATTTCAACAACAGGCCACCAGTGTTGGAACCACCGATGTAGGTGTGCAGGGTGCTGAACTCCTGTTCCGTCGGTACATGCCAGCCCTCTGGGCAAATGCCACGGTGTGGACTGTTTGGGTTACATCTCGAACCAAGGGTGCCTTCCGTGAGATTGGAATGGCCGCACGTGGTTCTTGCATTTTCGATGAACTGGGCTGCACTATCCATCACGGCACTCCAAGTGTAAAGTCGACCGTACTTGTCGCAGTTGGAAACCTTGTTCTCGTAGCACCAGCTAGTGGAATCAGAGGTATTTCCTTTTGCACTGAACTTCACACCAGTGTAAGCATAATTCAAGTTCTGGGCCATCCATATCTGATCTCCGATTTTAACCGTCTTATAGACTTGTCCATCTCGTTCATCGGTAAACTCTCCATAATCGATGTCCGGATTCAAGTAATCCCAGGCGGTTTTGCTAGACCCCTCGACATCGCTCGGGGTGACACTTGAAGAACTATAGTTGCTGGACTTGGTCGATGTTCCTGCCGAAGAAGGATTGTCCTTGCTGTCGCTGGAGTCGTCGGTCACTTCGGCGGGATCGTTGGACTTGCTATCGCTCGACTTGGCACTCGATGAAGAAAAGTCGCAGTCCATCTTCTCGATGAGGGTCCCGATGACCCAGCCGTTGTTACCATCGCACACAGCCATGTTATGGTATTCCGTCAGGTATGTGGCGACGCACTTCTGGCTCTTGCCGCAGTCATAGTCCGACAGTTCCATGAATGTCTCGACGGTGTCAGGAATTCCACCACGATTGCCGCCGCTACCGCCCTCACCACCCGCCGACGACGAATCGTCACAGGCGGTCAGGGCAAAGAATGCCGCGAGCACCGCCACCCACAAGAAACCAAGACCCTTGACACACTTCATACCATTATCTCCTGTAAAAATTTTCACCACCCACAAACCAAGCAATGTGAAATATGGAATGTGGAATTTATACCGCAAAATCCATCATGAAGCGAGGTTCAAGGGGTTCAATATTGAAATTTTTTTGAGAGTTCTTCTTGGAAGATTTCTTAGACATGTTGATTATCTTGGATTTTTGTTATTGATGTAAAAATTTATTTCAACTTAATGCAGCGGACGGAATGAGCATCAAATTTTGAACCTCTTGAAGCCCCCGCGCCATCATTATAACGCGATATAACCTGATCAAGGGCCAGAACCTTATCTTGGAAAACAGATTCCGAGGGATAAAACATGTAAAACGCTGAATCTAAATCCGCGAAACCTCCTTGATTAAAATAAGCTCCCGACCCGGTAAGAGAAAGTCCGCTCTTATTGCTGCCAGAAAAAATATAACCGGAACGAAGGCCGTTCGCGTGATCATCGGTACTTGTCAGAGCTATTTGAAAATCATTAATATTCATTATTCGCCAGCCTTGGGGGCAAATTCCCTGATGATTTTCTTGAATCAAATGGGCACAACTCCTTGTATTACAACTATCATTGAAGCCCATCATTTCTGCCCACTGGTAAAGGCCGCCGTAACGGTCGCACTTGGTGGTGTCGTCATTATAGCAATAGCGCTCAATTTTCGTGTCGTCGGTCATGTTTTCACCGCCCTTCAAGGTGACATCGGCAATATTCAAATTCTGCGCCATAACTTGTATGGAATCCTTGACATAGTTCGTATCACGGCCGACAATCGTCAAGTAATAATAAACACGGCCATTGCGCGAGTCAGTAAAGGTTTTATATTTTTCGGATAATCTTTCCAAAGGCAGGGTTTGATCGAACGGTTCATAGGGCCCAGAACTGGAACTTTCTTCGGGCACCCAGACCTTGTACTTATAATCTTCACCACATACATAGCGAATTCCTGTTCGCCCATCGCGATAGGTGGACCCTATGGTTTCACATTCCACACCAGTATAATCAGAGATTTTACTGGAAGAAGACTTGACGCTAGAGCTGCTGGATTGAGTCTCACTGGATCCTTCGTGGCTATCTCCGTTCTGAATGACACTGGAAGAGGACGAATTTGCGGTGCCGTTCGAGGAAGAATACTTAACGGTCGAGCTACTGGACAACTTACCGTTCTTGACACTTGAAGAACTCTCAGCATCCTTCGCACTGGATCCCTTTTCTTCGCTTTTGCCTTCGACGCTCGAAGACGATTCAAGAACGAGATGCGCAAGCTTTTCAGCCCGCTCAAGGATTTGGGCGGCATCCTCCGCTTCGTGTTCCTCACGGGCATCAGCAAGTTCAGCCAGCTCTCGATTTTCAGCGAACTCAACAATTTGAAGGTCATCACGATGAACGATGACTACGCGGCCATCTGCGGTATCACGAAGGAAGAAGTGCTGACACAGATGCAGCCCGAGATCCAGGCCCTCGCCGACAAGAACGGCTTGACTTATGACGGTGCATGCGAGGCGCTAACGCGTCAGTACGACGGCTACCACTTCAGCAAGAATTCGCCGGACGTGTTCAACCCGTTCAGTTTGATAAACGCTTTGAGCAAACGCGAACTTGCCAATTACTGGTTCGCGACGGGAACGCCGACAATTCTGACCAGGCTCATGCGCAAGTACAAGGTGGACCCGAAGCCTTTCGATACCGGGTTCGAGGCAACTCTTGACATGTTCGACGCCCCGACGGAGACTGCCAAGAACCCCATCCCGATGCTTTACCAGAGCGGGTACTTGACAATCAAGAATTTTGATGGTTTTGCTTACACGATTGGCTTCCCGAACGAAGAAGTGCGTCTCGGTTTTCTGAAGGCGCTGATGCCCTATTACGCGATGGACGACGTTGTTGACAACGACATGTTCATGCTCCGCTTCACGAAGGCGCTGCGGGAAAGTAAAATCGATGACGCGATGACTCACATCCGCGCGTTCATGAGCGGCATCCCGTACAATACGGAACGCAAGGACGAAAACCACTACAAGACGGTGCTGTTCCTGATTTTCAAGCTGTGTACGCCATACGTCGTGCGTACCGAGGAATGCAGTGCCGCGGGCCGAAGCGATGCCGTTGTCGAGACCGCCGATGCTGTTTACATTTTCGAGTTCAAGCTGGACTCTTCCGCGACTGTGGATGATGCGTTAAAACAAATCGACGACAAGGGTTACCTGATTCCATATTCCGTCACGATGGCCAAGGACGGCAACTCAAAGAAGTTGTTCAAGATTGGCGTTACGTTCGACCAGGAAAAGCGCACCATCGGCGAATGGAAGGTTGTGGAAGGGTAACCAACAAGTTTGGCCCTTCCTTGGGCGTTCCCCGGCCCCTACGCAGACGCAATGTGAAGTGTGGAATTATCCCACTAGGCGGCAAGGGTATCAAAATCTAGCTTGAGTGTATCATTATTTGGGGCACTAAAAACGGGATTTCCAATATTTGACGGTAACTGATCTGGGAGATTCGTGTTCAATCCAGAAACAAGTGCAGCCAAGGGGACAGATGTTGTCCCATCGGGCAATGCATCTCTATAGTTCTCGAATGCCGTATATACCAAAGACCGTATATTTGAGCCGACACCAGAAAAATATGCAGAAGCAGAATCAAGAGACTCATTCAAGCCAAGTCCAGACAACTGCAAACCATCAATTTCATTCAGGGCACTTTCAACTGTTGTTGAAATACTGGATATATTGTCGTCAAGGTCATCTAAAACAACGTCATCATTCTGCTCTAAAACGGATAAATTCATGAATTCCGCCGTTCCTCCAAAATTTGGAACGGATATATTAATATTGGATATATCGGCAGAAATTTCAATATCAGAACTGCTTTCAGCAGGGACTTCATCATCATCCTTGTCAAAATCAATCTCTACCGACACATTCGCCAACACCGAGGCTGAAATGGTCACATTGTTCGTCTGTAGGGCCACGGTATCTATATTCAAGTTTCCGACATCAGCGTCAGATTGATAACCTAGATTCAATTTAAGTGTATCTTCATTTTGCACACTGAACGAAAGATTAACAAAACTCTGTGGCAAATCAGTCGTGATTCTATTATTTAATTCAGCGGCAAGGGTATCTAGGGAAACCGACTCTGTATTTGGGGGCAAAGAACCCTTATAGCTTGTAAAGGCCGCAGAAATTAACGATTGTATATCTGTCGCGATATCCGGCAAAATAGCCGAGGCAGAATTAAGGGACGCATTGAGGCCAAGGTTTGACATTTGCAGGTTATCAATACTTTCCAAAGTATTTTCAACAATGTCAGGGATGTTTTCCAGCTGTTGTTCAATATCGTTTAAACCAATGTCAGCGCTGAACATCTGGCGGGGTTCAAGCTGTTCAATTTTGAAATTGTTCATTCCGTGATTGTAGTTTTTCTTGGCCATATGTCATCCTTATTATGAATTCGTTAGTCAACCTTTACGCAGCGGACTGAAAAACCATTTGTTTTACGTTTATCTTCTTTGGGGTTACCAGTTTCTGCCTTCCATTGATAACTAGATACAGCTCCAACATTTGCATAATCCTTTGATTCTTGTGGGTAGAACCAATATGTTCCATTACCTACGTCAGTAAATTCATACGCCCAATTATACCCGGCACCAATTAAACTATACCCCGTATAGTTAAGGCCGCCAAAACCCGTTGATCTAACACCTTCCACACCAGCATCATTTCCATCTGCGTGAACTACAATATAAAAGTCATTATATGTCATAAGACGCCAGTCCTTTGGGCAAATTCCCTGATGATTCGGCTTAATGGAGTCGGCACAGCTCTTACTATTGCATTCGAACGGAAGGTTCATCATCTCCGCCCACTGGTAAAGCCCTCCATACTTCACACAGTTCGTCGTATCATTGTCATAACAATATCGTTCTATCTTGGAATCGTTATTTTGGTCCTTATCGCCATCAACCATTTCGCCAACATTCAAATTCTCTGCCATAACATTGATTGTTGCCGCTTTATTATTAGTATCTTTTCCTGTCACAGTCAGATACTTGTATATACGCTGTTCATATTCAAATTCACCATACGAAAAATTCGGGGGAAGATCGCCCCATCTTACAAAACTACTACTTGAAGCTACTGACGAAGATGATTGTTTCATGGAAGAACTGGAAGACTTTACGGAACTACTACTTTGCTTATTGCTTGATGACGAGTTCACCGATGAACTAGACGTATCCTTCTTGCTGCTAGAAGAATCATCTGACTTTACAGAGCTGGAGCTCTTAGAGTCGGACGAATTCTTTGTTTCTTTCGCGGAACTACTTGATACTTCGGCGGGCTCGTAACCCTTGACACTACTGGAAGACTTGTCTTTTTCTGTAGATTCATTTCCTGACGACTTTTTGTCAACAGAAGATGACGACTCATCCAAATCAGAAGTTTCGACCGAAGAACTGGAAACACCTGTTTCATCGGAACTAGCCGAAGATGAGTCATCGCAAGCCGAAAGCGCAAACATCGCAAACGCGACAGCACTCACAAAGCCAATTTTCTTAATCGTTTTCATTTCATACTCCTATTATTAAACTTTCGTTTCGCCCTTGCCGCCCAGGTTGTCCGGGTCTATGGAGAGCAGGGCTTGAATATCCGCAGCGCTCAGCGGTGCGGACTGTTGTATTTCAAAATTTTTCTGTGGGTTTATTATCAAGTCCTTGTTTACGGACTTGACTATTTCGCCGGAATCTTCCGCCACATACAGCCCCGTCTCGGGGTTACGGAAAAATTCCGTATTGGCAAGCTGCCTGATACTCGCCTTGGTCAAGAAGCCGACGTCGTTTGGGGTCACATTGACGGGCTGTTCTATCTCGCCAATCACCGCCGGGGCCTCGATAACCGCTTCGGGCTGTTCAATGCCGCCCGGCAGCACGATGTCACCCGGTGCGCCATCCATCATCAGGGCGCAGGCAAAACTGCGAATCAAGAACAAGAAACTCACTGGCGGCACCTCGCTATCCCCGAAATATAGCACATTCCCAGCCTGCCAACGGCACCCCCATCGGGGAGTAACGCCTGCCCTGCCGAAAAAATGTATATTGTTGTCATGGCGTTAAAGAGATTCCCCATCGGCGTGCAGGATTTCGCGCGAATTCGCGAAGACGGCATGTATTATGTAGACAAGACTGACCTTGTCTATAAGTTGACCCATACGGACCTGTATTACTTTCTGTCCCGTCCGCGCCGCTTCGGAAAATCGCTGCTGGTCAGCACGCTGCAATGCTATTTTGAAGGCCGCAAGGACCTGTTTACGGGACTTGCGATGGAGAAACTCGAGACCGAGTGGAAAAAGTACCCGGTCATCCGGCTTGACATGAGTCGAATCAAGGATTTGGATGACGAAATCTTTGCCGCCAACATGGATAGCATTCTGGGCGTAATCGAAAAAAAATATGGAATAAAGCATGACTGCAACAATCGTGCCTGGGGTGCCCGCCTGACTAGTTTAATTTATGCGGCGAATGAACAGACTGGCGAACCGGTGGTGGTGCTTGTCGATGAATACGATGCGCCTGTTCTGGAAGCCATGGGCGATACGGAACTTCTGAAAAAAATTCGAACCCGTATGCGAGACTTGTACAGTCCATTGAAGGCCTTGGGCGGCATCCTCCGCTTCGTGTTCCTCACGGGCATCAGCAAGTTCAGCCAGCTCTCGATTTTCAGCGAACTCAACAATTTGAAGGTCATCACGATGAACGATGACTACGCGGCCATCTGCGGTATCACGAAGGAAGAAGTGCTGACACAGATGCAGCCCGAGATACAGGCCCTCGCCGACAAGAACGGCTTGACTTATGACGGTGCATGCGAGGCTCTTCAAAAGCAATACGACGGCTACCACTTCAGCAAGAATTCGCCGGACGTGTTCAACCCGTTCAGCCTAATCAATTCGCTAAGTGATGGAGAACTTGCCAACTATTGGTTTGCGACCGGTACGCCGACGATTCTGACCAGGCTCATGCGGAAGTACAAGGTGGACCCGACGCCTTTCGATACCGGGTTCGAGGCAACTCTTGACATGTTTGACGCCCCGACGGAGACTGCCAAGAACCCTATCCCGATGCTTTACCAGAGCGGCTACCTGACGATAAAATCTTCCAAACCGGGAAGTCGTTTTGTGCTGGGATTCCCGAACGACGAAGTCCGCCTCGGGTTCCTGAAGGCCCTGATGCCCTATTATGCAATGGACGATGTTGTACAAAACGACTCGTTCCTGTTACGTTTTGTCGATGCGCTTGATGACTGCGAAGTCGAACAGGCTCTCACCCTCATGAAGGCGTTCATGAGCGGCATCCCCTACGACACGGAGCGTCAGGACGAAGCCCATTACAAGACAATCTTCTTCCTTACGTTCAAACTGTGTACGCCATACGTCGTGCGTACCGAGGAACGCAGTGCCGCAGGCCGTGCCGACGCCGTAGTGGAAACCGCCGGCGCCGTTTATGTATTCGAGTTCAAGTTGGACAAGTCGGCCACCGTCGACGACGCGCTGAAGCAAATCGACGACAAGGGCTACCTGATTCCATATTCCGTCACGATGGCCAAGGACGGCTCGCCGAAAAAGTTATTCAAGATTGGCGTTACGTTCGACCAGGAAAAGCGCACCATCGGCGAATGGAAGGTTGTGGAAGGGTAACCACAAGTTTGGCCCTTCCTTGGGCGCTCCCCGGCCCCTAACGCGATTTCAGTGTGAAGTGTGTAGTGTGGGGTGTGAGTGTGGGGTGTGTAGTGTGGGATGATTATTCGAAGGGGATTTAGTCAGTTTTTTTTACGCAACGGACAGAAATCGTCAGTCAGGTGAAATCACTTCTGGAGTATGCGGACACCTACAACCCCGATGTAATGCGTTATGCCTTGCCGATGTTTGCCGAAACATCCTTGGATTTTGTGGACTGCGAGCTCATCGCGTATAACCATGTCAGGAACGCCGAAATTGCGACCTTTGACAAGGCTTTGATGAATGCTACGGCTACCTAGCCTATTAAGCAAAGAAAAAAAAACACAAAAATCACTTAATTTTCTCCAATTAATATATTGTTTTTATAGTTATTGGAGGAAATCGTGATAAGAACCGTATCAGAAATTCTTTCAGACCTTGGTCAAAAATACAGGCAGCCCCAAATGATTCACCCACTTGTCGACTTCTTTCTGGGCCTTTATAACTTACTACACCGCCAAAAGTAAAATCTGTGTAAAGCGGCGTAAAGCCTTTGTAAAGTCCTAATAAAACCTTTGGAAAACTTCATTCCATCGCCTTGCGTATTGTCGCAAGGCTTTTTAGTTTGTCGTCTAGGAGATTTTATGACTACGTTTTATATCATCCTTGTGGCAATACTGCTTCTGCTCGCCTTGATGGACTTGTTCGTGGGTGTCAGTAACGATGCCGTGAATTTCTTGAGTTCTGCTGTCGGGAGCAAGGCCTTTAAATACAAAACACTGATGTTTTTTGCTGCAGCAGGAGTTTTTTTTGGAGCCACCTTCAGCAGTGGCATGATGGATATCGCACGGCATGGCATTTATACGCCCCAGTATTACACCTTTGCGGAACTTATGTGCGTATATGCGGCGGTGATGTTTACCGATGTGATCCTCCTTGACATATTCAATTCCTACGGTATGCCGACATCAACTACGGTATCAATGGTCTTTGAACTTTTGGGCGCCTCTGTGGCTATCGCCAGTATCAAGATTCTTTCTGACGATACCCTGGAACTGGGAAACCTCATCAACACCTCTAAGGCCCTGACGGTGATTTTGGGCATTTTCCTTTCGGTGGCCATCGCTTTTGCAGTTGGCCTTGCGGTGCAGTATGTGACGCGCCTGGTTTTCTCCTTTGGCTACAAGAAGTATATTCGATACTTTATTGGTGTTTTTGGAAGCGTTTCCCTGACGTCCATATTTTATTTTATCCTTATCAAGGGCCTCAAAAATATGAGTTTCGTGGGGCCGGGCTACAAGGCGTTTCTCGCAGAAAATGAGACCGTTCTTGTGGCAGGCATGTTCGTCGCGTTTTTCATCCTTTGTCACCTGCTCCATGCAGTAAAAGTAAACGTGCTCAAGGTAATCATTGCTTTTGGGACTTTTTCTCTGGCCCTAGCCTTTGCCGGAAACGACCTTGTAAATTTTGTGGGTGTGCCCCTCACCAGTCTTTCTTCGGTGCAGCACTTGATGGCTGCTGGGGGCAACCCTCAGGATTTCAATATGTCCTTCTTGCTGGAGTCGGAACCAGGACAGTGGTACTTGCTGATGGCTGCTGGGCTTACCATGGTATTTTCCCTTGTGTTTTCCAAGAAGGCCCGGAATGTGGTGAAGACTTCCGTATCCCTCGCAGCCCAAAATTCTTCTGAAGAAATCTTTGGTACAAATCCGGTCGCTCGCGCCTTAGTTCGCAGTTCTAATGGTGTCGTAAAATTTGTAACAGAATTTATTCCAAGGAAAATTTCAGATAAAATTAACACCCGCTTTAATACCAAGGAAATGATTCTGGAAGAGGAGGGCGCCGCCTTTGATTTATTGCGGGCTTGCGTAAACCTAATGCTTGCAAGCTCCCTCATTGCATTGGGCACGTCCCTGAAACTTCCCCTTTCCACGACCTACGTGACATTCATGGTGGCTATGGGCACAAGCCTTGCCGACAAGGCATGGAACCGTGAAACGGCCGTATACCGCATTACAGGGGTACTCTCGGTAATTGGCGGATGGTTCCTTACGGCCTTCGCCGCATTTGCTAGTGCTTCTGCTGTGGCGACTGTGCTTTACTTTGGCGGTTTCCCTGCCATATTCGGTCTTTTTGCCGTGGTCATTTTCGTATTGATTCGCTCGAACCTAAAATACCGAGAAAACAAGAAGGGTAAGGCGGAGGAATTGTTTGATAACATCCTGACGGCTCCCCCCGAGACAAAGGTATACCCCCTTATACAGGAATACAGTCGTGGTGAGTGGAGCGAAATTCTCCGTTGGTGCGCTGACTGCTACGAAAAGATAATTGTGGGACTTTTGCGAGAAAACTTGGGAAAACTACGCTCCGTGAACAAACAAATTAAAATTCTGAAAAAACATATCCAGAGGAACCGTCGCCATGGAACCTTATGTACGGAAAGACTTGCCCAGGAGGATATGGTGGTAAAGAATTTCTTTTTGTACCAGGCAAATGATTTTATGGGAGATGCATTGTTTAGTCTGGAACAGATTTCTTCGCCATGCAAGAACCACGTAGATAACGCTTTCAGTCCCTTGGATTACGAAAAAAGAAAAGAGCTTTTGCGTACGGTATCCCGTGTGAAGATACGGATTGAAAAGACTGCCTCGATGATAGAAACCATGGATTTCAGGAACTATAGCGAGGTCCGCGAACAATTGCGGGAAGAAGGGACGAGGATATTTGACGAGCGTAAAACGGAAATGATGAAGGGTGTTTCCGAAAACATCCGCGCGGAGATCCTTTATTTAACTATTCTTTATGAGTCCTGGGCACTGTTGGATGCGGTCAGTTCTGTAGCCAAAGCCAGCAGGAAATTTCTTACTTTAAAACAATAATTTGTGTGTGGTCCTATGATTTATATTGTGGAAGACGATATCGAAGTTCGGGAAATGGAAACTTATGCTTTAAAAAGCAGCGGTTTTGACGTGATGGCTTTCGAATGCGGTAAAGTTATGGACGAACAAGTTAAGACTAGGGTGCCAGACTTGTTTATTTTGGATATTATGCTCCCTGGCGAAGATGGTTTAAACATTCTCAAACGCTTGCGAGTGCAAGAAAACACAAAGGGCATCCCCGTCATCATGCTTACGGCGAAAGGAACTGAACTTGACAAAGTGAAGGGACTTGACTTGGGTGCGGACGACTACATAGCAAAACCATTTGGCGTTCTAGAATTCATTTCACGTGTGCGGGCCGTGCTACGTCGTTCTGAACGAAGCTCATCCGAAAATGCGGAGGCGTTGAACTTGGCTCTAGGAGGAGTGACACTCGATGACCAGCGTCGTTCGGTAACTGTTGGCGGAATCGCTGTAGAACTCACTTTTAAGGAATATGAACTTTTGAAACTCCTGATGTCCCGACCGGGAACTGTTTTCTCTAGGCAACAGATTCTAGAAAAGATTTGGGGGGTGGATTTTGATATGGATACACGCACCGTGGATATGCACATAAAAACGCTTCGGCAGAAGTTAGGGGTACAAGGCTCTATCATACAGACCGTGCGAAACGTGGGGTACAAAGTTCAATGAAAAACAGTCTCCGTTTCAGCTTGATTTATGTCGGAGTTCTCGCCGCTCTCTTTGCAGTGTATTTTACGGCTCGCGTTTTTGAAAATGAAATGTCCGAACAGCAGAAGCGAGATTTGAGGGAAACAGCCTCCCTTATCAAAAATTTCTATGGACAGATTCCTTCTGAGAACTTCCGAAAAAATCTGGATTCCATTGCCAGCAAACGTTTGCGCGTAACTCTGGTGGACCGGGACGGAAAGGTCCTCTACGAAAGTGACGCGAAAGCAGGCAAAATGGAAAATCATAGGAGTCGTCCCGAAATCATGGACGCAAATTCCAAAGGAATAGGTGAAAACCTCCGCTATTCAGTGACTTTGAACGCCCAAGTGTTCTATTTTGCAGAACGACTGTCAGACGGCAAAATTCTGCGTTTAAGTCGTCGCCAAGCGAGTCTTCACGAATCCGTATCTAAGACCATGCCTTACCTATTAGCGCTGTTGGCAGGTATTGTTGTTGTGGCTGTTCTGATTGCTTTTGGCTTGAGCCGCGCTTTTGTGCGACCTGTGCAAAAATTGGCTGAAAACCTAGGACAGCCAGAACTTATGGATGACGAAGGGATATACAAAGAAATTGCTCCACTAGTCAAAACTATCCGTAAGCAGAATCGGGAACTTCAACTCACCATTGAACAACTTTCTGAAGAAAAAAAGAAAACAGCCAAGATGCGAGATGAGTTTACGGCTAACGCCTCCCATGAACTCAAAACGCCATTGACATCCATTTCTGGATATGCGGAACTCATCGAAAGTGGTATGGCGAAACCCGAAGACGTAAAATGCTTTGCTGGAAAAATCCACAAAGAAGCAGGCCGTCTCCTTTCTATCGCCAACGATATTATGACCCTTTCCAAACTTGACTCCTCGGGAGAATCTGCGATAGGACTGGACGAATCCGTGAATTTGTGGACGCTGGCTTCAAACTGTATTGACGAGCTCTCCTTTAACGCCGAAAAGAAGGGTATTCGTATGGCGTTGGAAGGGTGTAAAAACGCAGAGGTTTACGGCAATCGTCGGCTCCTATTCGAGATGCTTTACAACTTGGTCGACAATTCCATTCGCTATACAGAAACGGGCGGTTCCGTGTGTATTCTAGTGCAACAAAAATCCATTGCTGTGAAGGATACAGGGATTGGCATTCCCGAAGAAAACCAGCCACGTATTTTTGAACGGTTTTACCGTGTGGACAAGAGCCGCTCCAAGGCTACAGGCGGCACGGGATTGGGCCTTGCCATTGTTAAGCATATCGCCGAAGTACACCATGCAGAGATTTCGTTACAATCCGCCATAGGCGTAGGCACGGAAATCACCGTGACCTTCTGCTAGAAATTTCTCTGATGACGTTCCGCCGGTAAGGTGCAAGTCTACTTCACCCACTTGTCGACTTCTTTCTGGGCTTTGTCGCGTTCGTTCTGGGCCACGTGTCCGTAGATGGCAAGGCCAGGGGTCACATTCGCGCCGGTCACCTTCTTGAGGCGCTGCACACCCGAGAGGCCGCTGCCTTCGTGCGTCACGAACGGGTGAATCGTCTTGCCTTTCAGGTTATACTTTTCGAAGAAGGTGAACATGGGCATGGGCATTTCGCCCCACCACACCGGATAGCCGACGTAAATTTCGTCGAATTCTTCGGGGTTCACGTTCACCGGCTTGATGGCCGGGCGCGCATCCTGTGCAAGTTCCTTCTTGGCCACGTTGATGCAGTCGTCGTAGCCCTTGGGGTATTCCTTTGCGGGTTCCACGTGCAAAAGCGTGCCGCCCGTCTTTTTCGCAATCATCTCGGCAATGATTTCGGTATTGCCCTTGGAAATGTTCCCGACGGAGTAGTTTTCGTCAGCGCGGGAATAGTAAATGACGAGGATTTTCTTTTCTGCTGCCATAGAGACTCCTAGAAGAAGTGTTAAAAGAATCAAGGTGATTTTTTTCATGGGATCCGCCTTTTTCGTTAAAAATTTCCTTGAACCGGTTGTCTATAATATAAGGCAACCTCTAAAAATTACCCCAAAACGACTATTTACAAATAAACTAACATT
>NZ_CAMGVQ010000043.1:0-30807 GCF_946062555.1 uncultured Fibrobacter sp.
CGGCCGCATAAGGAAAAAAGTTCAATTAAGAAACCGGTTTTTCCTGTCGGAAAAAACCGACCACTTTACCATTTGAGGGAACAGAGCCAAAATTTCCAATAAAGAAGCCCTGGAACGGTTGGTCCAGGACGATGAGGAACGCTGCCTTAGGCGACCTCTATGTCAAGTTTTCCTTCTATGTACCGTTTTTCTCGGCCCACTTGTTATGTAATTTTGTTGCCCAAAGCCATATCACCCTGCCGGGACGTTTATCTTGAACTTCTTCATCTCGCGGTCGATGACCTTGTTGGAGTAGTTCGCGTAAATGAGCGTCGTCTGTATGTTGGCGTGGCCGAGCACTTTCGATATCACCTCGATGGGCACCCCGAAGGAGACGCACGAGGTGGCGAAGGTGTGGCGCGCGATGTGCGCGTGCAGGTGGCTGTGGAAGTCCAGCTTCTTGGCGGCGGCGCGGAGATTCTTGTTGAACGTGGAGTTGTCCACCACGTGCAGGGCCGTTTCGCCAATGCCCTCGAGAAGGGCTAGCGCCTGGGCGGGAATCGGGATGTAGACCTGCGCGCCGGTTTTCTGCGTGAAGATGCGTATTTTGCCGTTGTGGATGTCGTGCAGGGTGAGCGCCCGGAGGTCCGAGAAGCGCAGACCCGTGAAGCACGAGAAGAGGAACGCCCGCAGCGCCTCGCGCTCGGAGAAGTTGAGCTGCTCAGAGCGTTCCCTGAAGCCGGAGTACAGCTTTTCGAGCTCGTCTATTTCCAGGAACTCGCGGCGGTTGCGGACCTTCTTGAGCGGAAAGTCCCGCATGGGGTCGCGGCGCATCTTGCGCCTGCGGAGCAGTTCCCTGATAAACATCCGAAGTATGGAAAGCGAGCGGTAGATGCAGCCGGCGCTGTTCTTGCGCGCGTGCATGAAGTCGATGTAGCCGAAGACGAACGCCTCGGTGATGTCGCTGCATTCCGCCGTGGGCCTGTACATCTGCAGCTTGCGCAGGTGGGAGAGGTATGTGTCGTAGGTGTATTTCGACAGCGTGCTCGCCTTGGATTCCACAATCGCACGCGTCTCGGCGTAAAAGTTGCTCATTGGTTGCCCCTTATGGCTTACATGCGTTCAAAAGCCATCGTTTAGATTATCTCTGTACAAATGTCATCTAGAATCTCAGATTTGAATTGAACAATCCCAAAGTCCTAAATCGTTTTCAGTAACTGCAATAGGTTCTTGTCTGAGGATTTGGTTCTCCTCGTCCCGAACTCGACAAAGTGGTTTTGCACGCAGTAGAAATCCAGGAGTTTTTTCTTGTTTTCGCATTCCAAGACGCAAAGAACTCCACCGACCCCGTGCTGCATAAGCAGAATTTGGTCCATTGCGAGAGACAAAAGTTCGTTCCCCGTAATTGAGTCGTTCAGCCCTGCCTGGAAATTTTTCCCGAGTTGCGCAATCAGGTATGCGGGGATGTTGTATTCGCCGTCATCGTCTAGGGTGCTCATTCGGGAAAGTTTTCTTTGGATTGTTTTGGATACATTCTGCGCCTTTACGGAAATTGTCTTTATCGCGAGCGCAAAATACCCGAGAAGAGCCCCGTTTTTCTTGGAGAAAACCAGATAGCTCACGGCTTGGTGTTTCTTTGCAAATTCAACTGCCGATTTCTTCAGGAAGTGCTCTACATCCCTGCTCAGGGGGCATTCGTAAAGATTCTGGAGACCGGACAGGTCTTCTTCCAAGGGTGCGTTACCCAGATATTCTCTGATGTTTAAGACGAAGTAAGTTCTAGAATCCATATTTTTTTCGGAGCAGTGAAAGCTTTCTTAAACCGGATGTACCGCTAAGAACTTCTGCCTTGACACGACTCCTGGAAACAGGATTCTTTAACGAGCGCTCAACAGCGTTAACGAAGGACTTGACTTGCTTGGTCCCTGCCACTGTGAAACTGTTTTTTATGCTCGATGTAGCCATTGATGGTGTCCTCTAGCGAAATATACATTTATCAAATTCAAAAATCAAGTCTGCGCGTATCTTCATGTGTCGTCGTGAAACAATGCTCACTTGTGCACTAATATAGATTTCCGAGTGAGGTTTGTCAAGAGGTACGTGGCGTTTTTTTAGGGTGGGGGCTTTTCTCGTCCAAATTTCCACGTTTCCCCAGCCGTATACCGCATGCCCCCCTTGTAATAATTTCGTAATTTTCTAGATTTATACGCAATTATGCAATTTGTGGTAACGGATATCACGGATTGCCGAACATTGAACGGACGAGACCCTCGCGATGACGTTGACTAGTGACTTTTTGTTTGCCGGACCGCACCCCGCAGCGGGGTAACAAGATAACTGTTCCACGAGGCGAAAATGGATTCCTTTGCTCTGGTAGAAAAGAATGCCGAAAAGGTAACGGGACTATCCGTTGCCAAGCTTCGCGAGTACAGCCCGAACCAGTTCCGGAAGCACCTGGAATTGAAGAAGGGTAAAGTATCTTTCCGCTCCTTTTTCCCTGTAATTGGTCGGGGAAACATCTTGCGCGACAGCCTTGCCACCTCCACCGAGATAGACGCAGAAATCGACAAGATTCTGGTTTGAACAGACTTTCTTCGATTCAACGAAGATTCAGTGGGCGCAAAAGCAGGGCTTTTTCGAGTTCCTGAATGCCACTGTTGCTGGCCAGTTTGTTCAGCATATCGAATGCTTCGGGGACTGCGGTCAGGATGCGCTATTGTAACCAAGATTAACGCATTTTTGATTTTTTTGATTTTCTTGCGTGAATTTCTCACGTTTGCTTATTTTTGTTTGTATATTTATAAAAAAAGGATTATCATTATGCTCTTGCGATTGACAATGCAGAATTTTCTGTCTTTTTATAATCAGACGGAATTTGATATGTTCCCTAACCCCAAAAGGGAGCGTTTCCGTAATCATATCTATGATTTAGAAGTGCCGTTATTGAAAATGGCTGCTATTTATGGTGCCAATGGAGCTGGAAAGACGAATTTGGTCAAAGCTTTGCAGTTCCTAAAAAAGTTCACGACAAAAACAGATTTTTTTAGGTTTGTTGAATTTGATGATTATCGTTTTCAATTAAAGAATGGAAACGACGAGCCTTTTTCGCTTAAGGTTGAATTCTATGAAAAAAATTACTTTATCTATGAAGTGGATATAGGGAAGTCTGTTTCAGAGAAACTATGGATCTCTGGACTCGGTGAACAGGAAGATGTGCTGATATTCGAACGATTTGGTTACGAAATCAAAGGGGATTGTGTTCCGAATGTGGAATCTTCAAAAATGCTGCTTAAGAAAAATCCCTATGCTTCAGTGTTGGCGTTAAATGAACAATTCCCAATCTTGGATCACGAGTTGATAAAGGATGTGTATAATTGGTTCAAAAACACGTTAGTCACAGTATCGATTAATTCTCGCATAGACCGATTGATTGAATTGTTGGATTCTAATCCGAAGATGCTTGAATTCTCGAGCTTGTTCATGAAGGATTTAGATATTTCGGATAAATTGACGATATCCAGATACGAGTTCAAGGATTGGCTGAATACAAAGCGGGGAAAAATATATAGGAATGATTTTGCGCATGGGGGCATGGGTGATATGAAAAATTATTCGGTGTCCGCCCATTCTAATAGAAGAAATGAATTCTACCTTGTTCGCAAAAAAGAGGAAGAATATGTGCAAGAGTTCCTTTTTGATCAATTAGGAGTTGATGGCTATAAGAAGGGAATGGATATTGATAGCCAATCGGATGGAACTGTTCGGCTTTTGACATTGTTGCCCTTGATTTATGAGATTATAAATATGCAAAAGGTTGTTGTCATAGATGAAATCGAAAACAGCATGCATCCTAATTTGGTTTACAAATTGCTGGAATATTTTGGCCGGTCTCCGTCTAAAGGACAGCTTGTTTTTACGACTCATTTGACAAAGTTGATGGATCAGCAGAACTTGTCTAGATTGGATGAATTGTGGATTGTTAGTAAGGATAGCGGCAATTCGACCATGCGTTCCTTGAATGACTTCAAAATCCATAATACAATCAATATTGAAAATGGATACCTAGATGGACGTTATGGCGGAATTCCCAAAATTAAACAGTTAGAGGCTGTTTAGAGTGTCTGTTAGAAAATATAAGAAATCTGAGCCTTCGTTGGAGCTGATGCCGCCCCAAGTGCGAACGGCGTTTGTGGATGATGCTACGGAGAAACCTGCTCGAGAAGGAAATCTGCTGTATCAAAAGAAAGATTCTTTTGAAATCCCTAAGGCGTTTATTGTAGTTTTGTCTGGGGGCACGGTTCGGGAAAGAAGATACTTTAAATACCTAACCCAAAATCCAAGTATGTTTCCAGATTTGAGGTTTGAGTTTTTCTGTGAAGACCGTTTTGCAACGGGTATGAGACCCTTGGTCTTTGATTTGGCGGAGGAGAAGGTCAAACAGTACAAAACGTCTGCATCGCATGAAAAACCGGATGAATATTATGTGGTTTCTGATGTCGATGTGTTTAAGGACCATCTGGTTTGTTTTCAGCAGAAATGCCGAGAATTAAACATAAATTTAATTATCAGCAACCCATGCATTGAGGTGTGGCTGTACTACTCGAAAAGAGCTGACCGGTTTGATGGATTTCAGATTCCACAAATACCAGAAAAGATAAGTCAGTGTGTAAAGACTTTCTTGAACGACAAAATTCCAGGGGGAGTGAATCCGTCAAAAGCCCTGCTTGTGCTTAGGACTAATATTGAGAATGCGAAAAACAATTATTGTGAAGATACATCTGGATTCCCCACCATTTTCTCGACAAATATGTTTAAATTGGGTGAAAAATTACTGTCTTACGTTGAAGATGGCCTGAACAAGTTGATGAGGGTATGACTTTGGTGTTGTGAACCATGACCACCAAAGGTAGATTGTGCTTGAAAATGTAAGCTTCCCCATTCTTGTATTGCCCACGAATACGATATAAAGCACTTGCACAAATATATACTACTACATAATAGGTAGTGTCAAGGGCATTCCCTTTGCGAGATCAGGCAGTTACTGGGAACTATTTATTTTACATTTTCTGTAAAACGTGCCAAGCACTGTCAAAAATTCGCGCAAAAATCCCAAATTTTCCCAGATCTTCCATTTCCCCAGCCATATGAATATACCGGAGCAAAGTACACCGTGAAACCGGAGTAATGGAAACCGGCGTACCGGTCAAACGGAAACCGCGTCCCTGAAAATGCAGTTGACTCACATTTTGTGATTTGCTTTTGGCTGGATAAGACCTGCATCTCGCATTCGCATATACATGCCGCCTTTGAATATGCTTGTTTGCGAATGGCTCGCGCGAACATGATTAAGAATCCCGCGCGGTCCCAACATTCTGAATTGAGCAAAAAATAGAACTATCAAAATGGTTTCCTTGAAGTCGGTATTGCAGTTTCCTCCATTCCGGACTAGCGGTTTTTTCTGGCCGGAATATTCACCATATATCGTGTACCCCCCCCTTGTAATAATTTCGTAATTTTCTAGATTTATACGCAATTACGCAATTTGTGGTAACGGATATCACGGATTGCCGCACATTGAACGGACGAGACCCTCGCGATGACGTTGACTAGAGACTTTTTGTTTGCCGGACCGCACCCCGCAGTTCCCCGTAGACTGGGGAAGGGGCGTCTTGAAGCCGCGATAAACAGGTGTCTTGACGCCGCTTTTGTTGCGGAAAATTTGGGTTAGAGAGGGCTTCTATCGTGCCTGACCATGTAACACTTTCCATCTCTATTGTCGTCTATAAAAAATACGATGACGTCCTTTTGGCTATAGACTCTATTGAACGGTTTACGGACAAGTCCTTGTCTAAGAAACTCTATATTGTTGATAACAGTGGCTATGCGGACGACAATCATTACAAATGTGCATTTCTTGAAAGCCTTTCGAAATATGACGATGTAGAATATGTGGATACCAAGAAGAATCTTGGGTTCGGGAAAGGCCATAACTATGTAATTCCTTGTCTGAATTCGGATTACCATGCTATTGTAAATCCCGACATTGTCCTTTATTCTGATGTTTTCACCCCGTTAGTGTCTTTTTTGAACGAGAGCCAGGATGTTGGCATGACGGCACCTGTTTTGACGGACGAGTACAATAATGTGCTCCGGGTCTATAGGCGTGATATCACAGTGTATGACCTGCTTTGCCGCTATGTGCGCATAAAGCCTTTGAAAAAACGATTTGACTTCCATACCATGGAAGATGTCGATAAAACGAAGGATTTTGACTGCGAATTCGTACAGGGAAGCTTCCTTGTTGTTCGTACGGATCTTTTCAAGAATGTCAGGGGCTTTGACGATCGCTACTTTATGTATGCGGAAGATGCCGATTTGTGTAGGACGATTCGCAAGCAAAGCCGGATTGTTGTGCACCCAGCTGTTCGCGTTGTGCATAAGTGGGAAAAGGCTAGCCACACTAATTTTAAACTGACTCGAATCCATGCTGTTTCACTTGTGAAGTATTTTAATAAGTGGGGATGGAAATGGTCGTAGATGAGTTAAAGCAAATTTCTTGTGCGGGAATTATCTTATATAATCCTGACATTGACCTTCTAAAAAAAAATGTTGACGCCCTTGTTGGACAGGTGAAAAAGATATACCTCTTTGACAACGCATCTGGCAATAAGACTGAAATTGAACATTTTATAACATTATATCAAGACGTTTGCTACTATAGACATCCCGAAAATGCTGGTATTGCATTTGGTTTGGATTATCTCTTGCGTCAAGCAAAAGATGATGGGTTTAAATGGATCTTGACAATGGATCAGGATTCAATCTGTGCAAACAACCTTATAGAAGAATACTCTAAATTCTGTAACCAGCCCCAGGTCGCTCTTGTTTGTCCGTTTGTATTGAATAACGGAAAATACACCCTTGAAACATATCGGCAGTTGAATTTGCCAGAAATGAGCAAAATAACAAATCCAATAGACTGTATTACATCTGCTTGTTTGACAAATGTTAATGTTATTTCCGAAATAGGTGGCTATGCAACAGATTTCTTTATTGATGGTGTTGATACTGAGTTGAATTGCCGCGTAATGCAATCTGGATATATAATTGTTCGGGCGAATAAAACTTATTTGATTCAACAAATGGGGAAGGCGAAAAAAAATCGCATATTCGAATGGCTTTATCGGTTGACAAAAGCAAATATTTTCAGACGCATTCAGGTTGCGGCAGTGTATAACGATTTGAGGTTGTATTACTTTGCTCGCAACAATTGGATTATTCACAAGAAATATCCCAATGCTGGTGCTAGAACAAGTACGCCATTCATGATAATACTTTTTTTGTTCTTTTCTATTACATACCCTTTGTCTAGAAGTCGCGTCGCTATGTGGAAAAGCATATTTAAAGGGTATAAGGCGGCAAGGAAGAGTGTGTAGTATGAAGATTTCTGTCGCAATGGCTACATACAATAGTCGGAAATATATCCTTTCGCAGTTGGATTCTATTGTCAAACAGACAGTATCTGTAGATGAAGTTGTTTTTTGTGATGATTGTTCCTCTGATGGAACTGCCGATGTGATAGAAGATTTTATAAAAGAAAATAATTTGAACAATTGGAAAGTTGTTCGTAATGAAAAGAATGTTGGCTTTTCAAAGAACTTCACTAAAGCAATAAGCTTGACTACTGGTGATGTTGTTGTATTGTGCGATCATGATGATTTATGGGTCGAAAATAAAATTGAAATTATCACAAAGACATTTTTAGACAATCCAAATGTGCTGGCACTAGGGACTAGTTTTGTCAGAATTGATGAAAATGGACAGGAAAACCCGATTAAACTGTTATGGGGGCATTCAAACAATAATTTAATACGGCGTAGGGTGAAAAAAGGTGCGCTGGTGCCAATTTCTGTAAACGATGTTGCTGTGTTCAATATTGCTCCAGGCTGTTGTTGTGCTTTTCGTTCGTGCTTGAAGCAGGATTTTCTTGCAATAGACTCTTCAATGCCTCATGATTGGAAGGTTAATTTTATTGCTGCTTTAAAAAATGGATTGTATTACCTTGACGTAATAACTACAAAATATCGGATATACTCAAAAAATACAATAGGCTTGGTGCATCAGACCTCGTTGGAAAAGAGAATTCTTGATTGCAAAAAAAATCTAACTGAAAAAAAGGAAATGATAGAGTGCGCGAATTATTTCAAAGCATCTGGCACGATAATACAGTATTTGAAAAATTTAGTTGCAGTATTTGATGAAAGAATTCTTTTCCTGCAAGCGGGATTCTCTTTTAGAAGATTCATTTCACTCTTGTGGAAATCCAGAGATAAAAAAGGTCTATGGGAAAGCGTTCTCACGGACGCCTTGACTATCATGAAAAAATAATATGTTTGCAGCTGTTTTTTGTATCCTCATTTTTGTTGGTTTTTTCGCAAAAGATAAAATGCGGTTGTTTGGGCTGACGTCTGTTCTTTTTTTGTCGGTTCTGTGCTATGGTGTGGATGATCCTGACTTGCAAAACTATAAAAGAGCATATGATTCTATTGCAGCGGGAAATGATTATACGGATTTGGGTGTCATATGGCTTGGCTTGTGTAAGTTTTTTTCCTCATGCGGATTTGATTATTATATGTATAAATCCGTAATCGTTTTAGTTTCTGGATTTTTTATTTTGCAACTGATAAATCATTATGTGAAAAATCCCAAATATGCATCTTTTGTTTGGGTTTGCTATTTAATATTTCCTGCAGTAATGGATTTGGTGCAATTGAGATTCTTCTTAGCCTCTAGTATTGCAATATGGTCTACGCAATTTCTCATAGATAAGGCAAAATACGGTAAGGGCAAGTTCATAATATTTATGCTTTTGGCTAGTGCCATTCATTCATCGCTTTATTTCTATTTTTCGTTTCTTCTTTTTCCTTTTTTTGAAGGGAAAGAGAAAAAATTCGCCTATATGGTTGTAATATGTTTTGTATCCTTCTTCTTTTTGAAGAATCATTTGCTTTCAGTGGCTAATGCCTTGACTAACGCTAATAGGATGGATCGGTATTTTGAAAATGGTAGAGCAATAGGTTCGTTTGGAATTTTGGCGTATATAGGCACGATAATCGCTTTTAATTTTATTGCAAATAGAATGAAGAGAACTGTTAGCGCAACAGAAGCAAATTATTATGATTTCTTACAAAAAGCGGCATTGGTTAGTTCAATTCTTTTGCCGTTATCCCTATTTGATACCAATTTTTTTAGGATTCAAAGACCGATGTGGCTGATGCTATACATTGGGGCAGCAATATTGCTTGATAGGGGTGTGAGGACAATAAATGTTGGACGCCAAAAACGAATCAATTGTAGGCAATCAATTGCAGTTCTGGCTGTAATGGGGTTTATTTTTTTTGTAAGCATTTTCAATTTTAATGTAATTGAATGCTATTTCATTCGGTAGGTGGAAAAATGGATAGGCTTGATTATGTTGCTGCAATTGAACGGTTAAATTCTGATTTCATAAAAGAGAGGAAATCAAGGGCTCAAAAGATTGGCAATGCATTTTTAAAATATTCCACGGCTATTTCGCATTTGCATTTTAGCAAAGTTTTTCAACTATTTCGCGACAATATAGCCGCAAAAATAATTGCAAAAAAATACACTAAAGAAATCCATTCTCCGTCGATTTTACCGAAAGATTTGAATTTTCGAGAAAAAAAAATAGTGGTTTATACCTGTGTTGTAGGGAATTACGATCAAATACCGGAACCATTGCTGAAATACGACAATGTGTCTTTTGTTGCTTTTGTTGATAACCCCGATATGTTCAAAAACAAGGAGAGTCAATGGAAGTACAGCCCGATTCCTCGAAAACTTGAAACGCTGTCACCGACATTAATGAATCGTTATTTGAAATTTCATCCATCGGAATTATTCGGTGATTATGAGTACAGCATTTACATAGATGGGAATATTCGTATTGTGTCGGATATTCGCACTCTAATACAGAATTGCGGTGACAAAACCGGACTGGCAATGCACCGTCATGGTGCACGAGACTGTGTTTATGATGAAGCTATGGTTTGTTTGCTGTACAGAAGAGGCTCGGCAAAAAAAATCAAGGAGCAAATGGCGAAGTATTGTTCAGAAGGATTTCCTAAAAATTATGGCTTAAATGAAGCCAATGTAATTGTTGCAGATCTAAAAAATAATCGGAGTTCAAATCTTTTAAATGAATGGTGGAATGAGCTTCTGAGAACAGGTAGTTTGAGAGACCAGTTGGCTTGGCCTTATGTATTATGGAAAAATGAGTTGACAATAGATGATGTTGGATGCTTGGGAGTAGATGTTTATTCTAATCTCAAATTTCAAATCAACAAGCATAATTGAAAGGTTTGTTTATGGTTGTAAAAACTTTTATAAAGCGGCTAATTCCTGATTCGTTATATTTGAAATATCGTTTTAAAAAAATGATGGGATATCCTCTCAATTTACGCAATCCCAAAACATTTGATGAAAAGTTGCAATGGCTTAAGCTTTACAACCGAAATCCACTGTACACAACACTTGTCGACAAGTATGCCGTCAAGAAATGGGTGGCAGATAAGATTGGCGAACAATATGTGATTCCTACTCTTGGAGTTTGGAACAGGTTTGAAGATATTGATTTCGGGAAACTGTCGAACCAGTTCGTACTAAAGTGCACGCATGATAGTGGTGGACTTGTGATTGTCAAAGACAAGTCAAAGTTAGATTTTATGGCTGCTCGCCAAAAGATAACGGCTTCGCTGAATCGTAATTTTTACTGGCAAAGTCGCGAATGGCCGTATAAAAACGTATTTCCACGAATTATAGCAGAGCCTTATATGGAAGATTCAACATATAAGGAATTACGAGATTACAAGTTCTATACATTTAACGCGGAACCAAAGTATTTGTTAATTGCAAAGGGCCGACAAAATAATAATAAAACGTTCGATTATTTTGATATGAATTTTAATCATATTAATTTGCAGGATGAACGAGTTCCCAATTCGACGACAATTCCGGAAAAGCCTATTTGTTTGGAAGAAATGAAAAAAATATCGAAAATCCTTTCGGAAGGCATTCCTCACGTCAGAGTTGATTTCTATGAAATAAACGGAAAAGTTTATTTCGGAGAAATGACTTTTTTTGATGATGGAGGCTTTATGAAAGCAAAGCCGATTTCATGGGAAAAGGAATGGGGAGATTTGATAGAATTGCCGGAGCGTAGATGCAAACACTAATCGTCACTTTTTGGAAAGCTCGTAACTACGGAGCATTTTTACAGTGTTATGCATTGCATAATACGATTCCGAATTCAAAAGTCCTTGCGTACAAGGCTAGATCTGCGGTTTTATTTGCTGAACGGAAAAAAAAGTATCGTTATATTTGGCCTTTTTTACATCCTTACTGGTGGCTCAAAAATTTTATAAATCAAATACGAGAACCGACTTTTTCTGATTGGAAGCGAATTCCGTGTCAGAAATATAAAGTATTCAAAAACACAAGGGACCTGTCTCTAAAATATGATTGTATAATTGCTGGCTCTGATCAAATTTGGAATGCTCGTTTTGTATCAGACGAAGAATACATTTATTTTGCAGGTTTTGCATCTGATGAAACTCGTAAAATTTCCTATGCCGCATCATTAGGAATGCCATCCTGGCCAAAGGACTTTGAAGCGAAGGCACTCCGTCTATTGAAAAATTTTAACTCTGTTAGTGTTCGAGAACGTTCTTCTGTTGAATATTTACAATCGCTAGGAATAAAAAATGTTTCTTGTGTTTGTGATCCAACGATTTTGCATAATGGAGAATTTTATCGAAAGAAATTTAAAATCGAAAATAATCGTAGAAAATATTCCTTTATCTATACAATTCGAGAAAAACTTTCGGCATCCATAGAGAAACTTTTATTAGACGATGTTGTCAAGTGTTCGTTAGATGGATTTAGGATTCCTTCGGTATCGCAATGGCTTAGCTACATTGACAATGCACAATTTGTGGTGACGGATAGTTTTCATTGCTGCGTATTTTGTCTGTTGTTCCATAAGCCTTTTTTGATTTTGCCCACTAGTGGGCAAAAAAGCGGAATGAACGAACGGTTCTCAACATTACTTGAAAAAAATCATTTAGAAAATAGAATCGTATTATCATCGGAATCTTATGAGGATGCTTTTAAAAAGTTGAATTCTGTTGTTGACTGGTCTTTTGTTGATGACTCTTTGCAAAAATGGCGTGAAGAATCCCTTCTTTGGCTTCAAAAAAAATTAACACCTTCGGTTTCTTAAAATGCAGCTAATAGAATCCCATGCAAATAATAAACGAATTGTGAAGAATACAATCATTCTTTATATTCGAATGGCATTTACGATGGCTGTACAGCTATATACGAGTCGTATTGTGCTTGCCGCATTGGGTGTTTCTGATTATGGGGTCTATAATGTTGTCGGCGGAATTGTCACTATGTTCGCCTTCTTGAATAGTGCGATGACCACATCTACGCAGCGCTATATTACTTATGAGTTAGGGAAAAAAAATCCCCAAAGATTAAAACAAGTTTTTGCGACGAGTATGCAAATACATTTTCTTATTGCATTAGTTGTAATTGTGTTGGCGGAATCTGTAGGAATATGGTTTCTTAAAGAAAAGATGATTATTGCCCCAGATAGAGCGAATGCGGCGATGTGGGTTTTCCAATTAAGCGTGATTACTGTTGTTGTCGCCATCATGAGTTTCCCTTATAATGCGGCAATAATTGCGCATGAAAAAATGTCTGCATTTGCTTATATATCAGTATTAGAAGTTTCACTAAAACTCGCTGCAGTGTATTTTGTTCTTTATGCAGAATGCGATAAACTCATTTTGTATGCAATATTGATAGCCTCAATTCAGTTGCTTTTACGTTGCGTTTATTCGGTGTATTGTAAAAGACATTTCGCTGAAACTCGTATGTACCTAAAAAGAGATAAGATTCTGTTTAAAGAAATGCTCTCTTTTGCAGGGTGGAATTTGTGGGGGAATTTTGCAGCAGTTTTGTTTACTCAAGGACAAAATATGCTGTTAAATGTCTTTTTTGGCCCTGTTGTAAATGCTGCACGTGGTATAGCTGTTCAGGTACAGGGGGCTGTTCTGCAATTTGCGGGAAACTTCCAGATGGCTGTTACTCCCCAAATTACGAAAACCTATGCCAATAATGAAATAGATGAAATGCATTCACTTATACTGCGTGGATGTAAATTCACATTTTATCTGTTGTTCATTGTGTCTCTGCCAATTCTTCTAGAAACGGGGACAATTCTTGAAATATGGTTGAAAGACGTTCCTGAATATACGGTTGTTTTTTTGAGAATAATATTGGTAACAGCAATGCTTGATGCAACTGCAGGTCCCTTGATGAATGCCGTTGCAGCAACTGGACGAGTTAAGGCTTATCAGACTATTGTTGGGGGAATCTTATTGGTGATTGTTCCTATATCCTATGTGGTATTACGATTTGGAGGTGCTCCATGGTCTGTATTCATTGTCCATTTTGTTGTTTGCTGCACAGCATATGTTGTTCGACTTGTAATGGTCAAGAAAATGATTGGGCTGTCAATTCGCCGGTTTGTTATGGAGGTTGCGTTAAAAGTATTTTGTGTTACATTCTTATCTCTTATTCTTGTAATGCTTGTGAAAAATGCTCTATATGATTTTACTTACAAATGGATTGCAATGGTGCTTATTTCAATTTTGATATCCTCCTTAAATTGCTTTGTTTTTGGGCTGTCTAAAGGTGAACGTTTTTTTGTTATGAAAAGAATTCCATTTTTTAGAAATAAAGTATGATTGAATTGTTTGATAAAAAGAAATGTTGCGGATGTGGTGCGTGTATGCAAATTTGTCCAAAAAATTGCATAACAATGCGTGCCGACAATGAAGGTTTTTTGTATCCTGTGGTTGACACTTCCGTCTGTGTTCAATGTGGAGCTTGTGAAAAAGTTTGTCCGTTCAATTCCGTGTATGAACAGCAAAAGCCGATAAGCACATATGGTGTGATAAATACGAATGAGCAAATTCGTTTAACGAGTTCCAGCGGAGGTGCGTTTACTGCGTTGGCGCGAACGATTTTAAGGCAAAACGGCGTTGTTTTTGGGGCGTGTTTTGACAAGGATTATCAAGTAGTAATCGCTTATGCTGAAGATGAAGATTCTTTAGAGGCTTTTAAAGGATCCAAATATGTTCAGGCTCAAGTTGGAGAAAGCTTTTCCAAGTGCAAATTTTTTCTGAATCAGAACAAGATTGTTCTTTTTTCGGGAACCCCATGCCAAATTTCAGGTTTGAAGCATTTCTTGAAAAAAGATTACGATAGTCTTTACACTGTTGATGTGGTTTGTCATGGCGCGCCTTCTCCAATGGTATGGAAAACTTATTTGAATTGGTGTAAAAGGCAAAATTCTGGGTTGTTCCCTATTAGAAATATATCTTTTCGTGACAAATGCAGTGGATGGAAAGGGTTCAGTTTTACCATGAAGGGGCAAAGCTGTACCCTTTCAACCCCTTATAAATATAATCCATATATGAAGGCGTTCTTATGGGATGTCATATTAAGGCCTTCTTGCTATGAGTGTAAAGCGAAAGCTGGGGCAAGTCATGCTGATTTGACGTTAGGTGATTTTTGGGGTGTTGATAGAATTATGCCATCTGTTGATGATAATAAAGGGGTCTCGCTTGTTTTAGCAAATTCTATCAAGGGCAAAGAACTTTTAAATAAAACTGTAGAATTAAATGTATTTGACACTGATTATGATAAAGCTGTCTACTACAACCCTGCAATTGTCAATCCTGTAAAGCCCCACCCAAAGAGAAATTATTTCTTTAAAAATTTTAATTCAACTGATTCTTTTGAAAACCTTGTAGAAAAATGTTTGAAACCTTCATTAAATGAAAAATGCGTTGATGCGTTAAAACGTATCTACCATAAGCTTTTAAAAAGGAAATAAAAAAATGAGTAATGTAGAAATTTCGGTAGTAATCCCGATTTATAAAGTAGAACGCTATGTTGCTAAAACAATTGAAAGTGTTCAGCACCAAGATTTTGATTCATATGAAATCATTCTGGTTGATGATGGTTCTCCAGACAATTCGGGAAAAATTTGTGATCAATATGCAACCTCTGATAGCAGGATAAAAGTCATTCACAAAGAAAATGGCGGCGTTATGTCGGCTCGGTTTGCTGGAGTTGATGCTGCTGAAGGAAAATATATCGCTTTTCTGGATGGTGATGACAGAATGCCTCCTACGGCATTATCGAATTTTTATAAAGCGATGAAAGAAAAAGAAGTTGACTATGTGAATGGCGTTTGCGTTGATATTGATGAAAATGGAAATAGAATAAACGATGTTATTTATGGGACTAGCTTCAGTGGGATTCTTGAAGGAAATAAGAAGTATCGAAGGTTTATATCAGAACATCCTAAAGGCTTAAATATGAAAATGTGGCGAAAGGATGTCCTTTTATCCGAACCTCGAGTTGTTGTGCATCCATCAATAAAAAATAATGAAGATTTTATTTTTAATCTATTGATGTCAAGCAGGATAAATTCCATTAAATCTATCGATGATGTCGTTGCTGAAATCGTATGCCATCCAGGTTCGGCGTCTAACGGTAATTATAGTTTAGACTATTGGATTAATCTTCTTTCTTGGTTAGATGCCAATTATGAAAAATATGATGTTCGTTTTAACGACTTGATTCAGTATAAGTTGTTTACAATACATGAAAAAATTGAAAAGCCCTTAATTGATTTTGATTCCAACGCACAATGTTTTGCGAACATATCTTTAAAACACTATAATGCTAGATATGGCTTACGGGGCTTGAGGACAATCCTTTATGTTAGGTTCTCTAACAACTTTATTCGTGCAATCATTCGGAACGCCAAATCCATAATAAAAAAAACAAGGGGTTTATTTAAATGAAAAGAAGATTAAAAAAATTACTACAGTTTCTATGGAATTTAAGAAGACGTCGTATTGCGCAAAGATTTTATAGAATCAAATCTCTTAAGTATCTCCAAAAAAACAACATTTCTAACGAGTATGTTGATGGAGAAGATGCGTATATCGCATTCTGGAGCCGATTCCCTGAAAAAATAGAAACGGAATCGTATCGTTTCTTTTCTCGATATATGGGGAAAGTTCCGCATATTGTTCCTGAATATATTGGAGAAATGTATCTAGAGCGTTATTTGAATCCTGTTCGATATAGAGATTTTTATTCGGATAAAAATTTATACAGCCAATACATGCCTCACATTAACACTCCTAAAACGACATTAAGAAGAATTGATGGAGGACAACTTTTGAACGAAAATTTTGATTTCTTTTTGAACAAAGGCTTTAGTTGTTCGTGCGAAGATTTTGAAAGTTATCTGAAAAAATATCAAGATTTAATATTCAAGCCGAGTGTAGATACTGATTCGGGTGTTGGTGTCGTTAAATTTTTCAGGAAAGAAAATGGATTTTTCAATTCTAATAATGAAAAATTATCATTGCAATATCTAATGTCATCGAATGATTTTATTTTACAAGAAGCCGTTCAACAGCACCCATTCTTTTCGAAACTTTGCGATACCTCTGTAAATACAATGCGTTTATGCTTATATCGTTCTGTAAAAACAGAACAGATTCATTTGACCGGAGGTATAGTGAGAATTGGTCGAAAAGGAACTTTCGTTGATAATGCGCATGCGGGTGGACGTTTTGTAGGAATAAATGTATCCGATGGAACTTTAATGAAAACGACACTGGATCAATATGGATGTAAAACGGATGTATGGAATGACATTGATTATTCGCATGAAAAATTGAAAATTCCATGCTGGGAAAAAATAAGAAAATTTGCCCTAGATGTGGCTCTGCAAAATCGTCATTGTCGACTTATTGCTTTAGACATTTCGCTAGATGTAAATGAAAATCCTGTTTTGATTGAAGAAAATATTGGCGGTTTTTCTTATTGGCTTCTAGAAATGACTGGCCAGGATCCGTTTGGTGGCTTTACTAATGAAGTTGTTGAATATTGCTTAAAAAAAATGTCTGAAAAATAAAGAAAGTTTATGGAAAGACAATCAAATTTTGAATTACTTCGCATAATAGCGATGTTCCTCGTTTTGGGGTTCTGTCAAATAAACTGTGTCATTTAGTTTTTGTTAGCTAAAAAAAGAGCTTTGAAATTTCAAAATTGAAGAAGCGAAAAGCAAAATCAAAGCGATGTTTTTTCAACTCGATTTTGTCTTTGCGACAACTTCAAATTTCTCCTTTTGAAGCAATTCAAATATAACAAGAAATGATAAAATTATCATTCCTTGTTTGAAAAAAAAATCATCCAATTAAAGTTTTTGTGTTTCCGTTTGGGGGCGGAGAAAATTCATTTTGGAATTTGATTTAAGTTGAGTGGATTAAATCTTTGACCAAAAAGAATCGATAATTTTTGTACGCAAGTTGTCCAGTTTTGCAATGGCTTTTTCCACTTCTTTTTGATATTTCGATACGCCAAGTACACGAGTTTTACAAGCGAGTCATCATTTGGAAACAGACCTTTTGTTTTTGTCACTTTTCGAATTTGGCGATGATAACCTTCGACAGTATTTGTCGTATAAATAATGCGACGAATTTCACTTGGATAATCAAAATAACACGAAAGTTTATCCCATTTTTCTTTCCAAGATTGAATGACGATTGGATATTTTTTTGCCCAATTTTCTTCTAATTTTTTGAGTGCAATTTCGGCTTCCGTTTTGGTCGATGCCGCATAAACTAACTTCAGTTCTTTCAAAAATTCTTTTTGTGATTTTGCGTTAATGTACTTGAGTGAATTTCGAATTTGATGCACTACACACAACTGAACATTGGTCTTTGGAAACACGGATTCTATTGCGTCCGGAAAGCCTGAAAGTCCGTCTACACAAGCGATGAGAATGTCTTCCACTCCGCGATTTTTCAAATCGGAAAGGACTTGCATCCAGAATTTTGCACCCTCGCTTTGCGACACATACATGCCTAGCAAATCTTTGTAACCATTTGAATCAACACCGATGACATTGTAAATTGCTCGCGTTGTTACGATGCCTGATTCATCTTTTACTTTGTAATGAATTGCGTCCATCCAAACGATGGGATAAACCGTTTCTAAACGTCTCGTTCTCCATTCGTTAATCTCTGGCCACACGCGTTCTGTGATGTTGCTAATGGTATCGGCTGAAATGTATTCGCCAAAATCATCTTCCAAATATTTTTGAATATCGCGCATACTTTGTCCGAGTCCGTAAAGGCCGATAATTCGGTCTGCAAGACCTTCGGCAAGCACGGTTTGACGTTTCTTCACAATCTCAGGATTAAAGCTTCCTTCGCGGTCTCTAGGCGTGTTTATTTGGACTGCTCCGTATGCCGTTTTTATCTCTTTCGGCATTTTCCCATTGCGCCGATTTTCTCGATTTTCGGGCTTTGTTTTTTCCAAATGAACATCCATTTCCGCTTCTAATGCAGCATTCAAAAAATCTTCCAATACTTGGTGAAATGCTCCGTCTTTGCCAAAAATTGGCTTTCCTGTTTTGAACTGAGATGCTGCTTTTTTGATCATCTCTTTATATTCTTCGTGTGTCATCATAGTTCCTCAATTTACATCATTTTTCAAATGATGCTTGGTGGTGAATGACACAGTTTTATGGATAGAGTCCGTTTTGGCTGTCCATGCCAATTATTTTGCGCTAGATGGGGGACCTTCAGCACAAGAGTGTGCAACTCGTGTTATTCCGTCTATGACAAGAATTGTCTTGGAATCGGCCTGTATTGTATGTGTTGATGTCTTTGTTTTAATTTCAGGATGGTTCGGGATTCATTTTAAATGGAAATCTTTGCTGAGTTTTTTATTTCAGGTTTTCTTTTTTGGTTTACTCATATACGCTTTCTGCGTAATTTTTCTTGATGTTCCTTTAAATATTAAAGGAATTGCGGCTTGCTTCCAAATAACGACATGGAATTGGTTTGTTAAATCATATTTGTTGTTGTACTTAATGTCTCCGATTTTGAATGCTTTTTGTGATCAATCAGACAAAAAAGCATTTCTGTTAGTTTTGATAAGTTTTTTCTCTTTCCAAACAATTTATGGATTAACGGGATCCGCAAGATTTATTGAGCAAGGATATTCTACAATCTCTTTTATAGGTCTGTATTTGCTTGCTCAATATATTCGAAAATTCGCTACTTTTTTTAGTGAAAAGAGTATTCAATTTCACTGTATGGGATATTTCCTGTGCGTTACTATGTTAAGTATTTTAGAGTTCATTTCTAGATTGACAAATCATCCAACAAGACAAATTTTTAGTTACATTAATCCTATAGTTATATTAGCTTCAGTTTTTCTACTTCTATTTTTTTCAAAACTACGATTTACAAATCGATTGGTCAACTGGATTGCGTCATCGTGTTTTGCAGTTTTTCTATTACATACGAATGTAAATCTATGTGAGCCCGTCTTTTGTAAAAAAATAGTTGCATTGTATAATCTAAATGATGGCATTGTATGTTTGTTTTTGATTTGTTGTTTTTTGTGTGTTTGTTATTTGTTGGCCATTCTTATTGATCGGTTTAGAAAAGTAATTTGGTTACTGTTGACTAAATATTTTAATTGACGGATTACTCTATGTGCGGAATAGTTGGTTACATCGGTTCTAAGCCTGTTCTTCCCATTTTGTTAGACGGCTTAAAGAAGTTAGAATATCGCGGTTACGATAGCGCGGGAGTTTCATTTGTTTCGAATAATTCCTTGCAGACAGTCAAGGCTGCTGGGAAAATTGTTGCCCTTGAGAAAAAACTGAAGGGTTTTGCAGGTGTACAGAGCACGCTCGGTATTGGTCATACCCGCTGGGCGACCCATGGAGCACCGACGGAAAATAATGCTCATCCGCATGTCAGTGCAGATGGAAAGATTGCTGTAGTCCACAACGGCATTATTGAAAACTATGCTTCTCTAAAGGCAAAACTGCAACAGAACGGAGTTGAGTTCAAGTCCGATACCGATACGGAAGTCGTCGCACATCTGATTTCGCATTTCTATCAGGGTAACCTGAAATCTGCCGTTATCCAGGCTATTGGCAAACTTGAGGGAGCATTTGGTTTCGGGATTATATGCAAAGATGAACCGGATGTCTTGATTGGAGCCCGTCGTGGCTCTCCGCTTGTATTCGGTATTGGGGATGATGGCGAATATTACTTGGCAAGTGATGTGGCTGCTATTGTGAACCATACGCACAAGGTTGTTTATCTTGATGATAATGACATTGTCGTTGCTCACCGTGGTGGTTATGAAATATTGAACCTTCAGAGCCAGACTGTTCAGCGCGATGTGCAGAAGATTGACTTTGACGAAGATGCTGTCGCAAAATGCGGTTTTGACCATTACATGCTTAAAGAAATTTTTGAGCAGCCCGAAGCATTGCGAAACACGATGCGAGGTCGTTTGAATATCGCCGACGGCAATGCTAAATTAGCGGGACTTGAAGCCAATATTCGCGAATTACGTGATATTAACCGAATTATTATCACTGCGTGTGGCACCAGTTACTATGCAGGTATGGTCGGTGAGTATATGATAGAGGATTTGGCTGGCGTTCCGGTTGAAGTGGAATATGCCTCTGAATTCCGCTATCGTAATCCGATTATCAAGCCGGGGACACTTGTTCTTGCGATTTCGCAGTCGGGTGAGACCGCGGATACGCTTGCCGCAATGAAGGAAGCGCACCAAAAAGGTGCTACGGTTCTCGGAATTTGTAATGGAGTAGGCTCCTCCATCGCTCGCAATTCTGATGATGGTGTGTATTTGCATGCGGGTCCGGAAATTGGCGTGGCAAGCACAAAGGCTTTCTCTGGTCAGGTTCTTGTATTGGCAATGATTGCTTTGTTGCTTGGTCGACAGCGTCGAGTTTCCTTTGAACACGGCATGGAAATCGCAAATGCGATTACAAAAATCCCAGAACTAGTCGAAGAAACACTGAAGATGAACGGTGCAATTCGCGCTATCGCTGAAAAATATAAGGATGCGAAGAATTTCCTTTATCTCGGTCGCCATTACAACTACCCTGTTGCAATGGAAGGCGCTCTCAAACTGAAGGAAATCAGTTATATCCATGCAGAAGGCTACCCGGCAGCCGAAATGAAGCATGGCCCTATTGCCCTTATTGACGAGAATATGCCTGTGGTAGTGATTGCCCCGAAGGATGCTTTGTTTGATAAGATTATCTCGAATATTCGTGAAATCAAGGCGCGTGGTGGTAAGGTGATCGCGGTCACGACGCAGGATTGTTCTCCACTTGACGAATTTGCTGATGACATGATTCGTGTTCCGACAACATTGCCTATGCTTATGCCGATATTGACGTGCGTTCCGTTGCAGTTGTTAGCTTATCATGTGGCAACGTTGCGTGGCAATAACGTGGATCAGCCAAGGAATTTGGCGAAAAGTGTGACTGTGGAATAAGGAGAAAAATATGAAATTTTTTGTGACAGGTGTTGGAGGCCAACTAGGTCATGATGTGATGAATGAACTTGTATCTCGCGGGCATATTGCTGTGGGTAGCGATATCGCTCCAGAATGTGCAGGAGTTGCTGATAGTTCTGCTGTTACAAAGTGTGAATACCGTCAATTGGATATCACAGATGCGAAAGCGGTAGAACGCGTCTTGATGGATGTCAAGCCCGATGCAGTTATTCACTGTGCTGCGTGGACTGCCGTCGATTTGGCAGAAGATGCTGATAAACAAGAAAAAGTTCGTGCAATTAATGCCTATGGCACCGAAAATATTGCACATTTATGCAAGGCCCTTGATTGCAAGATGACTTACATCAGCACGGACTACGTGTTTGACGGCCAGGGAACGGAACCCTGGAAGCCCGACTGCAAGGATTACAAGCCTCTCAATGTTTACGGCCAGACCAAGCTCGAGGGCGAACTCGCCGTGAGCGGGACCTTGGAGAAGTTCTTTATTGTGCGTATCGCGTGGGTGTTCGGCCTCAACGGCAAGAACTTCATCAAGACGATGCTCAATGTGGGCAAGACTCATGACACCGTGCGCGTGGTGAACGACCAGATCGGTACGCCGACTTATACTTTGGATTTTGCTCGATTGCTTGTTGATATGAACGAGACCGAAAAGTACGGCTACTACCATGCCACGAACGAAGGCGGCTACATTAGCTGGTACGACTTTACGTGTGAAATCTATCGCCAGGCAGGCTTGAAGACGAAGGTTGTTCCCGTGACTACCGCCGAATACGGCCTCAGCAAGGCTGCGCGTCCATTTAATAGCCGTTTGGACAAAAGTAAACTCGTAGAAGCCGGTTTCAAACCGCTTCCCATATGGCAAGATGCCTTGGCGAGATATCTGAAGGAAATTGGAGAAATTTCCTGAAAAATTTCATTTTGACACTTTGTGACAAAAATGGAATGTATATTTGGTCGGAAAGGGGTGCCTTTGATAATCTTTGACGCAGAATATATCGTAAAATTTCGCGCTTACCTGTTGACAATATGGGCGTTTTTAGTTATATTCATTAACAATAGTACTCGCCACGCGATCCCGTTCTTCGGGAGCGGACCACGGCGAGTCCTTTTGTTTTTAGGGGGTTTCGGTGAAATTCAATAAGAAGCCTACCTCCCTCGAAGAACAGGTTGCCCTGTTAAAGAGCCGTGGTGTCGAGATAGATAACGATTCTGCTGCACAAGTTTTGTTACGGGTTAATTACTATCGTTTTTGTGGTTATGGGCTCTATTTTGAAGAATTTGACGATGCCGGGAATCGCCTGGACAAATTTGTGCCCGAAACATCGTTCAACCGAATTCTAGACCTATATTTGTGGGACGAAAAGCTGAAGACGCTTCTACAAAAGTATCTCAGCCGGTTTGAAATAGTATTCCGCTCCGTTCTGAACTATGTCATGGTGACGGAAACACAGAATCCGTTCTGGTTCTTGGATGATGGCCTGTTTACAAGTTCCATTGATTTGGATAATTTAAAACAGGAGTGCGTTGATGCCTTGGAAAGGGCAATCGACAACAACGAACTTTCCGCTGTCCATTTTAAGACCGCATATACGGAATCCGATATCCCGCCATGTTGGATTCTTTCTGAATATCTCTCGTTTGGGAAATGGTCAAAGGTCTTTGGTGCTTTAAAATACCAGTCGCATGTAAAAAAAGTAGCATCTGCGCTAAAGGCTCCGCCTAATGATGTGGTTTCCTGGGTGCGAAGTTTGGTCATTCTTCGCAATCGTTGTGCTCATCACGGACGCCTTTGGGGATACCGCTTCAAAATAAGGCCGTCCCGTACTCCGATTATGCATCGGCTGCAGTTGAGGAATGATTCTGTCGGAGCCTTGATATTCATCTTGCACGATCTTCTTTCTACGGATTTGTCGGCCCAGAAGGAAATGTCTGACGCATTCAACGAATTGATTTTTGCATGTCCAGAAAACTTCGAGAACGCATTGGGCTTGCCGAAGGGTTTTAAGTTTTAAAAAGGAATATAGTACTATGTCTAAATTCAATTTTATCAAGACTTCCATCGAAGGTGTAACCGTCATCGAGCCGACTGTTTACGGCGATGCTCGCGGCTATTTTATGGAAACCTATAACAAGGGCGAATTCGATGCCGCCGGCCTCAACATGGTTTTTGTGCAGGATAATGAATCCCGCAGCAAGAAAGGCGTGCTTCGCGGACTTCATTTCCAGAAGAAGAACCCGCAAGGCAAACTCGTGCGCGTAATCGAAGGCGAAGTCTTCGACGTCGCTGTAGACCTCCGCAAGGGTAGCCCGACGTTCGGCAAGTGGGAGGGCGTTACGCTCTCCGCCGAGAACAAGAAGCAGTTCTACATTCCCGAAGGATTTGCTCACGGTTTTGTGGTTCTCAGCGAGACGGCGACGTTCGTGTACAAGTGCACGCGCCTTTATGACCCGAAGGATGAAGGTGGCCTGATGTGGAACGACCCGGAAATCGGCATCAAGTGGCCGGTGGGTAACGGCTTTGAACCGCTGCTGAGCGAAAAAGATACGAAGAACCCGGCATTAAAAAATTTGGGCTTCGCATTTGAACTTTAATTTAAGATTCTTCGACTACGCTGGCGCTCCGCTCAGGATGACACGTCTAGCTAAAACAAGAAAAGGTTTATTATGAAAAACATCGTCATTACCGGCGGCGCAGGCTTCATTGGCAGCCACGTGGTGCGCCTCTTTGTCAATAAGTATCCTGAATACAAGATTATCAACCTCGACAAGCTGACCTATGCGGGCAACCTCGCGAACCTGAAGGATATCGAGGGCAAGCCGAACTACAAGTTCGTGAAGATGGACATCTGCGACTTCGACGCTTTCTACAAGCTCATGCAGGACGAGCAGGTCGACGGCATCATTCACCTGGCTGCAGAAAGCCACGTGGACCGTTCCATCAAGGATCCGTTCACCTTCGCGAAGACGAACGTGATGGGAACGCTCTCCCTGCTCCAGGCCGCAAAGCTCTACTGGGAAAGCCTCCCCGAAAAGTACGAAGGCAAGCGTTTCTACCACATCTCTACCGACGAAGTCTATGGCGCCCTCAAGATGAACCACCCGGAAGGCATCACGCCCCCGTTCACCACGACGGCAAGCTCTAGCGAACATCACCTGGCCTACGGCGACGACTTCTTCTACGAGACGACGAAGTACACGCCGCACTCTCCGTATTCCGCTAGTAAGGCAGGTTCCGACCACTTCGTTCGCGCGTTCCACGACACCTACGGCATGCCGACCATCGTGACAAACTGCAGCAACAACTACGGTCCGTACCAGTTCCCCGAGAAGCTGATTCCGCTCTTCATCAACAATATCCGCCACAAGAAGCCTCTCCCGGTCTACGGCAAGGGCGAAAACGTTCGCGACTGGCTCTTTGTCGAAGACCATGCCCGCGCTATTGACGTGATTTTCCATAACGGGAAGATCGCCGAAACCTACAACATCGGCGGCTTCAACGAATGGAAGAACATCGACATCATCAAGGTCGTGATCAAGACCGTCGACAGGCTCCTCGGCCGCGCCGAAGGCGAAGACCTGAACCTCATCACCTACGTGACGGACCGCCTGGGCCACGACGCGCGCTACGCCATCGACTCCACCAAGCTCCAGAAGGATCTCGGCTGGGAACCGTCCCTGCAGTTCGAGGAAGGCATCGAGAAGACCGTGCGCTGGTACCTCGACAACCAGGAATGGCTGGACAACATCACCAGCGGCGACTACGAGAAGTATTACGAAAAGATGTACGGGGATAGATAAC
Organism: uncultured Fibrobacter sp.; assembly: GCF_946062555.1. GTDB lineage: Bacteria > Fibrobacterota > Fibrobacteria > Fibrobacterales > Fibrobacteraceae > Fibrobacter. The sequence continues at coordinate 25,328 of NZ_CAMGVQ010000043.1, forward strand.
CGCATATTGCGTTAGGCCTCCAGCCACTTGGCAACTTGTTGCCTTAGTGGCTATGGTCCCCTTTAGGGGAGATCGAAGCCCGTAGGGCCGGGAGGGCCGCTCGTCAAATGCACTCGGCCCTCTAGGCGGAAAAATTGCGGCGTGAGGACGCAATTTTATGCCGCGAGGGCCCGCCCCCGGCCCTGGCCGGGGAACGCCCTGAACTCAACAATGTCACTAAGGATGTTGCAACTTGAGAATGGAACATTTTTTTGACACTGTGAGGGGAAATATAGAATTCCCGGCGCAGGTATATCGGATTTTGGAGAGAAACCGTTCCTTTTTGTCACTTAGTGTCAAAATAAGAATGTATATTTTAATATAGCTCGATATACAATTTCGTTCATAAGGAATTGTATATTGCAGTTGCAGCCTGGAGACACACATGACAAACTTTATCGGTATAGAATATCTTGCCGCATTGGCTCTCATAAAAATGGGAAAGTCCGAAATCTCTCTATCAGAGCTAGACAAGTTTCGTGTGAATGTGGTCAAGTCGTTTGAAGAAAACAAGATATCGTCCATTTTCTTGTTTTCCGAAAATTATGTGCTGGATATGGTGCGCAACTATTCCGATTGCTTTGAATTGGTCGACAATGGCGAAATCTTAAAGTTAAAGGTTGAACCGGCGACCTTGGTCGCCAAGTTCGTGGCGTATCTATCTAATGACATTATCAAGGCGGCCTATTCAGCTAAAGAAGCTGTATGAGCAAGTTGCTGAAGATAAAAGATCCGGTTTTTGGATACATAGAAATTACCGATGATGATCCGAATGCTGTCATAAACAGCGCTATGTTCCAGAGATTGCGAGATATTGTTCAGACGAGCTATTCGTCTGTTTATCCGTCTGCAGTTCATAATCGTTTTACTCATTCCCTGGGCGTCTATTATCTGGGAAAAATTGCCCAGTCCTGTTTATCGCGTGATATAAAAAGGCAACATTTGGCTACTGCCGAAAATGTCGATAAATATGGCAAGACATTCCTGCTGGCGTGCCTGATGCATGACATAGGGCATTCGCCCTTTTCTCATACGGGCGAACATTTCTATTTCAAGGAACGGAATGCCGCCGCACAGCCTATGATTTGGCGTAGGCTTCTCGATGAACTGGCTGATGACGACTTTGTGTCTGACTTGCCAGATGGAAAGGTTGTCGGCGCCGAGCACGAGGTCATGAGCGCCTATGTGTCGATAGTTAATTATTCGCATATATTTGAAAAATACGACAAAAGTTTCTTTACGCGCTGTATTATTGGTCTGAAGTATTCCGATGCAAGCGATGTCAGAAATTGCTTTATTGATTTGCTTAATTCCAAGACGATAGATGTCGACAAGTTGGACTATCTGATTCGAGATAGTTTTACAACTGGATTTAAGAGTATAAATATTGATTATAAAAGGCTCTTGAATGCCGTGTGCGTGATAAGGACGAGCAATTCAATACTGCAGGGGTTTGAAAAGTCTGCTCTAAGCACGCTCGAAAGCGTGATTCTGGCTCATGACATGGAGCGAAAATGGATACAGAATCATCCTGTAATAAAGTATGAGAGCAATCTTGTTGCATACATGATTGCAAAAACGCAGGGTGCGTATGAAGAGCTACATTTGCCGCTTTTTTCTGCCGAAGCGTTGTCTGAAAAGGGTGTGCAAAACGAGAATGGTCGAATCTGCTTATTGTCAGATGCTGATATAAGTTCTTATGCAAAGAAATTTTACGGTAAGGACAAGTGGATAACGGAGTTTTTTTCGAGAGGCACGAGAAAGAAACCTTTGTGGAAGTCGGAATCTGAATACAGGTTCTATTTCGATAAGGCTGGCGTTGCACCGAATGTTTTGTCGCTTTTGGAAGAAAAATTCAAGTCCCTTCAGGATGCACTCATTCTTAGGTATGACTTTCCTGTGATAAATCAAAGAGTCTTGGATAATTTCAATTATGAAATTGAAAATGCAAAGTTTGTTCCGGCTGTAGTTTCTGCAGGAAAGAAAGCTGAACTCGACAAGGTGATTTGCCTGATAAATATGCTGAAGGATTATTCCGCCGAAAAGGAATTTCCTTTTGAGTATGTGATTATACGTGCAAATCAATTCAAGACTGGTTTCAATAAAAGTGAACTCAAGAATATCCGGGTTCGAATTAGCGACCGGGAAAATTGTATTCTTGATGATCTGTTGCATTTGTTCAATGCGGACAACCCAAGAGACAATTATTTTTACCTTTTTGTCGATTCATCTGCCAAAGGAAAAGTTGATGTCGGTGAACTGGCGCAAAAAATTGCCAATTTCGCTTTGCATGAGTATCAGCAGAGATAATCACTCGATTTAAAGAGGGTTGTTGCCATGAAAATTCTTCTCGCTAACAAGTTCTACTATCGTCGCGGTGGCGACTGCATCTATATGCTCAACCTGGAGCAGTTGCTTAAGCAGCACGGTCACGAGGTGGCTATTTTCTCCATGGACTATCCCGAGAACCTGGAGAGTCCCTGGAGCAAGTACTGGCCAAAGAACATGTCCAAGGTGGCTGCGTTCACCCGCCCCTTCGGCGATAGCGAGGTACGCCGCAAGTGGACTGCTCTGCTCGATGATTTCAAGCCGGATGTCGTTCCCTGAATAACATCCACACGCAGCTTTCCCCGGTGATTGCGGAGATTGCACATAGCCGCGGGATTCGCGTTGTGTGGACCTTGCACGATACCAAGCTGGTGTGCCCCTGCTATACCTGCACCCGTAACGGCAAGTGGTGCGAGGAGTGTTTCTGCGACAAGACTGCGGTCATCAGGCACAAGTGCATGCCGGGCAATATTCCCGGGGCCATTATCGGCTGGCGCGAAATCAAGAAGTGGAACAAGGAACGTCTGGAGGCCTGTACTGACGTATTCCTGCCTCCGTCCCAGTTCATGGCGGATACCATGGTGAAGGGCGGTTACTCCGCCGATAAGATGCATGTGCTCTGTAACTTCATCGATGTAAGCAAGGTGCAGAATCCGTCCCTGAAGAAGGAAGACTACTATGTGTTCCTGGGCCGTGTCAATTCCGTGAAGGGTGTTCCCACTTTGTGCAAGGCTGCCGCTACGCTGCCCTACAAGCTGGTTGTGATCGGCGGCGGGGAGCTGTTGCCGGAACTGCAGGCGCAGTACAAGGATTGCGCGAACATCGAATTCGTGGGTCAGAAGAACTGGGACGAATTCCGCCCCATCCTTGAAGGGGCCCGTTTCATGGTGCTGCCTGCGGAATGGAGCGAGAACAATCCCCTGACGGTGATCGAGTCACAGTCCCTTGGCACTCCCGTGCTTGGCGCACGTATCGGCGGCATCCCGGAACTGATCGAGGAAGGGGTGAGCGGCATGACGTTTGCTTCAGGCGATGTCGAGGATCTGAAGGCAAAGATTTCGAAGATGTTCGCGGCAGAATTTGACTACGCAGGGATTGCAAGCGCCGCCCAGGCAAGATACAACGCCGAAGCGTACTATGAAAAGATAATGAAGGAATATGAGGGGTAAAAAGTTCCAACATCAGTCCAAGGTTGGTTGTCTTGCAAAAGAGATTAGGTTTCCTTACAAATTTCATCGCTTTCATGTAGGGCTTTTGGATGTTTTTAATCTAAAATTCTATATTGCAGGTTAAACACGGGCCCTTATGAACTCATTTATCATACAAAAAGTTTTTGTAAAGAATTTCAAGTCTTTAGCGGATTTTGAAATATCCGGTTTGTCTCCGTTTACATGCTTAATTGGTGTGAATGGTTCTGGTAAGACAACTTTTTTGCAGTTGTTTAGCTTTATCAGGGCTTTAATGCGAGGCAAGGTTAAGGATTGGCTCACGGAACAGGACCTGTCTTCAGCAAATGAGTTGCTCACCATCGGTGGCGAGAAAAAGTTTACTATTGAAATTCGAGTAGATGCGTTGTTGAATGATACTCCTGTGTACTGGGAAGGTAAATTCAATACTCGGGAATTGCGCTGTGTCGCAGAGACCTTACAAGATACCAATGCAAAATACACTTTTAGTTCCGGTAAGTTCAATACTGTGATGGCTACAGGGGAGACGTCCTCGGTTGATTTCAGTAAAATAAAGTACGAAGGGTCTGTTTTTTCCTTGTATGCATCTTTTTTAGGGCAACAGCTTCGTGACTTGAAGTTGTTCGGTGTTTTGGATCCTCATGCCATAGCATCATCCACAAGGATCAGTTCAAAAGCATCTGTCTGTGAAGTAGAAGAAAACGGGAAAAACTTGTGCGGCTTTATTGCAAATCTGTCTCAAGAAAAGCAACAGGCTCTTTTTCAGGAACTTCGAGTGTTCTATCCGACTTTGAAAAACTTTGAAGTAAAAAAACAGCGATTTGGCTGGAAATCGCTGTTGTTGAGCGAACTGGAAAAGACTGCTTTTAGCGCAACAAATCTGAGCTATGGAACGCTGAGATTGTATTTGATGCTATCGCAGCAGTATTCCGAAAATGACGTTGTTCTTTTTGATGAAGTCGAGAATGGTTTGAATCAAGAATTGTTCAAAAACTTCGTTGAAAAACTTTTAAACTATGGCAATCCTCGCAAACAGATTTTTGTGACAACTCATAGTGGTCTTTTGTTAAATTATTTGCCGGACGATGCTGCCTGCAATAGCGTTTATTTCTTATATCGGGACAAGAATAACCACACCCACGCAACGAAATTCTTTGAAATTCCTTCTTTACAAGACAAGCTGAATGTTATGGGACCAGGAGAGGCTATGGGGGATACAGATTTGTTGGCTCTTTCTGATCAGTTAAGGAATATTGAGTAGATATGCCGGGTATAGTCATTTGCGGAGAAGGGCTAAATGATTTGTACTACGATGAACTTGGCGGTCAAAGTGGCCCTTTGAAAATTTGTCTCGACAAGTTGTTGGAATTCTTTTGGGATGACGCCTCGTACATAAATTTTTTTCCAGTATCCAGGGCCAAGTTGGCTGACACTGAGAAGGGCAAACCAGAAAAAAGAACCTCTATTGTTCGTGGTTTAAAGAAGGATATTCCTGACGCAAAATATGTCAGTATATGTGCAAAACTCTTAGCAAAAATTGCACAAGAAAAAAGTGTTGAGTTCGGGGATGATTGGGGAGTTGTTTTCTTTAGGGATCTAGACGCATCTTCAGGAAACGATGTCGACAAGGTGTACAAGGCCAAGGTTGCTGCCATGGACGAAGGTTTCGCTTCGGTACAGTTTGAAAATGGCGTTCCCATGATACCAAAGACAAGAAGCGAATCTTGGCTGTTGTGAGCATTGAAACCATCAAAGGCTGCTGCAAATCATTACTACGAATATTTACCGATGTCCGATAAAAGTCCTAATTCTGGAAAAAAGATTTTGGCAAAGGAATTGGGGGTGAATGAGGATGAATCGTACAAAGTCATTTATGAACGAATAGACGATTTTTGTTGGGAGCAAATAAAGGCAGAAAGTTTTGTT
>NZ_CAMGVQ010000044.1:0-30294 GCF_946062555.1 uncultured Fibrobacter sp.
TGAAAGTCGCTGCACTGAAAGTGCAGGGTTTTAACCATTTTTTGGACAATAAAGCCGCTCTTGTTACCGGCCAGCGTTATCGACAGGTTATCCTGCTGGTCATGGGCCTGGCCATTCTCCCACAGATCACCCTTTTCTGCAACCATCGAAAGTGCAACCGTATCGGCATCTGAACTATCTCCGTGTACAGCAGTAATCATGAGCAGGCCGTCCTTGTTGCTCCCCCAAAGTTTACCACGCTTTGGTATTTGTATTTTGTTCACTTGTTGTTCTGCATACTTAACAAGATTGGGAAAACCAAATGCCACCAGCACATTCTTTTTTTCGGCATCACGCAGGGGGGCATATTCACTCATCGCCAAATACCTGGAATCATTCTTCAATTTCGCCCATACCCGGTAATCAGGATTGTAGGTACACCCGTCATCGATTTCCACGGGAATAAAGCCATAATAAGAAGCATCCTTACTTTTGCCGACAGGCCTAGAAAATTCAAAAATGAAGTCCGGTGATTTCAGGAACTTTTCTTCAATTTTCAATTTTTCTCCATTCGAGGCATAAGCGTCCTTCAATGCGCCCAACACGTATGGAACATCATCCCAGATATACTGGGAATAGCCCATCCCCTCCGAGTATCCACCGTGTTCGCCATAGTGTTTCTTTAAGGATTCGTTCAACAGGTTCATCTTCGTCGCTCCTCCCGTAAAAATATACTCATATAGCGACAAGCTTGCGCTTGCCTTTGCAACGATGTTATTACTAATCAAGAACGGATCAGCCAATTCAAGCCATTCATGCAAGCCGTCATAAGCTCTTTGATAGGCTAAATGCAGAAAATCTCTAAAAACGGTTTTATCCAGCCAGGCTAACAGGGACACTCGAACCATCACCTCAGATATGGCGATAAGTTTATCGTCTTTTTTATCCATCATTTCACCGGATCCATATTCCCGCCATACATTTTGCAACGAGAACTGGGCACAGCTAAAGCCATTGTCAGCCACCTCTTCCGCGGTTCCCGCCAAATCGGCAGCCTTGAAAAAAGCCTGGCATACGGAAGTATAGTTTTTGAAACTGCTTGTAAAATCAATCCATTTCTGTACCGCAATCCCGTCCGCATTTACGAACCCCAGGCAGTCCCGGAGCCCCTTGACAAACCAGCCGGAACGTTCTACGAAAGGACTTATTGTCTTAAAATAATCCTTGAATACTATTGCATTACCTGCATTATTTTTCAGGAGAAATTGCTTTTTATTCGTATCGTAATAAGCTTGTTTGTATTTTCTGGCGAACCCTTTGGGTTTTAGACCGTCAGCTCTTTGCGCAATAATGACTTCCGCCAAAAGTATGTCTAAATTATCTCTTGTCGTCCTCCATTCGCAGACTTCCTTGTCGTCACTATTTTTACATGCATCTTCCAAATTTTGAGGAACATCATTCATCCTGGAAATCAATATGTTGTAAATTTCTAAAAAGCCTGGGTCATTTCCCGGCCAAATAGAATTGAAATCCAGATGTCCTGCCGGGACGCCGATCCACTCATCCGTCTTTTCATCTTCAAACAACCGCTTAAATCCATCCTTGTCAAGACAGACCGCATCGGTCCCCATGTCCTTTAACTTCTCGTAGAAGAAGTCCGTGGCCGATTTGAAGTCTCTTACTGGTTGAGTAAAATCGCCTGCCGCATCACGACATGTCTCCGAAACAAGGTAACTAAAAGGGCCTCCTGCGCTACACGCGACGTTTTTGCCTTCACCATATAACCAGCTCCATGGAGAGAATCTAGTCGTCTTGAAGTAGGCAAAGCCATTAACGACGCTATCGACAGGAACCGTAGCCCACTTGTCATTCTCCTGGTGCATCATGACAAGGGAGTCTTTTTCCGGATTATACTTAAAATCCAGTGGCAGGGCAAAGGTTACAGGTTCGGGGTTTGCCAGTTCCGCGTTTATATCATATACATCGCCGGGACTCACATACGATTTCAGAGAATCAACTCTAAACACGCCATTAGGATTGAATTCCAATTTTTTTACCGTAGGAATTTTTCCATTAACAAAATCGTCTTTGCGGAATCTTAAGGCCACATTCCGGTTGTGATGAGTTGAATTTTCAAACGTGTAAACAGCTTCAACTGAATCCCCCATATCCTTTGCGACCAATTTGACAGGTTCTTCTTTTGGAGAATCTTTCACGGCCCACCACTTCAACCTGACTTTTCGAAATTCGGGAAAAGCCAGTTCGAAAACAACAGGAAAATCAGTTTTTAAAATCAGGGGGATATTTGCAGACCATCCGGCAACCTTACTTTGTTGCGACCTCGAATACAGGTATCCATCCAGTTCGCGACCATCCATCGGCTCCACCTGAACATAGATGCGGTTAAAGTTCCATTCAGGGAGAGACGTTATCTTGAACAGTCCAGACGGGCCCTCAAAATTGGTCATAGATTCCACGGGACCGAGATCCTTATATTTAGCCGTTTTTACGGAAAAAAGAAATTTCATTCTGTCCTTTTCGGATTGCCATGAGGAATCTTGCTTCAGCAAATTTTCCACATTCTCGCATTTGGCCTGCACCGGAGCGGAATCGACCCACCCCTGAATTTGAATTTGTTGAGTCGGTCCATAATACCTTGCTGAGACGCCATTCTCAATGCCAAAGTCAACCAGTTTATAATAGCCATTTAATCTATACGCACAATTTCTAACAACAAAACGTCCGATCAATTTGTTTGGGGAGACCGAATTGACTCCTAAGGCGACACGAGAAAAGTTCCAGTCCGAAGGCAATTTCGAAAGAGTGATTACATCCCCGTCTTGCAAGACAATAGTCGAAGGCGAATTCATTTCAACAAAATGGTCAAATGCAAAAACATTTGAAGCAGCCAGAATAAAAGCAACAAGAAGGAGCACTTTACTATTCATTTCAGAAACTAGTTTTCAGACAATGTGATCGACATGATCGGACAAAGTATTGAATAGGGAATGTCGTCAACGCGATTCACATAACACTGTTGGCTCTTGGTATTCGCCTTGTAGCTGCTTTCGTTCTTGAGCAGCTTTGCCGCCGGATTCATAAAGATTACATTCACGGATGCCCTAGTCGCATATGCCGTATGAATCAACGACATCGCAGCATTGTAGCCAGCATCGCTCGAGAGAATAAAAAAACGTATGGGTAAGACGGGTGTATTTTGGTCCAAGGGAACACTTGCAGACGAAGGCAATGCATCCTTGGAAATCAGCAAGTCCGCAACATCGAAGAAAAACATGTTTGTACCACTAGTGCCAAAATTCTGGCCAAAACTAAACCGAGAAAACGTTATCAAACAGGAATTTTGAGGATTTCCGACAATATTGCAATCGGCATTTTCAAATACTGTTTGCGAATGTGCGAACAGTACGGATAGCAGCACTAGCAGAATCGTTTTCTTCATATCATCTCCTTCTGTTATTTTTTTATAAAATAAAAAAGATTCACTTTCTTGGCAAAAAAAATTATTTTTCATGTATGGATTTTCACTGCAAGCACAGCAAAGCAAGTAAGCAGGGTGCCCACGGCGTCGCCCGCGTCATTTCCAAACGCGGCTATTGCAGTCGGAGCCAGGCGGAAAAGCTGGTTCGCGAAGGCCATGTGATTCTCCGGGGCAAGCCTGTGCGCGACCCCGAATCGCCCGCCTACGAAAATGACGAAATTCTTGTCGACGGCACCCCCGTCACCGCAAGTGAATTCGTCTATTTCGCCATGAACAAGCCGCGCGGAATCGTCACCACCGCAAGCGACGAGAAGGGGCGCAAGACCGTGATGGATTTATTCCGCGAAGAATACGCCAAAATGTTTCCCGGCAAACCCATGCCGCACATTGCGCCCGTAGGCCGCCTTGACGCCGCAAGCGAAGGCTTGCTGCTATTTACCAACGACAGCAAGTGGGCAGATTCGATGCTACAGGCGAGAGAGTCTCGCGATTCAAACATAATCCTGAGCGGCCCTTCGGCAAGTTCTCCAACCTTCTGTCATTCTGGAGCCGAAGGCGATAGAATCCATAAAGCGCAACATCTTAAAATCTACCGGGTGCAAGTCAAGGGCAAGCCCTCCGCCACCGATCTTTCTCAAATGGAAAAAGGCTTCAACGTCGCGCCCCGCGTATTCGGCGAAAAAGAAGAATTTATGCACGCCGAGCGCGCCGTACTCCACAGCGACGGAGAAAAGAACTGTTGGCTCGAAATTACTTTGTCCGAAGGCAAGAACCGCGAAATCCGCCGGATGCTCGCCCACTTGGGTTACGAGGTTCTGCGCCTCATGCGCATCCAGTTCGATAAATACACGTTAGGCAATCTAAAACCCGGCGAAATCAAAAAAATCAGCCGCTAGCCCTTAAATCAAATCTCTGTTCAAGAGTTCGCCGTGGTCAAGCACCAGGCGGCGGAAGGGGCTGTTTAGGTAAAAGTCCGGATTATGCGTTGCCATCACAACGGTCGTTCCGCGGGCGTTGATTTCCTTGAAAATCTTGAACACTTCTTCGGCATTTTTGGGGTCCAGGTTACCGGTCGGTTCGTCCGCCAAAAGCAGATACGGGTTGTGCACCATGGCGCGCGCAATCGCCACGCGCTGCTGTTCACCGCCCGAAAGCGTGTAAGGCATCGCAAAGCGCTTCTGGCTAATGCCCACGAGCGCCAAGGCATCGAACACCGCGGCATTAATCAACTTGCTCGGAGTGCCCACGATACGCAAGGCCAACGCCACATTCTCGAAAACATTACGATCCGGCAACAGCTTAAAGTCCTGGAAGATGATTCCCATCTTACGGCGCAGCGCCTGAATCTTGCTATCGGGCGTATTCTTGCTGTCATATAGACAGTCACCCGTAAACTTCACCATCACCTGGCCGCCACGTTCTTCGTCGGGGCGTTCATCCATATAGATTAACTTCAGGAGAGTCGACTTACCTGCGCCCGAATGTCCCGTCAAGAAGACGAATTCACCTTTGTGGATACGCAACGTCACATTGGAAAGAGCCTTCCAATTATCCTCGTAAGATTTCGTGACGTGGTTAAAGTGAATCATCGGTGAAAGCTACTCCGTCATGCGGATTTCGATGTGGACTTCCTCGCGCCATTTCTTCACGAGCGCCTGGAGCTTCTGATTTTCAAGATGCGTTGCCGCCATCTGTTCAATCTTGCTGTAATCTTCGTCGAGGTTCAAGTCGCGGGTCTGGCGGGAATCGTCGAGACGGAACAGGTGGTACGCACCGTCAATCAGCACGGGTTCCGAAATTTCACCCACGTTCAGATTCGCCACCGGCTCCACATAGGCAGGATCCATTTCGTTACGCTGGAACCAGCCGAGGCGTCCACCGGCAAAGTTGCTGGACTTGTCTTCGCTAAACTTCTTGGCCGCAGCGGCAAATGCTTCGCTCGTCTTAAGGTTCTTCTGCAGGGAATCCGCAAGCGCCACCACAGCAGCGGTATCCTTCGCCGTCGGAATCGTACGGAGTAAAATCTGCGCCGAACGCACGCCGTCTTCCTTACGGCCCAGCACGCGCGGAATATGCCATCCCAGTTTCGTCTTTACCGGATTAGAAGCATACTGACCGTTCTTCAGGGCATCAAGAGCACGTTCAAAGGCGGGGTCCAGCTGACCGCGCTTAAAGTAGCCAAGGTCACCGCCCTTTGCGGCAGACGTATCCTGCGAATGGGCTTTCGCCAAAAGTTCAAAGCTCATGCCCAGGTTCAGCGTATCAATCAGGGCATCGGCAATTTTACGCACCGAATCCACGATTGCAGAATCGGGTACGATCGGCAACTGGATATGGCTCAACAAGACGCAGTTGAACTGCTGCGGAATGGAATCCTTGTATTCGGCAAAGAACGCATCCACTTCCTTTTTCGTCGGGTTAATGACACCCACATGGCGCTGGCGCACGCGGGTCATTTCGATGTGTCCGCGAATCTGCTTGGCGAGCTGGTCACGGTATTGAGCCATGCTAATTCCGAGCTGGGCGCGAATGGCCTTTTCAAGTGTCGCCAAAGTCGTATTCTGGCTGGCAGCAAGCTGCGACAAGTGAGCGTTCACGCGCTGGTCCACTTCGGCATCCGTCACCACGATCGAGTCACGGTCGATTCGGCTCAACAAGACCTTTTCTTCAATCAGCTGGTCCAGCACATACTTGCGCTGATCCGCTTCCGACATCGCGTTTCCTTCGGGAGTTTCCTGATAGCGGTACAAGGCATTCAAGAATTCCGAACGCATAATCGGCTTGCCGTCCACGACGGCCGCAACGCCTTCCATCAGCACAGGTTCAGCCATCGCAAGCGAGGCCATGCATCCAAATACAAAAGCAATCCGTTTGGCAAAGGACTTCATTATTTTTCCTTTTCACTAAACACGTTCATCTGCGAGAAAATCGGGCGAGCCTTTTTCCATTCCTTTTTCAGGCGAGAAAGCACCGTTTTCTGGTGTTCCACCCAGGCTCGCGCCGCCACATCTTCGGCCACCTCGGCATAAGGCAACACATCGGCGGAATCCAGCCTCGACACGACAACCGCCATCTTGAGAGCCCCGCCACAGACCTTCATCACCGAAAGCTGACCGAGCGTGGCATCCTTGATAGAGGGAATCATGCAACTATCGGGACTTACCGTCACCGAATCAAAGGTCTCAATCTTTTTCACAAGCCAATGTTCTGCCGGCAGGGAATCATAAATAATCTTCTTGTGCCCCCTGTAATACTGATCCGCCGACTGCCAGTCCCTAAAATAAAGGATCGCCCCCTTGGCCATCGTTTGCCCGCGCAAGAACAGTTCCGGATGCGCCTGGTAAAAATCGAGCTTTTCGGCATCGCCAACCATCATGGTATCGGCAAAACTCTGCAAGAAATGGTCGACCGTCATCTTGCGTTCGGTACGGCGGATTTGCGCCTGCAAGTCCTCGTCCTTCAGCATGCCGTTCGCCACAGCTTCCTGATAAATGGTCTCTTCGTCAATCCAATGTTCCAGGAACGTCAATTTTTCACGATCAGTCCAAGAATCCCATTCCGGAGCAACGCGGCGGATTTCCGATTCACGGAGTTTCGCCTCCCCCACAGAAACAACAACAGGATCGTCCTTCGTAAACGGGACCTCGCATCCGGTCAATACGACCAGCGAACACGCGCACAAAGTCAGCAAAAAACGGGAAATAAAATTCATCGAGGCATAATTTAGAAAATTTGCAGGCCAGAGCCCAAAAAAAAGGGGACTTTAAATCCCCAAACCCTACTTTCGAACCACCTTGATTACAAGACCGAACGACTTGGTGTTGAGCGGGACATCGTCAGCAGGCATATTTTTGCCCCTGTATTCGTCGCCTTCCTCGTTGTTAAACGAAAGGACCGTCTTGAACGCAATTCCCACGAAGAAGTGTTCCGTAAACCCCCAAAGGTAACCCAGCTCAAAGCGGAAAGTCATTTCCCAGTCTTCGTACTACAAGTATGCCCCTGCGCGAAATCCCACATTGTAGTCCATCCCTCAAACTTCACAATATTGTAATGAAGGTTCTCATCATAGACCATCTCGTCTTTTTCCAGGTCGTGGTAATGTTTCATCAATCCACGACTCCGCTAATCTTAAGCACGGCGAAATTCACGAACTTGCCACAGAAAGTATCTTCGGGCGACAGAAACCTCTCCAACTTGAAAGACTTGTTCAATGGTTTTTCGCGTTCGTTGACTTCCCTAAAATAGTACGACAACGACTCGACTGAATCCACTTCCGCCCCATAAGACGGCAGCTCAATTGCACGTCCATTGCAATATCGACACCGGTCGGTTTTACAGCAAACAAATTAATGGATTTCGGTGATTACACCCACAAGTCCGGAGCGCAGCTCATACCACACAGGCATAGCGCAAACGCCAACAAAAGCCCCAAAAAGGGAAAACGAACCCACATCACTAACATACAAATAAAATAAACAAAGTCAAAAATGGAGTCAAGTTAAAAAAAATTCAATCAACTCCGCGCAGCCAACTACAACAGCCTACAACCGCCCAAATCGGCCCTTGAGTTTGGCGAGGGCATCGTCTTCGATCACCTCTTCGGAATCGTCGCCTTTTCGCTTGAATTTGAGGATTTCGAAATCTTCGAGCATGGCGCAGGCCTGTAGGTAAAGTTCCGGGAATTCGGCTTCGTCAGCAGAGAGCCGTTCCATTTTCGAAAGAAGGTCGCGCGCCTTTTTCAGCTCATGCTCCTTCATAAATCGCGCCTTGAGGAAGGGGCGGAACTTTTCGCGGAGCGTGCGCACCGATAGTTCGGGTTTTAAGGGAGCCTTGTCTCGGAGCAGGTTCGGTGCGCCCGGAATCATCTCGCCCAGAACGCATAGCCGTTCGAACAGGGTCGTCTCCTTATCGGAGGTATAGAGGACTATGATTTTACCGATGGATTTGTGGTTCGCCGTAATGACACCGAGGGCATCGCGGGCGTGGTCGCCGCCTTGGCGCATGGCGACCGAAAATTCGCGGAGAATGTCCCAGAAGGTCACGAACGATTCGGCGCCAAGCAGGGCCGACTCGTAAGTTGCCCGCACCAGGGCGAGACGCACCTCGTCATCTTCGCTGCGCGAAGACACCGCCAAATTCTTGAAATCGTTGATTTTCTTGCCGCGGGAGAATTCCAGGCCGGTGAATCGCACGCAGCGGTTCGCATCCAAATTGTCAGCAGCAAGGGACTTTAACACCCAGGCCTTGAGGGCCGTCTTGAAACCGTCGGCATAAAGTCCGCCGGTCTCAAGCAGGTTCAGGCAATCGGTAACGAGCGTATCGGGCTTGGCCGGAACTTCAACGCGCTTGCGGAACGCCTGCCAGAAAGAAGATTCCGCCGGAGTCATGAGGGCCGATTCGCCGAGGCACCAGCCAAAACGCATTTCATCCAAAGCAAAGTCGATACCGAATGTCACCACCACAGGGCGAACCGCTGCAAACAGGTTAAAGCTTCCCCATTCCGGCGAAAGTTCAAACGAAAATTTAGGAGAAGTGTATGGATCCCCTCCCTCGCTACGTTCAGTCGAGGAAGACTTTTGGGCCTTGAACACCTTTATGTGAAGGCGCAAGTGATTTTCCTTTTCGGGAGTCACCGTCGGGATGTCGCAATCCAGCTGCTTCATACCCGCAAAGACTTCGTACAGGAGCAGGAGCGGCGATTTGTGCGGATTCGCCTTGAGTTTGTCGCAAAAAGCATCGTCGATAAAAGTGCGGCGGTTTTCCAACTGTTTCTTGGCGGCCTTCGGCATTTCGCGGATAATCGATTCCGCCATCCATTCGCGCCACTGGTGAATCGAAAGCGCGAGTTTCGCGGGCGTGAGCTGCGGGAGCAAATCATAAGGCAGTTCCAGCGTAATACCGTCGTATTCCTTGGTGGCGTCAAAGACCATCTCGCCCACCACCATGCGGCTGGAACCGTCGAGACCTTCAATGCGGAACTGTTCTATAGAACCGCCAAGAGTGGGCTCGAGGTCGGCGCGTTGCGCCTTTGAGGTATGGGGTTTGAGGTTCGAATCTCGGGTCAAAAAATCGCCCAATGTATTTCGACCTCTCTCGTCTCTCGTCTGTAGGGCTGCGCCCGTTCTCGCGTCTAACTGCTCCAGCCAAAAATTGGCATCAAATTTCAGGAACTGGTCGGTATGTTCCTTGATGTAATCCTTGAGCGTCTTGATGGAATTGACGCTGTGAGCGATGCGCACGTAGTAATCCACCAGGGCGTCTTCGCTGGGAGCAAGCCCGAACTGGCGTTTGCGAGCCTCCAAGGCATGCAAGTCTTCGACAACGCGCTCGTTGTGGGTCATGAAGGCGAAGGGGCGCGCCATTTGCCCAAGCACCACCGCCTCGCGCCAGAAAATTTCGGCACATTCGTCGGGATTTACGCGGGCGTAATCCACCCGGTGACCGCGACTGATCACAAGCCCCCTGAAGCTCACTTCTTCCACCGCTTCTACAAAGCCGCGCTCCTGGTTCCACATGGGCGAATACCAGCGGCGGGTGCAGAAGGGTTCCGCCACCTGCATAATCCATTCGGGCTTGATTTCGGCACCCTTGTTCAAGAAGATGCGGCTCGTTTCGCGGACTTCGGCGCTAAAGAGCCATTCCACACTCTTGCCGTACAAATCGCTACCGGGGAATACATGCGTTTCGCGGCCGCTCACCAGTCGGTAACAACCGTTTTCGATATCGCGGCGGGCAATGCCTCCGAGGAAACCCGAAAGAAGCGCGATGTGCAAATTATCGGCATGGAAACTATCCAGCGGGCAGACGCGGTTTTCGCATTTCACGTCGAGAATGCGGCCGAATTGTTCGTAGAGGTCAATCCATTCACGGCAACGCAAAAAATGGAAGCTGAACTTGTCGCAGAATTTGCGCAACTTGTTCCAGGATTTTCCGTCCCATTCGGCGCAGAAGGCATTCCACATGCAAATGTAGGTGAGAAAGTCGCTCTTGTGCCCCGCAAACTTGCGATGCAGCTGGCGGATACGGGTGCGCTCCGGCTCCTCGCCGGGGACCACTCGCGGCTCCTGAATCGAGAGTGCCGAGCAGACAATTAACGCGGGTTGTAGCACTCCCGATTCGCGCGCCCGCAAAAGCACCGCCGAAAGCGCCACGTCCATCGGGAGCCGCGTCATTTCGCGGCCAAGCTTCGTCACATGGCCACTGGAATTATCCGCAGTCAACGCGCCGAGTTCAAAAAGCGTCTTGTACGCGCCGCGGAACGCCGAATGCGGCGGCGATTGCAGGAACGGGAAGTTTTCCAGCTCCAGCCCGAGGCTTCGCAGCTGCAGAACCACGTTCGCGAGATTACTGCGCCGGATTTCCGGCTCCGTAAACTCGTCTCTCTTCTCGAAATCTTCGGGCGAATAAAGTCGAATGCACACGCCGGGCTTAACACGCCCCGCGCGCCCTGTGCGCTGCCGCGCAGACGCTTTTGAAATTTCTTCGACCGGGAGCCCCTGGATACGCGACTGCGCATTGTACCGCGAAATGCGGGCCATGCCCGTATCCACCACGTAGGCAATTCCCGGTATCGTTAAGGAGGTTTCGGCAATATTTGTCGCAAGCACCACGCGGGTTTTGCCCGTATGCTTAAAGATGCGGCGCTGTTCGTCCGGACTCATGCGCCCGTAAAGCGGCAAAATATCGAAACTCGCCGAATCCAGCTCGTGGGCAAGCTCCCCCGCTAAATCTTGAATATCGCGTTCCGTCGGCAAAAAACACAGCAAATGGTCGCGATGGCGCGTTTCCAAATCTAAAATCGCATCCCGCGCTTCATCTAATAATCCCGAGTCTCCTTTCCCACTAACATCTCGTAATTCCGAATTCTGAATCCCGAATTCCGAATTAAAATAATACTCCACATCGACCGGGTACGTTCTTCCCTCGGCTTCGAGCACGCAACTGTTGTCGTAAAATTCCTCAAAAAGCTTTGCATCCAGCGTCGCGGAGGCCACAATCAGCTTGAACTCGGGGCGAGCCTGTAAAACCGTCTTGAAAATGCCAAGCAGAATATCGATATTCAACGAACGCTCGTGCGCTTCGTCAATCACAATCGCCGAATACTGGCGGAACAGCCTGTCGCGGCGGAATTCCTGCAACAAAATACCGTCGGTCATCACCTTGATGGGTGCATCACTCTGGCCCTGTTCCCAAAAGCGAATCTTGGTGCTGACGAACGTTTCGTCCTTGAGTTCTTCGCGCAGGCGATCGGCAATAGAGATTGCCGCCAATCGCCTCGGCTCCGTCACACCGATTTTAAAGGGGTTCTGAGGACGCGCTTCGCGCTCTGAGGTATGGGCTCGGGCTTCGCCCTTTGAGGAATACCACTCTAGCAAAAACTTCGGCAACTGCGTCGACTTGCCCGAACCGGTGTCTGCCTTGACAATCACCACCTGATGCTTTTCGAGCAACTCAAAAAATTCTTCCCGATGTTCAACAACAGGAAGTTCCGGGTATTCGATTTTCAGCGAAGACAAATCCATCAGAAGCTACACCGACTTGACGAGTTTCGCGCAATAAATAGGGCCCCTGCCCTCGGAACGGTCCGGCAGGATATGCACACCAAATTCCGTGCGGTCTGCACCGGGCAGCAAGTTTTCAATCTCGACCATCCGCATCGACGGTCTTTTTTTCAAGATTTTTTTCACCACGTCGTCATTTTCCATCGGCGACAGGGCGCAAGTTCCATAGACAACCGTTCCCCCCGGTTTCAGCGCATCGACCGCCGAAGCAAGGAGCGCCCCCTGCTCCACCGATAGCCTTTTGACTCGCTTGGCTGACCACACCTCCAAATGCGCTGGGGAATTCAATACATGACGATCCGAAGAACAAGGCGCATCCAGCAGAATCTTATCAAAGCATTCTTTCTTGTGGAGTCCAAACTTCATGCCGTCGTAGCCAGTCACCTTGATGATGCCGCGCCACGCTTCCGGCAGGGAATTTTCGATTACATGCTGCAACCGAAGCCTTCTATCGGGCGACCGGTCATTACTCTGCAAGGAACCTTCCCCTTTTAAAAGGGATGCGATTACCAGGGTCTTTCCACCAGGGGCCGCACACATATCGAGTACGTCATCTCCCGGTTGCACATCCAGGGCCTTCGCCGCAAAAACCGAAGCTTCATCCAAATAATACGGCTCAAGACCTTCGCCAAAACGCAATTCCGTCGCACAACCATCCCCCTTCAAGGATTCCAGCAAGGCCGGCCAGCGTTCACCAAAAAGATTCTCGTAGTAGTCGAAAAATTCCATAGCGCAAATATAGTAGACTGTTGCTAGGAGCAATCATCCTGGAAGGAGTGTCTTAAAAAAAACTCTCTGCTCAGGGGTATGAGCAAAGAGTCTTCGTTGAGCTACCAGGATTCGAACCTAGACAAACAGAGTCAGAATCTGTTGTGCTACCATTACACCATAGCTCAGTGCGCCACCAAAGTTAGTAAATAAAAATCAGTTCGGCAAGGGGTTATTTGAAAATATTTTGACTTGGCGGCGTATAAGTCATCCATTGCTGCTGCTGGACACCCCCTTCAGGAAGCGTAACGGCCGTAAAAGTCACGTAAAACAGCATCGGAACCTCCGATTTACGCAGCTTATTCATCACCTTGGGATCACCCGAATAGAGAACCAGCTGCTGGTCTCCCGACGGAAGTCCATCCAGCATGAGCATATAGCAGGTCACATCGCGCACGAAATGCGAGGTGCCCTTGATACCCACCACCACGCTATTGACCATGCAGTTGTTCGACTGCGTCGTATCTTCACGGTCAACGACAAGGCTCACGCCACTCACCAGCGAAGAAGCCTTCGTGAGGGATGTTTTTCCGATATTCAAGGTATCCGTCAGCCCTTCAATTTCCTTTTTGGTCAAGTAACGGGAAATTCCGACCTGAGCCACCTTTTCGTCCTGAACCCTGCGGAATTCAAACCTGAAAGAGTCACCGGGCAACGAATCCGGGACAGGCAACCACCAGCGACCGAGACTGTCCGTCGTCGTCTGCGCCACAAATTCCAAGGAATCGCCTTCAACGAATTCAAATCCGTAGATGTCGCGAATAGTCATCACCTCGACATTGGCACACGGGTCCCCGTTCTTGCAGAGCACCGTTCCTGAAATTCTCGCAACATTCTTCGTTTCCTTTTCCGATTCCTTGATTAAAGTATCCGCCTTGGCTGTCATACTCCACACGACAGGGCCAGGGCTCACGGTATCGCCTTCGTACATGCGGTTCAAGCTCAAGCTACGGTAGATCAGGCTATCCGCAAAACCCAGCGAACGCATACGGGCAACCATCAGGGAATCTCCCGGGAAAATTTCAAGTTCCCAGTTACCGGCAGGAACCAACATATAGAAGCTATCGGCAGCAAAGACGTCATTGCAGAACGGCGTTCCCGAAAGGCAGGTCACAAAGTGCCCTCCCACAGAAACGGCTGAGTCTTCGACCTCTTCAAAATAAAGCACGCTGTTCACGACAGCCGCCTTCGCAAGCTGAATACTGTCAAAAGCCTTCGCCTTCAAGGTCGTACGCGGCAAGAAGAACACTTCCACTGCTGAAGTATCAATTACGGCAAGTTGGAAGGTATCCGCAATCACCGAATCAAAGGCGTACACGCCATCGGAATCCGTGACGACTTCAATCTGTTCCGGAACATGCAGGACACTATCGAAAACGGCCATACGAGCCATACGGACAACGGCTTCGGACGCAGGCGATCCATCGACACGACGAACGACACCGGCCACCACATCGGCCTCGGCAACCGTATTGCCCGTATCTGTTACCGTTCCGGCAGTCTTGTCGTTGCTGCAAGCGGTAAAGGCAAAAGCAACCGTTGCAGCCAAGGTCAAAAATGCAAATTTCAAGTTTTTCATTTTTCCTCCTCAGTTTCCGGCGGCAAATCCACCTTTTCCTTGCTCAACGGGAAAAACTGAATATTCATCTGGCAAACCATTGTCTCGCCCTCGTCGGAGCGGATGATATCGACCACTTCCTTGCGGAACAGGTCTATTTTGCTGATGATGCGTTCCAGTCCCTCGGCAGAAACGCTCATCGTCATACAAGATACATTTCTGCGTTCGGTGCTGTAGTGGTCCAGGGCGTCTTTACCCAGATCCATCATCTGTTTCTGGAACTGATGAACGAAAAGCGACGAAATTTCGGAGCCGCTGAAGATGGCCTTGTTTACCGAGCGGTAAAAGCCCTTTTCATCCAGTTCGATCAGCTGCATCGACAGGAGCAGTTGGATTGCCTGCTTTGCCTGCGGAAGCGTGATGCGCGGGTTCAGGAACAGCGCCAGTTCCTGGATATTTTTAGGACCCACATCGAGAACGGACAACGCCTCGCGGACCGCCACATAATACCACTTACTATAATATTCCTGCTGGCTCTTGGTAAGCGACTTGATCGCGCTCGGGAGGAGCGCCGACATCTGCTCAAAGATAGCCTGCTTCGACGCCGGCGTAGTCGCGTGCGTGAAGTCCACCATCAGCGTAAAGTAACGGCCTTCCTTTTCGTTCAGGCCTAAAGCCGCGATAAACTTGGGCAACATCTGGGGCGTAAGCGACTTGCGCCCGCGGACCAGGTCCAAATAGAATCCCGACGAGGAATACCCCGCCTTCTTGGCGAAGGACCTGTAAGAAAAGTAACGTTGCACGGACTTACGGTAATCATAATAATCCTGCAAATACTTTCGGTAGTTGTAGTAAGCGTATACGTTCATCACTTATAAATATAATTTTTTCTTGATTTTTTGGGAACAGCTTTTTTATTACATCGGGGCAAAATTGCGTAAATTTCCGTAAATAGAACAATCTGCGAACACTTTTAATTCTCGAAGTGATACGCTTCGTCATTTTTTTAGATATATTCAAGGAACACCCAATCCCATCCTATGGACTTTCGTTTGGAAACAGGCGAAAGTCCTTTTTTTCTAAATTTAGACGCAAATGGAAAAAACAAAGCATTTTCTCAGGAACACCCTATTTCGGCTTTTGCGCTTTGCAGGGATTCTTTTAGTCATCTACGTCAGCATGGTTTTCTACCTTGCACTCACCGAACGCAGGAACGCTTTTCCACGCGCCATCTACCATAAAGAAGCGAACGAGGCCATCCAGGGTAAGGCAAGACCGCTCACCTGCGCCCTCGAAGACGGTGTCGCGCTGAACGGTTTCAGCATGGGAAACGAGAACGACCCCGTCCTGCTCTACTATCCCGAAGCGGACGAAGACGCGGCGCAGTTCCTGGCACAGGTGGAATCACTTCCCGGAATCCACATCGTCACTTTCAACTACCGGGGCTCCGCCCAGAACAAGGGAACCCCCTCCGAAGAAAATTTCGAAAGCGACGCCAAGCAGATTTTCGAATGTGCCACCCAAGTCAACGGGAAAGCCCCGCAATACCTTGCCGGGCGCGGAATGGGTGCCATATCAGCCATCAACCAGTCGAACGGACATCAGGACGTCATCCTGATTGATCCCATTTTGGATATCGCCGACGCCATCGCTCAAAAATACAAGGCGCTCTACCCCAAGTTCCTTATCCGCACCCAATTCAAGGCAGATCCAGACAAATTATCGAGACCCACCGCATATCTGTCCGTAATTTACGACAAGAAGGCTGTAGAGCAACAGGCTAAGGCTTCTGTGACCGCCATCACACACAAGAAGGAATATTTCCGAAACGGCCAAACTCTCGCCTCGATTCTCTTGCAAGTTATAAGTAAGAATTTATCACCATAAACGCAAACAAATTCACCCCCAACAACATTACTTTACTTACAAAACCCTTATTTTTCGAGAGTTTTTTTACATATTTTTTCTAAATCACTTGCTTTTGTTATTTTTTTTTATTAGTTTACCTTGAAAACCACAAACAAAAAAAGAGGTGTTATATGGACAATATTATTGTGAAGATGGATATCCGTGGTTTCCTACGCTTTCCGGAGCAGGCCATCAAGGCGATGAAGCTCGACAAGATGGCAAAACAGGGGACTGCAGCCAACGGCAAGACGGTTGAAATCGGCCCCTACGCAGACATCGAGGTAGATCCCGTCGGAAAGCGCTTCTCCATTACCCCCACAAAAGAAGCGAAAACGACCTCCTTCCGTTTCATTGTCGGCGTCAACTCCACCAAGTCCAAGTTCCTGTACGTCAAGGGCGCCCTGAACGCCATTGGCTCCAAGATTATCACAGGCGCTTACACATTGGAAAAAGAAGGCAACCGCTACATCTTCACGGCCAAGGGCGAATCCAAGAAAAAAGGCCCTTGGCAGCTGATCGCCTGCCGCAACTCCATCGCCAACAAGACGATGCTCTCGATTGACTCTCGCGGCACAATCATCTTCAACCGCCACACCAGGGACACCGTGAACACCCAGGTGAACAAGACCATGATTGCCGAATACGACCGTACCAAGAAGGTATTCAAGCTCACCTTCAGCAAGGACAAGGGGTTCATCAACGTGCGCACGATCGCAAGCCACGCCAACGCCTCCTTCATGGGCACGTTCTCGTCTCACGGAATCGCACTTCCCAAGCAGAGTTTCCGCACCGAATGCAAGGTCGAAGGCAAGACGATTTCCTTCAGCGTTGCCGCCCTGATCGCCGAGCAGAAGGCTGCCGAAAAAAATTCCAAAAAGTAATAACCGAGGTCAACCATGATCGACATTCTCAAGTTGTTCTACACAACCCACTATAATCTGGGTGCACTTGCGATCCTGATGTTACTGCTTTTGATTTTCTTCCTCACCAAGAAGAACTTCAAGGGCGCCATCATCGTACTCATCCTCCTTATAGCATACAATGTCGGCATCTATAAAAGAACCGAGGGCAAGTCCTGGACCATCGAAATTGATCCGCCGGAAGCGGCATCTAACGGTTACGACAGCTTCAGCAAGCCGCAGCCGATCAAGATGACCTTCTCTGCGACTCCCGAAAAATGGAACATCACCGATAGCAAGGGAGAAACCCATCATTGGTGCTGGCTCGACGCGGCATGGGACCAGGTTGCAAATACGGACGTCGTCGCCTGGATTTGGGGCGAAAACTCCAGCAAGAAAATGATGAAATCGACCGAAAGCCGCGCTAACGACGCCCAAAACGCCGACTAGCCGACAAATTCGAATTCATTGAGCGTTATCTCTCCTGCTTCCATCCGGAGGTAGGAGAGTTTTTTTATCCACTCGCCTGCCGAGGCGACCATACCGCCATCGACAGTCCAAAGTCCCGAAACGTGATGATGTCCGAGAATGCAGCAATCGCACCTTTTCTCGCGAAGCATGCGTTCAGCCCAATGCAGGTACTCTTCCATCTTGATGATGCGGGACTCCCCTACCTTGCGGCTATTACGCCCCACAAAACGGGCTAGAGCCATCCCCCAGTCCGGGTGAATCTGGCTGAAAAGAAACCGATTCAACGGGAAATCGAGAATTTTGCGGAAAATTCGGTAGCCGAAATCAGACTTTGCCACACCGTCGCCATGTCTAAAAAAGACTCGCTTTCCCTGAATTTCCAGGATAACATCTTTATGGACCTGAACCCCGAGACTCTTCGGGAAAAAACTTCCATACGCAAAGTCGTGATTTCCCTGCAACAGGTGAACATCGCAACCGGACTGCACCAGTTGACGCAACGCAAAGAATAGATCGAAATGGTTACGGTTCACATAGTCGTTGTACTCGTACCAAAATTCGAACAGGTCGCCTACAATGACCAAGTGCGAAGCTCGTCCCTTGAGGGACTCTACGAAACGGACCAAGGCTTTTTCGCGGTCAGGAACAGCTCCCGGCGGGTTCACGCCCAGATGCGCATCAGAAATAAAGTAGGCGGGTAAAGTCATCGTGAACGAATATAGCAACTATTCGTAATCCGAATTTATAGCGGACCGCGACTTCAACAACGAAGCAAATCAAATCTAGCGAGGACGAACTCTTTGTTATATTTTGTTACGATGAAAATGTTTTGTGCAAAAGCCGCATCCTGGGTTGCAATGGCGACAAGTTGTTGTGGCTTTTTAGCAGGTTGTTCCATAAACCTCACGAAATACGACCTCCGAGAATACCCGAAAACAGGCTCCTTCTTCGAGCCGATCACATTCACCTTTGGAGACAAGACTTCCTATCTGGATTCCAACCTGCAAAGCGCCTATTCGACCGCCATCGACAGCCTGTTTTTCCCAAAAGAAAGTTGTAGGGGCAACGCCCAAATTACGGCAAAGGTTGTCCCGGACTACGAAACTAGCGATTGGGGTATCGGAGCCGCCTTTATCCCCTTCTGGCCAGCGCTTCCCGTCAGCGAAACATGGCATTACCACATGGACGTTCGCATTCTCTGCAACGGAGCATTGGCATTCTCGGCGGAATTCGAAGAAAGCGAACATGTCGAAGCCTTCTGGTTCGGGCGTATGCGTGCAGACCTCGTCAACGACGCGTCACAAGAAATGCACCGGAAATTAATCGAACGCCTCAAGTTCGAAACACAGCTAGGGCGATACACCGACCTCAACTCGGCGCAGGACTTTTAAATCAGGCGACCGCCACCTCATGCGTCCTTCCCGCCTGCAACCAAGCCACCAGCAAGGCAAACACCAAATACAGCACACCGAAAACGAGCAGCGTCATTTCTACCGCATCACCGATATGCGTGTAAACCGTGTCGCGCGTCCTCAGCGGCATTTTTCTCTGGATGACACGGTCGGTAAAGATTTCCGTATTGCCATCTAAATGACCGTACTGGTCGATAAATACAGATACTCCGCTATTCGCAAGGCGCGCCACCGGCATTCCGCTTTCAACCGCACGGTAACGGATCAAGTTCAAGTGCTGGTAAGGGGCCGAACTCCGGCCGAACCAGCCGTCGTTCGTAATGTTCACCATCAGGCGTGAACCGCTGCGGATAGCCTCACGCACCAAGTCACCGAAAATGGCGTCATAACAGATATAGGGAGTCCAACGGAACGGACGATAGACGGGAGTTTCCTTGCCCGCCACGAAATCACCCTCGCCCAAATCCACATAGTTCAATATCGGGAAAACCTCGTCGAACGGAATTCTTTCGCTGAACGGCACCAAGTGTTTTTTGATGTAACGATCAGGATAGCCGCCGACACCCGGCGTGAACAGGAAGGCGGCGTTATAGATGTCGAACTTGCGCACGCTTCCCGGTGGATTTCTCCGGTAGTCGAGCGCCCCCGTCAAGATACTCGCCTTTTTGTCATCGGCAGTCTTGTGCAGAAGATCAATCACCCGAGGTTGCCTGCGAATATGATCCGGAATGGCCGTTTCGGCCAGGACAATCAAGTCGGCTCCATCCTTGACGCTGTCGTTCACCATGCCGACAGTCTTTTTCACGATGGCGTCGAAGCGTTCCTTGCTCCACTTGGCCCCCTGCTGGATGCTCGGCTGCACCAGGGCAATATTTGGAAATCCTTCGCGTTCGTCCCCGTAAAAAGGCGCAGCATCGGGCTTCGAGAGCACGATACTCCCCTGCACAAGCAATGCTACAAAAATGACCGCCGGGAACGCCAAAACGGGAGCCGCCCTTTTCAAATTACGAACCACGCAAAACACATGCGCCACAGCCTGATTCGAGGCGACCACGAGAATCGTATAGCCAAAAATTCCGATATACGAGAGCATCTGGATCAATTCCAGCTGGTTCCCGAAAACATACCCCAGGTGACTCCACGGAAACGCAAAGTCGCCGTAGGTCCGCGTCATTTCAAGTCCCGCGTAGAACACCGGATAAAGCAACAGGAATACTGGGCGGAGCTTTTGCGGCGCATCCTTCGCGAGCGTATAGGCAAAACCCGCCAAGGTGTTATAGGCGCTAAAGAAGGCAATCAGCAGAATCAGCCCGAAAAAGATCAAACCCGAAGGCGCTGTTTCCACATGCATCACATTATAAATCCAGTAGTAGTTGACCGCATTGTAAAGCATGCCCGACCAGAAGGTCGCAAACATCGCCTGTCCGCGCGTATAGCGGTTCAAGACTATAAACCACGGCACCAGCAACAGCAAGGCGGCAGGTCCCAGCGGCATCGGCGGATACGCAAACGCATAAAGGCCCCAGCTAAAAGAAGAAAGCAGGAGCGCCACGAGCGAATCGCAATTCCTCAAGTGCGAAAAATTCCAAACCGCAAATAAAATCAGCCAGAAAAGCCCTATAGGGCAAAACGCCAGGACTACCTGGACAAGCCCCGCATGCCCAGCACCGGCAAAATCACCTATATTATAGTCCAGCGCCAAGAACAGGAACGAAAGCAACGCAAAGGCGTAGAGCATCCGCTTGAAATTCTGACGGATTCCCCTAAAAACCAGGAACGGCACCGACACCGCCAACGGCAACCATTGCAGATTCATCGTGTAAAGCCCTGGCGTATCGGGACGCAAGGCGAACACGACAATTTCTGCGACTAGAAGGACCGCTACATAAATCCAAAAAATCTTCGGGAGCACCTTAAGCCGCGACTTCATTTTTGCAAACATCAGAGCCCGCTCTTGTCCTGAGGGTTGAAAATCAGCACGAATTCGCCCTTGGGCGGATGCGCCTTAAAATGCGCCGTAATCTCGGCAGGAGTCCCTATCAGATGTTCCTCGAACTTCTTGGTCAGCTCCCGCATCAGGGCAATCTTGATTTCACCGAAAACTTGGCCGATTTCTTCGACGAACTTGTCGATGTTATGCGGACTTGCATAAAAAATCTGCGTCGCCTCTTCTTCCTTAAGTTTTTCGAGGAGGTGAATGCGCTGGGCGCTCTTCTTCGGCGAAAAATACTGGAAGCTGAAATGATCCGTCGGCATACCGCTCGAGACCAGCGCCGTAATCATGGCGCAAGCGCCAGGAACCGCACGCACATCGATTCCTTCGCGTACACACTCGCGCACCAAATTGAACGCAGGATCTGCAACACCGGGAGTTCCCGCATCGCTCACGAGCGCAATGTCGCCTTCACTCTTCAGGAATTCCACATAACGGGGAGTCACCTTTTCCTTGTTGAAATCATGGTACGCCTCCATCGGAGTGTCGATACCGTAATTGTCGAACAGCACCCGCGTATGGCGAGTATCTTCGGCAAGGACCAACGGCACTTCCTTCAGGATACGCACGGCGCGGTAAGTGATATCTTCCATGTTCCCGATCGGGGTCGCGACAATATAAAGAGTATGCATGCCTCAAAAATAGAAAAAGCAAACTATTTTCAGAAAAGGGAAAACATTATCCGCCGCAAAAACGATTTTGCCTTGCCAATGCACTCATTTTTCAAGGTTGGGCATATAAAAAGTGAATTTCAGCCACATTTATATGTCAAACTGCAAAAAAAGCTATTTTATAGGAACGCAAACCCATCAAGGGGACAGGTTAAACGCACTTGCAGCCGGAGTAGTCCATGTCTTTAAATCAAGAAGAAGCTTTTCAACTCGAGTGGATCAAAAACCACCACATGGAAGACAAGGACGAGCAGGCGCGGAAGGACGCCGAAGAGCAAGCCGCCGCACGCCCCGCGCGATCCCCGCGCGGGCGCAAGATGCGCCGTAACCCGGCCGCCTGGGAACTCCCCGAGCCCGAAGACGAAATCGACCTGCACGGCATGACCTCGGAAGAGGCAGCCGAAGCCGTGGAACGGCGCATCGATGACCTGATGATTGCAGGCCTCAAGATTCTCAGGGTCATCCACGGCGGCGGAAACCCCAGCTACGGCAACGTGAAGCGAATCATCGACCGCAAGGTACGTTCCGAATGGAGCAACCGCATCCAGCTGTACAAAGTCGAGCCCGACAACGCCGGTTCGAGCATCATGATCCTCGGAAAACCGCTCCCCGCCCAGGCAAAAGCCCCTAGAAAGCCCGCCAAGAAATAAAAATTCGACTTTTTTCATTTTTTTGCGCCTTTCCCCTTTAAATTATTCAAGTTTTTTTCTATTATTGGACCACCGAACCGGAATATAGCTCAGCCTGGTAGAGCGCTTGCTTCGGGAGCAAGAGGTCGTGAGTTCGAATCTCGCTATTCCGATAAAAACGAAAAGGACACCATTTAGGTGTCCTTTCGTTTTTTTATTGCAACTAGCGCGAGATGAGAACTCACGAAGTGAGTTCGACTAACTTGCCCCATGAGCAAAGCGAATATCGGGCAAGTTAGAGATTTTGGCGCAAGCCAAAACCCGCAGGGCAAAAGTTGAAACGAAGTGAAACTTTTGTCTAATCTCGCTTCAACAGGCGTCGATCTCGCTATTCCGATACGTCGATCTCGCTATACCGGCACAAAAGTCTTAATTTTGTTCAATTCCTCGGCAATTTCAATTTTAAGATTACGAATGTCAATATCATCTTGCAAAGAGATGAAGTAATCGTCAGAAACGCCAAAGAATTTTGCAAGCCTCAGAGACGTGTCAAGCGTAATCCGCCTGCGATCGTGAAGAATATCCTGAATTCTTGAAACAGGGACATTGATTGCCTGGGCGACTTTGTAAGCAGACAAACCCATAGGCGTAAAAAACTCTTCATTCAGGATTTCTCCGATAGTAGGCGTTTCAATATGCTTGCTCATGGTTTGCTCCTAGTGGTAGTCAACAATCTCAACGTTATAAAAATGTCCATCATTCATTGAAAAACAGACACGCCATTGATCGTTAATGCGAATAGAGTATTGTCCTTCTCGATCTCCATGCAAAGCCTCCAAACGATTGTTTGGAGGAATCCTCAAATCGTTCAAACTTTTGGCATTGTCTATCATCATGAGTTTTCTCAAAGCTGCCTTTTGGATTGTATTAGGCAACCGTCTTGAAAGCTTCTGGTTATAGACAAGTTCTGTTTCTCTGTCCGCAAAACTTTGTATCATCCAATATACCTATTTCATGTGTATATGTCAAGTAGGTAGAGTGTATTTTCGGCGCACCCCTATTACTATACACGCCATTTTCAGGCTCTCAACGCAAATTATTCGAAAAATTTATTTCTTTTTACAAAAAGAAATAAATGGCCACGAAATCCATATAATCGGTCGCGAATTGCGGCAAGCATAAATTTGATTATTTATATTTGCCCCAAAATGAAAGTTTGGTGGGATTTTATACTCGGAGGTCTTCTGTGAAGATTTTTAACGTATTGCGCAAGCGCATAACAGCATCAGCTCAGCCATGTCAGTCTGCAAGCAGCCTGCCGCAGCATTCGCTTCGCATGTTATTGGCTCTGTCCATTCTCCTAGCCCTGCTTGCAGCATGAGGCGATGAATCCTCTTCTTCTGTTTCGCCGGAACCTCGCCAGTGCGAGGAACAGAGCGATGACTGCAATGACGTAAGTTCTAGCAGTGAAAAAATTTCCAAAATTTCTTCTAGTTCGCAAAAGAGCGCCGATAAGGGCAAGTCTTCTTCTAGCGAGAAGAACGCGAAGGAATCTAGTTCCTCGGTAGCAACTAAGAATTCTTCTAGCTCTGTTGATGGCGACAAGCTATGATAACGACACTACCAACTGCGACGAATATGGTGGTCTTTACCAGTGGTCAGAAATGATGCAATTGCCGAGCCGTTGCAATACTGAAAGTTGTGCTGACTTGATTAAGCCCAATCATCAAGGTATATGCCCAGATGGTTGGCGCTTGTTGACTGAAGATGATTTCTATGTTGTTTTGCATGCCAATGACGTTGGGGCAAAAGGCGTGCGTGCCACTAGTTTTGGCGGGCTGAACTACAGTGGATATAGTTTAATTGGGGCCGGATATAATTGGGTTCATGAATTTAGGCGATTGAAAGAAAGTTCTTATTGGTTCTATCCTGTGGAAGAGTCGGAAGATTCTGAAATGGGTGCACTTGCTGGATATCAAACAAAATCTTTGACTAGCAGTGGTTCGCAATATACGTATAAAACGCAAGGTTTTTCCGTTCGTTGTGTAATGGTTAAATAACCAATCCTTAATTGTAAAATTCTAAACAAGAATCAAAAAACAAGGCATTTCGTGCGAAATGCTATTGGGAGTTATTATGTCCAAGAAGAACATCAAGAACAATAAGAAAAATTCCAATCGCAAGAACTTTAAGATTGAGGCTCTTGAACCTCGTCTGATGATGGACGCCTAAAGAAAGCGACGGCGAATGACTGGCCGCTAAGCGGACAGTA
Organism: uncultured Fibrobacter sp.; assembly: GCF_946062555.1. Taxonomy (GTDB): domain Bacteria; phylum Fibrobacterota; class Fibrobacteria; order Fibrobacterales; family Fibrobacteraceae; genus Fibrobacter. Next base: position 24,621 of record NZ_CAMGVQ010000044.1, read on the forward strand.
AAGGCCGAAGGCCGTAATGTGTCCGCGTGCGGAGCAGGCTGAGCCGGAGCGCTGTTTTTCAGGGATGGGAGAAGAGAAGCCGGGGTTTTAGGGGGTGGAACCACCTAGGCGAAGGGGTGCTGGAAGACTTGCCCTAGATCCTGCTCCTACGAACCTAACTCAACTAAGGCTACAAGTAGCCAAGTTTCGTATATCGCCTTCGCCTGGATTCTATCGCTTCGCTCCAGAATGACAGGCTTCGCTCAGGACAAACTAGGGCAAGGCTGCAAGCAGGGGGACCCCTCCCCCTCCTAAAAATAATCGCAATTTTGCAACCAATTGATTGCACGAATTAGACGTTTCTTGTTTTATCTTTGGTCAAGAATTCAGGAAATTGCGAAAAATGACAAGGCCGCCCACTTTACAACATTTACACCACAAACACTTTACAAAAACAACTAATTGTTGTATAATTAGAGGTGTGAGTACCGTGGTAACAAACATACGAATCGACAAAGAGCTCAAGGCTCAGGCAACCGAACTATTCAACGACTTGGGCTTGACGCTTTCCCAAGCGTTTACGGTTTTCCTGAAGCAAGCCATTCTGCACCACGGCCTGCCTTTTGCCGTTACAAGACCTCCGTCCAAAGAACTCCTCGAAGCCATCAAGGAAGGCGAAGAACTCGCCCACGATCCTAATGCAAAAACTTATGCTTCACCGCAGGAGCTATGGGACGAACTTGGCATATGACAAATCCATATAAATACACTGTTCGAGCAACCAGCCGGTTTAAGAAATCAGTCAAGCGATTAACAAAGCGCTGAAAAGATTCCCAAAAATTAAAAGATGTAGTTGAAATTCTCGCAAAAGGGGAATCCCTTGCGGATTCTTATAAAGACCATCCCCTTGTCGGAAAATGGATTGGCTTTAGGGAATTTATTCGGAAAATAATTACCGCACGCACCGTACAGAAAAGCCGAAGTTCTTGGGCTTGGACATGTAGCCGAACGCCATGGACTTGCTGGTGAGGTACCACACGCGAGCAGAGCCGGGAGCGATCCCTTCGGAGGAGTCGTCGCCACTCCAGAAGAAGGCGAACTTGGCCGTGTTGCCGTAAGTTTCGTCGTCGAAACGGTTGCCGGCGGGCATGGCCGAGAATTTGAGGGTATCGTTACCGTTGGTGTCGCCCGACCAACCGTAATCGGCCTTGATCAAGTAGCCCGCGTTAAAGTCGGCGCCCGCCGCAGTCCAGAGGCTTTCGAAGTCGGCGTGCGTGGGCAAGCGGAACCCGGCAGGGCATGCTTTTTTGGCCGCCTCCCAAGTATAGAGCCTGCCGTAGACCATGCACTGGTCGTCATCATCTTTGTAGCAGAAACTGCCCTCGGTTTTGTAATTCAGGTTGTCACCCAGCCATTCGAGGCCGGCAATTTTCACTGTGCGGTACGTCTGCTTGTCGCGCGGGTCCTTGAACTCGTTTTTCTTTTTGGACTTGGGCGCCGCCAAAGCAGAAGCAGCAACAATAAACAAACTAATAGAAATGACAAACCATTTATTCATAAAATTCCTTTACAGATTATGCCGCTAAAGCGAATTGCCCCACCGGCGTTCTGGATTCGGGCAATGATCCTCATGACCGTCGGGCCACACCCACACTTCATTTTCGAAAGGGCAAGCATCGCATTTGCCCCCGACGGAACAAAGGCCTGCGTCCTGCTCAAAAAACAAGCTGCCCCCGTATTTCACTTTTGACGACCGTAACGCTCCGGACAGCATTTCCTGCCGAATCATTTCAAACAGACGATTATCCACTCCGAACCTTTCTCGTAACGAAGGAGATTTTTTCTCCAAGAATACAACACGATTCCACTTGATGCGGTCAATTCCCAAATTCTCGGCAAAACGTACAATTCCTTTAGCCCATTCAACCGCAGCCATTTCGTTCGCAGCATTTTGCCCATGCAGCGTTACCTGCAACGACACTTTCGACAAACCGTTTCCAGCAACATTTTCTGTCCGACTGCGGCACCGCATCAGACGCTCAACGTTTTCACTCCAAAGCGAATAGGGAAGTCCACCCGTTTCGTAAGAAAGCGTACTGATCTTGATATCCGAGCAGGATCCCAGAAGCCTTTCCATGCCGCTGTCGCTCCCCCAAGGACCAGGAAACGACCCGTTTGTCGTCAGGTTCAGCTTCAGTGATTTCGCTTCACATACCTGCAACAACTCGTTGAGCTTCGAATAAAGTAAAGGTTCCCCCATCGTCGAGGGAATCACTTCGCGCAACAGCCGATTTCCATATTCATCGCGTTCCGACGCATACCTTTCAATAGCCGCTCTGGCCACCTCTATAGACATTTCGCCAAAGCGTCCCGAGACACCGCACTGATTCAAAAAACACAGTGGGCAATGCAAGTTGCACAAATCTGGGTTTGTAAGGAGTGTTATTCGCCGCATAGGGAAAAACGACTGAAGCTGGCTAGGCACAGTTATTCAACCGAAGCCTTACTTCCTATGCTCGCGCAAGTACTTAATCGCAGCAAGTCCCGCCTTTGCACCTTCGCCCACGGCTACGGCGACCTGGAGAGTTCCACCGGTACAATCCCCCGCGGCAAACAATCCAGGAACGGTCGTCTGGAAATCCTTGTCGAGCACGAGCATTCCACCGTCAAATCCGGCACCAGCCTTTTTGGCGAGGTCTGTCGCGCTTGCACTTCCGAGCGCCACGAAAAGTCCGTCAAAATTTTCTTCGGTACCGTCTTCGTAACGAACGCCGCTGAATTGGCCTTCACCCACCAGCGACTGCAAATGGTGTTTTTTGATCCTCACATTTTCAGGGAAAGCTGCTGTCAGTTCCGCCCCGTTCGTCAAGAGCGTCACCGAGTTCACGACCTGCAAGAGTTCCTGCGCCTCGTGAAGGGCATATTCGCCACTCCCAAGAACGGCCACGTTCTTTTTACGGTAAAAAAAAGCGTCACAGACGGCACAGTAGCTCACTCCATGACCTTCGAGTTCGGCCATCCCTGCAATCGGATGCTTGTTACGGGCCGAGCCCGTCGCCATAATGCAGGCATTTCCACGATATTCACCCGCAATGCCTTTCGCCACAAATTCCGTGCCGTCAAACATCAGATCCGTCACTTCATCATCGGCAATCTTTGCGCCAAGGTCCAGAGCCTGTTTCTTGCCGACGTTCATCAAGGCTTCGCCCGTAAGAGGCTTTTCCAGGCCATAATAATTCTGGATCATGTGCGCCTTGGCAAGCGCACCGCCATCCTTTCCGACCAGCTGCACATTGAGCCCAGCACGGAGTCCATAGAGCGCGGCAGAAATCCCTGCCGGTCCGTAACCAAGAATTAACATGTCGGACATAAATATCTCTCTGTTTTTTTAGTTCATTCTCTTATCAAGATACAAATTATTTATTTTAAAACAAGGTTGTGTTGGGAGATTCGAAAGAAGGAACACCATGCAGAGATATACACCGCGCGATATGTTTGTCGAGGCCGGCTACGGCCCCAGTTTTGCAGCTCAACTTATACAAAACGCCTATAGCAAGCTCTTCGAAGGCGATCCTATCTACGAACGGGTTTGCTTCGGCGCATCTGAGGACATGAGCTATATCATCGATATCGGCCATGACGACATCCGCTCCGAAGGCATGAGCTATGGAATGTATATCACTGCCCTCACGGGCCACGAGCGCCAGTTCGACAAGTTGTGGAACTTCACAAAGCGTTACCTCCGCAATGATGACGGTCCGCACGTAGGCTACTTTGCCTGGCAAGTTTCCACGACCGACTTTAGCAAGATGGACCCAGGTGCAGCCCCCGACGGCGAGGAATACTTCGCCATGGCACTCCTGATTGCCGCCGAAAAGTTCAATCGACCGGACCTCAAGGACGAAGCTATCGGCCTTATCAACTGGCTACGCAACAAGCCGAACAACGGCATTGTCGGTCCGATCATAGACCCCGAAAACAACCTTGTCAAATTCTCCCCTGTTCTCGGCAACGATTTTACCGACCCGAGCTACAACACGATTGCCTTCTACCGAGCCTTTGCCGAAGCCACCGGCGACGAACGGTGGCTAACGACAGCAGACAAGAGCCTCGAATACCTGCAAAAAGCAGCTCACCCCGTAACAGGGCTTTGCAGCGAATACTCCGAATACGACGGAACCCCGCATCCAACCCCCTGGTATCCCGAAAGCGGATGCTTCAGCGGCGACGCATGGCGTGTAGCCATGAACCTGAGTCTGGACTACGCGCTGTTCCACGGTCACGAGTGCGAAAAGAATATCTGCGAACGCCTGCTATTCTTCTTTGAAAGCCGCCGTCCGTACCTTGCCGACTACGCCATTGACGGAAGCGACTTTCCACGCCAAGGCCGCAATGCAACGCCGGGAATCATCGCCATGAACGCAGCGGCCACGCAGGTTCTTCCCGAAGGGGACCCGCTTATCAAGCCGTTCGTGAAAGATCTCGCAGCGCTTTCCGTCCCTTACCGATTCTGGCGCTACTACGACGGCATGCTCTACTTAATCGGCCTTTTGGCTACGGCTGGAAAGATTCGTTTTTAACAATCATCGGTTGGAGTTTTGGGACAAAAAAAGGAATAGAAGATGAACAAATTAAGCAATTTCATACATCCCGCAATTGTCGCGGGGAGTCTAGCAACCGCATTGTTCTTCGCCGCCTGCGAAGATGTTCGCACCGAGGAATACCCGAGCGGTAAAATTCGAATCCAGTCCACCTACGTCAAGGACAAGAAGGATGGCCCCGAAAAGGAATTCTACGAAAACGGCAACCTCAAGCGCGAAGCCAACTACGTGAACGACCGTCGCGAAGGTGTAGTCAAGGAATACTACGAAGACGGAACTGTCGAAGCGGAATACAACTACGCTGACGGATACATCGAAGGACTCGTCACCCGCTACCACAAGAACGGAAAAATCGCCTCTAAAGCTCAATACAAGCAGAACAAGCAAATCGAATTCGGCGAATACTTCGACGAAAACGGCGAACCTGCTACTAGCGGAAGCTACAAGGACCCGCGCGACGGCTACGCCTACGAATGGATTCGTATTGGCACGCAGCTCTGGACCGCCGAAAACATGAACTACGCAACCGCCGCGGGTTCACTCTGCGCCCAGTGCAACCACTGGGGACGCCTCTACAATTTTGAAAACGCCCAGAAAGCCTGCCTCGATGGATTCCATATGCCCACCAAGGACGAATGGAACGTCTTGCTCATGTACGCCGGCACCAGCAAGCCCGTCGGGATAGTCCTCAAGGCCGGTTACGGATGGGATCCGATTAAAGGTACCAACAACTACGGCAACGGCAAGGATGAACTCGGATTCGGCGCCAAGGCCGGCGGCGGACACTTCGCCAACAGTGACGTTCCCCTCAAGGAACGCAAGCTCGAAGGTGCAGGACAAAAGGCTTACTTCTGGACCGCCGAAGGTGAAGTCCTCGTATTCTTCCACGACAAGGACATCGCCAAGTTCGAGAAGTTCAATCCCGAATACGGCGCCAGTTTACGTTGTTTGAAAGACTAGCCCGTAAGCATCGATTTGTAGACAGAAAAGCTCCTCGGCAATACTGAGGAGCTTTTTTATAGGATTCTGTCGAGTTTAACCATCCCGTGAGCCACAAGCGACTCGTCCTAACGAGTCGTGGTGGCGAGAGAGCT
>NZ_CAMGVQ010000045.1:0-28453 GCF_946062555.1 uncultured Fibrobacter sp.
GAAAACCGCTGCTTAGACTCCTCCCAACCCCTCCACACAAACTGCAGAAGCCTCCGATAAAATCGCTTTTTTTAAGTTGTTCCATTTATCCTCCTAATTAATTTGCATTAAATATAAAAAACACCCCGGAATGTTCCGAGGTGTCCTAAGCTTTTGGCTTTGGATCCTATCGGTAGCTACGCGACCTCCAGGATGACAGGAAAACTGTGAGCAAAAAGCGACCGGTATTAACCGGTCGCGATTGCGAGAGCGAGCGCTTGCCGGAGTAATTTAATACCCTAGTGAAGCGCGAGCGGTCTCATTACAGCTTGTCGTTAGAACCAAGAACGTCAACGATCTTGTGTTCGTACATCTTCTGCATGTTTTCGCGAGCCGGCTTGAGGTACTGGCGCGGGTCGAAGTGTTCCGGATGTTCGTCGAAATACTTACGGATAGCGGCAGTCATGGCGAGGCGGCTGTCAGAGTCGATGTTGATCTTGCAGACAGCAGACTTGGAAGCTTCGCGGAGCTGTTCTTCCGGAATACCGACGGCATCCGGGAGCTTGCCACCGTGGGCGTTGATAGTGTCCACTTCGTCCTGCGGCACGGAAGAAGAACCGTGGAGCACGATGGGGAAGCCCGGGAGCTTTTCTTCGATGGCGTGGAGCACGTCGAATGCCAGAGGAGGCGGAACGAGCTTGCCAGTCTTCGGGTCGCGAGTGCACTGTTCCGGCTTGAACTTGTATGCACCGTGGCTGGTACCGATGGAGATAGCGAGGGAGTCGCAGCCCGTACGGGTAGCGAAGTCGATCACTTCTTCCGGCTTGGTGTAGTGAGATTCTTCAGCCTGGACTTCGTCTTCCACACCGGCGAGCACGCCGAGTTCAGCTTCGACGGTCACGTCGTGCTGGTGAGCGTATTCAACAACCTTCTTGGTGAGGGCGATGTTGTCTTCGTACGGAAGAGCGGAACCGTCGATCATCACGGAAGAGAAACCGTTGTCGATGCAGTCCTTGCAGAGTTCGAAAGAGTCACCGTGGTCGAGGTGGAGCACGATCTGCGGATTGGCGCAGCCGAGTTCCTTGGCGTATTCAACAGCACCCTGGGCCATGTAGCGGAGGATGGTGCCGTTGGCGTAGTTGCGGGCACCCTTAGAGACCTGCATGATCACCGGAGACTTCTGCTTGACAGCAGCCTGCACGATGGCCTGCATCTGTTCCATGGTGTTGAAGTTGAAAGCCGGGATGGCGTAGCCACCCTTAACAGCCTTTGCAAACATTTCCCTGGTGTTCACCAGGCCGAGTTCCTTGTAAGAAACTGCCATTTGTTTTACCTCTTGATTTGATTGGCGACTTGCATCGCCGGTTAAAAGTTACGGGGCTAAATTTAGTAAAAAAATCGGAATTCGGAATTCTGATTTCAGAATTAACCTCCAAAAAACAATTCCGAACTCCGAAATCAGAAATCTGAAATTACTTCGCTTCCTGCTGCAGGGCCTTGTCCTGGATCACGAGGTCCACGCGGCGGTTCTTCTGACGGCCTTCCTTGGTGGAGTTGTCGGCGACCGGCATGGTCATACCGAGCCCCTTGGCCGTGAGCCGTTCTTCGGCGATTCCCTGTTCCACGAGGAATGCCTTCACGTTGTCAGCTCGCTGCTGGGAAAGCTTCATATTGTGTTCGGCAGAACCGGTGTTGTCAGTGTTGCCTTCGATGGACACGCTGAACTGCTGGTACACGGAGAGGATTCCGGCAACCTTGGCAAGGCTTGTCTTTAGGTCTGCCTTGAGGTCGGCCTTGTTCACGGCGAACAAGATGTCGGACATCGAAAGAATGATGCCGCGGGCGTCCTTGGACACCTGAATCATCTGGGACTGGAGCTCGTTCAACTTGTTCATGGCTTCCCGCTGGCGTGCTTCGGCCTTGGCGCGTTCTTCTGCGAGAGCCTTCTGCTCTTCGGCGAGCTTCTTCTGCAGGTCCGCTTCGCGTTCGCTCGCGGCCTTCAACGCAGCTTCCTGGGCGGCAGCTTCGGCCTGGAACTTCTCCTGGTTCTGCTGCATTTCGGCCTGGAGGCGTGCTTCCTGGTCCTTCATCTTGGCCTTTTCTGCTTCGAGGTCATTCACCTTACCGCTACGGGCCTGGTTGATCTGCTCCTGGATAGCTTCGATAGAACGGGCGGTGGCGGCGCGCTTTTCCCACTTTTCGGCAGTGCTGTTGCGGACCTTCTGGGTTTCTGCCTGGATAGCGGCGATCTTCACCTGAGTATCGCACTTGCTAGAAAGCGATTTCACCTGGTCAGATTCCGGGTCATCTTTGTAGGCGGCGTCCAGGTCGGCGAGTGTCGACTTGGCGCCGGCGAGGGAGTACTTTGCTGCAGTGGCGTTGGCGGGGATATCCTTTGTGGCGTTATCGATGGCGGCCTGGCATGTTTCCACGGCGTTCGGTGCGGCCTGTTCGGGGGCGGCTTCTTCGGCAGCGAAGGTGAAGGCGGCTGCTATGGCGCTAATCATCAAAAGATTTCTCGTTTTCATTACTTGGCACCTCCGTTCTTGGTTTCCTGGTCAAGGATGCTCTGGTAGATGAGCTTACGTTCGACGTCGCCTCTCAATTCCTTTTCGACTTTTTCGTCTTCGGTCTTGGCGGCTTTCAGTTCGGCGTTTGCGATAGCGAGTTTGTAATCCAGGACACTTTCTTCGGCGAGAGCGGCAGCCTGTTCTTCTTCACCATTCGCCTGCAGGGCCTTCGCAGAATCCAATTTTGCGTTGGCGGCTTCGATCTGGGCGGGGTCTGCCTTTGTTTCTTCGGCGATAGCCTTGTTGCTGTCGGCAACTTCAATGGACTTTGTGGCGTTTACGCTAGCGGCGCAACCGGACAAGAATGCGAGGGAGGCAAGAGCCGTTCCCGCAATTAAACATTTTGTTTTCATCTAATACTCCCATCGGGTTAATTTATGGTATGATAAATGTACAAAAAAAATATTGACGGGGGAGAAGTCCCCCTCATTGGGCTTCATACGCCAGCACATTCGCCAGGCTTTTTATTGCCTTGCCCGACTTGACCAGGCATCTTTTCTCCTACTAAAATTTTACTTGATAAATTAATTTTTTGTATATAAATTTAAACATGTGTCTGGATTGGAGAACTGATGAATATTGCTGCTATAATTAAACCCGTCGCTTTATCCTTTTCGCTTGTCGCATGCCTTGTGGTTAACTCTCTGGCGGCCGTAGAATATACGCTCCACAAATCGGTAAATCCGAGCGCCGACGAGCAGGACGCCTATAAACGAATCACGGCCGTGATGGATTCAGCAGTCAAGCTCTACAATACTTACTCGAATCTTTCGAAGTTCATCAACGTGTATTATGCGCCGGGCGTACCCACGGCCGAGGCCAGCAGCAACGGAGACTTGCGTTTTGGCGAAAATCGCAGCTACATGGTCGTGCCGACCGCAATGCACGAAATGGCACACACAATAGGTGTTGGAACCACGTCAGAATACGCTGCAACGTGCGTGGACGGAGTTTTCAGGAATGACAAGGTTCAGGCGAAACTCCGCGAAATGGACGGAGCGAACGCGGAACTCCATTGCGACCGCCAGCATATTTGGCCGTACGGTTTGAACCAGGCTAGCGAAGCCAAGTCCGAACAGGATCTGATAAACCACGTGCTTATCGTAGAGACTATATACCAGCAACTGTTCAAGGTGGCATTTTTTAAGGAGGGGAGAATCAAGTCCCTCGACGACACCAAAAATTGCATGGGGATTACATCTTCCAACGCACTGGAATTGATGGATTGTAATGATACCGCGACTTTCGTGAAAATTTTCTCCGTGGGCGACAACCCCGTTACCTATTATGTTCAGATGGGGAGCCGCGTAATCGACATTCCGAACGAATCGACGGAGGCTGGCGTGAAGGCATCGACCTATGGCTACAACGGCGGCGCGCACCAGCGGTATATTTTTGAAGAGGCAATGGTCAATACGCCGAACGCATTCTATCTCAAGAATTTCAAAAGCGGACATTACCTCCAAGCGGTAGGAACGACCGTGGTGCAGAACCCGAAAGGCTCCGGCGACGATTTCGTTTGGCAGCTTCTTGAAACTTCAGAAATAGACACCTCGTCTGCTGACACCTCAGTCGCGGATACGAGTAAACAGGATACTTCCAAGACCGATATTGCCGCAAAACAGATAATGAAATCGCAGCAACTCCGCCTACCAAAGAGAACCTTCGATTTGAAGGGCCGTGAGGTGCGCAAGCAGGCGTTGAGCCGTGCTCGTGGGACAATCCTGTTCAAAAAGAAACCCTAATTAACGCATTTTTACATACCTTAATGGAATTTTGGGTGTTTTGGTATGTAATTGTATTGTTGATGCATCAAGTCTTACATACTAATTGTCGCATTTGGTATGATTAGTATGTAATTTCGGTATTGAAAAGCCCTTTTTAGAGAGTTTTTTTCATATACAGGCGTCATAATCGTCTTTTTGGGGCTTTTTCGACTGTGAGGAAGTCGTTTTTTACATACTAAATTGTTTTTTTATGCGTTTAGTATGTAACGCTCTATGGCAAGGAATCTTGAGCGACTCTGTTTTGCTCCGCAAAAGCTTTCGCGCAACAAACGAAAAAGACCTTCAAGATGAAGGTCTTTTTTCGCGGGATAGACGAGGCTTGAACTCGCAACCTCCGGCGTGACAGGCCGGTGCTCTAACCAAAATTGAGCTACCACCCCAAATCGTTTACGATTTTCGGTAGTGGGCGATAACGGATTCGAACCGCTGACATTCTGCTTGTAAGGCAGACGCTCTGAACCAACTGAGCTAATCGCCCGAAATTTTTACTTGTCTTGATTTTTGCCTTTCCAGAGGATTCCGACCGGAATCACGACCAGGTAGGCGGCAACCAAAATAAGCGGTGCAACCGTGAGAGAGACCGGATTGTCTGCAGGGCCAGTGGCGAGGCAAATGAAACCGATTATGAGGAGTAACACACCGAGAGCAATCAGAATGATATTCTTTTTATCCATCAGTATTAATCCTCATCTCAAGATTACGAAGCCAAATATACAAAGTTTTATGTTCTTGTCAACCGATTTGGGACTAAAAAGCGCATTTTTTTTGCAATATTGAGCCGCTCGGTCTCTCTGTGAGCAACAAACGCCTCGTATTAACGAGGCGTGGTTGCGAGAGCGAGCGCTCGGGGGCCGTACTTGTTAGATTGGGCGCGAGCGGTCTCTATTTTTGACCAGGATATTTAACTCGTGTATGGTACGTGCCGTCCAAGCTATTCAAGAAAGCCTTTTCAAGCTTGGAAAGTTCCTTGATTGAAAGGTTACATTCGTTGAACTGGCCTTCGGTAAAGCGACTTTCGATGGTCTTGTGGATCATCGCCGCCAATGCCTCGGGGCTCGTATCGGTCATGGAGCGGCTGGTAGCCTCGATAATGTCAGCGAGCATGAGAATAGCTGTTTCCTTGCTCTGCGGTTTCGGACCCTTGTAGCTGTAGTCTTCGACCTTGACTTCTTCTCCGGTTTCCTTGGCATTTTCAAGAGCCTTGTGGTAGAAGTACTGGATAATCGAAGAACCGTGATGTTCGCGGATACCGGCAGCGACAAGCGACGGTATGTTGTATTCATTTGCAAGCGCTGTTCCCTGTTCCACATGTCCAGTGATAATTTTGACGGACTGCAGGGGATCGATATTGTTGTGCGGGTTCACGCCCTGCTTCTGGTTTTCTGTAAAGTATTCGGGGCGCATCGTCTTGCCGATGTCGTGGTACAGAGCCATTACGCGCACGAGGAGTGAATTGGCTCCGATACTTTCGGCGACATGTTCTGCAAGGTTCGACACCTGGATGCTATGGTGGAAAGTTCCAGGAGCATATTCAGAAATACGCTTAAGGGCCGGACGGTTGAAGTCCGACATTTCCATGAGGGTGAGTACGGTCGTGATTCCGAAGATGCGTTCCATCAAGTGGATCAACGCGACAGAGGCGAGAGCGTAGCAGAGCAAGATATTTGCGCTTCCCACAATTAAATTCTGGTAGAACGCTTCCAGGGAAAGGCGGTTGCGCAGGAGGTACATCACGCTGATGGCGGCGGCCATAGCCAGAACGCCGACAATGATTCCCCATACGAACTGGACGCGGTAACGCATTCTGGCAATGGGGTAGGTGGCGGCAAAGGTCACGCTGAATGCACAGACCATCGCAGCGAGGTCGTAACCGTTCAGGATACCGAATATCAACGAAGAGAATACGCTAAAGGCAATTCCTAGGCGGCGATCGTAGAGCACCGTTGCGGTAACAGGCGCAAACGCGACCGGATAGAGCCACATAAAGTCCAGGTTCTCGGGAATTATCGAAATGTCTGCGCTGCTGATACTTCCGGAAAGGTGGTGTACGCCCCAGAATGCGACAAGCTGCAATAGGGCGAGCGCAATCAAGCTCCACAGCTGGCGCGCCGTCTTGAACATGCCCCGCGAGGGAGAGTTTAAAAGGAACAGGAAAAAGAAGGTGATGATGATGGTAAAGACAAGTGCGTTACCGTAGATAGCCGTAAATGTCTTGGAATTTTCTTCCTTCTGTTGGGCCCGCTGCAGAGCGTCGATCTTTTCAAGAATGTCCTTGGTAATGGGAGCTCCCTGCGCCACAATTTCCATGCCGCGGGGAACCATACCTTTGATCAGCGTCACTTTGTTACGGGCGTCTTCGCGGCTCGCGACCGTTTCTTTTTCAAGGTAGAAGACGTTCGGCATCATGAACACGAACAACGTTTCGTAGAAGGCGCTCAATAGCCCCTGTTCGTTCGGGAAACTCATCTGCAGCTGGGCGAACGCTTCGTCGATACGGCGACGGAGCGGCTGGATCGTACTTACTTCGACAGTCGACTTTTCGTTGTCCTTGATCAGCGTGATGTTCGGCTTGTTATAGATGATGTACTTGAACTCTTGCAGGTTGTAGTTGTCGCGGTAAAGCTGCGCGGCGGTTTCGGTACTTGCGATAAAGGTGTTGGACACGCCCATCTGGAGCATGCGGTTAAACACGGAAAGGAGCGAGTCGCGGGCCTTCGAGTTCTGACTCAGCGGCTTGATGGCCGAAGTCGAAATGCGCTGCTTCAGGACTTCGTAAATACGGGAGGCCTGCACGACTTTGAACTGCACAGACGAATCACCGTCACCGCTTGCGTTCAGCTGGTTTATCTGCGATTGCAGGGAACCGTATTGGGCAAGCTTGTGCAGGAACAACTTCAAGTCTTCAGAAACGCGGTTGGTCTCGTCGCTGTTGAAACCGAAGATAGCGTTCACCTTTTCGGCGGCACGGGTCTTTTCAGCTTCGATTTCCTGTTCGGACTTGGGCACCTCGAAATTGATGGGGGCGACAATCGTGCGTGTGCTCACCTGGCCCAGGTGAGGTCGTTCGGACTGGAGGGCGATGTTGCGGTCCGGAAAAAGGAAAATGGCGGCGGCAACAACCAGAAGCCATCCAATGATAAAGTGAATTCTCATTTTTTTCTTTTTCATTCTACGACGATCCTTCGTAAGCTTTCAAAATGTCTTTCACGAGCGGGTGGCGGAGCACGTCCGTCGACTCGAATTCCACCTGCGCGATTCCGCGGATTCCCTTGAGCAGGTTCATGGCGTGCACGAGCCCCGATTTCTGTCCCTTGGCCAAGTCCACCTGGGTCGCGTCCCCGGTAATGATTGCCTTGCTATGGGGACCGAGTCGGGTGAGGAACATCTTCATCTGCTCGGGGGTCGTGTTCTGCGCCTCGTCCAAGATGATGAAGGCTCGCTTGAGCGTGCGGCCGCGCATGTAGGCGAGCGGGGCGACTTCGATTGAGCCCGTTTCTTCGTAGCGGCGGAGTTTTTCTGCGGGAAGCAGTTCGGCGAGGCTGTCGTGGATGGGGCGCAGGTACGGTGCGATTTTTTCCTTGAGGTCGCCGGGCAGGTAGCCGAGCGATTCACCCGCCTCGACTGCCGGGCGCACCAGGCAGATACGTTCTGCCTCATGGCGTTCTAGGCTTGCCACGGCGAGTGTCACGGCAAGGAAGGTCTTGCCGGTTCCGGCAGGGCCCTTCGCGAAGATGATGTCGTTATGTTCGACTGCGTGCACCAGTTCGGCCTGTGCCTTGGTCTTCGCGAACACCGAAACTCCCATACGGTTCCTGAAAATAGGGGCCGTCGGGATCTCTCCGGATGAATCAAACTCACCCGTGTCGGCAGGATCCAACAGTCTCGAAAGCGCTCCGGACGAAAGAACCTTGCCGTTTTTTGCGGCCATCTTCAACTGGTCTAGAACGGCCAAAACACCAGGCAAGTCTCCGTTTTCCTTCGCAATAATGCGTAGTCCAGGAAGCCTCGTCTGTATTTCAACACAAAAACGGCTCTCCAATAAGCGGAAAACCGTTTCGTTCTCGCCTGAAACCATTCGTTTCAGGTCATCCGATAGGGAATAGCGTTGTTCGTCCATCTAGAACGCGTGGCTATGATTACTCTTCGGCAGCAGGAGCTGTAGAAATACCGAGCTTGTTCTTGGCTTCGAAGATTTCCTTGCGGAGCTTGTGGTTTTCTTCGGTAATGGCGACCGCTTCTTCTTCGGTCTTCTTCAGCTTGTTTTCGTCAATCTTTTCCTTCGGGGCAGACCTCTGAACAGATTCTTCGGATCCGTCGGCGTTATCGTAATCGTCGCTAGAACCACCGGAAGAGCCGGCGCAAGCGGTGAACATGGCAACAGTCATAGCTGCAAGGAGAAATTTCCAATTTTTCAAAAGAGACATTTAATCAGGCTCCATTCTAGTCTGTGATGCCTAAAATCTATAATAATTTGAGCCGAAAAGGGAACAAAAATGGTAAATTTATTGCGAAAAAACACCTTTTTTGAGGATAATATGGTTGTAAACACTTGCTCCAGACCCTATTCTCAGGTATTTATCGAATCTTCGCTCTATAATGCCAAGAATTTATACAAAAAACGCCGCAAGGCCATGCTCAAGGAACTGGACTCCCTTTTTGTGATTGCCGGAATGCCTATTGAACCGGGAAGCGAAGAAGCGTTCGTGCAGACCTGGAACAAGATGGTACAGGAACCCGCCTTCCTGTATCTTACGGGAATAAACCAGCCGGGGTGCTACCTCTTGCTCGATCCGAAAGCCAACGACGAAATCCTGTTCGTCCCTCCGAAAGATCCGTTCAAGGAATTCTGGAACGGCAAACGCCTCGGGTATCTGGAAGACAATAACGAAGTCGCCCGCATCACAGGAATCAAGGACGTGCGCCCCGTAGATGAATTGATGGATACGGTGGTAGCCCGCGCAAGGAAACTTCCCAAGGGCTCGTACGCCTATGCGTATTTCTTCGAAAAATTCAAGGAAGACCACAACGACCGGTTCAGGCATCAGTTGCTCAAGGCGCTTAAGCCCACGGGTATCAAACTCAAGAGTGCAGCGGCTCTCCATTGGTCGCTAAGACTGCCGCTCGAACCCGAACGCATCAAGGACGCCGAAGCGGCGCAGGCTGTAACGGACCATGCGTTCCGCACGATCCTCGCGAACATGTCCTCTTTCAAGAATGAACGCACCTTGGGCCTAGCCCTCGACTACGAGATGCAGCGCGCAAGTGACGGCGATCTCGCTTTCCCGACAATCGTCGCCGGTGGCGAAAACGCCTGCTGTCTCCATTACGTAAAAAAAGACGAACCCCTTAAGGCGGGGAAGCTGGTGCTCCTAGATTTCGGCATCCGCATCGGGACTCTCCACAGCGACATTTCCCGCACAATTCCGGTGAGCGGCAAGTTCAATCCACTTCAAAAAATGTTGTACGAAATCGTCCTCGACTCCGCCGCGGAATACCAGAAGGTAGTACGTCCCGGAGTGTCCCTCAAAGAAATCGGGAACATTTCCTGGGACTTTATCATGCGCGAACTGGAGGCCCGCTTGGTCAAAGGGTGCAAGGGTAAATTCAAGCTGCTTTACGACAAGCGCCCGCACGGCGTAAGTCATTTCATCGGTGAACAGATTCACGAAGGTGAACCCGGCACCCGCTCGCTTGAAACCGTTTTGCGTCCGGGAATGCTGATTTCTTGCGAACCCGGGCTCTACGGTGAATTTGAGGCGACTATCGACGGCAAGAGATACCGCGAAAAAATCGGCATCCGCATCGAGGATAACCTGCTGATTACCAAGGACGGTTTCAGGAACATTTCGCAAAACATTCCCAAGACCGTCGCGGATCTAGAAAAATTGATGGCGTAGCTTTGTTCGGGGCGTGTGACGCCCCGGCATCCCATTAGTCCTTGATGCAGCGGACATTTGCATAATTGTCCTTGGCTTTCACGTAAACCGTGGGCCGACTAGACTCGTCATAAGATGCAGGAACGGTAGGTGATCCAAAGATATTGCTGCATGGATTCTGCGTACTACGGCAGTCGACAAAGCCGTTTGCGAAACCATCTTCTTCGGCAATCCATAAAGCTGTATAAAGTTTTTCGTAGTTGAAGGTTCCGTTGTAGTAGACACCCGTTCCCTTGTATTCCAGCCCGCTGATGAAATCGGTTGGTTGCTGATCGATTTGCCATGTGCTTGCGTCAATTATGTATAACTCAAGCTTATTTGTACGGTCTTGTAAGTCTTGCTGCTCCTGGAATCGTAAATAGAATCGATGTATGCAGAAGTCTTGGGAGAGTCATACTCCTCGGAGGAACTAGACGTTAAAGAGGAGGAGGGCTCGGCTGAAGAGCTTGTCTTTTGTCCGCTAGAACTGGATGTGCTATCGGACGAATCAACGGAGCTACTTGAAAAATCGTCGTATTCCGAAGAGTAGTCTTCATCTATATATTCGGCGTCGGAACTGTTTTCGCACTGCATCCCCAAAAGGCGACGGATAGGGCCGAAACAGATAAAGAAATATGGCGTGGAATCGCTGACGCATACATCCTCCTAAATACAAATCAAATTATAGAATTATAAAGGAGGGGAGTGGATGGAATACAAAACTAAAAAGCCTCTCTTTCGAGAGGCTTTTTTAGCGGGATAGACGAGGCTTGAACTCGCAACCTCCGGCGTGACAGGCCGGTGCTCTAACCAAAATTGAGCTACCACCCCAGTGGTTTTGCTTTGTCCGAGTCAGTTTCCTAACCGAACGAGCCAAATATAAAAAGAAATAAATCCGCTGTCAAGGGATATTGGCGAAAAAATTCATTTTTTTTTGAAAACTTCGACAAGGTTGACATGTCGCTAAAATTGTCAACGCCATTATAGCACGATCCGAAGTAAATTTCCAATGCCAATAACATCCCCAAAAGCCGCCGTTGGGATTGCTGACATAGCGCCATTCAATATAATCTCCAAGATTATCTTCTAGCCAAGAATAGAATCCTTGCCATGCAAATCTAATTCAGGTGTGTGAATGAACCCAAAAAGAGGTGAATTTTATTCACCTCTTTTTCTTTTTTGTAGCCTTTTTTTTTTACTTTACATCGTTCCACTTGCGGATGAGGCCGGTGTAGATATCCCGCAGCTTTGCAAGGGAAATGTTGGAAATCTGGTTCTGCTTGTTGACAATCACGGCGATGCCGTCCCGGGCGATGGTCTGGGGAGTCAGGGCTTCCAGTTCGCTAGGTTTCAGGTTGCGGCTAGCCATACCGATATCGCAGGTCCCTTCCTTGGCGGCCAGCATTCCCGAAGAGGAATCGTTGGTCTGGATTTCGATTTCCATTTCCGGATTCAGGGCCATGTAGGCCTCCTTGAGCTTTTCCATGACCGGGGACACGCTGGAAGAACCGGCGATGACGATCTTGCCCTTCTGTTTTTTGGCCTGGAACTTTTTTCCGTCGGAAACTCCGATATAGCCGTTGCCTTCGATAATGGCCTGGCCATCGGCACTCAGGATAAAGTCCACGAAGTCCTTTACGGCGTCGTTCATCTTGCCCTTGGTGGCGATGTTGAAGGGACGAGCGATGGGGTACTTGGCGGCCTTGATGTTTTCCTTGGTGGGGGCGAATCCGTCAATATCCAGGGCCTTCACGGAACCGTTCAGGGAACCTAGGGAAATGTAGCCGATGGCGTATTCGTTACCGGCTACGGAGCTCATGACACCCTGGGTGCCGTCGATGGTGATGGCTTCCTTGGTGGTATTGTCCTTCTTCTTTCCGTTCTGCTTGATAAGGGTGCCCACCAGTTCGGTAAAGGCGTCCCGGGTGCCGGAACCTGCTTCTCGCGCGATGACGGAAATATCCATTTGTTTGGCGGCGGGGGCTTCGGCGTTCTTTTCTTCGTTGTTCCCGTTGCAAGCGGCGGTAATACCCATTACGGCCAAACTAATTGCACAAACGGTTAAAGCCATTTTTTTCATTCTTGAATCTCCTTAGTTGGTTTTGAATGATGGCCACAAGTTAGACAAGGCGTGTAAAGTCCCAATAGTGGGTTGGGTAAAATCTTTGTAAAGCCTTCGCCCCTCTTTTATTCTTTTCAAGAACTTCACAAATATTTTACTTGGCCATCCCTTCAGTTTTTACAATGACAATCTAAGTTGATGCCGTCATTCAAACAGGGCTTGTCCCAAAGGAGTTCAAAATGACGATTAAGAAATCTTGCATCATCGCAGCTGTTGTTACGACTATCGGCATGGCTAGTGCCGCCGAAGAATCCAAGGCCAGTGGCTTTGACCTGACCGGAAATATCCAGACCCAGGCCTACAAGGCCCTTTACGATAACGAAAAGGAAAACACCCTGGATAAGTTCTGGTTCCGTGCCAACATCGGCGGAAAGTACAGCTCTGAAGATTTCGATGCCCAGGTGACTATCCGCATGTATGCCCCTCACTTTAACGGTGGCGCCGACCGTTTCCAGGCCGATACCTATTACGGCAATTACAAGTGGGCGGCTTCCGGACTGAACTTGAAACTGGGTCACTGGAAGACGGATACGGAAGGTGCCGGCAACTTCGGTGCTTACCTGGACAAGAACCTTTCTACGCGGGGCTTCCTCGCTCGTGACTATTCTCACGATGCCGTGGAGCTGGGCTGGAAAAAGGCCGGTAACCAGCTGAACGTAATGGTGGGTACCGATGACGAAAACTTCAACAAGGGTTACCTCCGCGTGAACGACGACTTGAAACTGGGAGATGCCCTGAAGCTCGGTCTGGGTTACCGTGCCAACGTGCTCGATCCGGTGCAGTATAGCGCTGTCCTTACCCATGTGGTGGATTTCCGGGTCCGCTACCAGGCCTCCAAGCAGCTGGCGGTATATGCAGAAGCGGCAGCTATCATGACCGGCGAAGACGACGAGGTGAATGCAGCTTCCATTGAAGCGGGCACTGCCGTAAAGCCCCTCTACGGTCAGGATACCCAGTACTTCCCGGTGTACGGCGGCGTGGAATTTCCTACCGGTGGTATTTTTGACAAGGCCTTTGCCGAAGTGGAATACGTCGCTAATCGTGACGAACTGAACACCGATGCCGATGAATTGGGTTGGGCCGTAGGTCTCGTGAAAAAGATCGGTTCCCACGGAAAAATCCAGGCGACGGTCTATAGCGAAAACGAAATGTCCGATGTAGGCTTCAGCGCCCGCCTCACGACTACCATCAAGTAATCCTATGAAACTCAGTTTATCCAATCCATTTAAGGAACGGGCCGCATCCACCATCTTCCTGGTCTCTGCGCTGGCAAGCATTCTGTTTGTGGCCCTGATCTGCGTGTTTCTTTTTGCAAATGGTGTCCCCGCCATTCTAAAGATAGGCGTTCCGGACTTTTTGTTCGGAAAGGAATGGGCCCCCACGGACGAGCCTGCGGTCTACGGGATTTTTCCCATGATTCTCGGCAGCCTCTACGTGACACTGGGGGCCCTAGCCATCGGTGTCTCGGTGGGGCTCCTGTCGGCCATATTCCTGGCCCGGTTCTGCTCCGAAAGGCTTCACAGGATCCTGAAACCCGCCGTGGAACTCCTGGCCGGCATTCCCTCGGTAATCTACGGCTTCTTTGGCCTGGTGGTTATCGTGCCCTTTGTGCGGCAGCACTTTGGCGGGAGCGGTTTCAGCATCTTGACGGCCTCGATCCTGCTTGGAATCATGATTTTACCGACCATCATTTCCGTTTCCGAAGCCGCTCTGCGGGCGGTCCCCAACAGCTACTACGAAGGTTCCCTGGCTCTCGGGGCCACCCACGAAAGGAGCGTGTTCTTCACGGTACTTCCGGCGGCCACGTCGGGAATCGTGGCGGGCATTATCCTGGGCTTTGGCAGGGCTATTGGCGAAACCATGGCGGTGATTCTCGTGGCCGGTAACCAGGCCCGAATGCCCGACGGTATTCTCGGGGGTATCAGAACCTTGACCGCCAACATCGTGCTGGAAATGGGTTATGCCACGGACCTGCACCGTGAATCCCTCATAGCCACCGGCGTGGTGCTGTTCACCTTTATCCTCATTATCAACCTGCTGTTTTCTATTCTCAAGAAGAGGGTTATCAAATGATCGGATACTATAAGCGTTCGCCCCTTTCGCTGTTCCTGAGAATCCTCGTGACCCTAGCTATTGCCATTACGGTTTGTTCCCTGGGGTTCCTGGTCCTCTATATATTGGTGAAGGGTATTCCTTTCTTGAAACCCTCCCTTTTTTCCCTGACCTATACTTCGGAGAACGTGTCTTTCCTGCCCTCCATCCTGAATACGGTTATCATCGTGTTAGGCTCCCTCCTGGTGGCAGGCCCCCTGGGAATCTGTGCCGCCATCTATACGGTGGAATACGCCCGTCGCGGAAACAAGATCGTGGGACTGGTGCGGCTCACTACCGAAACCCTTTCCGGAATCCCCTCCATTATCTACGGTCTTTTCGGAATGCTGTTCTTCGTGACCGCCCTGCACCTGGGATATTCCCTGGTCTCCGGTATCTTGACTATTTCCATCATGATTTTGCCCCTGGTCATGCGCACCACCGAAGAGGCCCTGCGGGCAGTTCCGGATAGCTATCGCGAAGGTTCCTACGGCCTCGGGGCAGGTAAGCTCCGTACCGTGTTGTCGGTAATCTTACCGGCGGCCGTTCCGGGAATCCTTGCAGGCGTAATCCTTGCGGTGGGCCGCGTGGTGGGGGAGACTGCCGCCCTTATCTATACGGCAGGTACGGTGGCGGATTTCCCCAAGGGAATATTCTCTTCGGGTAGGACCCTGTCTGTTCACATGTACGAACTTTCTCGAGAAGGTTTCCATACCGGCGAGGCCTACGCCACCTCGGTTATCCTCATTCTAGTGGTCCTTCTCATCAACTGGATTTCTAACAATTTTGCAAAGAAAATCGGGAAAACCAAATGACCCCTAACGAAAAAATTTCTATTCGCGGCATGGACCTGTACTACGGTAATTTCCATGCGCTGAAAGACGTGAACCTTAACATTATGCCCAACGAGATCATGGCCTTTATCGGGCCCTCCGGCTGCGGCAAGAGCACCCTGCTCAAGTCATTGAACCGTATGAACGATCTGGTGGAAGGTTGCAAGATTACGGGCCACATCCTCCTGGATGGTCAGGATATTTACGGGAAAATGGACCCCAACATTCTCCGGAAAAGGGTGGGCATGGTGTTCCAGAAACCCAATCCCTTCCCCATGAGCATCTACGACAATATCGCCTACGGCCCCAGGACCCACGGTATCCGCAACAAGGCGGAACTGGACGAAATCGTGGAAAAGTCCTTGCGGAATTCCGGTGTGTGGGACGAGTTGAAGGATCGCTTGAAAAAGAACGCTCTAGGCCTTTCCGGCGGTCAGCAGCAAAGGCTCTGCATTGCCCGTGCTCTGGCGGTTTCGCCGGAAGTGCTCCTGATGGATGAACCCACCAGCGCCTTGGACCCCATTTCCACCTCCATTATCGAGGACCTGGTTCTGGAACTCAAGAAGGACTATACCATCGTCATGGTGACCCATAACATGCAGCAGGCCACCCGTGTTTCCGACAGGACCGCCTTCTTCCTCTTGGGGGAAGTCATCGAAGTCAACAAGACAGAAACCCTGTTCTCGCTGCCCAAGGACAAGCGCACCGAGGACTACATTACCGGGAGATTTGGTTAATGAGAAACCGTTTTGATTCGCAACTGGAAGCCCTGAACAGGGGCATTATAGAAATGGGCGCCCTGGTGGAAGATTCCCTGAAGGCCTCCATCGACGCCTTGTTGGCCTTTGACCGCGAAACTGCCAAGAAGATTGTGGTGGGCGACAAGGAAATCGACCAGAAGATGAAGGAAATCGAGACCCGTTGCCTGCGGCTTTTGCTGAGTCAGCAGCCCGTAGCCCGGGACCTGCGCCTAATTTCGGCCTCCCTCAAGATGGTGGGGGACCTGGAACGCATTGGCGACCAGGCTGCAGATATTGCCGAAATCGTGGCGGAATGTACAGACCAGGATGGGGCTCCCCTGAAACTGGCCGCCATTCCGCCCATGGGCATTGACGTGCTTAAGATGCTGGCCCAGAGTATCGATGCCTTTGTCCGTAAGGACTTGAAGCTGGCCAAGATTGTAATTGAAAGTGACGATGACGTGGATTTCCTTTTCCGCTCTGCCAAGCGTGAACTGGTGGAAACTATCAGGAAGACGGAAAGCGATGCCGAGAGCATTATCCATTCCATTATGATCGCCAAGTACCTGGAACGCATCGGCGACCACGCCATGAACGTGGCCCAGTGGGCCATCTTTGCAGAAACCGGTACTCATCACGGTGTCAGCCTCTTGAACGGGGTCGATGATTTCGATGATAAGTAAAAAAACTCCCGCGTAAGGTTTTACAAAGACCTTACAGTAAGATCATTGGAACCTTACGCGAGCAGTTTATATTTCGCTATGAAATCAGAATTGGTTTAGAGGTTACCATATATATGAAAAATCAGTCGGTGCAAATGGTTGTCTTTGACTGGGCAGGAACAACGGTTGACTTTGGTTCACAAGCGCCCCTCCAGATATTTGATAAGACGTTTAGGCATTTTGGACTCAAGTTTACTTTAGAAGAAATTGCGGGCCCTATGGGAATGGAAAAGAAGGACCATATCCGAGCCTTGCTTTCTTCTGCAGAAGGTCAGATGTTCTGGAAAATGGCACAGAGAAAAGAGTGGGCTGAATCGGATATAGACCTTATTTACGAATCTTTTGAGATGAACCTGAAGGCGGTGGTAAAGGACTATAGCCATGTTATGGAAGGGGTCCTTGAATCGGTTCGGATCCTCCGGGAAAAAGGCCTGAAAATCGGGAGCACGACGGGCTACTCTTCTGAAATCATGGCTCCCATACTTGCCCAAGCAAAAGAAGAAGGGTATGAACCAGATTGCTGTGTGACACCGGATATGTGCGGTTTTAGCCGCCCGACTCCCTTTATGCTTTTCGAATGCATGAAACGCCTCCAGGTGTATCCGCCAAAATGCGTAGTCAAGGTGGGGGATACCCTGGTGGATATCGCCGAAGGGAAAAATGCCGGGGCCTGGTCGGTGGGGGTCTTGACTGGCTCCAGCGTGTTGGGTTTTTCCAAGGAACACTACGATGAACTTTCTAACGGAGAAATCTGGAATGCGAAGCGTGTGGCAGAACAAAAATTTTTCGATGCCGGTGCGGATTTCGTAATTGATTCTATATCGGACTTGCCGGAGCTTATAAAGCAAATCGATGAAAAATTGAGGTAATTTTATGGATAGCTTTTATAATTCGGTGCGGGTTTTTCAAGGACGGGGCTGCTTGCGGGAACTCCCCAGTGTCTGCAAGAAAGCCCTGAAGGATGACCTGTCCGCTATCATTCTCATTCTCGTCTGGGACAAGTCTGTCCTGGAACAAAAGGGAATCCAAAAACTCCAGGAAGAGTTCCCCAACACCCTGGTAGAAGAATGTTCCGTTTCAAACCCGGAAATCGAGGACCTTTTCGGCCTTTATCAAAAGTTCTACCGTAAAAAGCTGGATTTGATCATTGCCGTCGGTGGCGGTAGCATTATGGACCTGGGCAAGTCCCTTTGCATGATCCACGACGAGGAAATTGAATCTGCGGAGGAACTCAGGAACATTATCGCAGAAAAGCGGTACAGGAAAAGTTCCCTGCAGTGGATAGGCGTTCCGACTACCTCGGGAACGGGTAGCGAAGTGACCTGCTGGGCAACGGTCTGGGATATGGAAAACCTGAAAAAATCTTCCATCGAGACCACAGAAAATTATGCCTATGCGGCCTTTGCCGATTCCCGCTTGACGGAAAACTTGCCTATCAAGTTGGCGGTATCTTCCGCCCTGGATGCGGCCTGCCACGCGGCAGAAAGCTACTGGGCGAAATCCACGAATTCCATTTCCCAGATGTACGCTTTAAAGGCGATTCATCTTATTTTCTCTGCGCTTCCCGCTCTAGTAGAAAGGCGAGACCCTATCCTTACATCGGAAATTCTGAGTCGGGCAAGCCTTGTTGCAGGGCTTGCCTTTAGTAACACTCATACGACGGCCTGCCATTCTATTTCTTACCCCCTGACAATGCTTTTCCGCATTCCCCACGGCGTTGCAGTTGCACTGCTTCTTGGGGGAGTCTTTAAGCTGAATCAGTCAAAAATCGAGGAATTACCCGAGTTGCTGGAAAGTTTCGGGGTAAAGTCTGTAGACGATATCCAGCCCCTGGTGGAAGGGTTCTTGACGGCGGCAGGCTTTGAAATAAGGCTTTCGAAGTGGGGGGCGACTGACGCCACCTTAGAAGAGGCTGCAGAAAAGAGCATGACCAAGGGCCGTGCCGACAACAACCCGGTGCCCCTTGATAAAGAAACGGTTTTAAAAATTCTCAACAACATAAAGGGATGATCATCATGAATACCAAAAGGATTTCTAACAAAAAAGACTACGCGGTTTTCGGAATCATAGCGACTATGGTTCTTGCGATTTGCGCCATTTACATTTGCGGATGTAGCGGAGAATCGGTAAAAAAAAACTTCACCATCGCCTACGCGCCAAACGAGTCTACGGAACAGAGTACCGATGCCCGTAACGGCCTTGCAAAGGATCTTGGAGCGTTTCTCGGAGTGGAGGTAAAGGAAATTCAGGCCACGGACTACAATGCGATTATCGAGGCCCTTCGTACGGGAAAGGCCGACATGGCTTACCTGGGGGCCCTTTCTGTTGCCCTCGCCATGGAACGCGCCGGGGCTGAACCCATTGTCATGAAGGCCCCGAAGGGCGACAAGACCCTGGCCACTTACCGCTCCGTGTTTATCGCCAAGAGCGATAACGAAAGGATTAACACCCTCCGTGATGCCAAGGGCAAGAAAATCGCCTTTGTGGACCCGAATTCCACCTCGGGAAACCTGGTGCCTACTTCTGAGATCATGGATGTGTTTAACGACGAAAAACTGAACTCCGACCTGATTCACACCAACGGGAAGTTTTTCGAGGCAGTGAGCTTTTCCGGTAAGCACCAGGCCGGCCTCCAGGCGGTCATCAAGGGCGATGTGGATATTGTCCCCATTTCCGACCAGATCCTTGCTTCGGAAATTGCCAACGGCAATGCGGCTGAGGGTTCTGTAAAGGTTATTCACTCCTCGGCTCCGATTCCTGCCGAAGCCATGACCGTTGGCAAAACGGTTTCTCCGGAACTGAAGGCAAAACTCGTCAAGTTCCTGACGGCCTACGACAATGCAGAATATTTCGCAAAGGTCATCAAGGTGCCTAGCGCCCGGTTTGTACCCTCTTCCAAGGATGATTACGCCGCAATCGTGACCCTTAACCGCAACATCAGCCAGTAATCGGAAAATTTGGCAAGGTTATAATATTTTATGGAACCGATTTTAAGATTCGACCATGTGACGAAACGTTACGGGAACGGGGTCCGTGCCCTGAAGGACGTGTCCCTTTCCATAAGGCCCGGTGAATTTGTATCCATCATCGGCCCTTCGGGCTCGGGAAAGTCTACCCTTCTGCGGTCTATCAACAAGCTGATTTCTACGACAGAAGGGAACGTTTTTTTCGACGGTGAAAACGTGGCGTCCCTTCGCGGAAGCAGACTCCGCAGGAGTCGATCTAAAATCGGTATGATTTTCCAGAATTACAACCTGGTCAATAACCTTTCGGTTCTTCAGAACGTACTCCACGGCCGCCTGGGGCACATGAAGGGTATCCGGGGAATCCTCGGGCTCTATTCCGAAGAGGACAAGGAAAACGCCTGGAACCTTCTGGAAGAAATGGGCCTTGAAAATTTCAGCTATAACAAGGCGGGATCCCTTTCCGGTGGGCAAAAGCAGCGGGTGGGAATTGCCCGTGCCATTATCCAGGATCCTAAAATCCTCCTGTGTGACGAGCCTATTGCCTCCCTGGACCCTTCCAGCGCCAAGGTCATAATGGACCTTTTAAGAAAAATGGCCCAGAAGCGGGGCATTCCCTGCCTGGTGAATCTGCATCAGGTCGATGTGGCCCTACGATATTCCACGCGAATCATCGGACTCCATGCCGGTGAGGTTGTCTTTGACGGAAGCCCCGAAGAATTGAACGGGACCGCCATGGAGCGGATTTATGGAACTTCGGTTTACAACTTAGTGGCTGGGACCTCCGATGAAACGAAAATGCGGCAAGCCTATGCAGTCTGAAAAGCGGCTCTATAACATCCTGTTCTTCTGCATTGTAGCGTTGTTTGTGGCCAGCACCGCCTTTACCCGCTACAATCCATTTGAGGTATTCTTTAACCTGGAAAATTTCCGTTCCTTTATCGTGGACGATTTCTTTCCGCCAGCCCTTCCTACGGGCCTGAAACTAGAAGCGATTTTTCAGGGAATCCTGACGACTATCTGCATGGCCCTCTCGGCGACAACGGTGGCGGCGCTCCTTGCCTTCTTGACATCCCTCTTTGCCAGTAAGCGGGTGTCTCCTGTTGCCTGGTCCCCGAAGTTTGTCCGCGGCTTTGCCACCTTTCTTAGAAACATTCCCGCTCTGGTTTGGGCCTTTATCCTGTTCTCTTCTTTGGGGATTGGTACGGGAGTTGGTTTTGTCGCCCTCTGCATTAGCAGTTACGCCTTCATGGTTCGCGCCTTTTCCGAAACCATCGACGACATTTCCCAGGACAATTTGGAAAGCTTGCAGGCGGCAGGGGCTTCCTTTATCCAGGTGGTGTTCCACGGCATTTTGCCCTCTTGCTTGCGGGGCTTTATTTCCTGGTTCCTGTACTGCATCGAGGTGAACCTTCGGTCTTCTACGGTGGTAGGCATGGTCGGGGGAGGTGGCATCGGCCTTGTGCTGCTTTCGTACCTGAAAGGCTTCAAGTATAACATGTCCTTTACCATTATTCTCGCTATCGCCGTAATGGTCCTGTTTGTAGATGCTCTTACCAACTATTTACGCAAGGAGCTGGATTTAGAATGACGGCAACAGCAATCCGCAGGACGGCCTCGGGAAAAATGAGGATCGACTGCATCGAAAAGAATCGGTCGGCCTCTGTATTTCTGGTTGTCATGGCGGTTCTCTCCATTTTGGGAATGCTTTACCTGGATATTCCCTGGTCCAAGATGCTTGCCCGTGTCCCTCAGGTGGCGGGAGTGTTCTGGAAACTGGGGCATCTTGATTTTTCGAACTTCGACCTCATCGGTACGGCCCTTTTGGAAACCATTTCCATTACGGTGCTTTCCACTATTTACAGTCTGCTCCTTTCCATCTTTTTTGGCATGCTGGCTGCAGAAAACATTTTTCGGTGCCCCCTCCTTTCCACTTCGGTCAAGGCTGTCTTTTCCTTCCTCCGTGCCGTGCCCACCCCGGTATGGGTCCTCTTGATGATGATCTGTATCGGGATGGGACCTGCGGCTGGAATTGCGGGGCTCTGTGTACACACCACGGCTTTCTTTACACGGGCTTTTGCCCAGAGTTTTGAGGCGGTCCCTACCCAGACCATAGAAGCTTTACAGTCGGCGGGAGCGAGCCGGATTTCCGTATTCTTCAATGCGGTTCTTCCCTCGGCTATCCCGGAACTGGTGGCCTGGACGGGAATGCGCTTCGAAATCAACTTCTCGGAATGTGCCATCCTTGGCATGGTGGGGGCTGGCGGTATTGGCTATGTCATCTCCACTAACATCGAAGGATATGAATACGGTACGGCGGGACTTGCCATCCTCTGCGTATTCGTCATTGCCTTTTGCATTGAACGGGCCTTTATCTGCATCAAGGCCAGGCAACGGGCCTGCTAACTCACACGGTAACGAAGGAACCATTATGAAACTGACAGAAGAAAACTACATCGAGCGGGATGTGTCGTGGATGCTCTTTAACCGCCGCATTCTGGCGGAAGCCCAGCGACAGGAAATTCCGCTGATGGAGCGGCTTAACTTTTTGGGAATTTACAGCAATAACTTGGATGAATTTTTCCGGGTCCGCGTAGCGACTCTCAACCGTATCGTGGATTTTGCGGACAAGAATTCCAAGGACCTTCGAGAACGCAGCAAGCAGGCCTTAAAGACCATCGGAAGGCTTAACGCCAAGTATGCCCAAACCTTCAAGGAAACCGTTACGGATGTGTTCAACCAGTTGCAGAAAAAGCATATTCACCTCCTTTCGGAACAGGATCTGGACGATTCCCAGAAAGAGGCCGTAAAGAAATACTGCCTCTCGAAACTGGCGGGGAACCTTTCTCCCATCTGGCTTTCTTCGGTCCAGGGAGTCAATTCCCTGTCCGACGACTCCATCCACTTTGTCGTCCGCCTCAAAAAGCAGGACGAGCAGAAGAAGGGGCGCCGCAAGGGCTATGCCATTATCGAGATTCCCGTCAAGAAGTTCGGCCGTTTCGTGCAACTGCCCGATGTCAGTTCCGGTAATGTTACGGACCATTACGTCATGTACCTGGACGATGTAATCCGCTGCGCCTTGCCCTACCTTTTCCCGGGTTCCGGCTTCAACCGTTTCGAGGCCTGGTCCTTCAAGTTTACGAAGGATGCGGAAATGGAACTGGATACCAACATCCAGGGCGGTACGCTGCAGAAAATCGCCAAGGGGGTAAGGAGCCGCAAGAACGGTTTGCCCATCCGTTTTATCTACGACGAAAAAATGCCCCGGGAAGTGCTGAAGAAATTGCTGGAACAGCTGAAACTTTCTTCGGTGGACGCGAGCCTTCCTTCGGGCCGCCATCAGAACCATAAGGACCTGATGAAGTTTCCGCGGTTTGAAGCTCCTAGAGGAACGAAGTTTGAATACCCCAAGTGGCCTTCGGTCATGCCCGCCTGGGCCATGGCCCCCACCCTTCTGGATGTCATCCGCGAAAAGGACCGCTTCATCCATGTGCCTTACCATTCCTTCGATGCCTACATCAACCTGTTGCGGGAAGCCGCCATCAATCCGGAAGTCAAGGGAATCAAGACCACCCTCTACAGGCTCGCCCGTGATTCGAAGGTTATCGGTTCCCTGATCGCCGCGGCCCGTAACGGCAAGAAGGTGACGGTGGTCATCGAGCTCTTGGCCCGCTTTGACGAGGAATCCAATATCGACTGGTGCAAGAAAATGGCCGACGCGGGTATCCACGTGATTATGGGGGTGGAAGGCCTGAAAATTCATTCCAAGGTGACGCTGATTACGGCGAAGAAGGGAAACCTGGCCTGTATTTCTACGGGCAACTTCCACGAAGGAAACGCCTGCGCCTATACGGACTTTCTGCAGTTCACGGCGCGGCAGCCTATTGTAAAGGACGTGGAGCGGCTCTTCGACTTTATCGAAAAACCCTATATGTCCGTCAAGTTCAAGGAACTGGTGGTTTCACCCAACGACATGCGCCGACAGCTGATCCGGCTCATTAACCAGGAAATCCGCAACCATAACCTGGGCTACCCGGCCTATATCTTGTGCAAGCTCAACCATGTCACCGACGAAAGCATGGTGAAAAAAATTTACGAAGCCGCTTCGGCAGGTGTCAAGGTGGATTTGCTGGTGCGTGGCAACTGTTCTTTGGTACCATCCTTGCCGGAACTGGGCGGAAACCTGCGTGTCAACGCCATTATCGACCGCTACCTGGAACATTCCCGTATCCTCATCTTTGCTAACGGTGTAGATCTGGAACACCTGGGAGTGGGCGAAGAAGACGGTAGCTACCACGACTACAAGGTATTTATCGGTTCGGCCGACTGGATGCCCCGAAATCTGGACCACCGCATCGAAGTCTATTCTCCGGTTTTCGACATCGACATCAAGCGGGAAGCCCGACTCGTCGTGGAGCAGGGCATGCGCAACAATTACAATAGTTTCAGGTCCCAGGCGGAACTGTACAAACATTACAAGGCAGTAGAAAAGTAAAATGAAAAGTGCAAGAAAGAACCCTATCAACCTGGCCGCTATCGATATCGGCTCCAATGCGGCCCGTTTGCTCATCAAGACCGCCACTTTCCAGGAAGACGGCTCCGTTAACCTGGAAAAGCAGCAGTTTATTCGTTTTCCCCTGCGCCTGGGCGTTGACGTTTTCCAGAACGGGAAAATCAGCGAGGAACGGGAAGAACAGTTCCTGTGCATGATCAAGGCCTTCAAGCAGTTCATGAACATATACAATGTGGCGGATTACCGCGCCTGTGCCACTTCGGCCCTGCGGGACGCGACCAACGGCCAGAAAGTGCTGCGCCGAATCCGCCATCGTACCGGAATCGATATTGAACTGATTTCAGGTGAAGAAGAAGCCCGGGTCATTTACGACAACCACACGGAACAGCTCCTGGAAACTGCTCCCCGAAAAAACGGCCTCGAAAGGACCTTCCTCAACGTAGATGTGGGTGGCGGCTCCACGGAAATTAGCCTTATTTACCAGGGCCTGCTCATGGGAAGCCGAAGTTTCAATATCGGTACCCTGCGGTTGCTCATCGGCCTGGTGGACATGGATTCCATAGACGACATGTGCGACGAAATCCGCATGATGATGGTGAATCGGGGGCCCGTTTCTATTATCGGTTCCGGCGGAAACATCAACAAGCTTTATCGTCTGGTACCCAAGAAGGTGCGGCGGGATAATCGCCTTTCCCTGACGCAACTAGAACAGCTTTACGACAAACTTTCTTCCCTCAGTTTCGAGGAACGGATGAAACAGTTTGACCTCCGCTCCAGCCGTGCCGACGTCATTGTGCCTGCGGCCCAGATCTTTATCTCTATCGCGAGGGCAGTCAAGGCCACCGAAATCATCGTCCCTACCATCGGCCTTGCCGACGGCATCATCAAGGAACTCTGCACAAAGATACAGACCAGGGAGGGCGTCGGGAAATAGACTGAATTTAATCCACTGTCTGAAAAAAAAGTAGGCGAGCCGAATGGCCCGCCTAAAATGTTTTCACAACGGAAAAATCCTTATTGTGAATCGCTTTTATTTTGAATAAGGGGTCACTATCCCTAACGCAAATGCCGAGAAAGACGGTTCTATTGGCATTGCTCCTCGCATTTTCGAGAAGAAAACCGCGAATCCCAAGCCTGTTTCGAGAGAAGACATTCTGGCTATCCAGGACGTCTACGACAAAATCATATCGATCGAAAATTTCCCTTTTAACGACATAAATCTGTTCAAAAGCACCTAGACAAAAGCAGTTTGGCTATGTTCAGCCATAATTTTGCTAGGTTAATTGTTTTAACTCAAAATCGACCGGTTCAAGCACGACACAGATGTGGCCTTCGGTCTTGTCGTTGTTGTACTCGACGATTGGGTCATCAGGATTCTCGCCCTTGCGGATATAAGAAATTCCGTCGTTGAAATGGGGATTTTTCAATTCGGCATATTTACGGGCGATAGCTTCGAATTTCTCTACAGCCCATGGCTGGAGGTCGAAACCGTCGAACAGAGTTTCCCCGTTATTTCCCTCGGTAATCTCGCAGCAATTACAAAATTTTTTATTGAGTTCTATGAGTTCCTTAGCGGGATTCTTGACTGCAATAATCTTGAAGTCTAAATGAAGCTCCATTGGGGGATGTCTCCGATTTTTATTGTTGTCAAATGTCCCTGTCTATGTCAGTCGCAAGAGGAAACTCTTTTGCGTATAAGTGTATTTTATGCTGTGGCAAAAAGAGATAACTGACCGTTGCTCTTGGGTTCTAGGAGTGTGGCGATTTCGTTTGCGGGCGTACGCATTAGTTCTTTTGGTTCCATTTTGTGTAAACCACCGCCGTAAAATCTTCCGTTTTGACATAAAGTTTCTGTTGAAATGGAATTCAATTTCTGCCAAATTTCATTCAATAAAGAAACATTTTTGAGACAATAGGCGTATTCAGGCTTAGGATAAAGCAATAGATAAACGTTTGTTGTTATTGCTTTAGATTTATTTAGTATAAAGCGGAACATTTTATTCTGTGATTCGGATCTCCCCATATATGGAATGACGATTGCCGCAGGTTCTCGATCTTCACAAGAATACCAAGGATTACGATGACTGCAAATGTAGCCTTTGGGTACACCTTTTTCTATGCCAAATTTGATATACTCCCAAACTTTGGGATAATTCTTTTTGATTATTGCTTCTGGAAGATTACAACTAAAAAGAAATTGGGGATGCGAAACGACTGGATTCCCGTTTTCACTACTAATGCAATTTCCATCTATGTAGCGTGGACTTGGAAGAACGGGGCGTAAAAAAATATGGGGGATTTCATATTTTTCGATTGTCTCTTTATCTACAATAAAAAAATCGTTGTCACCAGTAGCAATGCCTCGCTTGACCGTAAAAAAGGAACCAAGGGTAACTTGTGATTCTAAGTTGACGACATTCCCTTGAAATAAGCTTGTCCATTTTGATTCGGCTTTCAAGTTTGACCCATCAATCAGCCTTATTTCATTGGGTTTATTTATCGTTCCTCCAATCGAAAATTTGATTTTGCTGGATTTTTGGGGCTTTCTGTTACGGAATACCACGATGCAGGAACTCACGAGAGCATCTGCAAACTGTAAATCGTTGGCATTAAATCGATGAATATGCACTAGTTCGACATTGTGCAACAGGAATTTTTTTACCGCGGTTCCATAGTTTACATCCATAAATTCACTAGGAACAAGCCAGCACGAAAGACCGTTCTCGTTGAGCCAAGCAGAAGAAAGGATCATGAAATAACAATACAATCCTGCCAGTCCTGAAATTTTTATTCCGTATTTTTTGAGGACTTTTTCTTGTAATTGTACCTTTTTGTCGCTATCTATGTGGTGATGGCGTACATATGGAGGGTTTGCGACAAGCATATCAAATAGGTCGTCGGGCTCTTGGTCAAGAAAATTTGCTTGTCGCAATTCCAAAGGGGTTTCTTTCCAAAATTTTTTTGTGGGGTTGTAATAGTGCGAATCTATTTCGAATCCCAAAACACGCTTTGTTGATTCTGCAAATTCATTTAAAAAAGCAGAATAGAAAACTCCAGTGCCAATAGATGGCTCGATAAATGATACATCCTTCTTTTTAAGAAGATTTCGCATATAACGCATAATTTCAAGCGCCAATGGATAGGGCGTAGAAAACTGCCCCATAGAATTACGTTCTTTCTGCGTTTTGAGAGCGTCTAGTGCATCTTGCATTAATTTTCTTTTTTGTTCAACTTCGTTCATCAAACACCAGCCTTCAAAAGATCTTCAATACGATGTTCCCAGACCCAATCAATGCCTTCAGCTGCTTCATACCCTAAGTATCCTGTATCAAAATAGCCGCACAGATACAAAATGAATTCAACTTCATTGCCGTAGGTGTTTTTCAGTTGTTCAATCTTTGTCGCTTCTTCCTTTCGTCTTTTATTTGTATTAGTGAAATCACCAGCCGATTTACATTCAATTAAAAGAGGTAATTTCTTTTTTGATAAGTTCTTTCGCTTGACAACAACATCAATAGGCATTTTTATTTGCTGCGAAGCATTTTTTACAGGCACATTTAGATGAAAAGTAAATGTGTGCTCTTCCATAGATTTAAAGTCTTTAATGTCTTTCGACTCTACGAATCTGTATCCCCTTTTTATCAAGAATTTTTTGATTCCGCTTAATTGACGACGTTCCTGTTCATTGCGGATTAGAGGATCTGCTAAAGAACCACAAACACGATCTCCAATAATTTGCTTTGCCAATAGTCGATCAATTTCATCAGGTGTTGCCTTTTTCTCGAGCCAAGGCATAATATCTTTGTCAAGGATTTTATTGACTATAGCAATTATCTTGCCAAGGATGAGATTTGCTTGCGATTCAGAAAGATTGCTTGGAAGAGTTCCTTCTTCGAGTTTTTTTATAAAGTCTCTAGGAATGTGGGCTAAACCAACAAGCCTGTCTCTTGCAAGCGGAGGGGTTGTAGCCATACGAAGAATGGTAATGGCATCTGGCACTTCCTTCAGCATGTTAACAGAAAGCGTGTTTAGACAATCTGTTTCCTGGAAAATCGTTTCGACTTTAGCTATTGCTTCTTGACGCGACTTGATATAAGTTGAAGGGGCGTACTTCAAAAACCATTCATTATAGTAAAGGACCGATTTTTGGACATCGGTTTTCCATTGGTCTACATTTTTCTTGTTTATGGATAGTTTTGATTGCTGTGCCATAATATC
>NZ_CAMGVQ010000046.1:0-28184 GCF_946062555.1 uncultured Fibrobacter sp.
GAAAACCGCTGCTTAGACTCCTCCCAACCCCTCCACACAAACTGCAGAAGCCTCACGAAATTACGGAAAAAGATGTAAAAAGGCTTTGGGTCGAAAAGGACGCTGTTTGTGTCGAACTGAAAGACGGCCGAATCGGGCGGGAACTCATCCGAGATTACGAACCGCTGCGGAAGGCTACGCGAAAGCAGTTGGAGAACTGCCGCGTTGATTGCGATGGCGTGTGGTTTGACGATCTGGAGGAGGGCCTGGAACTTTCGGGATTCTTTTCGCCGAAAAAGACGAATCCCATTGGCCGCATATTTTGGTTGTTTCCCGAACTTAACGCCTCGGCGTTTGCTCGCCGATTGGGAATCCCGCAACCCCTCTTTGCTGCATATGTAAATGGGACGAAAAAGCCGTCGTCGGCAAGAAAGAAACTCATTGACGAGGAACTCCGCCGCATCGGCAGGGAGTTGCTAAAAACAGTGGCATAGTTTTTTGGCCAACAATTTAGCCGTCCGTGATGTGCGGGCGGCTTTTGTGTTGAAACTTTGGGCTTGTTTGGCTTTTTTGGTGTGAACAATAAATTACATTTTCTTTAGATAAACATTATTTGGGGGCGTTTATGAAGAAGTTTCTTGATCTGTCATCCTGGAGCCGCAAGGCGGCGATAGGATCCATGCTTATTATGGCGTTTGCCTTTGTCGGGTGCGATGACAGTTCGTCGGCTTCGGCAGAAAACAATGAACCTGCGGCGTTGAGTAGTGCTGAAAAGCAGGGAAGTTCGTCTTCATCACGTCATTGCGAGGAGTGTAACGACGAAGCAATCTCTAGCAGCGGCAATGCGGAGTTGAATGGGTTTAGCCGGTTTAGTTCATCCGAAAAGAAAACGGAATCTAGTAGTTCGGAAAAACTGTCCGAGACAAGTAGCTGTTCTGAGGACGATGACGGGTATTCGTCGAGTTCCGTAATTTTGGCAACTCCTTGCAAGACTGAAACTGAAGATAACTGCGAATATGGGACTTTGCTTGACGACCGTGATGGTCAGAGCTACAGGACCGTGAAAATCGGTGGCCAGGTGTGGATGGCCGAGAACCTGAACTACCGCTACCTGGGGCCTACTGCTACCCTGGACTCCTCCAGTTTTTGCTATGGCGATGATTCTGCCAACTGCACCAAGTACGGTCGCCTGTATCTGTGGAGTGCGGCTATGGACAGTGCTGGCGTTATCAAGGGAAATACTGCCAACGGTTGCGGTAACGCTTCGAAATGCACGCCTAGTGGAAATGTGCATGGCGTATGTCCTCAGGGATGGCACCTGCCAAGCAGGGACGAGTGGGAAGTTTTGTTTACCACAGTTGGCGGTTGGCCTACGGCAGGTGCCAAGCTAAAATCGACATACGGCTGGAATGACTACTATGGTGATAGAGGCAACGGCGATGACGCCTTTGGTTTTTCTGCGCTTTCTGCCGGCCACAGGGACAACGATGGGGACTATGGCAGCGAGGGTTACTACGCATACTTCTGGAGTTCTACTGAATACGATGGCGACGGCGCATACTACATGTATACGAACTTCAGCAAAGACGGTGCGTACTACCAGTCCGACATCGAAAAGTACGAAGGCTTCTCTGTCCGTTGTCTCAAGGACTGATTGAGGTCCTGAATTTTAAAGTGGCACATTTGTTATGAATTAAATGCCCTAAGGCGGAAGAAGATAAGTCGGCGAGCGGACAGTAAAGGCCGAAGGCCGTAATTTGTCCGCGAGGCGAGCTTATATTTTGGAGCCGTGGGCTGTTTGAAACCGGGGTGTTGCGGGGTGTCCCCGCAGAGGGGGTAGCGGAAGACTTGACTTAGACCCTATCGCTTCGCTCCAGGGTGACATAAGTCAAGGCTGCAGCGAGGGGGAGGCTTCCCCCTTCCTAATTCAGATTTGTGAGTTCGGATTTCAGAGTTGAATTTTTGAAAAAATTGAACTTCGAATGCCGAAGTTTTATGATAGTAGGCTGTAAAATCCGAAAATAACTACGAATTCCGAAATCTGAATTCCGAATTTACTACATTTCCCCCCGGAAACATTCTATTTAACAGAGGTTCAAAAAATGAATTATTTCAATTCTATCCCTATGCGTCGCCAACTCGAAGAAATTGGCCACTGCCGTTTCATGGAACATTCTGAATTCAGCCGTGGTGTTGAAGCTCTCAAGGGCAAGAAGATCGTGTTCGTCGGTTGCGGTGCCCAGGGTCTCCATCAGGGTCTTGACCTGCGCGATAGCGGCCTCGACGTCTCTTACACGCTCCGCAAGGAAGCCATCGAACAGAAGCGCCAGTCCTGGAAGAACGCTACTGAAAACGGCTTCAAGGTTGGTACCTACGAAGAAATGATTCCGGATGCAGACCTCGTTTGCAACCTCACACCGGACAAGCAGCACCACAACGTGATCCCGGCCATCATGAAGCTCATGAAGAAGGGCGCCGCCCTCTCTTACAGCCACGGCTTCAACATCGTTGAAGAAGGCCAGGAAATCCGCAAGGACATCACGGTGATCATGGTCGCCCCGAAGGGTCCGGGTTCCGAAGTCCGTAGCGAATACGTTCGCGGTTTCGGTATGCCCTGCCTTATCGCTGTGCACCCGGAAAACGACCCCGAAGGTAAGGGCTGGGACTACGCCAAGGCTTACGCCGCTGGCCTCCATGCCGACCGTCCGGGCGTTCTCGAAAGCTCTTTCGTTGCCGAAGTGAAGTCCGACCTCATGGGTGAACAGACCATCCTTTGCGGTATGCTCCAGACCGGCACGATCCTTTGCTACGACAAGATGGTGAAGGAATTCGGCGTTGAACCTGCTTACGCGGTCAAGCTGCTCCAGTACGGCTGGGAAACCATTTCCGAAGCCCTGAAGCACGGCGGCATCACCAACATGATGGACCGTCTCTCCAACCCGGCCAAGATCCGCGCAACGGAACTCGCCGAGAAGATGAAGAAGATCATGAAGCCCTTGTACCAGGAACACCAGGACAATATCATCTCTGGCAAGTTCTCCAGCACCATGATGGTGGACTGGGAAGCCGGCGACAAGGACTTGCTCAAGTGGCGTGGCGAAACGGGCGAGCTCGAATTCGAAAAGGTCGAAGCTACCGACAAGGTTATCACCGAACAGGAATACTTCGACCGCGGCGTTCTCATGACCGCCATGATCAAGGCCGGTGTGGAACTCGCATTTGAAACCATGTGCTCCGTGGGCATCAAGCCGATGAGCGCCTACTACGAATCTCTCCACGAAACTCCGCTTATCGCGAACCTCATCGCTCGTAAGAAGTTGTACGAAATGAACCGCGTGATTAGCGACACCGCCGAATACGGTTGCTACCTGTTCGCCAACAAGTGCGTGCCTCTGCTCGCCGACTTCATGAAGAACGAAGTGAAGAAGGACGACATCGGCGCTATCTACGGCGAAGGCAAGACCACCGCTGTGGATAACGAAGAACTGATCAAGGTGAACAAGAACATCCGTCAGCATCCGGTGGAAGAGGTCGGAGCGTGGCTGCGTGAACGCATGTCCGGCATGACCCGCGTCGTCTAAGCTTCGCATAACTTCGTTGCGGTTGCGCTCACGTACGTTTTAGTACGCTACGCGCAACCACGCCTCGTTCTGCTCGCTTATACAAGCTTTCGTGTAAAAGCGATTTATTAAAAAGTTTGTCGGAAACGGCAGACTTTTTTCTTTCGTCTCTCGTCTTTCGTCTCTCGTCTATCTATATTATCCCACATGAACAATTCTCAATCTCGCAGTCAGCTTCGTGATGAAGTCTATACCCAGATGATGTGCGCGCAGGCGCGCCTTTCTAAAGACCAGAATACCCAGATGGGGGCGGTGCTGGTGAGTGCCGACGGTCGCGTGATCAGCACGGGCTACAATGGCGCTCCGGCTGGTTTCGACGACGAGACGGTGCCGTACACCCGCGAAAAGCAGCTGCTGGCGTACGATTTGCTGGATGCCGATTCGGACGAGGTCCTGAGTCACCACGAGTTCGAGGCCAACAAGTACCCGTTCATGGTGCATGCCGAAATCAACGCGCTGCACTATGCCCGCGGCAAGGTTCCTCCCGGCTCCAAGCTCTATGTGATTGGTTTTCCGTGCGAACGCTGCGCCCTGGATGTGAGCCTTTCGGGAGTTGCCGAAGTGTTCGTGACCAAGGACGATTACGACCCGAAGTCCACGCTGAACAACAGCCGCGACACGGCATACTACATGTTTGCGCAGGCGGGAATTATCGTGACGCTGTGCGGCAAACGCATCCGCCCGGTTGTTTCGAAACCGTTAAATAGAGCTTAGAACTTAGATCGCTGCGCAGCCGAACTTAGGTTATTTCTAAGCTCTAAGTTCTTTTATGTACTGTAGACGTTTTTATTAAAAAAATGTAGACTTTTTGGCGCAATATTTATTATATTGATAACCGGGAGCAATTTGCGCTCGGTTTTTTTATGGATTTTTAATATGGTGAATCTTTTTGAATACTTGAACTACCGCGAATTCTTGCGTGACGCCTATGAAGAGCGCCATAAGGGCGATTGGCGTTTTAGCCACCGCTATATTGCCGACCGTGCCGGGTTCGATGCGTCGATGTTCAACAAGATTCTGCAGGGCAAGCGCAACTTGACCAGCCGTCTGGTTTCGGTGTTTGCCGATATCTTTTGCAACGATGACCGCGAAAAGGCTTACTTTGCCGACATGGTGGCGTTCAACCAGGCGAAGAATCATTCCGAAAGTCGCCAATACCTAGAAAAGCTGGTGGCCACCAAGGAATGCAAGGTCGAAAATGTGGCCAAGGACCAGTTTGAATACTTTGACCACTGGTACCATGCGGTCATCCGCGAACTGGTGACTTTTTACCCGTACGTGGGTGACGATGCGGCGCTTGGGCTGATGGTGCGCCCGCCGATTACGGCTTCGCAGGTCAAGTCTTCGATTGCGTTGCTGGAACGCCTCTCGATGATCAAGAAGAACGAGGCAACAGGATTTTACGAACAGACGCAGGGCCTGATTTCGAGCGGCTCGGAATCGTACAGCACGGCGGTCAACTCTTACATCCAGCAGAACTTAAACGTGGCGCAAGACGCCATGGACCGTTTTGAACGCGGTGAACGCAATTTGTCGACGCTCGCCTTTGCCTGCGACGAGCCGACTTACAAGGAACTGGTCGAAATGGTGCGTCGCTTTAGGCGCGAAGTCTTGGCGAAGGTGGGCCAGTGCGAAAAACCCAATCGGGTGTTCCAGCTCGGTATGCAGTTGTTCCCGCTTTCGGACCCGTATCCGCCACCGCAGCGTCGCGGGCGCAAGCGCCGTATTCGCGGACTTGAAATGACCGAAGGCGAATCGCAGGTTGTCGTTGATGCGAACGAGGCGACGGAACTCAAGGATGGATTGACCGAAACCTTAAGAAATGCCGAAGGGGGTGCTGCCGATGCTTAAGAATTTGTATAAAAGTTTGCTTGCGTCGGCTTTGCTTGCAGGTTCGTTTACAGCTTGTAGCAATGACAAGAATGTTGCCGGTGGTACCGAAGCGGAATCGACGATTGTTGCGCTGCAGATTCAGGTGGCGGGAAACCACGCCTATTCTCGTGTGCGTGCGCTTCCGGACGATTTCTTGGCAGAAGAGGCGACCGAAGCGGAATGGATCGAAACCGATGAAAATGGCTTCGTGAAAATTCCGATGGAACCGGGCGCATACACGGTTGAAGCCCGCCATGTGGATGGAACCGATGCAACGGGCGCCGTTTACAGTGTTGCTCTTGATTCCAGTTCTTCTAATGTAATTGATACGATCAAGCTTGTTGAACTTTCGTCGATCGAGGGCTTTGTGTTGCTTGGTGAATCAACGCCGGTGATTCGTATCGCAGGCCTTGACCGCTATGTAGTTCCCGACAGTACGGGACATTTCGTAATCGACTCCTTGCCGACGGGAAGTTTTGAGGTCCTGTTCGGTGACCCGCAGTCGATCAACTCGGCCAAGGTAGAATCAACTACGGGCGACACTCTGTACGTAGACTGCTCCGATTCCGTGGTTCAGGTGACAAGGTCTGTTGAATCGGTAGCCACGGAAGTCCCGAATGGCGACTGGAACGAACATGCCGCACTCCTTGCTCAAGTCGACGGTTATGCCGTGGGCGTGCTCGGTGCGGCTGGCGTGACCGATAGTTTAGGAAATATCTTGGCTGCCGAAGGCGAAATCTGTGTCGTAACAACGACTGAAGACTATGTGATTGTCGAAGATACGACGGAAGTCGATTCGGCCGGAAATGCGAAAACGACCGCCGTGATTGCTCCGGGTTCACTTCGTGAGTGCGCTTACAGGGATTCTCCAACGTGGATTTTGTTCGAAAAGAGCGGCACCTACAATTTGGAATCTCCGCTTCGCCTAGGTTCCGATAAGACTTTTGACGGCCGTGGGCGAGATGTCCGCATTACGGGTATGGGAATTCTGACGCAGGAATCTAGCAATCTGATTTTTGAAAACCTGACATTTACCGCACCTGCTATTACGGTACAGGATACGAGTTCACGCCGAGCGCTTTCGCTCCATAATGGAACGCATCATGTTTGGGTCGACCATTGCGTGTTCGAGGAATACCCGCTGGTGGAACTCGATGTAAAGCGTGGCTCGCACAATGTCACGATTTCCTGGTCGCGCTTCGAAAATGCACAGACCGGTGTCCTGTTTGGCCTGGCGGCTGACATCATTATGGATACGGCGCAGAGCTTGACCATGCATCACAATTATTTTGCGGGACTTTCTCGAGACGGTATTCTTGCTCATGGGGGAAAACTGCATGCTTACAATAACTTCTTTGACTCTGTAGAAAAGTCGGGCGTGGTCTGTTCCGATGCGGCGCGTTGCCTGATCGAAAAGAATGTGTTCAACAATGAGTTGCCCGTGACGCTTTACCGGTGGTACAACGAAGATGGCTCTCCGGTTGATTCGACGGTCGGCTTTGTGAATATGGTCGAAAACAAGTTCTCGGCAGGGGGCTCAGATTCAGACTTTGCTGACCATGCGGTTGGATTCGTTCCTGATTACAAGTATGAATCGGGGCTTGCCGATGTTTCGCTTGTACTCAGGTTGAAAAACGAGAGCGGTTCCCGCTGAAACAAGCTGCTTCTGCCCGTGCAAGGACCAGACGGTCTTTCATAATTTTTTATCTTAGCCGGTATGAAAGAAAAACTGCCGGCTTTTTTGTTTATGCTTGCAATCCCCCTGTCGATTGTTCTCTACCTTAAGGTGGAATCGGCTTCGGACTCTGAAATTGTAGCTCTCCTGTCGGCGGTGGGACTTTATCTGGTGGTCTTTTTCTTGTTGGCGATGTTCTTCAATTCACGTGCGAAAGATGCCGATGGTAAGGCTGTTTCCGCTTTAGACAATTTGTTCGCGGAAAAGAAGACGAAGGCCGAGCTTGCTCGCGAGCGGATCTTACGCAAGCAGAAAGAAATCGAGGCTCAAAGAACGGCTGAAAATAAACCGAAATTTTGACAGCCTCTTTATAGACAAAGTAATTTCCTTTAGCTATATTTTGTGCGTAAGGAGGTTATATGAAGAAAATTGCTTTATTATTGGCAAGCTCGATAGCCTTTGCAGACGCAGGAGAACGCTACAAAGATCGAATGTTCGATGTTTCTGTCGAAAGGGACGTCGTCTATGCCTCCGGTGTAAAACACCTTAAGAAACTGAATACGATTTCGCTTGGGCTTTTGACCTATGCCATAATGAACGATGGCATGCCGGTCTATCTCTACGAAAATGAGACTGACTTGGCCAGTGTCAATTTGCACATGGATATTTACAAGCCGAAAAACGATTCCGAAAAGAAAAGACCGGCGGTCTTGGTGATGCACGGTGGAGCCTTTGCTGCGGGGTCTAAGAACGATTACGACCAGCATTCAATTACCTATTGTGATTAATCGCAGTTTCTATTTGACAGGTGGGAACGAACGTCCGTATGCCGTTGCCGACTTGAGAGGCTGCATCGTGAAGAGCGGTATGGTGGTTGCGGGCGAGTCGGTCGATTTGATGGACCTGGAACGCGGTGTATATGTGCTTCGCGTGAAGGGTGAACGCCCGTTGCGCTTCGGTTTGATCAAGTAGTTTTTTATAAACCCTGAAAATTGCTATATTTGGCGCGTACAAATCAAGGAGTAGCTAAATGCTCAAATCTACACTGCAACAGACCGATCCGGAAATCTACAACATCATCCAGGAAGAAGCCGAACGCCAGGAATATGGCATCGAACTCATCGCTTCCGAAAACTACACCTCCAAGGCCGTCATGGAAGCTATGGGCTCAGTGCTGACCAACAAGTACAGCGAAGGCTACATTGGCAAGCGCTACTACGGTGGTAACGAAGTGATCGACAAGATGGAAGCTCTCGCCATCGAACGTTGCAAGAAACTCTTTGGTTGCGACCACGCAAACATCCAGCCCCTTTCCGGTTCTCCGGCAAACGCTGCTGTTTACATGGGCGTCCTCAAGCCGGGTGACAAGGTACTTGGCCTCAAGCTCGACCACGGTGGACATCTTTCTCACGGCCATCCGGTGAACTTCTCCGGTATGCTCTACAACTTCGTCCAGTACGAAGTCGACAAGGAAACGGGCCGCATCGACATGGACAAGGTCCGCGAAATCGCCCTTAAGGAAAAGCCCCGCATGATCCTCGCTGGCTTCTCCGCATACAGCCGCAACCTTGACTGGAAGAAGTTCAAGGAAATTGCCGACGAAGTCGGCGCTCTCACCATGGCTGACATTTCTCACGTTGCTGGCCTCATCGCTGGTAAGGCTATCGAATCTCCGGTTCCTTACTTCGATATCGTCACCACCACCACCCATAAGACTCTTCGCGGTCCCCGTTCTGCAATCATTATGTGCAAGGACAAGATGATCAAGAAGATTGTCAAGGGCGAAGAAAAGGAAGTCTCCCTGCCCAAGGCTATCGACGCTGGTCTGTTCCCGGGTATGCAGGGTGGTCCCCACGACCACATCAACGCTGGTAAGGCAGTTGCATTCCTCGAAGCTCTCCAGCCGGAATTCCAGACCTATGCCCAGAACATCATCAAGAACGCTAAGGCTATGGCCGACGAACTGATGAAGCTCGGTTACAAGATCATTTCCGACGGTACCGACAACCACCTCATGGTTGTGGATATGACTTCCAAGGGTATCGGTGGTAAGGATGCCGAAATCGCAATGGAAAAGGTTGGCATCTCCTGCAGCCGTTCTACCATTCCGTTCGACACTCGTAAGCCCATGGATCCGTCCGGCGTACGTCTTGGCACCGCTGCCATCACTACCCGTGGCTTCGACGAAGAAGACTCCCGGGTCGTGGCCCGCATCATCGACCGCGCTATCCAGGCCAAGGATGACGATGCCGCTCTCGCTAAGATCCGTCAGGAAATCATCGAACTCTGCAAGAAGCACCCGCTTTATAAGTAAAGTGTAGCGGGGCAAACGCTCCGCGCATTGAGTCATCCTGAGCGGCAAGATTGGTGTGCCTGCCGAACCATACCGCGAAGGATTAAGACTGGAATACTGGCGGCCCGTTAGAACGGGTCGCTTTTTATTATCTTTATCCCGTTAAAACGAGGTTTTATGCAGTCCTGGACTGAAATCAAGAAAATCGAGAACCCGACCGAAGAACAGCAGCTCGAGGCGGTGAAACTCAACTGGTATTCCATCAGCCTTATCGAGAACCCGACGCCTGCCGCGCAGAAGGCCGCGTTCGAACAGAACGTGCAGGCGATTCTCTACATCAAGAATGGCCTTTGTGAAGATTTGAAGGCGGCGCTCAACGCCCTCGACGAACCCGCGCTCCTTGCCGCGGTGAACGGCGACCCGAACATTCTGAAGTTCGTGTCGAATCCTGAACTTCTCAAGGCCGCTGTGCGTAGCGACTGGAAAATCGTGAAGAAGATTGATAACGCAAGTGACGAATTGTGGGCCGAGGCGGTTCGCGTGAATGTCGATGCTCTCAAATTTGTCCGTCATCCAGGTGAAGCCGTCCTGATGGCCGCAGTGGAACGTGACTGGACCTATTTGCAAGAAATTGAACATCCGACGGCTGCTATCGTTGTCGCTGCGGTCAAGCAGGATTACCGCGCCTTTGAGTATGTGAGTATCAAGAATCGTACCGAGGCCGTGCAACTTGCCGCCGTACGAACCGATCCGCGTTGCATCCAGTACCTGCAGCGTGCTTCTGAACGGGTGCAGATGGAAGCGGTTCGAAACAACAAGGATGTCTTTCACTTGATCAAGAATCCGGCCGAAGCTGTCAAGGAATTCTGCAAATAGGATTTGCGATGGATTCGTTGCTGCAACGCCCGTTGTTTGCTCTCGATTCTGTGACGTTCCGTTATCCGAAATCGGATGCGGACGCTCTTTCCTGTGTGTCGCTTGAAATTCCGCAGGGGAGTTTCTTTGCGCTTCTCGGTCCGAATGGGGCTGGCAAGACAACGTTGCTTAGACTGCTTTGCGGACGCTTTTCGAAGTTCTCGGGCTCGCTTGATGTTTCCGCGGATGTTCGCGGGGCAAATGGTTTTCTGGATCCGCTAGCCTGTGGTATTTTGCTTGAAAATCCGGGAATTTATCCGAAGCTTTCCATATCGGAATACATTGATTACTTTGTCGGCTTTTATGCGGCGCGTATTGATTCTTGGAATGAATCTGTTTCTCGCGAACGCATTGCCGAACTTGCGCGGAAACTGGAATTGCCTTCCCTTGAAACCCGTATGTCCGCCCTTTCGCTCGGAAATCGCCAGAAGGTGCAGCTGCTGCGTGCGATGGCGCCTGCGCCGCGCTTGTTGATTCTTGATGAACCTGTAGCGAATCT
The DNA here is from genome assembly GCF_946062555.1 of uncultured Fibrobacter sp. Taxonomy (GTDB): domain Bacteria; phylum Fibrobacterota; class Fibrobacteria; order Fibrobacterales; family Fibrobacteraceae; genus Fibrobacter. The sequence continues at coordinate 10,854 of NZ_CAMGVQ010000046.1, forward strand.
GGATCCGATGTCTCGCGAAACGGTGTGGTCGCTGATTGCCGATTGGCGAAAAGAAGAGGGGGGCACGGCAATAGTCTGTTCGCATATCCTCGCCGAAATGGAAGAAGAAGCGACGGATTACGCAATTATTGATCGTGGCCAGCTGCTAAAAAGTGGACGCGTGGCCGATATCGCTGCTCAGGAAACATCCTTCAAAATAGAATCGTCTGCATCTTTAGAACAAATTCGTGCGGCGCTTGCCGCGGCAGGAATCAATGCGGATGTCATGTGCGAAAAAGCGGATCTTGCGAAATTGTACCGAGATGTAGTTTCTGGCAAAAGATGAACAATGTGAAATGATTTGTTTCACCTTTCTCATTTCACACTCCACACTTCACACTTCACACTTCACATTTCACACTCCACACTTCATACATCACACTCCGCGCTTCTCACTGCGGCTCTGCCGCCTAGAATGTCTGCGACAGGTCGAACGCGAACCTGCCCCAGCCAAATGCTTCCGGACTCCAGTTGCTCAAATCCTTCTTGAAGGCGTAATCAAGACGGAAGGTCAGGAACTGCCAATGGTAACGTACGCCGAGTCCGAGGCTTTCGCTTTCGCGTTTGGCGTAGATGCTTTCGTTGTCGGTCACGAGAGTCCAATCGTAGAATTGCACGATTTGCCAGCGTTGCCACGATTTCCATGGGAATGTCCAGCGGATTTCTTCGTTTAGGCGGTAATAAAGCGGCGTGAGGCCGGTGTTGATGCGTTCCTTCTGTTTGGTGCAGTCGTCATCGACGCAAACGGAGTCGGTGTAGCTGGCATAAATGCTGCGGAATCGGTAGCCACGGACGGAACGCGAACCGCCCTGGTAAAATACGCGTGCGTCGTCTTCGTGCGCCTTGGCGAAGAATTTGCCGACGCTTCCGCTTACGGCTCCGTTGAATGTCCAGAATAACGGATGGTACAGGTTTACGGTGAGTTCGCCATAAGTGTAGGGGTTGCCAACCATCGTCAGATTTTGGATGTTTCCGTTCCAGTTAGAACCCGCGCCGAATGTCGGTGCAAGTCGTATCCCTTTAACTGGATTGAAGTAGTCGTCGGTATAGTCAAAGGTGAGTGCGGTTTCTGCTTTCAATTTGAAGAGTTTGTCTTCGTTCTTGTTCACGTATCGGGTATCGAGCGTGCCACGGAAACGGATGTGCTTGGTGATGCCGAAGGTCAGGTCTGCACGGTTGATGACTTCGTAGCGTTCTTCTAGGCTGTCAGGGTAGGCGGGCGGATTAATTTTTTCGTGGTTCAGCGTGACATGATCTTCGAAGCGGATGGCAGTCGGAATGAAACTGAACGAGGTTCCGAAAAGGAGCGGGTTTGCATAACCAACGGAAGTCTCCTGCTTGTGCTGGGCCACGATGCCGCTGGTTGAAAATTCGTGGAAGTGCCCGAAGAAATTTTTGTGCTTGGCAGATGCATGTGCTCCGAAACCATAAATTTCTTCGTAGAAGAATCCGTAACGCATTTCTCCGGGAATGCGCTCGGTGGCTTCCAAATAAACATCCGAAAGGCCGTCTTGGCGGAGGGAATCGCGCATCTTGATTTGGGTGAATAACTGTGTCGAGTAGAGTTTCGATCTGAAGGAGTGGTATTGATTACCGTCGATAATTTCACCCTGGGGAATTTTCCACAGCGAAGAAAGCCAGGTTGTGTCGGTCAGTCCGGCTTCCTTGATTGTGTCTTGCCTGTTGCGCTTGTCACGGGAACGGAAACTTTCGCTCACCATATTGCCCATGATGACTTTTGCTCCGGGATTTACTGTGATTTCAACGCGGATTTTCTTTTGGGCGGTATCCAGGAATTCTACGGAAGAAAGGGTGGCGTGCAGGTATCCTTCTCGACGGTAAGCCTTCTGGATGTTTTCCATGTCTTCGGCGATATCTTCTTGATTGTAGTAATGGTCTTGCGCCGTGTTCAGTCCGCTTGTGTCTATGGCGACGGTTCTTTCTGGTGGCGAAATCAGCTTGATTCCGTCAAAACGATAACGCTCACCGTCGCGAATGCTGATGAAATATCCGCGGACGACACTGTCGGCCGAAATGATGTCCCTCTGGATTTCCATGGAAATGTCCAAGCTGTAGAAACCTCGCGAATAGTAGAGCGCCTTGATATTTTCGAGCGAGAGGCGCATCATGAAATCCTGCTTGGTGGTATCCATCATGCCGAATTCCTCGGGAACATCCAGCTGTTCTTCCAGCTGAAAACTCGAGAATGCCTTGTTGCCTCGAATATTCAAGTACCAGGGGTGCTTATCTTCTTCGGCAAGACAGTATGCTGTTACGAACAAAAGAAGGAATAAAATTATTCTCATTTGGATTCCTCCTTCGGTTTGTCCTTGTTTTGCATTGTTTCGCAGCGACCAAGTCCGAGCAGACAGGGATTCCAGAATCGATAGGTGTAGTCAATACCGATATTTTTCTCGATACGCGATGTTTCACTGCTTTCGGTAACCGTGTTGGTCAGGTACTGTTTTGAAATCAGCATGGCGTTCAGTTCAAGTGATGGCGAAAGATGGTTCTTGTGCGAGTATTCCGCTTCCTGGAACACGGGGAGCGTGTAGTTGACCCCGAATTGCAAGGCTTGGTCGTAGGTACGGTTTTCGCTGCTCTGGTCTTGCGTGTAGCCGAAAATGAGACTGAGGTTCCTTACCCAACGGTCAAGCGATACCGGAACCTTGAAGTAGCTCGAATCCTTGTCACTCGTGGTGTTGTTTTCGAACAGCATCACTTTCATGTCGATATCACCGATGTAGTCGCCTCCAAGGGTCTTGTTCGCAGTCGACGAGATGACCTTGCCGATTGCCTTACCTGCAAGCTTGTTCCAGTCGGTTTCTTCGCCGTTGTTTTCTGCAATACAACCTAGCAAAATGTTGTAGTAAATCGATGCCGCCGACGATTCTCCGCCGCAGTTCGACGACGGTACCGCCTGCAGGTTGGTGATCGTTCCCTGGAGATCCAGATTGATGGGACAGGTCTCCTTTTCTTTTTCGGAAGTCTCGGAACAGTAGGGAAGTTCCTGGCTGCTGGATACGTCGATGATGCCGTTTTGCCACGGAACGTCGTTCCAGGAAATCAGAAGGTTCTTCAACTCGAATTCGTATACTTCCCTGACTCCGATAAAACCACTGTTTGTGTTGGTGATATCGCCGCGCAATAGGGGACGCACGGTATTTCCAAGCACCCAGATGTCTACGGAAAGCGGGAAGGTGGCAAACGGGGTGACCACGGCGATGGAGTCCATCTGTGAGTCGCTGACATGCAGGGACAGGTTGATAGGGCTTGCAACAGAAATCTTTTCTTCTTGTGCGCCAGTCTTTCGTAACCTGGCGACAAAATTATTGAACATGGTCAGGTACTTGTCTAGGGCCGACGGCGTGATGTTGATGTCGAAATTCCTGTAGAATACGGCCTTGTCAATCACGATATTTCCGGTAATCGTGTTGTTCTTGATGAGTCCTTCGCGGCCGTGCGGAATGCTGAAGCCAATATCGCCACGCGCTTTCGCTTCGGCCTGGCCATAGACTTCGTTGTTAAACTTGTACGAAATCTGGGGAATGTTTGCCGTAATGAGCAGCTCGTCTTCGTTGTCGGTCGTGTGGCTGTGCATGTTTTCGAGCAGAAGCCAGTGACTGCCGGATTGGATGGTGAATCGGTCTGAGTTGATATCGATGCCCATCAGCTTCATACTGTCAAGGCTAAACTGCAGATTAGCCGAGATGACTTCGCCGCTGTTGTTCTGGGTGCGTGCTTCGTTGATGTCCAAGAGTCCATTTTCAAGATGTCCACGCATATAGATGGGGAACTGAACCTTGGTCCTGGGAGGTTCGTAAATGGTGGAGTCTACCCGTAGATCGGCGGTGATACCCTTGAGTCCTTTTTTGAGTTCCGCCGTCATGTCGATGTGCAGGTCGGTATTCTTGATTTCGCTGACGGTTCCCGGAATGAACCAGGAGCCGTTGGCGTCAATGGTTCCGTTGAAAATGAAGTCGTTGTCGATAAATCCCTCGGCCCAGAGGGTTCCTCCGTTATCGCTGCCGTGCGAGAAACTGACATGTCGCTTTTCGTTAAAGACATTGTTGATGATGACTTGCGTGTTGCCCGTCCAGCCGCCCCCGCCGATGTCGAGATATGAGTTGAGTTCGATCTTGTCGTTTTCGGCAAAAATGTTCAGCTTGCGTATGTTGAAAAGTTCGGGGGGAATGCTCCTGAACTTGATGTCGTAGAAGTCCAGGTTGCCGATGAGCTTGTAGCCTTGCTTGTAGCTCAGGTCGCCGTTGAGCATGCCCGAGGTCAAGGTGCTGTCGTTCAGGGGTTCCAGGAGCAAGGGAATGCTGAACTCGTGAGAAGATATGTTGGCGTAGAGTAACTGTACTGGCAAGAATCCGGAGGTGTGGAAGTCGGGGTTGGAATCGTTCGGCAGGATGAAAGCCCCTGTGGCGGTAGCCGTATTCCTATCATGTGTCGCATCGAACTTGTCTATGAAAATCGTATCGCCATTTTGCCGGACCGCCGCCTCGGCCCCCAGTTTGAAGGCGTCGAGTCGTCCGTCGATGGATACTTCTGCACTTCCGATGTTGTGGTCAAAATCCTGACTCCATTTACCCGTGACGAGTCCATTGATTTTTTTGTCGAGATCGATATCGGAGAAGGGGATTGTTGCAAAGACGACATGGTCCGCTTCAACATCAAGGGCGATGGTGTCTCCGATGTTTACGTAGGCGCTAGCCTTGCCGCCGTTCCGCTGCGAAACGTTCCAAGAGGTGTGCGGATGCGGATCGTTCCATTTGACATCTCCGTTGAAGTCGAAAGTTTCTTTGGGGGAATAGATGATCCCGTTCGAAAAATCGATGCCCTTGAGGTTGAGATCCAATGACACCTGTAGCGAGTCGGCAGCAATGTGGTAGGCGTTCACGATGGAATTGATTTTGGCTAGAATCTTGAGCGAGTGCCCGTCGAAAGCTCCGTATACCTTGGAACGCGCCCCTAAGGTCAGGTTTCCTTGCGTCCAGTCCAACGCCCACGGTTCGTAAGGGGAAATGTCTCCAGTGAATGTAATCATGAGGGAATCGCTAAGATCGATGGCTCCGTCTACGAGAGAACCTTGTCTAGTTTCTACGGATACATTGATTTTTTTATCGTGCAATTCCGCGGACTTGATTTCCATGTCCATCGGCATCATCTGAGGACCGAATTCAGCACTCATCTGTTTGACGCGCCCCGTCATAAAACCGTTCATGTTCTTGTCAAAGGAGCCGTTCAGCTTGATGCTTCCTCCCTCGTCGTTCTTCAGGAGGATATCTATGTCCAAATTGTTCTGGTCTCCCGCAAGCTTTATAGAGACATCTTCTGGCAACAGTGGCCAGAATTTACCGACCCTGGTCTTGATGGTTGCGTTGTAGGTGGTGCGTTTCTTTTGCAGGTCAACGGTCGCGTCTGCGGAAACTTTCAGTTTTTCAATCTTGGGAACGATGTCGGGCAATTCAACGGGAATCCAGTCCTTGGGATTGCTGATCGTCATGTTCGTGGAAGTCTTCAGCGAGGTCAGATTGTCCTTGGGTGCCTCGATATTGACGTTCAGGGAGTCCGACTTCGTTTTTACCTTGCCTTTGAGTTTCAGTTTCTGGGTTTCGAAGTTGGCATTCAGGGCGATACTTGTGGCCGAGGGCAAGAAGTCGCCTGTGGCTTCCTGGACATTGAGCTGAACGGATTTTCCGCCGTGGTTTCTTGCTGAAATGTTCTTTGCTTGCCATCCTTTGCCGTCCGATAACATGACCTGGGCATTCTGGACATCAAGCTGGACTAAAACGGGTATGTTCAGGTTGTCGGGTAATTTTGGTGGGCCGGTTTGGGCGTCGTCGGTATTCTGCATTCCGGAATCGCTGGGGAGTTGGATTACCGCGATGACGGAGTCGACTTGCAATTTGGCTCCCCTTGCGCTTCCAAGCAGGGTGATGTCCAGGTCTGGATTGGCGACCTTGATTTCGGTCCCGTCTACGGATATGCGGACGGAATCGAAATGGTGGACCAGCAGGTTTTCCATGCTATGGCCGTAGGGGGTAATCGTGACGCCTGCAAAAGTGTGCGGAGTGGACAAAATTCGCTCGAAAAGCGCACGCGCAAACCAGACGCCAAGGGCAATGGCGCCAACAACAGCCGTGGCAAAGACGGCTGTTCCTACAAATGTCGTAGGTCGTTTACTCAACTTGATTACAAGTATAGAAAATATGGAATCCGCAGTCGGTTTCTATGCCTGAAAAATGCGCGTAAATCGTTGTCTTTCAATGAGTTGCGGCAAGATGACGTTTTTTGGGGGCGGTCGTTCCGTGAGCAACAAAGCCCCTGTTACTAAACAGGGGCGGTTGCGAGAGCGAGGCGCAATCACATTCTTGACGAAGCGATAGAGCCGAGCGGTCTTTTAGTGTATTCCGGCGCCGTCGGCGACGTCGCAGGTCACCGGCTTCCCGTTTACCTCAAGTGCGAGTGTATCGCAGAACACGGCGCCACCCTTTGCGGAAAGCGCAATCTTCTCGAAATCCTTCACCTTGAGTTCACGCGGTTCGCTCGGAGCGACACCCTTAAATAGGGCTCGGTCTCCCGGCTTTGCGTCTTCGGGAACGCTCACGAGTCTGCACTTGTGCGTTTCGGGTTCGAGGTCGCCTGCGAAAAGCATACCCTGGCTCATAATGCCGCGGAGTGCGCTCGGCTTCAGGTTAGCGAACAGGAGAATCTTTCTGTTCTGGAGTTCTTCGGCCTTGTAGCTGCTCTTGAGTCCGCTGCAAATCGTGCGGGGTTCGCCTTCGCCAGCATCTACCTTGAGCACGTACAAACTAGTAGCATCCGGGTGGTCCGCCACTTCGACAATCTGCGCTACGCGGAGGTCCATCGCGGCGGGAACATCGGCGGCGGTCAGCGGCTTGTTCTGCTTGGGCTTCTGCTGGACTTCCTGCTTCTTGATTTCTTCTTCAATACGGGGGAAGAGCGGCTTGCCTTCGCCGAACACTTCTCCGCCCTTCAGGATACCCCAGGCGAGGTCGTTCACGTCGGTGAACTTGGAGCCGATCATGGCGAGGCCTTCTTGCGCCTTGGCCGGAATCACCGGCCACAGCAGGCACAGCGAGAGACGCACGGCTTCGGCAGAAATGTAAAGAACGGTTGCGAGTTCGTCCTTTGCTGCGGGATCCTTCGCAAGCTTCCACGGGGCCTTGATTTCAAGATAGCGGTTGATGCTGCGCACCAGCGACATGATTTCGTCGATCACCTGCGAAAGTTTCACCTGCGGCACCCATTCCATCACGTTGCCAATGACACGCTTTGCGATCGAGACGACTTCGTTGGCGGCATCATCCTGGTTCGATGCGGCGGGAAGCTTGCCTTTAAAGTTGGTGAGCACCAGGCGGTGCACGCGGTTCAGTACGTTGCCGAGGTCGTTGGCGAGGTCGCTGTTGATGCGTCGAACAAAGCTTTCGTGCGTGAAGTTTGCGTCTTGTCCCACGACCATTGCCGAGGCGAGGAAGTAGCGGAACGCATCTACGCCGTACTTGGTCATGTAATCCATCGGATTCACCACGTTACCTGCGGACTTGCTCATCTTGTCGCCACCGTTCACGAGCCACCAGCCGTGGGCTAGGATGTGCTGCGGAAGCGGAATGTCGAGGGCCATGAGCATGGTCGGCCAGTACACGCTGTGAGTCGTCAAAATGTCCTTGCCGATGAGGTGGTAAGTAGCGGGCCAAATCGGCGTGCCGTCGGCATAAGTCTTGTGGAAGGCGGTCGAGGCGCTCACGTAGTTCAAAAGGGCGTCGAACCATACGTAGGTCACGTAGTCCTGGTCAAAGGGCAGCGGAATGCCCCAGCTGAGGCGTGCCTTCGGGCGGCTAATGCACAGGTCGTTCAGTGGCTGGCGCAGGAACCCGCGGATTTCGTTCCAGCGGTAGTCCGGTACAATCCAGTCCTTGTGGCTTTCCAAGAAGTCTATCAGCTTCTGCTGGTAAGAACCCATCTTAAAGAAGTAGTTCTTTTCCTTGAGCCATTCCACCGGGCGGTGACTGATGGGGTCGCACTTGTTTTCGTCAAGCTCGTCTTCGCCAAAGAAGCGTTCTTCGCCGACAGAGTACCAACCTTCGTATTCCTTCGAGTAGATTTCGCCCTTGTCCCAGAGTTTCTGGAGGCATTCCTGCACGAAGGCCTTGTGTTCGGGCATTGTGGTGCGGATAAAGAAGTCGTTTTCGATATCCATCTTTTTCCACAGGTCTTCGAATCGGTGGTAGTATTCGTCCACGTGCTGCTGCGGCGTGACTTCGCGCTTGGCGGCGGCGCGCTGCACCTTCTGGCCGTGTTCGTCGGTACCGGTCAAGAAGAAGGTCTGGTAGCCGATAATCTTGTGGAAGCGGGTCAAAATATCCGCGAGGACTGTGGTGTAGGAGTGCCCGATATGCGGGGCGTCATTCACGTAATAAATCGGGGTTGTAACGTAAAAATTCTTCATGCGCTCAAATGTAGAAAAAACACTTCGGAGGCGTCAAAAACCGCTTCAAAAGGTCTATGGTTTTCTTGAAAGGCGCAATTATATTTATTTTTGATTGGACAGGAGTGCTTATGAATTGTAGAATTTTGATGCGTTTCGTGGGGGTGAGCGAGGAACTCGCGGCAATTTATGATGCCCTCATGGAACAGTACCCCGAAATGGACATGCCCAGTGAAGATGCGGGCGAGTGGTATTCTGTGGACGATGTGATGATGGACGAGTACGAATGCCGTTTCGAAGAACTCCCCGATGGCGAACTTTTGGCGATGGACGGCTCAGTCCTGATCGAAGATGAACTCCCCGAAGATTTTTTTGCGGAGCTCATGGAACGTTTCGAGCATGTCTACGGGGCCTTCAAGTGGTCTTCCCTTGACGTGGGAGTCGGTTGCGGCACGAGCGACGGCTGGGGCGAATTTATCCCGGACTACGCCGATGACTATTCCGACGAAGCGAACGAAATTTCCGAAGCCGTCATCGGTTTCTAAAAAATACTCGTGTCAAAAATTCTATATTTGGCCACCCTATGGTCGATGCAATACTGAATAGGTTCTATAGGCCGTCTCGATTCAAGAAAAACGGCGATGTGAAGGATGTGCTGGTTGTTGCGCTCCCGATGCTTCTGTCAATGTCGTTCGATACATTGATGACATTTATCGATCGCTTGTTTCTTTCGAAGCTTGGTCCTGCCGAAATGAATGCGGCCCTCGGCGCGGGGGCGGTACAGCTGGCCCTCACTATGTTCTTTACGGGGATGATCAGTTACACGACCGCCATGGTGGCGCAACGGCTGGGGGGCAAACGGCGATGGGACTGCGCCCGAGCGTTTATGCAGGCGCTCTATGTTTCGCTGATGTGCGTGCCGCTCCTGTATTTGACGATTCCTCTAGGACACGTTGCTTTTGGAATGGAACATTTGCCGGCAGACCAGCTGCAGTATCAGAAAACCTATTTCAACATCTTGATGTTCGGTGGCGTCATCAACTTGGTGCGCAATGTGGCGCCGTGTTTCTTTAGCGGTATCGGTGAAACGAAAATCGTGATGAAGGCAGCCTTCGTGGGCATGCTCGTGAATGTAGCCTGCAATTTCGTGCTGATTTACGGTATGGGGCCAATTCCAGCCCTGGGCGTGGCGGGCGCTGCTTACGGGACACTTATCGGGAATTTAGTTTCGACCGTCATCCTGTTCGCTAAATTTTTCGGCAAGAGCTGTCATCGTCGTTTCCGCACGCGCTACGCATTTGCTTTCAGCTGGCCATTGACGCAGGAACTTTTGAAAAAGGGAATCCCGTCGGGAGTCGAAATATTCCTGAACATGTCGGCGTTCCAGCTGCTAATCCTGATGTTTCATGCGCTCGGTCCTGAGTCGGCGACTGCTTCTTCGGTGATGTTCAACTGGGACATGGTGGCCTATGTTCCCCTGATGGGGCTTGAAGTTGCGTCTACAAGCCTTGTGGGGCGCTATGTGGGCGCAAAGGACGGGGCGGCAGCCTCCCGTTCCACTTATTCGGGGCTCAAGCTCGGCTGGGGCTATTCTTTGCTGATGGGCATTTTCTTTATATTCCTGCCGGGCATGCTTACGGATATCTTCAAGCCCGATGTGGCAGAGGCGTCAGCCGAAGCCATCGCAATCTTCGAATCGGCGCGTCCCATGAGTATCTTCATGTTGCGGATAGCGACCTTCTACATTTTCGTAGAAGTCCTGCTGGTCATTTATGCGGGGGCTCTACGCGGGGCGGGCGATACGCTATGGGTCATGTTCGCCTGTGCCATTATGAACTGGTGCGTGGCGGGTTCGTTGTACCTGGTAGCCTATGTGTTCGGTCTGCCTGCGCATCTCGCCTGGATTGCGGTCGTTGCGGTTTACAGCACGGCTCCGGTTCTTTTCTGGCTTCGCTGGAAAAACGGCAAGTGGCGCCGCCATATCCTAGATGTCTAGCCGTTAATGACTTCGACGGTTAACTTGTTGAAACCGATTTTCCCGCCTTCCCTTATTTCGAGGGCTGCGCGGAAGGTGGTGTCGTTCTTCTTGAACGGCTCCAGTACGGGGGTACACTTGTTCTTGAGCAATCCTTCGACTTCTTCATCGCTGAATTTGCGCTGGTAGAATATCTGCGGAATACCGTAGCCGCATTGCGGGTTCATGCAGACGAAGGCAGCGTGCGTTTCGTTGCCTTGCGAAGTCGTTCCGCTGCGGAACCGTAGCTGGTCGCCGCAGACGGGGCAGGGGAGATTCCGGTGCAGGAATTCGAAGATGGCGCGGCCCCTGTCGGCGCCTTCGCCCCACTTGAGGCGTGCGGTAAATACGGTGCCTTTCTTGCTCTTGAAATCCTGGATGAGAGGCGTTGCCCCGTTGGTGAAAAGTTCGCTTATTTCTGCGGCGGTCAGCGTGTGTCCTGCGACCGTCTTGAACAGCGTGAAGTTGCAATCTCCCGCACCGTCATTTGTCGTCCCAGTCTTTCCCTCATTTGTCGACCCGGCCACTCCCTCATTTGTCATCCCGGCCGTTCCCTCATTTGTCGTCCCGGCCACTCCCTCATTTGTCATCCCGGCCGTCCCCTTATTTGTCATCCCGGCCATACCCTCATTTGTCATCCCGGCCGTCCCCTCATTTGTCATCCCGGCCGTAGTGCCGGGATCCTTAGTCGCAGTACAGAAAATGGCGTTCTTGTTTTCTTCGAGAACGGCTCCGCAGAGCGGGCACTTGTATTCGGTTTTCTGTCCGTGGAACCTGCCGTCGCTTTCGAATTCGAATTGTATGTTGAAATCCTTGCCGACAGTGAGTTTCGCTGCAAATTCGGTTCCTTTCTTGCTCTTGAATCCGACGAGAGGGCCGACGGCTTTGTTTGTGAGCAGTTCCTTCATCTCGCGGTGGCTGAGCATACGGCTCGCCACGGTGTGGCCAATCTTGAAGGCGCAGGCTTCGTTCTTGCAGGTGTAACCCCAGGGGGCGATTTCCAGGGGCTGTCCGCATTTAGGGCAGTTGATGGCGTCAGTCACGGTCTCGCGTTCGAACTGGCATCCGTATCTTGCGTGTAAATCGGCGAACAGCTGCTTCACGTATTCCACGATGCCGTCGCGGAATTCCACCGGCGAAAGTTTGCCTTTTTCGACTTGCGAAAGCTGGTATTCCCATTCGCCCGTCATCTCGGGCGATTTCACCTTTTCGTCCATCAGCTCAATGACTTCGCGACCGCGGGCGGTGCTCACCAGGTAGTTCTTTTGCGCCTCGATAAATCCGCGTTTCTTGAGAGTCTCGATGATGCCCGCCTGTGTTGCCGGCGTTCCGAGCCCGCGGTCCTTCATGGCTTCGGCGAGTTCTTCGTTCTCAATCTGCTTTCCCGCGGTCTTCATCGCGGCAAGGAGCGTGGCTTCGGTGTAGTACTTGGGCTTGCTCTTCTTTTTCTTTTGCAGTTCGATGCTGTCGAACGGGGTGTGGTCGCCGACATTCCATTCGGGGAAACTTTCGACCAGGTTCGTGATTTCGTCGCTGTCGCCCTTGCCTTCGGCAGCGGCGTCCTTATTGTCGGTCGGTGAGCCTGCCGAACCGTTCTTTTTCTTGCCCTTCGTCTCTTCTTTCGTCAGCGCGCGGAATCCCAACTCTTCGTTGCGCTTGAGCTTTAATCTGAATAAATCTTTAGTCTCCCGTCTTTCGTCTCTTGTCTGTAAAATCACCTCCATCTCGTTCCAGACATACGGCTTCAGCCAAGCCTGTACAAAGCGTTCCTTCGCGAGTTCGTAGATTTTCTGTTCCATTTCAGGGAGTCCGTTTGGAACTTCTCCTGTCGGGATAATCGCGTAGTGGTCCGTGACTTTGCTTGAATTGATAAAGACGAAATTTTCTTCGGCGCTTCGCATCACGCCTTTCTGCTCGGGCGTTGCAAGCCTTTGCGCAAGTGCGTAGGCTTCCTGTTTCATATTGTCGGGCAGGTACTGCGAGTCGGTACGCGGGTAGGTCAAAAGTTTTTTTTCGTATAAATTCTGTGCGCAGTCAAGCACTTGCTGGGCGCTGTATTTGAACCGCTTGTTGCCTTCTTTCTGCAACTCCGTGAGGTCGAAAGGCTTCTGTGGAAACTGCTTCTTTTGCTGCGTATCGATTTTTGCAATCGCGATATCGGCAGGAGGATTGCACCGTGTCACCACGGCGTTCGCACCGGCCTCTTTTTCGAAAACAGCAACTTTATCTTCTGCGAGGTACTGTGCCTGGAATCCTTTCCAGGTTCCGACGACACTATAGTAATACAGTTCCTTGAACTGCTCCACGATGGCGTCGCGTTCCACGACTAGGTTCAGGGTCGGCGTCTGCACGCGTCCCACCGAAATCATTTTCCCGCGACCGGCCGTCAAGGTGTAGGCTCGCGTGGCGTTCAGCCCGACCATCCAGTCGGCTCGTTGTCTCAGACGGGCTGCGTAGCTCAGGTTCACGCGCTGCGTGGCATCTTCCAGATTTTTCCAGGCCTTGTCGAGGTCCTTTGCCACGTAGCTGTTGACCCAGAGTCGCTTGATGGTCTTCTGCTTGAAGGTGGGGGTGTAGTCGAGGATCAGGTCGAAAATCAGGTTTCCTTCGCGTCCGGCATCCGCGCCGTTCACGAGAACGTCCGCCTGCTCCATCATCTGCCGCACCACGTTCAGCTGCTTCTTTGTGCTTTCGATTTCCATTAGCCGGAATTTTTCGGGGAGCAGGGGCAGGTTCGAAAGTCGCCATCCTCCTTCAAAGCCGGGGTAGGCGTCCAGCGGGGCAAGTGTAATCAGGTGGCCCACGCACCAGGTAATGCAATGGTTCTTGCCAATCAGGCAACCGTCGCCCTGGGTGAATTTTTCACCTTCCAGGCGTTCGAGCATGGGGCGATAGTGCTGGTTTGCGACGGAGGGCTTTTCGGCGACAAGCAAAATCACGGGGCGTCATCCTGTTTGGGGGCCGCAGAGTCCCCGAGGTCGATTTGTAACAGATTCCCTTCCCAGGCGGCCTTGGCGTTTCGCAACTTGGCGAGTGAGTCGTCGTCGGCTCCGCTGGTGTCGCGGAGTTCCATCAGGTCCCGGTAGCCTTGGGCGAGTTCGCGAGCCTTGGGATAGTCTGCCTCAAGATCGCCAAGTCCCTTAAGAATCGCCTCGTCCGAATAGAGGCGCGCGATTCCTTCCAGGGTCCTCAGGATAAAGTCTTCATGGCGTCCTTCCTGACGGGCTGATTGGGCTTCTTCAAATTCCAGCGGGCGGATGCAATCCATCCAGGCGGCTTCGGTGCCAAAAAGTTCGTTGTCCTCGGCCAGGGCGTCTTTTTTTCTAGTAAGTTCCAGTTGCTTTTGCATAAAGGGGCGGTAGGACTCGGTATCTAGGTCCGTCCCCATTTTGGTGCAAAAATCTTTCAAGTTCTGCAAGTTTCCGTTGGTCGGGTTGTTCAGGAGGCATTCCTTGAGTACGGCGAGTTGATCCTTGGGGGGTAGTCGCTTGAATCCTTCGCCCTTCATGTTGGTGTCTTTGATTTTGAGCCAAAAGATGCGCAAAAGGATGAGGATGATGGCGATTGTAAACAGGGTGGAAATAGACATCTTGTCCTACTATTTAGAATATTTAAGGCGCAAAAAACAAAAAATGAGCCAAAAACGCCCGGTGTCGGTTCAAAATGGCATAAAAGCGGTCTCCATAATTCATCAAAGGGCCTGTTTTTCCTTTTTTTTCATAAATGGCATTTTAAATCGGGCTGAAAAAGGTGTATATTTAGGGGTGAATGTTTTTAACCCATCTTTAAGGTGTGGAGATATTATGAAACTGTTTGGTAAAAAAGGTAAGAATGTTCTCGGTGCTGTAATCGGTTGTGCATCAATGCTCTATGCAGCAGACGACATTCGTCAGTTGGATATCGTGGTCCGCGATTTCCAGCCGAATCACCCGGACTTTGAAAACTTCTCGGAAGAAGCTGTGGCCCATGACAACCAGATATTCAACTATTCCGCTAACGGTGCGTTGATGAATGTCTACGGCTACGATGCCACGTGGCTCGGCAAAAGGGCTTACCATACGACTTGTGGTAACATGGCCTCCAAAACGGGCGCCCTGATTGCCCGTGACGGCCTCCCGAAGACCGTAAACCCGGTGCTGCCGCCCTATTTGCAGACTGCCTCTATGGATGATACTTTGAAATACGGCGAATGTAAAACATCGACGGTTCCTGGAATCACGCAACGCGGTTACGAAAATGCCTTGAGTACGGTGAGCGGCTTTGTCTGCCAGGGCAACGAGACTTATTGGGCGAATCCGGTGTACTACACCCCGGGAATGGTCAAAACCTATCTGCGCTTTGACGACCCTAAGCCTGAAACGGGTGAACGAGACATGTATGACGGTGTCCATATCGAAAAGCTGAATGAACTTTGCGATAACCAGTTCTTCGACCAGTGGTACAACGATGTGGATGGCTGGAACCTGAGAACGAACATGACCATGGATATTCCGAAGGATCCGGCCGGTTCGAACTATTATATCTACGACTACAACTACAATAACGGTGGTTACTCGCCTCTCGATTCTATTGATCCGGTAAGCAAAAAGTGGATTCAGCCCAAGGTCTGTAATCCGGATATCCAGGAAAACAAGAAGTGTGAACAGTACGGTCCGCAGAGTCTTTCCATTTTCTGTCCGCCGTACGAATACCAGTACAACAAGACCCAGACCGACTTCCAGGGAGCCAACACTTACGCCCTTTGCACGTCCTGGTTGCAGAATGGCGGTCCCCGAGCCGTTACTGGTCCTATGGCAAACGTTGTCTATGGCGACGGTGTTCGCCCCACCACAAATATCACTCCTTACGGCAGTGCCGCGTGGAATGCCGCCCAAACGCATGGCGATCTTGGATGGAAGCACCTGCGTAATTATGCCTTTACGATGATGGGTTATGCCAAGTTCAAGTATCGTGTCGCAAACCAGGTTCCGACTCCCGAGGTTTTCGAATTCGCGGGTGACGACGATATGTGGATCTATGTGGACGGTGTGCTCGCGGTGGATTTGGGCGGTACCCACTTGTCTGCTCCGGGTAGCGTGAACATCCAAACGCTTGCCTTGAATAACCATGGTTGCCATGCGGGTGAGCCGCTTTCCGGCGACTCCAACTGTGAAGGCGCCTCCGATGCAACGGGTTGGGCTGACAATACCTGGCACCACCTGCACTTCTTCTATGCAGACCGCCAGACCGATGGCTCCAACATCTATATTAGAACGTCCCTTTCTGAACTGGCTCCGTCCCGTTACGGTCAGCCTGCCGTGGGTAGCGCGGTCGTGACCGTTGACGAAAATGGCAACCAGAACGTGAGCATGCTCCTGAACACGACTCTGGATGACAATACGCTTGCCATGATGCAGACCTCCGGTCAACCAGCAATCTTGATTATGAGAGAAGTAGAGAACGCTGACGGTACAAAGTCGAAGGTTGTCTATGGCTACTATATTTCTTCTGTGCAACAGGGCCAGAACAAGGGTTCCTCCGGCGTGCAGTACGACTTTACGGGTAAACTGCTTGACTTGAATGGCAACGAAGTTGCGACGGGTATCGTGGGTAACGACAAGATTGCCTTCAACTTCCCCAAAACGGAAGGTCTCGTTTCCGATGAAGATGCTGCCGCGGTTTACAAGGACGTTTGGGAACAGCTGATTTCCTGGAGCGAAAAGATGACTTACTCGGTTACCTCTTCGTCTGGCAAGGGCGTGACCGGACCTCCCAACTCCTACGAAGACTGGGCAAACACCAAGCTCGTGGCCAATACCAAGGTTGCCTCGTTTACGCTTGACTCTCTTATTGAACGTCCTGACTTTACGGAACAGTCCAATGTGTTGACCCAGATTGCGGACAACAACGACGGCGAACTTCCGTTGAACTATACCGCCGATTTGATAATTTCTTCTGTCCCTGCCGGCAAGGGCAGAAACGGCAACCCGCTTGATTTGACTGCCGAAGAAAAGAGGATCTACTCTGCGGCGTCGCCACTCGGTGGAGCTACGACGAACCAGTCCACGGCGTTCGTTGGCGGCGGTGCCGCTGGTGCCAGCGGAATGTGCTACGGTAACGGTGATGGCACCAATGAAAGCTGCACCAGTATTGCTTATCCGGTTTCCGGTCCGTTCCGCCTGAATGTTCGCGTCTTTGACCATCTGGGTCATTTCGTAAGCCAGTACCAGCAGGTCGTGACCGAAGAAATGCTGCATAAGGCGTTGGGTACAGAAACGCACCCGAGCGGATGCACCAAGCCGCTCTATGGCGAAACGGGTGCCGCCTGGATTACCGTCAAGATGTATCCGGTCTCGCAGAATGGCCGTCTCCTCGCGACGGGTCCCTATATTTACCAGGTGACTTTCGTGCAGGAACAGACGACGCACTGTCTGGTGGTGGGTGCTACTCCGCAGGACAACACTGTGTTCTATAGCCGTTCGAGCGACACCTACCGCTTCGGTTACCGTCGCAGTAAGCACAAGTAATTTCTGGCAAATTTAAATCTGAAATCCCCGGCATGGCCGGGGATTTTTGCACTTATGTCCGTTCGTCATGCAGCAGTAACTTCATACGTCATCCAGTGGCTGCATTCCTGAACGTCCAGCAGCAGTACCCCCGTACGTCATCCCGCCTCAGTATCCCCGTTCGTCATCCTGCCCCAGTATCCCCATACGTCATCCTGCCTCAGTACCCCCGTACGTCATCCCGCCTCAGTATCCCCGTACGTCATCCTGCCTCAGTATCCCCGTACGTCATCCTGCCCCAGTATCCCCGTTCGTCATCCCGCCCCAGTATCCCC
>NZ_CAMGVQ010000047.1:0-28132 GCF_946062555.1 uncultured Fibrobacter sp.
GGCGAGGGTGACTTGTAGCGAAGTCCTGTCGCGTCCTTGCGGGCGAGGGTGACTTACTCTAGCAGTCCCATCGCTTCTTTGAGGGCGTGTTCGTCCATGCTTAGCGGCATGAGGGCGCGTTCTTCCGGTGCGACGTAGGCGAGTTTCCTTTCGAAGTCGGGGCGTCCGGCGCGGTTGCGCGGGGCAAGCTCCTTGGGCTTGAGCGAGTAGAAGAACGGGCCAGTCTTGATGAAACGCTTTTTCTGCAGCCCCTGGTTGATGGCTTCGGTGAGAGCCTTCTGGAGGATGGGGCCCATGCGGTCCACATGGTGGAGTTCCAGGATGCGCAGTATCAGGATGTCCTGGTGGATGGGAGCCTCAGAGTCCACATAGAATTTGAGCTGCGTGATGAGTGCCGCGGCAGGGAGTTCCGCAATCGGCTTGTCGTGGGCTGTACCCTCGATTTTCGGATGTTGCACCTGGTACGGGACCGTTGTCGGGGCGCTGTTGGCAAAGACTTCCGATTCGTCTTCTTCTTCGGTCGAAGCGGACGGCGGCGGGGCGACGCTCTGTTCGATGGCGATGGTCGCCACGAGGTGGCCGATTGCGTCCTTCTGCGCCATGAACCAGAAGGGGAGCCAGAGGTTCATGACCTTCCAGCCGAGCTGTTTCAAGATTTGCGGACGGATGTAGTTGCGGTCTTCGACCGAGTCGCGGAAACGTTCCGCGGTGCAGTCGTCCTCGATGAGTGCCAGGTAGCGGTTCGGATTGTTCGCGTCGATAATGACGGGACCGACGGGGATTCCGCCGCGGGAGAAGCTTTCTTTCGCCTGGATGTTCTCGCTGGCGAGTGCCTTGAGTACCTGTTCGCGGAGCGGCGATGTGGCCGACGTTGTCGTGTCGTCTGCGTTGTATTCCTTGTTCTGCAAGTGGGTGATCCATTCGCGGAAAAGGGTGTGCTTCTGGTCGTTGCCCTTTGCGGAGTCTGTTTCCGATATGAAAACTTGCAGTTCCTTTTTAGCGAGGGTCGAGCAGATGGCGACCTTGTTGTTGCTTGCAATTTCCGGTTCACCACAAACGAGGACGACATCCCTGAAACGGTCGACGGCGCGGTCCGGCGTCTTGACGAAGAAACAGATGTCCGGGTTCGGGCGCGTGAAAAATGCCGCAATGGGGGTGCCAGTCAGGAGCTGGGAGCGAATGGCGTCTTCGATTTCGCGACAGGTGGACTGGTGGAATGCGATGATTCCGAGAGTCTTTTCGGGGTGGCGCTCGGCGTGCTGCAGGGCGGCCTGCGCAATGGCGTTCACCTTGTCTTCGATGACCTTGAGTCGGATTCCCTTGAACGGATCGCTGCTAGGCGTCGGGAACTGCTTGATGCCGTGGTTGTAGATATGGCTGTTGGCGAAAGCGACGAGTGCGGCATCGCCGTACAGCGAAGAGAACCAGAGCTCGCGGGTCGGGATGCCCTGCCGGAGTGCCGCTGTCAGGATGCTTTCCTGGAAGAAGGGCGAGTGCGGGAACGGCTGGTCTTGGAAGGCGTCAAGCGGCTGGAACTCCAGCGCCGGATTGTGCGGGTCGCCGACAAGGATGGTCTTGCCTGCTGCAAAAATGGTCGGGATCGCTTCGGCAATCGAGATGCTGTCGGCATCCAGGATGAGCGCGATGTCAAAAGAGGTCTTCTCGGAAATGCAGAAGGTGTCGCTCAGCGAAAGGTGCGTCAGGGCGTCGGGATTCTTTTCGACGGCCTGGTGCAATTCGCTGAAGTTTGCGTTGCTGAACTTGTCCAGAAGTTCGCGGTACGCCTTGCCTTTCTTGGAAAGTTCCTTGGGCGGTTGCGTAAACAGGTTCGGGCAGGTCTTGGTGACATTCTGGATCTGTTCCCTGCTCCAGCAGGAAGACACGACGTTGATGAGTTCCTTGTCCGCATTTTCGGGATCGGATATGAATTGCACCAAACCCTTGCACGGGTAGCTTTCCATTTTCTTGAACAAGGCGGTCAGCTGCACGTGGATGTCGAGGTGGTCCCAGTTTTCGCTCCACGATTTGATCCTGCCGAGCCATTTTTCGATGCTCAGGCTTTCGAGCGGAGTGTCCAGTTCCATCGCCTTGTTGATTTGCTTGATGGATTGCTGTAGCTCGAGGACCGAATGGTACAGCTCGTCGAATTGCGGGAGCATATCCTTGAACAGGTGCCATTGTTCCAAAATATGCAGGAGCAGGTCGAGCTTGGGATCGTTCTTGTGCTTGTCGCGGAATTCGTAGATAAACTGGATCTTGCTGTTGAGTTCGACCCAGTTGGACCGTTCGTAGTGCCAGTCCCTGCCGAGCAGATGGTTGCCGAGGACGGCGCTTTCCTTGTACGCTCGCTTGTTGGCTTGCAGTTCAAGCAGGGTGTCTATCAGGTCGAGTAGGTTGGCGTCGGATTCGACATCTTTCGGATTGCGGAGCACCGAGAGGAGCTTGCGCCTAGAAGAACGGTAACGGTCGGAAAGCCCCTTGAGGGTGGCCTTCTGGCTTTCGGCAAAGTCTTCACGCGCCGACTGGATGTTTTCGTCTACGGCTGTGTCCGTATAAATTTCGGAGGTCTGTCTGCGGTAGCGTACCCATTGGTCGCCCGCTTCGGGAAGCGCCGTGAGCGTGTCTCTGTAGGCGGTCCAGTTGTGGCTTCGCAGTTGCCAATCTTCGAACTCGGGAGTGTCCTTGTTGAAGTGATCGCGGATGATTTCCAGCGTGTCGGCAAGGCTCGAAAGGAAAATTCCCGTGGGGAAGAGTCCGGTGCCTTCCATGATCTTGATGAGCCCGTCGAGGCTCGAGGCGCGGCTTGCGGCACGGCCCAGTTCCTGCGACAAGGTCTGTTGCAGTTCGGCGTTGAGACCGGGGAGCTTTACGCCCTGGAATGCCCTACGCGCTTCGATTCCCTTCTTGTCGAAATAGAGTTCGTTCAGAAGGTTTAGGTCATTCTTGAGGTCTAGGTATTCCTGGTAGCCCAGCGAAGAAATTCCTTGCAAGACCGAAGCGGGATACTTGCGCTTGGACGGCTTGATGGCGACGAATTCTTCGAGGAGGCTGGCCAGCGGAACATTTGCCGGCGCAATCGGATTGTTGACGGTGTCGTAGTATTCCTGGAATTCCGCGCGCATCTTGCGGACGTCCTGTTCCAGGGCGCTTCGGTCGGCTTGCGGGAAACTGCGGAAAGAGGGTTTCCAGGCTTCCTTGAAGGCGCGGCCGGAAACGGCGCGACGGTGAACCACGAGAACCTTTTGTCCCTTGGCGACGGAATCGGCCACGATGTTCGCGGCGACCTTCATCTTGTCGGTGCCGGGGAGCGCCTGTATGGCATAAGCTTTCGCTTGGTCGTTCAGGGCGTCGACAATGACCTTGTCGGTATGCGAATCCGTGGTGTAAAGGAAATGGTGATCCGCGGGCGAGAATACCTTGTCAAAATTCTGTTCCTCGAAAAGGGATTCCTGCGTCTGGAAGCCGTCTTCGCTGAAAAGGGAGGCGAGTGTCGGATTGGCGTTGACCGTCTTGTCCTGGAATCCTTGGGCCATTCGCTTCTTGAGAAGCAACTGGTCCGTGTTGAAGAAACTGAGACAGAGACCGTGGCGCGTGAATTTCCAGTTGCGGTTGCTTGCGATAGCCTTTTCGAAAAGCGAAAAATAGAGGAGCAGGCTGAACTTGCCGTTGATGACCGCGTCCTCGGTGGTGGGGAGCGTCACGGAATCCTTGAGTCGTTCGCGGAGGATGACGTTCTCGATGGGGGTGCGCTTCGAAATGGTAAGCGTCTTTTGGACGGGGTCGGCATCCAGGGGAATGAGCAGGCTCGGGGCGAGTGCGTTGCCGTCCCACTTCAGGAATCCGAGGACCAGGTAAAGGTCTGTTTCGCCGAAGTCTTCGAGCTTGTTGCGTAGAACCGCCGTCATCGCGTCAATGGCGGTTATCTTTTGCTGAGCCGTAAAGTTGGCAGAAACCTGAAAGAACGATTCTAGCGGAAGGGGACCCTTGGCCTGGAGCCATTTTTCAAAGAAAAGGTCGCCGGCTTCCATGACGAGTGGGGATTGGAAGTCGTTCTTGGTGGAGAAATTGAGGAGACGGTCCTTGGTATCGAAGAGGGCCGCTTCTTGCCTTATTTTTGCAACAGTAGCGGATGGCGATGACATACCCTGAATATACTTTTTTTTGGCGGGGAAAACCGAGATGGTCGCTATAAAGTACGGATGATTTGTCCAAGTGCGTCTTCCAGGGGGGTGGGGAGGTCGCTTTCCTGGAGCTTTGCCTTGAAAAGGACCCTTCCGAAAAGGGCTTCCGGGGTGATTCCGGCTTCCTTGTCTTGGCGAAGGCTATGGGCATGTTCGCGCTTGGAAAGTTTTTTGCCGCTGCCGTCGACGATAAGGGGGTGGTGCAGGTACAGGGGGCGCGTATAGGCGGGAACCTGGAGCGAGGCGTCGCCTGTACAGGCATCTGCAATCATCTGCGAAAGAGCGATCTGGCGAGCGGTGGAATTGAGGATGTCTTCGCCGCGGACGATGTGCGATATACCCTGCGTGAGGTCGTCAATGCAGACCGCGAATTGGTAGGTCCAGTAACCGTCGCGGTCACGGATCGGGAAATCTCCGCATTGCAATTTGGGATTTTCGTGGAAGTCGCCGAGGCGCTCGTCGTGCCAGTCAATTACTTTGTCTGGAATGACGACGCGGAGACTGTGCGGAGTTTCTCTGTTTGACTGAATGGGTCTGCATTTTCCCTGATAGATGACTTCGCCGGTTTCGCTTCGCGGGTTTTCGGCAAGGAGCTGCTTGCGGCTGCAGGTGCAGGGGTAAACAAGTCCAAGAGCGTCCAGTTTTTCGAGGATGCGCTGGTAGAAATCGAATCGTGTGCTCTGGATGCTTTCGCTGTCGTACTTGAATCCGAGCCAGGCGAGGTCTTCGTAGATGCTGTCGATGTATTCCTTTCGGGCGCGACCCTGGTCGTGGTCCTCGATGCGCAAGTGAACTTTCATGTCCCATTTTTTTGCCGCCGCCCACACGTAAAGGGCGGAAAGCAGATGCCCTTCGTGGAGATAGCCCGTAGGGCTCGGTGCAAAACGGATCGTGCCACTCATAAGTGAAAATGTAGAAAATAGCAAGTTGCGGTTTGCATAATCACCTTGGAGGAAGTGTAACGACCAACGGAATCCAAGGGGGGGGGCATCGATGGAGCCCCTTCGCTTCGCTCCGGGGAAAACTTCTTCGAGACCGTCATCCTAGAGGGATGTTTTTTTCTATCTTGACGAATGATGAAAAAGTATAGATTTCTGCTTTTGCATGCAACCGTTAGTTGCTTTTTTGCTTTAGGGCTTATGGCATGTTCCGGTGCGCCGGAGTCGCAGACGGAACCCGTTGCTTCTGCTGTGCCGGCAGATGCGGTGCCTGCCCCTGTTGCAGAACAGGTTGCGGCGGCTTCGCTGCCGCAAGGTGAAGTGTCTGCTGTTCCTGAGAGCTACAAGGATATCCAGTTTCCGGAATACAAGTATGTGGCGCCGTATCCGAAGGATTTCCGCGTGGAAATTGCGCCGGGGATTGTCGGTTACATCGTGAGTGACCGCAGCCTGCCCCTGGTGAATTTTGCGGTTTTCTTTGAACAGTCGCGCGTGCCGATGGTCTTGAAGGACGAGGCGGCGAGTTCCATGGTGGGAAGTATGCTGCGTCGCGGCGGCGGTGGCGGTATTTCGGCTCGAGCCCTCGATGATTCCCTGGAATTTATCAGTGCGGGAATCGGTTCGTCGGTCGGGACCTTTACCTCGACTTTTGACATAGACTGCCTTTCGAAGGATTTTGACAATATGCTTGCCTTGGCGAAACAGGTGCTCACGGCCCCCGCCTTTGACAAGGAACAGCTTGAGATTTTGCGGGCGAATTTCCTGACTGCTTATGACCGCCGTTACGATACTCCGGCGAAGGTGCTTTCGGCGCTCCGTTCCAAGGTGAACTATGCCCCGAATCCGAGGTTGTGGGATGCCAACGCGGAGGAGTACAAGAAGGTTTCCGTTGCCGACGTGAAACGCTTGTCCCAGGGAGTCTATTCTTCGAACCGGATCGTGTTTGCGCTTTCGGGCGATGTGGACCGGGATTCCGCTGTCACGAAACTCAAGGAATTCTTCGAAGGCTGGAAAATTGCGGTCGGTGCGGCGGACTCTTCGGCAAAGAAGAAGGCGGCGAAACCCACGGTGGCAGAACCGCAGTTGCTTTCGTTCTTGCGCAAGCCCGGCATTTATGTGGTGGACAAGGATATAACGCAGGCGAACATTTCGATGAACCAACCTTTCGTAAAGAGACCGCACGAAGACTACTACCCGGCGGCGGTGGCGAGTTTCATCTTGGGTGGCGGAAGTTTTACAAGCCGCCTGATGAACCGTGTCCGCAGCGACGAAGGCCTTGCCTATAGCGTGTACAGTTCGGTCGGTAACGATTACCGCGATACGGCTATGGTGACGATTGCCTTGCAGACCAAGGTGGAATCGGTGGATTTCGCTCTGAAGCTGATTCGCGAGGTAGTGCAGGAATTTGCCGAAAAAGGTCCCACGGAAGAAGAACTTTCGCAGGCGAAAAAGTCGCTGATCGAAAGCCTCCCGAGCCTATTCGATAGTCCCGAAGCGACTGCGACGATTTTTGCGCGAGGCGAACTTGTCGGGAAAACCTTCGACCATTATCTGGACTATGTCAAGGAAATCAATGCCGTGACGGCGGACCAGGTGAAGGCGATGACCAAGAAATACTTTGACATGGACAAGATGACGGTCTCGATTGTGGCGCCCGTGGCGAAATTGGATGCCGTGAAGCCGTTTACGGTAGTGCCGCTTGATAGCCTGGAGTTCAGGGATTGATGCTTCGCTTTGTTCGACAGGTGATGCTAGCCTCTGTTGCAATGCTTATGGGCGTTGCGGTGTCGCTAGCTGCGGACAATGCTGCGCGGACGGTGCCGGCGGATTCGCTTGCCAAGATGTGGGTCCATGACAACCTCCGGAAAAAACTGGGCAACGACGACGACTTGCGTTCGCTCTGCTCGGGGCTCAAGATCTGCATGGACATTGACTACGAAGGCTGTTTCGAGGAAGACAAGAAACCCTGGCCGCACCACAAGTACGACAAGGAATTCTGCGGCGTTTACAAGGAAGTGGAAAAACGCGGCTACTTGCCTAATCCTAAGGTCCCGATGGCGGCGGAAGTCTTTGCGAGGCTCGGACGGCGCTACCGTGCGGTCTATGTAAACGAGGGAACGCTTCCGCTCAACGAGAATGTCATCAAGTACCTGTTTGACAATATGCCCTTTACGACGCAACTGATCAACGCCTACCTGGATGAAAATTACACGCTTGAGTATACGCATCCGAACAGGCGTTTCTTTAACGGAAGTAACGGTCGCAGCCTTTCCGGGGAATTCTACTGGGCCCTGCAGGATAGCGCCGGAAAACGGCTCGGGATGCGCAACCTGTTCTTCGGTTACGGCCATGCGCATGTGCTCAAGTGGCAGTTGCACGGAACGGCAATCGCATATCTGGACATGGATCCCCTTCCGGGAAACAAGCTTAAGTACAAATTAACTGCCATCGTATTTCCGGCGAATTCGGTGCTCAATTCCATTATGCAGATGAAGGTGTTCCGGAGTGTCGTGAACAGTAAGGTCGACCGGATTGTCGATGATGTCAAGAAGGCTTCCAAAATGTACTTTAGCGGCAATAAGGAACCGATGCTGAAGAGTGCAGCCCTGAAATCTTCCGAGAATGTACAGTACGTGCTGGATTTTGAAGAGGTGGTCAACGGCGCCCATTGGGAGCTGGGCGACTTTGAACGTTTGCAGAAGGCCCGCAAGGAAAAGCGCAAGCAGGATATGCAGGCTGTGCCCATCATGGTAGACGACAATCAAATAATCAAGGACAAGAAATGAGCGAAGAAAGAGAATCGATGGAATCCCTGCTGGCTCGCGTAACGGAACGCCGCCGCGAACTTTTGGCATCTGTGGTGGACCGCCGCACAAGGCATTTTTGCATGGTGCTGGAAGACTTGTTCGATCCGCACAACATTTCTGCAGTCATCCGTACCGCCGAAGTTTTTGGCCTCCAGGATGTCCACATTATCGAAGAGGACAATGCCTACAGCGTGAACAAGTCCATTCTGAAGGGGTCCTACAAGTGGATGAGCCTGTACCTTTACAAGAAGCGTATGCTCTGCATGGAAAAGCTGCGTGCGAAGGGCTACAAGATTGCCGTGGCAAGCACCAATACGACCAACTCCGTTCTGGACCTGGACTTGAGCCAGCCTACGGCCTTTTACCTGGGAAGCGAATTCCACGGGAACCATCCCGATACGCTAGCCCATGCCGATTACGAGTTCAAGCTTCCGCAGTACGGCATTACCGAATCGATGAACGTGTCGGTGGCCGGTGGCGTGCTGATGACCTACCTCGACGTGTTCATGCAGAAGGAAGGCCGCGAGAAATTCCTGCTCAAGAAGGATGAACGCGACGCCTTGCTGTGGGATTGGCTCGACCGCCATGTGAACGGCATCGAAAACAACAGCCCCATTACGCGGGTGGAAGAATAATCCGTCTGTCCCGTTCGTAAAAATGCGATTTCAAGCCTCAAAGCCCCCTTTTTAGAGGGCTTTTTTTCTGCGCTGTATACAAAAATGCTAGATTGCTTCACAAATGAAAAAGTATACGGCTCTTTATTTTTCAGTCGGCCTAGTGGTCATACTGGCCCTTATCATTCTTGTTTTCGGAATTTTCTTTTTGAACGAGAAGGATCCTCGGGAAACGTACAATACCTTCCATCTCCGTTTTACCCAGGTGAGTACTCTCGTTTTGGATGACCCCGTCAAGGTGAACGGCGTGAAACTCGGAAAGGTCGAGGCCATCGAACTTTCGGGACACCGCGTGGTGGTGACCATCCGCCTGCGTACCGACGTGAAAATTCCGAAGGATTCTGAAATCCGCGTGCAGAACATCGGCATCATGGGTGAACGCCAGATTGGCATTATCCTGGGCGACCAGATGGAATACTTTGCGCCGGGCGATACCATTACGGGCCAGTTCGATGCGGGTATTGCCGAAGCGATTGGTCTTGCGGGCGAACTGTGCGACAGTACCAAGGTGCTTTTGGAATCGGTGAAACATGCGCTTAACCAGACGATTGTGAATCCTGAATTCCAGGAAAGGTTCAAGACCCTGCTCGTGAAGGCGGAAACCCTGGAAGACCGTGCCATTACCATGCTGAATACGACGGATCCGCAGCTCAAGAAGAGCCTGTTGGGGCTGAACCAGGTGGTGGCGAAGGTCGACGCCCTTTTGGACGGGGTGAAACCGCCCATCGACAATATGTTCGCCAATACCGACAAGGTGATGAGCGATGCCGACAAGCTGATCGGCGAACTCGAAGGCGTGACGAACCATTTGGATGAACTGATCGTCAAGGTTCAGACGAAGATTGAATCCAAGGATAATACGGTCGGCATCTTGCTGAACGACAGGACCTTGCATGACGATTTGGTGAAGACGGTGCACTCGGCGGATAGTTTGGTACGCGTTATCCTGCACGACGGTCTCGATATCAATGTGGATTTGTTCTGAGGAAAAAATGATAGAGAAAACACTGGTGGTGACAAACAAGTTGGGAATTCACGCTAGGCCGGCCGGAATGATCGTCGATATTACCGGTCAGGCGAAAAGCGACATCTCGATTGTGTTCGAAGGCTCCAAGGCAAATGCAAAGAGCATCTTGAATGTGATGATGCTCGCCATTCCCGCGGGCTCCGAAGTCAAGTTCGAGATAGACGGCGAAGATGAAGAATGCGTGGCTTCTCTGCTGGAAAGTCTGTTCAATGACCACTTCAACGAAGAACCCTGCTAGCAAGAAGGCTCCCGCCCGTATCGTGATGACGGGCGTGCCTGCGTCTCCGGGCTTTGCCATGGGACGCGTTTTTCCGGTAATCAACCGGAATATCTCGGTGGTGGAAGAAACATTGCCGGAAAGCCGTCTTGCCGACGAGGAACAGCTCTTCTTGAAGGCAATCCACAAGACGGTCAAGGAAGTTTCGCAGATCAAGGAAATTTCCGAAAGTCGCACCGGGATGAAGGATAGCCTCATCTTTGCGACTCACTTGATGATTTTGCAGGATCCCGTGTTGATTAACGGAATCCTTGATAAGGTCCGCAAGGAACACAAGAATGCGCGCTGGGCGGTTCACGTGGTGCTAGGTTCCTATATCGACCAGTTCGAAAAGGTCGACTCCCCGGCGATGCGCGACAAGGCGGCGGACTTGAGGGACGTGTACAACCGCTTGATGGCGGCGATGGAAGACTCCGGACCTGTGTTGGAGGACGAAGCTCGTGAAGACGGCATTATCCTTGTGGGCCATGAGTTGTTGCCGAGCCTGTTGATGTCGATCAAGCCCGGCCAGGTGGCGGCACTTGCGATGGATACCGGTGGCCGTACAAGCCATGTGGCGATTCTCGCGCGTTCTCTCCAGATACCCCTGGTGTCGGGTCTCCGTAATTTTGCCGCCCTGGTGAAATCCGGCGATACGGTCATTGTCGATGGTTCGAGCGGACAGGTCGTCATCAATCCGAACCAGGATGACGTCAATGATTTCCATGCCCGTCAGGAAGTCTTTGAACGGCAGCGTCGTGAGCTGTTCACGATGCGCCAGCTGGAACCGATGACGCGCGATGGCAAGTATATCACCTTGCACGCCAATATCGAACTTCCGTCGGAATCTGAAAAGGTGACGGATTTCGGTGCGACGGGTATCGGCCTTTACCGTTCTGAATTTTTGTTCCTGCGCAAGGATGCGCCGACTCAGGACGAGCAGCGCGATGCCTACCGCTATATCCTCGAGACGATGTACCCGTGCCCCGTGACGATCCGTACATTGGATGCCGGTGGCGACAAGCTGGTGAATGGCATTACGGCGGTGAACGAGTCGAACCCGTTTATGGGATGGCGCTCGATTCGCGTGTGTCTCGACCGCGAAGATATTTTCTGCACCCAGCTGAAGGCGTTGCTGCTTGCGAATACCAAGGGCAACCTGCGCTTGCTGTTGCCGATGATTTCGGGGATGACGGAACTCCGCCGTGCCCGCGCCTGCATCGAGAAAAGCCGCAAGGAACTCGAGGCCGAAGGGCACAAGGTCGCTAAGGTGAAAGTGGGCGTGATGATCGAAGTCCCCGCCGCGGTGATGATTGTGGACAAACTAGCGAAAGAGGTGGATTTCTTCAGCATCGGTACGAACGACCTGGTTCAGTTTACTTTGGCCGTGGACCGTACGAACGAATTGATTACGGACATGTTCCAGCCGCACCATCCGGCAGTACTCAGCATGATTTACCAGACGGTCCAGGCGGCACACCGCGAGGGAATTCCCGTGGCCGTTTGCGGCGAAATGAGTGCGGACCCGATGAGCGTGCTGCTCTTGGTGGGACTCGGTGTCGATGAACTTTCGATGACGCCCTGGAGCGTGATGTCGACCAAGAAGATTATCCGTTCCATCAACTTCGAGGATGTGCGCGATTCGGCCCTTACGGTTTTGCAGATGGATGACGCCGAAAGCGTGAACAGCTATATGCACGGCAAGTATGCCCAGACGATTCGCGACCTGGGAATATCGAGCTTTGTGGGCCAGGTGGACAGTAGCAAAAAATGATGCTGCC
Source organism: uncultured Fibrobacter sp. (assembly GCF_946062555.1). Classification (GTDB taxonomy): domain Bacteria; phylum Fibrobacterota; class Fibrobacteria; order Fibrobacterales; family Fibrobacteraceae; genus Fibrobacter. Next base: position 11,665 of record NZ_CAMGVQ010000047.1, read on the forward strand.
GTACCTGCTTCCTTCGATAAACATTTCGATAGAATCGGAACTCCGTTCGTATATCGTTGCAGTCGGTGTCGGTTGTCTTCGGAAAAGACTTTAGGAGAAAATATGTGTAGGATTTTTTGTTTGGTTGTTTTTTTAAGTGTGCTCGCCCTGGCGGATTCGTCGAAGGTCGCGCCTGTTGCCCCTGCGATTCCTAAGGAAAATGCCGTAGCGGCGCAGGGACCGCTCCCGTCGCAGACGACGGATAGCCTGATTGCGACGATGCCCCTGGCGCCCGTCAATCCGTATGCGGAACTGGAGCAGATTGCCCCGGCGCATTTCCAGGACATGGTGGTGCGTCAGCAGCGCCTGAAAGCGATAAGCGAGGATGAGTCGCAGCCGAAGAACGTGCGCGACTTCGCCCGTGCGGCCCAGTTCTTTTACAAGGAACAGTGGGACAGTTCCTATGCGGCATACGATGTATTGCGAGGTCGCGATACGCTGCTGGACGGTGCGGTCATTCTTCGAATGGCAACGGCGAAGTTCAAGCTGGGCGATTACAAGATGATGCGTTCCGCTTTGGCGGCCTATCAGAATTACGAGAAGGACGCCTCGTTTGACAGGGCAGCCTCCCGCCTGAGAATCGAGGCGGCGATGGCGGATTCGACCTTGAGTGACCATGCCCATGCGGACTCGCTGAAGGCGTTCGTGGAAAAGTACCCGAAGTCCGACGAGGCGGCGGCTCTCCGTTACCGTTACGCGCAGTATCTGGAACAGTTCAAGCAACTGAAGGATGCCAAGCGCGTTTACCTGAAGCTCTTGACGAGTTCCTCGGTGTATAAGGATTCTGCGTTCATGGCGATTCGCAGGCTCCGCAAGGTGCGCGGCGCCCCCGAGACTCTGGAAGAAAAGGTGGCGTATGCCAAGATGGCTTGCGCGAAGGATAATGCAAACGAATGCCTGACGCTGTTGGATTCGATTCGGATTCTGGATTCCCTGCTGATTACGCTTTCGCCGGAAGCGGCCCTCCCGCCTCCTGAAGATTCGTTGCAGAAAAATTTGCCGCCCAGTTCTCTGGATATGGCGACCCGTATCAACTTGTGGGAAAAACGCGCCGTAACGCTGCGTACCTTGAAACGCGAAGAAGAGTCAATAAAGCAGTTCAAGTTCCTGCTGGATTCCGTGGAAGCGCGACCGCTGTGGATGCAGTCCATCTTGCGCCTGTACAGGAACAATGCCGGCCGTTACGAAAAGGAAATCCGCGCGATGGATGCCGCGTTGCAGGATGCGAGCCAGTTCAGCAAGGAAAATGCGAACAACCTCTGGGTAAAGGGCTTTGAATACGAACAGAAGGAAAATTACGACAGCGCGATCGTCTGTTACAAGACGCTCTCCCATAAGCGCTTTAAGAACAACGTAAAAAGACAGTGGGCGAAGTTCCGTATCGGTTTTGTGTACTTTAAGCAGGAAAAGTGGAACGAAGCCGTGGCGGCCTTTATCGATGCGAGTAAGGAACCGTTCCTGTGGAGCGGAAGCGGCGCCCGTATGTTCCTGGGCGATGCCTACATGAAGCTCGGCAAGGATTCGCTTGCCCGCGAAGCCTACCTCGACTGTATCCGCGATTTCCCGCTGGCCTACTATGCGCACCGCAGCCGCCTGAAGTTGGTGGAATACGGACTGATGGCCGAGAAGGATGTCCCGTATGCGCACGGCGTGCTGATGGCGCCTGAACAGACTCTTGCCTGGGTGCGTGCCTCGCAGAAGGTCGGAAAACCCGACACGAGCTACAATGCGGAACGCTACAAGAGGATCCGCACGTTGTTCCAGTACGGCTTTAGCGAACAGGCCTTTGCGCTTTACGACGAGGCCCGCAAGAAAAATGCGAAACGCCTGGATTTCTTGTACGAGTACGGAAAGCTGTTCTATGAAATGGGCGAGACCGCAGCGGGTTACCGCCTCGCTCGTCAGTTCCAGAACAACATCGATCGCCGCCGCCTGATGGCGCCGCCCATCGACGTGCTGCATTACCTGTACCCGATTCCGTACAAGGAACAGGTCAAGTTCCATTCGGGCGAACGCATCGACCCGTTCTTCGTGTATAGCGTGATGCGCCAGGAATCGATTTTCAACTTCGAAATCATGTCGCCGGCAGGTGCCTGCGGGTTACTGCAGATTATGCCCGCGACCGGCAAGATGCTCGCCGGCAAGGAAGGCCTCGAAAACTTCGAACCGCGCCAGCTCTTTAATGCCTATATGAATATCCGCCTGGGAATTCGTTACTTGGTGGACTTGAAGGCCGAATACAACGACGACTATATGTACGTCCTCGGCAACTACAACGCCGGCCCCAAGCCCACCAAGCGCTGGCAGGCCGCCGGCGAGGGCAAGCACTGGGATGTCCGCGCTGAAGAAATCAGCTACTGGGAAACCCGCGACTACGTGAAACGCGTCATGGGAAATTATTGGATATACCGGGAAATCTACGAGGGACTGTAGCTTAGAACTTAGAACTTAGAACTTAGAACTTAGAACTTAGAACTTAGAACTTAGAACATTCCTTCTTCTATATGCGTATGGAATCGAATTATAAGAAATTAATTGTTTGGCAAAAGGCGATGCGATTGACGACAGGTATTTATAGAAATGTGAAAAAATTACCAAAGGAAGAATTGTTTGCTTTGTCTGATCAAATGAGAAGGGCTGTAGTATCAATTCCCTCAAATATTGCAGAAGGTTGTGGTCGTCAGTCTCTCAATGAAATGTCCTATTTCTTGCGAATAGCAAGTGGATCCGCCTCAGAATTAGAAACACAATTGTTATTTTGCAAAAATCTAGGTTATTTAAATGATGAAGATTTAAAAGAATCTATGCCGTTGTTGAATGAAATCATAAGAATGCTTTCTCGACTAGGAAAAAGAACTGCTAAATCTCTAAGCTCTACCAACTAAGTTCTACCAACTGCTATGCTCTTTCTTCTCCTTACAATCGGTCCGGCATTTCTTTTTGCTTGCGGGAACATCCTCGAAAAGTCGGGGGTGTCCACGGTCGGCAAGCGTACGGGCGGAACTTCGCAGCCTTGGGAATTTTTCAAGGGCGTGATTACGAATAAATTCTGGTGGTTGGGCATTGGCTGCTCGGGGCTTGCCACTCTCGGTTATTACATTGCCATGGCGCGGTACGACCTTTCTCAGGTGCAGCCGATGATGGTGCTGAACCCGGTGCTTACGGCCCTGATGGGTTTTTGCATCTTGAAGGAAGTCCTGACAAAGCGAATTGTCATTGCCATTTGCTTTGTGGTGGCGGGCCTCCTGTATTCGGTGGAAAATCTGGGAGAATCGACCGCGGTTCAGAATATCCCGATGCTCTGGGCGTATGCGGGCGGGCTCAGTGCCGTGACGCTCGTGGCGCACCTCTGGGTGAAGGACCGCGAAATGGTAGATTCGCTGATCATGGGCGTTGGCTTCGGCCTTTCGGCGGCGTTCTACAAGAGCCTCGCGATGGACTTTGACCTGGAACATATCGAGCTGTCTTCTGTAGCGAACCTGTTGCTGGATTTTAGGACGCTCGGCTACATTGCGACTTACGGAATCGCTTTCCTGTATTCGCAGGTGTCTTTCTCCCGTGGGCGAGCTTTGTTCATTATTCCGTTCAGCGCGGCGGTGGGCGCGGCGGTTCCGACCCTTGCGGGGGCGCTCGTCTTTTCCGAGGCGTTCCCCGTGGGTAAGGCTGTTTCGGTGACTCTCGTGCTGATTGGCGCATGCCTCTTCATTGTTCGCAGACCGAGACGCAAGAAAAGACATAATTGAAACAGATTTTTCTTATAAAAAGACTAGCAAAATGGGTAAATATGAAAAAGAGTTTTTTTACTAGTGGTGCTATTCGTACTGTTCGCACATTCGCAAGCAGTGTTTGAAAATGCCGATTGCAATATTGTCGGAAATCCACAAAATTCCTGTTCGATAACATTTTCTCGGTTTAGTTTTGACCCGAATTTTGGCACTAATGGTACAAACATGTACGGCAGCAACCCCGCCAAAATAGAGAACCATCGTTCTATTTTATACTTTGGTGGAAGTTTTTGGGTAATTTTCGGAGATATGATTCTGAAATCAGAATTCCGAAATTCGAATTAATAATATATATTTATTCCTGATGTATTGGGATTTTTTTCAAATGAGTGGTTCGCGAACATCGTCTGTCGCGGTCCGAGAGGTGGTTGTTGCAGTCTGCTTGTCCGCATTCCTTTTGGCGTGCTCGGATGATTCGTCCAGTTCGTCTAGGGATGCCGAGACGAATGTTCCCGCAAGCAGTTCTTCGCATGATTCCCTTGCGGCCCCTGTGCTTCCGTTCGTGGGTGGCCCCGTCATGTTTACCGAGGTCGATCCGATTAATATTGGGTACGAAGACCATGAGGGTGACGACGCGGGCTGGGTCGAAATTTTCAATACTTCTGCCGATACGGTCGACTTGTCGGGAATGTTCCTGACAGATACGCAGTCGGAGCCGTTCAAGTGGAAGTTCGGGAATGTGAAGGTCGCCCCAAATTCGTTCCTGCTCGTTTTTATGTCGGGGAAGAACTATCCCGATTATGTGCTGCCGCATGATACGCTTGACATGGTTGGAAGTGGTTGCTGGACTTGGACCGATGCGCAGAACGATCCGCCGGGATTCAGTTATGCGGACCCGCTTCCTGGGCAAAAGAAAAACTGCTTTACCGAAGGTGAAACGCGCCGGTTCGGTAGCGTGATGCGGCTTGGCGAAAACGAGGAACTCGGCTGGTCGTCCATTTCGTTTTTCGTAGGGACGGGAAATGCCGATCCTTCGGATGTGCAGGATATTTCGGCGGCGAACGAGTTGCTGGTTCACGCCTACATCACCAAGGACCGCAGGGTTTCTTTTCGCCTGGCGCAACCCGATATGGATGACTGGAAAGGTTACGAGCTGATTTTGGAAGGCACGGGGGATTCCTCGACGGTTTATCGGTTGCCGCTCCCGACGGGGACGACTTTCCCCGACCTCAAGAATATTTACGGCACGCGTATTAGCCCCGAGGCAAGCGATTCGCGGGAGGTGGCGCTCAAGGTATTCGGCTACATCGCCCGTAACCGCGGGCATGAACCGCACGCCGGTTTCAAACTCTCGAAGAAGGGCGGCTCGCTGTACCTGGTGAATGCCGATACGGCGATCGTGGATTCCGTGGCGTACCCTGAAACGCCTGTAGGAAAAACGTGGGGCTTTGGTGTCTTGGCGGACGGTTCGAGTGGCTTTGGATACGGGGATGCTTCTCCGTTCGGTCTTGCGGCATCGGTGGTGGCACCGTCGCGATCCCCGTCGGTCGACACGTTGGCGGATTTCCCGCCGTCGGGATTCTATGCGGAACCGTTTGAGGTGCAGATTCCGCGGAACAATTCGGTGCGCTGTGTCGTAGGGGGAGCTTCTCCTACGGAAGGTCCTACGGAAACGACGCTAGTACAGATAAAGTCTTCGGCGACGGTTCGCTGCGCCTCGTTTGCGAAGGGGGCGCTCCCCGGAGAAGAACTGGTCCGCACCTACATTATCGGGGCGGCCCCCGCCTTGCCGGTCGTATTCGTGACCGCAGATCCGAATTCCATGTTCGATCCCGATTCGGGAATATATATGGAGGGCCCTAATGCGCAGAGCAAGGAACCGCATTACGGAGCGAACTACTGGCTCGACAAGGAAATCCCCGTGACGGTGGAACTGATGGAGCCGGGTGTGTCTGCACCCGTGTTTTCCAAGAGGGCGGGACTTAAGATTTTCGGCAATTACAGCCGCCAGAATGACAAGAAGTCTGTCTCCATCACATTTCGCGAAAAGTACGGCGACAGTCGCCTCAAATACGCGTTGTTCCCGGATTTTCCGGAGCTGAACAAGTTCAAGGTGTTCCTGCTGCGTAATAACGGCAGCAATTTCGGCAACGACTATATTCGTGACCGTCTCGCGAGTTCTGTAAGCGAAGGGCTCGGTGTCGATTACCAGCGCGGAAGATTTGCGGTCGTGTATTACAATGGCGAGTACTATGGCATTCACAGCATCCGTGAACGCTCGACGGAATACTACTTCGAGACGCATTATGGTCTGGACCCTGATGAAGTGGATTTGCTCAAGGCGGACAATTCTGTCTCGGCGGGTTCTGCAATCGATTATGTGGCGCTGATGGACTGGATAGAATCGCGCTCGCTTGAAAGTGCGGAAAATTATGCCTACGTTGCCGATCAAATCGATGTCGATAATTTCATCAACTACATGCAAACCGAAATCTACGCGAACAATCGCGACTGGCCGGGAAACAACCTCAAGAAATGGCGCGGCACGAATCCGAAGACCAAGTGGAAATGGTTCTTGTACGATATGGATTTTGGAATGGGAAATGACTATAGTGAATTTACAAACAACATATTTGAATTTGCGACGGCTGAAGATGGCCCTTCGTGGCCGAACGGCCCTGAATATACTTTCTTGCTCCGCCGCCTGTTGGAAAATGATGGCTTCAGGGCCTCGTTTATCAACCGCATGGCGGTGCTCCTGCAGATGAACTTTGAAAGTTCCCGTGTGCTTGCCCGCATCGACAAGATGATGTCGGAAATCGAATCGGAAATTCCCCGCGACCAGAAACGCTGGGGCTTGAGCGCGTCACGGATGGAGTCGCAGTTGAATTCTATCAGAAATTTCGCGAAGGCGCGCCCCGGTGTCGTATATGACGAGTTACGTGAATATTTTGCTCTGGACGAGCCGACGCCAGTAAGTTTGTCTGTAAATGGCCCCGGTGCGATTCATGTACACGGATTGAAGGTCTATTCGTCTCCCATCAAGGTAAACTTTTTCAAAGGCTTTCCTGTGACAGTAACGGCGGTCGCCTCGGCCGGGGGAATTTGGGCGGGCTGGAGCGACGGCGTGATGGATGCGACTCGGACGATTCTGCCGGAGAATGTCGGTTCGTTGACAGCTAATTTTAAGTAGCTTATGACGGTGGTGCCCCTTGCGAACGCCAAAGGAACAGAAAAATGTGATGTAAATCCTAAAGATTGCCGCTTTCCCGTTTTTTTAGCTAAAATAAAGGGTGCGGGAAATGCGGTTTTTCTAAATTTGGGGTACTATGAGTTACAATACCAAGATTCTTTGCATTGGCGCGGGCTATGTCGGTGGCCCCACTATGACTGTTATTGCCGACAAGTGTCCTGATGTCAAGGTGACCGTAGTCGATATCAACCAGGCCCGTATTGATGCCTGGAACAGCGACAATCTTCCGATTTTTGAACCAGGCCTCGATGACGTGGTGAAGCGTGCCCGTGGCCGTAACCTCTTCTTTAGCACCGATATCCCGGCAGCCATTAAAGAAGCGGACATTATCTTTGTTTCTGTGAATACCCCGACCAAGACCTTCGGTCACGGTGCCGGTAAGGCTTCTGACCTGCAGTACTGGGAAAAAACGGCCCGCAATATCTTGGAAATCGCCGACGAAGGCAAGATTATCGTGGAAAAGTCTACGCTCCCGGTGCGTACTGCCGCCGCCATGGAACGAATCCTGAATTCCAACGACAAGGGTCTTCACTTCGAAGTGCTTAGCAACCCGGAATTCCTGGCGGAAGGTACCGCCATTAACGACCTTTTCGAACCGGATCGCGTTCTTATCGGTAGTCACCAGACGGAATCGGGCCTCGCCGCCTGCCAGAAGCTCGTGGACGTATATGCCCACTGGGTGCCGCGTGACCGAATCCTCACGACGAACCTCTGGAGTTCCGAACTCACGAAGCTTACCGCGAACGCCTTCCTGGCCCAGCGCATCAGCTCCATCAACTCCATCAGCGCCCTCTGCGAAAAGACCGGCGCCGACGTGGACGAAGTCGCCTACGTGATGGGCAAGGATCGCCGCATCGGGCCGAAGTTCCTCAAGGCCTCTATCGGCTTTGGCGGCTCCTGCTTCAAGAAGGACATTTTGAACCTCGTGTACCTGTGCGGCTACTATGGGCTCCCCGAAGTGGCCGCCTACTGGGAAAGCGTCGTGAAAATCAACGAATGGCAGACCCACCGCGTGGTGGACCGCATGCTCGAGACGATGTTCAATACCATCGCGAGCAAGAAAATTGCCGTTTTCGGCTTTGCTTTCAAGGCGAATACCGGTGATACCCGTGAAAGCCCCGCTAACTTGGTTGTTCGCGATTTGCTCGCCGAACATGCACTGCCGGTCGTGACCGACCCGAAGGCGATTCCCGATGCCAAGCGCGACCTGAAGGACGTGATTGACCAGGTGCAGTTCGAAGAAGACCCGTACAAGGCCGCCGAAGGCGCTCATGCCGTGGTGGTTTGCACGGAATGGAAATGCTTTGCCGAACTTGACTGGAAGCGCATCTACAATGGAATGGCTAAGCCCGCTTTCGTGTTCGACGGCCGCAACATTTTGAATGCCGATGCTCTCCGTAAGATTGGATTTGAAGTATCCAGTATCGGTAAGGGCAAGGTGGAGTAGTTTAAGTTGAAAGTCGCTGTTGTTGGCACTCGCGGAATTCCCGACATTATGGGCGGAATCGAAACCCATTGTCAGGAATTGTATCCACGCCTTGTGAAACGCGGTGCTTCTGTCGTAATTTTTGCCCGGAAGGCCTATACACCTCAGAAAAAACCTTATTTTTATAAAGGCGTTGAGGTCGTTCCGGTTTATACTCCTAAACTTTCGGGAGTGGAAACGATTGTTCACACCTTCAGGTGCTTCCTCAAGGTGTTGGCGTGGAGGCCGGACATTGTCCACCTGCATGCGATAGGCCCTTCGTTTATCGCTCCGTTGTTTAGGCTGTTCGGTCTCAAGGTCGTCTACACCCATCACGGGCAGGACTACAACCGAGCCAGATGGGGCAAACTTGCCAAGGCGATCCTTCGCCTGAGCGAATTTGTGGGGACCAAGTTCTCGAATCGTGTCATCGTGATTTCGGATTTGCTGGAAGACTGGCTACAGAAAAAATACCATTGTAACAAGACTGTCCGTATCAATAACGGTGTTACGTTGCAACCGGCCTTGTCCGAAGACAAAACAAAAAAATGGCTCAACAAGTATGGTCTTGAAGGCAAGCGTTATATTTTTGCCTTGGGCCGATTTGTTAAGGAAAAGGGCTTCCATGACTTGATCGCTGCCTACAAGAAGGCGAGTCTGGTTGATGTGAAACTTGTGATTGCAGGATCGGCTGATTTCAAGTCTGATTATGCGAATGAAATGAAAACGGCTGCAGCCGAAGTGGGGGCGATTCTTCCCGGTTATATCCATGGTGAAGAACTTCAGGTGATTTTCGAGAACGCATCGTTGTTTGTAATTCCGAGTTACCATGAAGGACTCCCGATTGCGCTATTGGAAGCGCTCGGTTACAACAGAAATGTGGTCGCAAGCGATATTCCGGCGAATATGGAAGTGCCTCTCCCTGAGGAATGTTTCTACGAGCTGGGCGATGTGGATGAACTTGCCGATAAGATGACGCTCTTTATGGAAACACCCGTGCAAAGGGATTTCAAGCATATTGTTGAATATCATTACGACTGGGACAAGATTGCAGACCAGACAATGGATCTGTATAAGAGTCTTGTCAAGAAAAAATAGGCCTGTGTCTGGTAATGAATAGGTTTGAATCGCTTGATTGCTTAAGGGCTTTTGCGGTAATTGGAGTCGTCATTTGTCATGTCCTTTCGAATGCTGACTTGAACCTGCCGGATAATTTCTTTTTTCAGAAATTTCTTCCGTTCGGGTCGGAATATGTTTTTCTGTTCATGATGCTTAGCGCGTTTTCGATGTGCTGTGCCTATTATCAGAAATTCAAAGACCGTCAAGTTGATTTAAATACTTTCTACAAGAGGCGTTACCTTCGTATATGGCCTTTTTTTGCGTTGATGGTTCTGATTGATGTTGCCTTGGGTTTTTCAAAGGAATCTCTTATCGAGGCCTTTGCGGACTTGACGCTCTTTTTTGGCTTCTTGCCGAATCCGGACATCCATGTGATTGGGGTAGGGTGGTTCCTCGGGCTGATTTTTGTTTTCTATGCAATCTTTCCCTTTTTTGTATTCCTGATGGATAACAAGAAAAGAGCGTGGTTTGTTCTTGCCTTGTCGATTGCGATGACTGTTTTGGCGTCGTCCTATTTCTCGAGACCCGAGTTGGTGGTGCGCGCCGTGGGAAAATGGAGTATTCTTTATTGTATGCCCATGTTTGTTTGTGGCGGCATTATTTATCTTTACGTTGACAAGATCAAGAAGATACCGGTTCTGTGGGCCCTTGCGATAGCGGCCTTGACCACTGCACTGTTTTTTATTTTGGGCATAAATCATTTTGTACCAAAGATGCTCGTGTTTGCATCGTGGCTGTTTTTTGCCATTGCAGATAGCGTTCGTCCGGCCCAGTGGACCCTGATGAAAAACAAGTATGTCGCCTTTTTGAGTGGTGTTTCGATGGAAGTGTATCTGTGTCACATGATGTTTTTCAGGGCCGTCGAGAAAACGCATATTCTGGATGCCATTTCTTCGGGAATTGTCCGATTCCTGGTTTGCTTGACTCTGACTTTGGCGGGGGCCATTGCGTTTTCCTTTGCCGTCAAGAAAACGATCTTTCGCGGTATTCACCGATAACGGTATTCTCTAGAGATGAAACGGCTCCTGCTGTCATTTCTTTTTACAGTCGCTTTCGGTAGCTGTGCCTTCGAAGAGGGCGAAGACGAATTGTGCTTTGTGGGGGATTCCATTACCTATCTGTGGGATCTCGAGTACTATTTCCCGAACTACATTACTCATAAGCATGCGGTTAGCGGTGCGGGTCTGAAACAGTTGGATTCCTGGGATGTATCCGATTGCAAAGGGCGTACGACAATTCTCTTGATAGGCACTAACGACATTGGCTATTGGAAATCGACTGCCGATGGTATTGAGCGTTTGCGTGAAGATTACAAGGACAGGTTTATTAAGAGTGCAAAAAGGATTGGCGGAAAGCCGATGCTGATTGTGTCGATTTTACCTCGAAATGAATGGGGAAAACAGGATCCGCTGGTAAATGAAAATATTCGGGCGCAAAATGGAGTTCTCCGTCGTTCGTTGAAAGATATCCCCGATTGGGAATTTGTAGATGTCTTTGATTTGTTCTTGGATAAAGGCCTCCAGATACGTGAGGATCTGTTCAAGGACGGCTTGCATCCGAATGATGAAGGCTATGAAATTTTGTCCCGCCAAATACAGGGGGTCTTATGAGAAAGGTTCTTTGGATTGCGTTGTTACTTTGCTGTGTGAATTTGTCTGCAAACGAATCGTTCTCTTACCTGATGGGAATGCGGAATAACCGCTATGTCTTTGCGGGAGTGGAGTATGCGGCGCGTTTTGGAATTGCAGTTGAAAATTCGGTATTTACGCAAGGAACTGAAAAACAGTATATCCGCGTGGCTCCTTATTACCGCTGGAATTTAGGTGAATGGCTTGTAGGAAGGTATGCCCTGTATATGGGGATGCGTTATGACCGTGACTATTACGATGTGGGTACGCGCCTGGATGTCCTTTGGAAAAATTACCGTTATTTGCAGGTTGGGGGAACGTTGATGCCTTATTACGACAGCTTTTTGAAGGGGTTGGTCGGGTATCAGGCGTATATCCAAAGTTTTCTGCTGAAAGAAATCGGCGTGTTTGCAGGAGCGAAAAACTTGCCTGATTTTAGGAATGTGGAACGTCGTTTTATGGGCGGCTTGGTGTTCGAATCGGGAAACCTGTGCATTCGCCCGGAAGTATCGGTTCCGATGAACGGGGGGACGCATTTGTCGCGGGTGTCGCTATTTTTTGTTTACCGGTCCCCCTGAAAGTCCTGCTGAAAGCTGGCGAAAAGCAAGGCAGTGGTGTCGGCGGGCAGACTTAAATTGCTATAATTGTAGAAGTTGTTTATGGGAAGAAACGGAGGCTTGCTGAGGTTTTATGTCTTGCTCGAATTGTAGTCATTGTAATTCTAAGATTCAGATGCCGACCGATGTGTCGGTGATTACGACATACCGTTGCCAGATGCGCTGCAAGATGTGCAACATATGGAAGAACCCGACCAAGAAAAGTGAGGAAGTCCAGGCGAAGGATTTGGAAATCCTTCCGCAGCTTAAGTTTGCGAACGTGACTGGTGGCGAACCGTTCATTCGCCAGGATTTGGAAGACATCGTTGAAGTGCTCTATACCAAGGCCCCGCGCATCGTGATCAGTACGAGCGGCTGGTGGGTAGACCGCGTTATCAAACTGGCCGAACGTTTCCCGAACATTGGTATCCGCGTCTCCATCGAAGGCCTTGAAGGCACCAACAATTTCTTGCGCGGCCGCGACGACGGCTTTGAACGCGGCATGCGCACGCTGAAGACTCTGCATGAAATGGGCGTGAAGGATATCGGCTTTGGCCAGACGCTCAGCAACTGGAACAGCAACGACTTGATTCCGCTTTATGAACTCGCGCTTTCGATGAATTTCGAATTTGCGACGGCAGCCTTCCATAACAGTTACTACTTCCATAAGGAAGACAACCAGATTAGCAACAAAGAAGAACTCTGCGACAACATCAGTAAGCTGGTGAACCGCCTCCTCAAGGAAAACCATCCGAAGTCCTGGTTTCGCGCCTTCTTCAACCTGGGCCTCATCAAGTACATCCAGGGCGGCAAGCGAATGCTGCCTTGCGAAGCCGGTTCCGTGAACTTCTTTACGGATCCGTGGGGCGAAGTCTACCCCTGCAACGGTCTTGAACCGCGTTACTGGCAGGAAAGCATGGGCAACATCCATAACGCGAAGAATTTCGAGGAAATCTGGTTCAGCGAACAGGCCCAGAAGGTGCGCGAAAAGGTGCGTACCTGCCCCAAGAACTGCTGGATGGTGGGGACAGCCGCTCCGGTGATGAAGAAATACATTGCGCACGTGGCACCGTGGGTGCTGACGGCGAAACTCAAGAGCCTGTTCGGCAAGGAAATCGACTGTTCCAAGTTCCCGACATTCGATGTCGGCCAGGATCCGCGTCAGGGCGACCTGAGAATCGAAGGGTAGCGAGCGCACGATGCGGATTCTGCTTGCAAACAAGTTCTACTACCGTCGCGGTGGTGATTGCGTCTATTCTATAGAATTGGAAAACCTGCTCAAGGCTTCGGGGCACGAAGTCGCTTTCTTTGCGATGGATTATCCCGAAAATCTAGACAGCGAATGGAAAAGCTACTGGCCGAGCGAGGTTGCCTTTTCTCCGAAGAAACCTGCTGCTTTTTTTAAGGCTTTCAAACGTCCGTTTGGTGATGCGGAAACCGTAAAGAAATTTACCGCGTTGCTCGATAAATTTAAGCCCGACGTGCTGCACCTGAACAACATCCATACGCAACTTTCGCCTGTAATGGCCGAACTTGCGCATGCGCGCGGCGTCAAGGTGGTGTGGACTCTGCACGACTACAAACTGGTTTGCCCCGCCTATACGTGCCTCTGCAACGGTAAAATCTGCGAAGACTGCATCGGTGGTGACAAGCGGAACTGCACCGCGAAAAAATGCCTCAAGAACAACTGGCTGGCAAGTAAAATCGCCGAGAAAGAAGCCGTGGCATGGAGCCGCGAACGTCTGGAGCGCTGTGTGGACAAGTTTATCTGCCCGAGCCATTTCATGAAACAGAAAATGGAACAGGGCGGCTTTGAGGCTTCGAGGCTGATTGCTCTTCATAATTTTGTCGATGAATCGAAATTTGCGCATGGACCGGTGGAACGCGAAAATTCCTACTGTTTCGTAGGCCGCCTTTCCAACGAAAAGGGTGCCGAAACCCTGCTGCGCGTGGCGTCGAAATTAGAGGCGACTCTCTATGTGCTCGGCACGGGCCCGCTTGAGGACGAACTCAAGGTGAAATACGCATCGGCAAGGCAGATCCGGTTTATGGGACACTGCGACTGGGAAACCTGCAAGTCCGTTTTGCTCAAGTCCAAGTTCAGCGTGGTGCCGAGCGAATGGTACGAGAACAATCCGTTCTCGGTGATTGAACCGCTCTGCCTCGGAACTCCCGTGCTGGGCGCAAACATCGGCGGAATTCCCGAACTGATCGAACCGGGAAAGACCGGCGAACTTTTTGAGATGGGTAACGCCGAAGCCCTCGAGGCAAAAATCCGCAAGATGCTTTCCGGTGATTATTCCTTTGATATGGAACCACTCCGTCAGCATTTCTCCAAGGACAATTACTTGGAACAGATGATGTCTGTTTATAGGTAACGAGCATGCCGCAAGAACAACCGTTGATTTCTGTTATTGTTCCTGTATATAAGGTCGAGGCGTACCTGGACCAGTGTGTCGAAAGTATCGTAAACCAGACTTATCGGAACTTGGAAATCATCCTGGTCGATGACGGTTCTCCGGACCGCTGTGGCGAAATGTGCGATGCGTGGGCCAAGAAGGATTCAAGAATCAAGGTGGTGCATAAGAAGAATGGAGGACTTGGCGATGCTCGCAATGCGGGTGTTGCTATAGCGAGGGGCGATTATTTCGGGTTTATTGATAGCGATGACTGGTGCGAGCCGGATATGTATCAGGAACTCTTGGATTCCTGCGTGCGATTTGACGCTCCTGTCTCGGTTTGTAATGCGCTGATTGATTGGGAAAACGGTTGGGCTCAAGAAAGAACGTCTTTTTCTGATAGCAGAGCTTTTTGGGAAAAGTCGGAAATTCTACGAAATTTCTTCAATGGGCTTTTGACCGCGTGGGCATGCAACAAACTGTATAGAAGGGATTTGATTGACTTTTTGCATTATCCGAAACAACCGTACGAAGATATTCCTGTTGCTAGGAATCTCTTTACCCATATCGAGAAGGTGGCTTTTTCGGGAAAAGACTCCTACCATTATCGGCAGCGTCAGGGTAGTATTGTCAATGATGGTGTGTCGGTTTCTCAGTTCGTGCTGATTGATGAATTGCAGAAGAATGTTGTGACGGCGAAGGAATTTTCTCTTGAAGATGTCGCCGTGGCGCGTCTTGCTGTTAGCAGTTTCAACTTGCTTGTGAAAATAGACAGGGAAAAGAATTGCCCTCTAAAAGACAGGGTGTCTCTGCTTTTGGAGTACATTCGGGCATACAAATTCAATGTGCTAAAAGAACAAAGTGTTCGGAAAAAGGATCGGATTTTCCAGTATTGCATTGCTAGAGGTTTTCCCTACAAAATGATTCTTTCTGTCCGGCGTGTGTTCCAGGTAGTTTACTGGTCTTTGGACATGAAAGGGGTAAATAAGAAAAAATGATATCCTTTCAACCTTCCTTGGACTAGAAACCAATCCGTAAATAGTCCGGGAATCCACTAGTCGGAATAGATCATTTTGGCGGTGGAGTAATTGATACTCATGGAATTTTTTATTCGTTCGTAACGGTCCGTATTGGCGCCGATGCGGACAAAACGGATAATCTTTTCGAAACGGTCAATTCCGATTAACGTGAAGCAATCCTGGAATTTTGTGCCGGTTTTTCGCCAAGTGTCGCCCCATCCTATATGGTTCATGCTTGCAATATCCCCGTTAAATGCGATTTGGCGTGGATAATCCTGAAGCACTCCGATATTGTCTTGGTGGTGGTGCCCTCCAAGCCATATCACAAACTCTCCATCCTTGGACATAAAATCGTCAACAGCGCTCTGGGCATCGGGTAATGGACGTGCTGTTTTGAATGTTTCCATAGAAACGAATGGGCTGTTTTCATATTTGATTAGCGGGAAACTTTCGTGTCGGCAAATGACTACCGCAAAATTGTTTGATCGAGCATCTTCAAGAACGCCTTTCAACCAATCCAGCTGGGCTTCGTCCCAATGATATTCGTCAATGATAACAAGCCTCAATTTAGATCTTTCTTTGTCGATTCCCTTGTTCAAGTCCTTGTAGTAATACATTAGTCCTTCTTCTGCGGCATTTTCGGGGGTGACAACGTTCCAGTTGGAAATGTAGGGCCCGAAATATCTATTGTAAACTTCTTGCTGTGTTACTTCTAATGTGTAGCCGTCTTTATCGACGAAGTTCACGTCGTGGTTCCCGAGTACGTTCAGAAATTTTTCTGCTCCGGCATTGTCCCAGAAATCAAAAGAATTTGACCATTGGTTATAGAGGGCGTCGCCAGTGTGAAGGACGACGTCGATGTACTTTGAATAATGGTCGTAAAATTCCTTAATCCGCTTCAGGTTCTCCTCATGGCCATGGATATCGGTAAAATGGAGGATGACTATCTGCTTTTCACGAAGTGAAAAGCTAGGGTCCCTTTTTTGATGGGTAAGATTCTCAAGTATTGGAATCATGATGTCGTCGGGATAGTAATCCAATATCCCCGTGCCGGTGTCGTTGACCATGGCGATGATGGTATCCATTACAACCATGGTATCGTTTTTTGATACTATGACAGAATCCTTTTTTGACACGACTACCGTGTCTATTCTGGACATAACCACGGTGTCCTTTTTTGACACGACTACCGTGTCTATTCTGGACATAACCACGGTGTCCTTTT
>NZ_CAMGVQ010000048.1:0-27852 GCF_946062555.1 uncultured Fibrobacter sp.
TTTTTATCTTCTTCTCATAGGAGGATAGCGATCGTAGAACCGTTTTTTATCCTCGTACATGCGGGAATCGGCTTCGTGCATCGCCATGCGGATGTCTCCCCCGTTCTCGCTAAAATAAAAACCTAACGCAAAACTAACATTTTCCGGATCAGCTGAATCCTTGCGTAGCTTTTCGACGCTCTTTTCCAGCTCTTCTTTAGGCTTGTTTGTAGCCACGACGACGAATTCATCTCCTCCGGCACGGTAAATCTCGCACCCCTCAAAAACGGACTTGAGGATAAAGGCCGCTTCCTTCAAAAGGCAGTCTCCTGCGTTATGTCCATCGGAATCGTTGATAGTCTTGAGTCCGTTCAGATCCGCAAAAACGATTCCCAGTTTTTCTGGAGCGCGTTCGCGGCCTGTCACCAGACGAAGAACCTTGTTGTTCATGGCGTTTCTATTCAGGACCCCTGTCAACAGGTCGGTCGTGCTGAGCATCTCAAGGCGTTGTAGCGACTGGTAGTTTGCAATCTCGGAAGCGATAAAGAGCGTGGTCAGTTCCAGGGTCTCTTTTATATATTCAGTATTTTTCGTGTCAAAGTTCGTGGCCCAGATAAAGCCGATCGTTTCGTTGTTATGCTGAAGCGGGAAAAGCACTAGACTCTTTACCCCGGCACTCTGGAGAGAACGGTGCCAATTCGGATTCCTCCGCTTGACCTCATCCATATCGTGTTTGTTTTCAATAATCAGGCAGTTGCTACCGGCAATGGTTTCGAGCCAACTCTTGGCATAATCAATAAAGGAGTCGTTCAGATAGTTCTTGAGCGAGTATTGACCGGAGTTCGGCTTGATGCTTTCGCTCAGCAACGAACAAGTCCTCTCGTGAAAGTCTGTGAGAAGGATGCAACAGTAACTCGATTCGCAAATAGAACGGATGTCCGCGATGACTTCGTCCATGGTCTTGAGAAAATTCTTGGTACTGCGGAGCTTGATGCATGTTTTCAGCACTTCGGAAGTGGTCTGTGCCGAATGATTTGTCAGCTGGTCGATGTTTGTCTCTGTCGAGATTTCTTGCGTATAGGTGCAATAACACTTGTTCGGATCGTCGATACTCAGCGGCTGGCTAAAAATATTGAACCAAACATTAAACCGGTCCGGAAGAATGTAGGCATGCATCGGCTTCTTGTGAACCGCACTGCTAACAATAAAGTGTTCAAAATTCAGGTCTTTGGGAATATATTCCGTATATTCCTTACCGGGAACGAAAGCTTTGTCGTTATTAAGATTGATTGGCGAATCGTAACTCTTTTCAAATGTGGCTAGGTAGGCCTTGTTGCCTGCTTCGATGCAGATTTTGCCGTAGCTCCCGTCGGGCTTTTTCTCTACGGATAAGATGCAAGTCATTAAATCGAACTGGTCGACGTATTCCTGCAAGTCCATAAACATCTCCTTATCTGCACAAAGATAAATAACATAAACACCTGAATAATATAATAGCACTTTTTATAAGAAAAAGTGCTATAAAAAACATTAATGTAAGGAATTCCATATTACAGTTAGGAATAGTCCCTACTTAGAAATATCCTTGACGACCATGATTCCGCTGCGTTCAATTTTGGGGTATTGACGCATTCCTTCGCCGCCTTTGCCCTTGTCGAGAACCTCCAGGAGATCGCCCTTTGTGGAATAAAGATGCAGTTCCCAAGGCCCGTTCGGAGCATTGAAGTAGCCGGAGTTTTTCTGCACATTGCGTTGGAAGGTGCGATTGAGACGATCCGCCACGCTACGAGCCTGGACAAGCGAAATGTCACAGAGTTCCCACGAAATCGGTACGCCGCCCATATCGTAAATGAGCAGGGCCTCCATATCGCTAGCTTCTTTCATGGTAAACTTCCAGCTGAAGTTTTGCCAACTGGTACTCAAGTCCAAGATACGTCCGTTTGCGTAGGGAGTGTATTCCTCGGCGTCCTTCTTGATATTCACATTCAGGGTGCGGGGCTTGTCGGCCTTGGCGCGCATACTGAAAATGTAGGTGACGCCTTCGCGCAGGGAAAGCTTTTGCTTGAACTGCAAGTTCCAGGATTCCTTGCCCGCCTTCTTGATGTCGAAACGGACTATTCCCTGGTTGACCTGAACATCGGCTTTGCCTCCCCAGAAATCCACCTGCCAGTTCGAAAGAGGTTCTTCGCTTGAGAAATCTCCATTTTGGATCAGGTTCGTTCCCAATACCTGCGAGCCGATGTCGAAATTCTTTTCCTGGATGAACATCGGGATGACACTTGTGTTCTGGATGCCGTTCGGATTGTCGACGCAGACATCCTTGCCCCAACCGACCAGGGTGTTGAATGAACTATGGACGGTCATGTCCATTTCGGGACTGTCCGAGTTACCGGGACCCCAGCTCCAGGCTAGCCAGCCGATATTCAGTCGTTCCGCCTCGGACATAATGTACCTATAAGGGATATCCTTGATTCCCCCAGCGGCAACGGGCGCGAATTCACCAATAATTAAAGGCAACTTGCTGTCGACGGATGCTTCCAGCACGCCCTTGATGCGGTCCTGAACGGTTGCGTAACCCGTCTTTTGCGCATCGTGACGTTCGGTGGGCCACCACATGTGAATCGAAAACAGCAGATTGTGCTCAGGGTCCGCCTGCAACAGCTTCGGACCGACTTCGAGAAGGTTCTTTTCGCTTTGCCCCCACTGGTCAGCATCAATCATCAGGGGTACGCGGATTCCCGAAGCGCGCATTTTGGTGACAATCGCATTGTAGGTGGTGAAAAATTCGTCGGCATCCATTACTTCAGCACCGGGTTCATTACCGATGTTCACAATCAAGTATTGCTGATGGTTGGTAATTAGCTGGAGCGTTTCTTCGCGAAGCCAGAATTCCATCGCTTCCATCAGGCGATCCCAGTTGCCCGTCGTGTCATGAATTTCCGGGATGGGAATCATGCCGTTCGAAATGCACTGGGTAATGATGTTGTCCAAATCGCTGACTCGACCGCGCGTATTCCAAACAATTCGAACGCAGTTTGCACCGGTTTTTGCAATTTCAGGAATCGTCTTTCCTTCACGGTCAGTCCAGATGAACATGTGGTTGATGCCACGAAGGATGACCTTTTCGTTATCTTTGCTGTATAAAAAGCGGTCCTGAACAAAAAATCCCGGTTTAGCCGAAGCCATATTCATAAAATCAAATTCTCCATTTTTTACAACTGAAAAATACAATTATTTATGAAACAAGGGATAATTTTTTTGAAAAACACAAAAAAAATGGTTGGAATATTTGCAACAAGGGAATTTTTAGGCCCACTTCGCCTGGATCTGTCTTTCGGGGAGGTGTTTCCAGTATCGAACCGGCAGACATTGTTTCATGAGTTTGGAATTTTCGCGTTCTTTAATGGCGATGGTTTTATAGTAATCCTGCCATAGTTGTACAAAATTGTCGGACGAGTTCATGGCCGAAACCTGTCGTATATTCGGAATGGACATCTCGACGGGATTCTTTCCGTCGTAGTAGACTCCATAGCCTCGCTTGGAATCGTAAATGACCCATCGTTCGTTGGCAAACCGGCCTCTGAAATGTCCGATCAGCAACTCGAGAATGTCGTATTTAGGTTCTATCTCCGAGAAATAGGTGCCATCGGGCATTCGGCTGAAGCGTACCATACCAAGCATTCCTCCGACTTCGCGCCTTACAGAACGTGCGATCATGAAAATAGGAAGCATCTCGTCGGAGGTGGGATTTTTCGCGTAGGTCGGGTCAACTCCGCGGAACATTTTACGGAGATAAGCGAGGATTTTCATCTCAATTCCGTCTTCTTCGGAGCGGAAAGCGGCATCCAGTGTCGATAGAATATCTGGGCTTGCCTGGTTCGATATAGCCCGCTTGAGTCTTTGGGCGGATTCCTCCGAGGTCTCGATACGGAACGGCTGCATAAAGAGATTGCAGGGAGCATCGCTACGGTCAGGACGAATTTCACCGACATCCAAATGCTGACGATAGATTTCAAAGACGACACTTAAGAAACCGTTGAATGTTGAATCGTATGAAATGGAAAGCATAAGTTAATTCAGAATTCGGAGTTCTAAGGTTGAAATTAAGGGAGATTCGGTGCTTTGATTTCGGTTCTTAGGCAGGCAGGGCAAGAGTTTGATTAGAGAATAAATCTAGTTGCAAAGGTTGGGGCTTGGGAAGCAACAAGGGGCGCACCATTTCAGGGTACAATCGACGCAGGCAGGCCGGTGTATCGGGATGGTAGATGAAATATTGCGCGCGCTTCAGGACCACCCCCATTTTTTTCATCTGTTCAAGACGAATCTTGCTGAATCGCCGTCCAGAAACAATCAACTGGGCTGATTTGACACCGATTCCCGGAACCCTTAGCAGCATCTCGTAATCGGCCGTCTGGATGTCTATGGGGAAAAATTCAGGGTGCCTTAGTGCCCAGGCTACTTTAGGATCCAATTCCAAATCCAGGTTTGGGTGTGCCGTGTCCACGATTTCGTCGTAGCCGAACTTATAGAATCGCATCAGCCAATCTGCTTGATAAAGTCGATGTTCGCGAACCAGCGGAGGCTTTGTAGTGAGCGCGGGAAGCCTCTTGTCGGCATTTATAGGTACATATCCCGAAAAATAGACGCGTTTCATTTGCTGTTGCTTGTAAAAGCCGTTAGAAAGTGTCAAAATCTGTAGGTCGGTCTCCCCCGCCGCCCCGACAATCATCTGGGTACTTTGTCCGGCAGGTAAGAACTTAGGCGAATAACGGGAATGTTCCGTCTTGTATTCCAGCTTGCGCTCGGCAAGGAAGTTCATTGGCTTGTAGATGGAAGCATGGTTCTTTTCGGGAGCCAGATATTGCAATGCCCGGTCCGTCGGAATTTCGATATTTACGCTGCTACGGTCGGCGTAAAGCCCGGCTTGGTACAGGAGATCGCTTGATGCTCCGGGAATCGCCTTGAGGTGAATATAGCCGCCGAACTTGTGAACGGTGCGGAGTTCCTTTGCAATTTGCACAAGCATTTCCATGGTTCGGTCGGGAGTTCCTACAACGGCTGAACTCAGGAAGAGTCCCTCGATATAGTTGCGACGATAGAACTCCAGCGTCAGTTCTATCAGTTCCTTGGGAGTGAACGTGGCACGGGGAATGTCGTTGCTGCGGCGATTGATGCAATAGGCGCAATCGTATTTGCAGGCGTTGCTCAAAAGCACCTTTAGTAGCGAAATGCAGCGCCCGTCTGCAGACCATGTGTGGCAAATACCTGCACTGCAAGCGCTTCCGAGCCCGCCTTGAGGGCCCTGACGCTTGGATCCGCTGGAAGAACACGAAACGTCGTACTTGGCCGCCGCGGCAAGAATTTTCAATTTCTCCTGCACATTCATAATTGCCTTTTTGTTTAGTTGCACTTTTGTTCACTATAAATATAAACACAACTGCTCAAAAAAGCAAGTGCAAGGAGAACTTTTTTATAAAAAAATCGAGCGTGGGGGAAAAGGCATGTAGCCTGTTATCGGAGCGATGGGCGAACCTTTGGGAATGGGCTCTTTTCTGTGTTCGCTATACAAGAAAAGGACCGCTTTGATGCGGTCCGTTATCTTGATTTTAGTTCTTAGTCTTTTTCTTGGACTTCACCTTTTTTTCTTTGTTTTTTTTTCTCTCTTCTCTTTTGCCTTGGCTTCACGTTGTTCCCTGGCGAGACGGGCCTTTTCAGCCTTTTTAGCTTGGCGTTCTGCCTTCAGGGCTTCCCTTTCGGCCTTTTCCGCTTCGCGTTCAGCTTTCTTTGCCTCGGCTAGAGCTTTTTCGGCTTCTTGCAGAGCCTTCTGCGCTTCGAGTTTTGCCGCGAGAGCCTTCTTTCCCCTTTCGATGGCTTGGGCGATTTCGTCATCGTCCTTCTTGGGGGCCGTCGATGTTGTATCGGTCGAACTTGCCTCGGCGGAATCCGCTGCGGCCTGTGTTTTCGCTAGGTCTTCTTCGGCATCCTTCATAGCCTCTGCAGCCTTGGCGCGTTCCTTTTCCTTAACCGCGATGTCGGCATTAATCGCAATCTTCTTGACGGCTGCGGAGTCCAGATCGGGGCATATCAAATCCTTGCCGCCTTTTTGCCCGTCAGCGCATTCCATTTGCCCCTGGAACTTACCCATTTGGTAGGTTCCCCATTGCTTTTTCGTTATGCGTTCGGAGTAACAAACGGATTCGCCTGGCATCCACTGGTAGCAGGTATCTTTCACGGTCCAGAAAGTCACAAGACCGTTGGGAAGCCCCTTGTGGAACACTCCGCCAAATTCACCGAAGTCGACAAAGCCTTCGAGGCTGTTCGCGTTAAATGTCAGCGTTACCGGTTTTTTCTTGAACGGGTTGTATACGGTCATGCGTCCGTGCAGGGCGTTACGCTTGTAGGGAATGTCTGCCATGACGAAACCCTTGTCCGAGAACATACGGACCGTTCCATTTACGTAACCCTGCGTATAGGGCACTTCCAGGAACTTAAAGTAATAGGAACTGTCCCCCCTGCCGTAAACCTTCTGGTCGAGAACGCTAGAACGGTAGAACGTGGAGATTCCTTCGCGCATGCCCATTCTGTAGTTGGACTTCCAGAGGATTCCTCCCCATTCCGGGCCCTGTTTCTTGGGGTAGGTCGGGTCATTCATGTAGCCGATTTCTTCGCCGTAAAGAAGGCCGTTGGCATCGACATGTCGTACGTTTTCTACATAGCCGTTGGCGGCAAAACCGGTCAGGAGTCCCTTGTTCAGACAGCGGACGTCGCTATAATCCGTAAAGCGACCTGCAGCGCTCGGAATCAACTTGCGGGGCATCCCCGAAAGGTGGAACAGATACGGGTTGCGCATGTCGCTTTCAAGAGTGGCGTCGGGCCTGTTATGGACATTGATAAAGCAGTTGATGGAATCCGCCGTAGCCTTGTTGGCTTCGACATATTCGCCGAACGGAGTTTTTTCGCCATCTTCAAAGTTCAGTGCGACAGCACCTTCCAGGACGCCACCCTTCGCATAATCCGAAAGCATCGGAACAGACTGCTTGATATGGTCCACGCACTGTTCAATGAAGAATTCTTCGGAACAGGTCATGCCTTTGGGACATGTCAAAAGACGAGGTTTCGGGAGATCCCAGACCTGGACGATCTTTTTCCCTTCATCATTTGCTCGCCAACCAAAACCACCCTTTTCACGGACAGTGTAGCAACCACACACCTTGGCCTCGTCGCGAATGGCTCCGATACGGTTCCTTTCCCTAGGGACAATGTTTGTTGCTGGCTCTATCCAACAGTCCATGTATTCAAAATGATTGATATCGTACATGCCCGGCATATTGGCCGCTTCGGCAGAATCCACCGCGGCAAGTGCATCTTCAAAATCATCGGCAAAAGCAACAGAAACGGTCAAGGCTAGAGCCGAGGCAATCTTCAAAGAAATCGATTTCATACAAGGCAAATCTATATATATAAAGTGAATTTGTCTTGTCAATTAAGTTTACATAGGTGTTTTTGTCCCCCTTGCCCTAATTTACAGATTTTGGTATCTTTACAACACGCCATCGACGACCCGGAAAAACCTTCCGACAGCCGCCAGACGAGAACGGTACGGCCAAACGGATTTAATCCGCGAACCGCCCCGACCTACAAGGCAAAAATAGGCAAAACGATGGACATCAAGATTCTACAGCAGCCCGACGACGTTACCTGCGGGCCGACTAGCCTCCAGGCGGTGTACAACCACCTTGGCTACAAGATTTCTTTAAAGCAACTGATTTCTGAAATTGAGTTCTTGGAAGACGGCGGAACGCTGGGCGTTTTCCTCGGAATCGACGCTTTAAAGCGCGGATTCAAGGCGACCATTCATTCGTACAACCTGACGCTCCTGGACCCCACCTGGAGCACCCTCAGCATGCCGAAACTGAAAGCAAAGCTTGAACTTTTGCACAAAGCAAAGCACGCCCCCAAGCTCCGCAAGGCAATCAAGGCGTATATCCGCTTTATCAACCTGGGCGGAAAAGTTGCTTTTGAAGATTTGCGGGCTGCCATGTTCGAAAAATACTTCAAGAAGGGAGTTCCCGTCCTGTGTGGGCTTTCGGCCACCTACCTGTACAGCAGCATGCGGGAATTCACCGGCAAAGACGACAAGTCCGTATTCGACGACATCCACGGTGAGCCCACGGGGCACTTCGTGGTGGTGTACGGCATCGACGAAAAGAAACAGTTCATGGTGGCCGACCCCGACGGCTCCAACCCCCTCCACAAGACTCCCTACTACAAGGTGGATAAGTTCCGCCTGCTTCACAGCATTTTGCTCGGCGTCATGACCTACGACGGCAATGTGCTAGTCATTGAGAATAAGAAATAATAGCGTAACATCGTCATTGCGAACGAAGCGATGCAATCCAAAGAAACAGCATGAAAAAGTTAATCGTTGTAAACAATCCCAAGCACTGGAAGTTACACGTTCCGGGCATCGATATCATTTCGGCACAGGACTACCTGATTTCGAGCAAATTCACTAACGAACGCAACTTGCGCGTATTCAACCTTTGCCGCGATTACAATTATCAAAGCAAAGGCTACTACGTATCGCTCTTGGCTGAAGCCCGCGGACACAAGGTGATTCCGGGCGTCAAGAACATGCGGGACTTCAAGGCTCCGGCAGTCATCAAGCATATTTCCGACGAAATCGACAACCTTATTCAAAAAAGCCTGCACAAACTAACTGGCACGGAATTCGTACTTTCGATTTACTTTGGCCAGAACGTGAGCCCGCAATACCTGGAGCTTTCGCAGGAACTCTATCGTTTGTTCCAGGCACCGCTCCTTCGTGCAAAGTTTGTGTTCAAGCAGAAGTGGTTTATCCAGAGTATTCGCCCGATTTGTGTGGATGAAATTCCCGAATCCCACATGGAATTCGTCGATAAATTTGCGCAGGAATACTTTGAGAAAACCCGCTACGCCACCAGCAAGGAAGAAGATTACCTGTACGACTTAGGCATTCTCACGAACCCCGACGAAGTGGAGCCGCCGAGCAATGCGCAGGCTATCCAGAACTTTATCAAGGCTGCCGAAGAAACGGGATTCCGCGTGGAAATGATTACCAAGAAGGACTACCCGCGCGTAGGCGAATTCGACGCCATATTCATCCGCGAAACTACCAACGTGAACCACTACACTTACAGTTTCGCCCGCCGAGCCCAGTCGCAAGGCATCGCAGTGATTGACGACCCCGACAGCATTCTGCGCTGTTCTAACAAGGTGTACCTGCAAGAACTGATGCAGGCGGCCAAGATTCATTCGCCGAAGACGATTATTGCCCATGCCGAAAACCGCCACACGCTCGCCAAGGAAATCGGGTTCCCCATGGTGATCAAGTCGCCGGATTCCAGTTTCTCTATGGGCGTGAAGAAAGCCACCAATAAAGAAGAACTGGAACAGATTCTCGACGAAATGTTCCAGCATAGCGACCTACTGATTGCCCAGGAATTTACGCCGACGGAATTCGACTGGCGTGTGGGTGTGCTCGACGGCAAGCCGCTCTACGCCTGCAAGTACCACATGGCCAAGGGCCACTGGCAAATCTACAACTGGGAAAGTGACGACAAACAGAGCGAAGAGTTTTCGGGCAAGTGCGAAAGCATCCCCATCGAGATGGTTCCGCACGGAATCGTAAAAACCGCCCTCAAGATTTGCAGCCTGATTGGCAACGGTCTTTACGGCGTGGATTTAAAGGAATGGCACGGTCATCCGATTGTGATCGAAGTGAACGACAACCCGAGTATCGACGCGGGAATTGAAGACGGCGTGGGCAAGAGCAAGGTTTACCTCGCCATCATGAGGTCGTTGCGCCACCGCATCGAAGAACGCATGAACGCCGCTCAGCATAAGCTGCAGCAACATGAGAGGGAATGGTTTTGATTTTACACGTCATTGCGAGGGCGTGTAACGACCGAAGCAATCCATACTAATTTTTAACATCAAAAATAGATTGCATCGCTTCGCTCGCAATGACGCAACTATGACGAGAACTTATTATGGCAAATTATAAATTGTGGCAACGATACGGCATCGAGATGGAATACATGATCGTGGATCGTGATTCCTTGAACGTTCTCCCCCGCGCCGATGTACCGCTCGGAAAAGACAAGAATGGCGAGCAGCTCTCTGACGTGGAACACGGGCCGATTGGGCTTTCTAACGAGCTGGTGAGCCATGTGCTGGAATTCAAGTGCGCAGAACCAGTTGATAGTCTGAAGCACTTGGGCAAGACATTCCACCACGAAATCCTGAAAGCGAACGAATCGCTCAAGAGCATTAACGCGATGCTCTTGCCCACGGCGGCCCACCCCTTTATGGACCCCGCCGAGATGAAACTTTGGCCCTACGATTGCTTGGACATTTACCAGGCTTATGACCGAATCTTTAACTGCAAGGGTCACGGCTGGGCAAACCTGCAATCGACCCACATCAACCTTTCCTTCAACGGCGACGAGGAATTCGGAAAGCTACACGCGGCCATTCGTGCGCTGTTGCCACTGATCCCCGCCGTGGCAGCTTCTAGCCCGTTTTTGGACAGCAAATATTGCGGATTCTTGGATGGACGAATTGAGACTTACCGCCATAACCAGGAGAAAATTCCGAGCATTACGGGAAAGGTGATTCCCGAAGCGGTCTTTACCTACAAGGATTACGAAGAGCAGATTTTCAATCGCGTGAAGGCAGACATTGCTCCATACGACCCGGAACATCTGCTGAACCATTTCTTCTTGAATAGCCGCGGAGCCATCGCCCGCTTTGATCGCGGGGCTGTAGAAATCCGCCTCGTGGATATCCAGGAATGCCCCGATGCCGACATCGCGATTGCCGAATGGGAAGTTGCCGTGTTGAAAGGTCTTGTGGAAGGCGCTTTCGCAAGCGAAACTGAAATTCGCGCCCTCGATACCGATGCACTCGCCAAGATCCTACTCGCAACGACAAAATCCGCCGAAAAGACTGTGATTACCGATCACGATTTCTTGAATATTTGGAAGGTTGACGCTAGCGAAATCACCGCCGGTGAACTCATCCAGAAAATCACAGACAGCGTCAAAACCAAAATCAATTCGCATTCGCAGGCCATGCTTGCCGAAATGTTCAAGCGCGGAACGCTAGCCAGTGCCCTCGTGAAAGCCGTCGGTGCAGACCCCGATCGAGACGATTTTGTATACGAATATGGCCGCCTCGCCCACTGCCTTGCGGAAAATAAGTTGTACGGAACAGAAAAATAGTGTGAAGTGTGAGGCGTGGAGTTAGAAATGAGAAGTCTGGAGTGAGTAATGTGAGGTGTGAAATGTGGAGTGTGAAGTGTGGAATGCAATTAAATGTCATCCTGGAGCGACTGAAAGGAGTGACGGGATCCATACAGTTCAATAAACATTTATATTTCCATTATGAATAAAAGAAGCGACTCCATCTTAATCCTCACTTGCGAACATGCGTGCAATCGCCTACCCGCCGCCTTCAAGAAGGCCGTTCCTGCAGAGATTTTGAAGACTCACCGCGCCTACGATATCGGAGCGTACACAGTCTTTCGCAAGCTGGTACGCTTCGCGAAGCCGGAATTTAGCTGCGAAGGAAAGTTCTCGCGTCTGTTTGTAGACCTGAACCGCACCATCACCAACAAGAGCGCCTTCAGCGATTACTTGCGGGAGCTCGAAACACGCACCCCGGCAACCGCCGCAAAAATAAAAGAGTCCGCCACAAACTACTGGACTGAATACCGCGAGAACATCGAAAAGTTTGTCGCTCAAAACATAGGTTCGCTTCGACAGGCTCAGCGACCAGAAGCGGCCATCGTTCACCTGGGCATCCACAGCTTTACGCCGGTACTGAACGGCAAAGTCCGCAACACCGACATCGGAATCCTCTACGACCCCACCCGCCCGCAAGAACGCGCCTACGCGCAAGTCATCAAGGGCGAAATCAAGCGGCTCTACCCCGCCATGAAGGTCCGCTTCAATTACCCGTACAAAGGAACTTCCGACGGGCTCACTACCACACTCCGCAAGAAATTCGGCCCGCGTTACGTGGGAATCGAGATTGAGATAAATCAGAAGTTTTTTCAGCGGTGAGGTTCGAACTATGAGGTCGGCGCAAAGCGCCTTTGAGCTCGTTTCACTTTGAGTTTTCCAAACAAAAGAGCTCTAGGATTTATCCTAGAACTCTTTCACTTAACGTCTGCCAAAGGCAGACGTGCTCATACCTCAAAGGCGCACTTCAGGGCGCCGTGCTCATACCCATTACAAGCAGTGCGCCCTTAATTCTTCGTCGCTCAAGGTGCTGAGGTATGCAGGCGGCACGTCGAGAACGGTCTTGCAACCGGTCACTCCGTTAGCCTTCATGCGGAGAGCCGCGCGGGCGTAAGCCACGAGAACGCTGGTCGTGAATTCCGGGTTGGAATCGAGCTTCAGGCTGTATTCGATCACGTGCGTGTGTTCCTTGTTCATGCCGGTCTTGCCGGTACGAATCACGAAACCGCCGTGAGCGAGGCCGCTGTGGTTCTTGTTGAATTCCTCTTCGCTGATAAAGTTCACCGTGGTGTCGTATTCATCGAAGTAGTTCGGCATCGTCTTGATGGCGTTTTCGATATAGGCCCTGTCGGCACCTTCTTCGGCCACCACGTAAACCAGGCGCGTGTGCTTCTGGCGGGTGGTGAGTTCCGGCATGGAACCGCTACGCACGGCTTCGAGAGCGGCTTCCACCGGGCAGGTGTACTGCTTCGCATTCTTCACGCCCTTGATGCGGCGGACAGCGTCGCTGTGGCCCTGGCTAACACCCTTGCCCCAGAATGTGTAGTCCTTGCCTTCCGGGAGAATGGACTGGGCGTACACGCGGTTCAGGCTGAACATGCCCGGGTCCCAACCCACAGAAATCATCGCGATGTTGCCAGCAGACTTAGCGGCAGCGTCGACGGCAGCGAAGTGCTGCGGAATCTTGGCGTGGGTGTCGAAGGAATCGATCACGTTGAACATGGCGGCGTACTTCGGGGTGAGCACCGGCAGGTCCGTAGCGGAACCGCCACAGATGATGAGCAGGTCCACCTTGCCTTTCCAGGCTTCCATTTCAGAAACGTTCAGCACCGGAACGCCCGCCGTCTGGATCTTGACCGTAGAGGGGTCACGACGGGTGAAAACGGCGACCAGTTCCATATCCGGAGCCTGCTTCACGGCGCATTCCACACCGCGACCCAGGTTACCGTAACCGAGAATAGCAATCTTTGCCATAACAATGTCCTTGTTAAAAATTTTTGCGTAGAAAATATAGGAAAAGTGGTTAATCGTTGGTGGTTAGTGGTTAGGGATGAGAGAGAAATTTATATCAAATTGGTAGGGGGACGCCCCCTAAAACCCCTAGCGTTACAACTCCCAATTCTCTTTTTTTATACAGCGAAGAGAGTAATAACCTTTTGTTTTTTTACCAAAAAACTATCGACTCTATCTTCATAATCTGGTGAAAAGATTTTCATCCTTCCATGTTCAGTGTATGTGCTTGTCAACCATGTTCGAAAGCCTTCTCCCAAATCCTCATAAAAAAGTGGGTCTGGATCGCCTGTAGATGGGTTGTTGTAAAAACATTCTGCCAAGGTGGGAACACGCCATCCATGGGGACAAATGGAATCAATGATATCTAGGTTAAAAGTTCCGAAGTTTTTTTTGTTTATCGTTCATATACTGTACAGAATACAGCCTTCCATAGATATCGCAATTGCTTTGCTGTTCATCATAGCAAGTGCTAGTTTCCACTGGGTAATTCAGGTTTTGGTCCATCCACACTCTATCGCCAATGGTGATGTATTTATACACTTGACCATCTCGAACATCTTGGAATGTTCCACGACCGCTTTCCGGACATACTTCGGATGCAGCTTTTGCAGAACTTGAATCCCAGGTGGAAGAACTCCCCCTGTTTCAGATTGTTGTCCTTCGGCAAAAACTGGACCGCATTTGGGAACGCAAAATGTAATTGAATACAACAACCGAGCATTGCCTATCGAAGTGAGGAGCGGCAAGGATTACACCATCCATTCTGCCATGAACAACTGTCTTGCGAACTCCGAATATCAAATGCAAGAAGGCATCGTCTTTGCAAACTACAATGTTTCCCGAAAGGGAAAGGTGACATACCTTCCCATTTACATGGTCATGTTCTTGCAGAAAGATTCAGAACAGATTGTTCTAGATAAGATTGAATTTTAACAGATTCCCGTGCTGCCGAAGCCGCCGCGGTCGGAGCCTTCGAGCGGGCCTTCCTCAAAGGTGAGCGTCGGCTGGATTTCCATGATGCGGAACTGCGCAATGCGGCTCCACTTTTCGATTACCACGTCACGGGTGGCGTACACAGGCATTTTCCACCAGCCGTTCGCGCCGCAGTAGCTGGAAACCACCACGCCCACGGAATTCACCTGCAGAATGCCGAAATAAAACACTTCCCCCGAAAAGAATCAGCGCCATCACGATATCGGGCTCCCCTACAAAGGCACAAAAGAGGTAGCCGAACAGGAAAAAGACCAGCATAACGCCTGCAACCGTTTTCCAGACGCGGTCGCGAACGCTTCCTGCTGAAAGAACGTCGTGCGTATTCTTGATAAACAAAAAATACCTGATGATGTTTACCACCATCAGAATCGAGCCGAGTACAATTGGCACCGTAATGTACAGGTCCAATTGCATTTCAAGTTAGAAAATAGGACATTTTTATTAAAAACGCATCGTTTTTCCTATTCCAATGTAGAATATCCCATAAAGTGTTTTATTGTGAAACATTTTTTTGCAGTTTTTTTTTGGCACGGATTTTGCTATCTTTGAAAACGAAAATTGTAAAACTTAAGCCTCATAGGCATTTTTATAGGAAAATAACGAAATGGCAGAAGATTTGAACCAGCAGGAACCGACCGCAGAAGAAAAGGCAAAATTCGAAGCAGACGTGCTCAAGGCCGCCGAAGACGCGATGAAATTAGACGAGAATCTAGAGACGAAAGACGAAAGTGGATCTGACGAAAAGTCTTCTGACAGTTCCGCGGACGCGCCTGCCGACACTTCTGCAGAACAGCTAGCAGAATCCGCTGCCGAAGACCCGACTGCAGCTCTCAAGACTGCACTGGCCGATGCGAACGACCGCAATTTGCGCCTGATGGCCGAATTTGACAATTTCCGCCGCCGCAGCGCCAAAGAGCAGCTTGACATCATCGAAACGGCGAATGGCAAGCTTCTTGAAAAGCTCTCCGAAGTTCAGGATAATTTCGAACGCGCATTCGCGAGCGAAAACAA
This sequence comes from uncultured Fibrobacter sp., assembly GCF_946062555.1. Classification (GTDB taxonomy): domain Bacteria; phylum Fibrobacterota; class Fibrobacteria; order Fibrobacterales; family Fibrobacteraceae; genus Fibrobacter. The sequence continues at coordinate 15,282 of NZ_CAMGVQ010000048.1, forward strand.
AGCAAAGGACTTGGAAGTATTCGAAAAAGGCATGCAGATGATCTATAACCAGTTCGCCAAGATTCTTTCGGATGCCGGTCTCGAACAGATTGATCCGACGGGTGCTGAATTCGACCCGAATATGCATGAAGCCCTGATGCAGCAGCCCTCCGAAACGATTCCTGAAGGTCACGTGGTAACCGTGTTCCAAAAGGGCTACAAACTCAAGAACAAGATTCTGAAAACCGCCAAAGTGATTGTTTCGTCCGGCAAATAAATTCGGATAAAACTACTTTCTTTAAAAAGCCTTTTCGGCTTGTGAGATACCCATAAAGATTCTTTATGGGTTATTTTATATTTAGGAACGCCTGTTTCAGTTCGCGCGCGGCCCTCTCCGGGTCGGCCGCCTTCATAATCGCAGACACGGCGCAAATGCCCGCAATACCCGAGTCCTTCAGCACAAAGATATTGTCCTTGTTGAGTCCGCCAATCGCATTCACCGGAATCGGCACCGCTTTCACCACATTTTTCAAGGTTTCCACCGGCGTAATCACCGTTTTCACGTGGGTCGTCGTCGGGTAAATCGCGCCGCAGCCCAAGTAGTCGGCACCCTGCTCATAAGCTTCAAGCGCCTGCAGCACCGTCTTTGCAGTCGCTCCCACAATCGCGCTCTCGCCCATGAGCTTGCGGGCCAAACGCACCGGCATATCGCTCTGCCCCACATGAACACCCTCGGCACCAATCGCAAGCGCCACATCCACGCGGTCATCGATAATCAGGGGAATCCCGTAACGAGCCGTAATCTTGTGAGTCGCCTTCGCAAGTTCCAAGTATTCGCGGGTAGACCGGTCTTTTTCGCGCAGTTGAATAATGGTTGCGCCTCCTTTGCAAGCAGCCTCCACCACAGGCAAAAAACGATCTTCCGGCACGGTCGTGCTATCCGTAATAAAATAAAGCGTCGTATCGAGATTCTTCATGCGCACAAAAATAAAAAATCCGCTCCAAACGGAGCGGACTTCTCAAGATTATTTCTCAATCAAGAAACGCAGAGAGCCTAGCGATAGCAAAAAAAATATCCGCTTCGATAGAAGCGGATATCTAAATCCAAATTTGGCTTAGAACCTAAATTCTAATTCAAATTAGCCCAGAGTGACGACGACCTTGTGAACACCCTTCGTAAAGATCGGGGCCACATCAGCGTCAATCTTCTTGCCATCGACGATCATCTCGGCGACACCCTTGCACACGTGCTTCGGGTTCTTCACTTCGATTTCGTAGGTAGCACCGCGGAACTTGCGGGTCACCTTGAAGCCGTCCCAAGAGCTCGGGATGCAGGGATTCACGATGAGGCCCTTGAAGCTTGCGCGCACACCGATGATGAACTGCGTTGCAGCCTGGTAAGTCCAGGAGCTGGTGCCGGAGAGCCATGCGTTACGGCCCATACCGAACTGCTTGTGTTCGTCACCGAGGATGTTCTGCGGATAGCAATACGGTTCAGATTCGAACTCGTCGAGCTTGGTGTTCTTGGCAGCCGGGTTAATTTGGCTGTAATACTGGAAGGCCTTGTCGCCACGGCCGAGAATCGTTTCGGCAATCATCACCCACGGGTTAGTGTGGAGGAAGATACCGCCGTTTTCCTTGGCTCCAGGAGGATAAGTGGAGATGCCACCCACGTTCGGGTCGAAGCCGCGGTAGCCCGGAGTAGAGCTCTTCACGCCGTTGGCGGTGTTGAGGAGCTTGTTCAGGCTGTCCATACCCATCACGGCACGGTCGCCAGTAGCAATGCCAGAAATCACAGACCAGGACTGGCTGTTGCAGTAAATCTTGCCGTACTTGGCCTTGTTGGTGCCGTAGGCGTTGCCCTGCTTGTCGAACCAGCGGACCCACCACTTGCCGTCCCAAGCGCTGTCATTGAAGGCCTTCTTCACGTCTTCGTACCAGCCCTTGTACATTTCGACAGACTTGGTGTCGCCGAGAGCTTCGCAGATGTCCATCATTTCAAGGAGAGCCTTAGCATACAGGCCCGTGTTGAAGGAGGATTCTGCACCAAGCGGGAGGTTCATGCAGTCGTTCCAGTCGGCAAAGCCGAGGAGCGGAAGACCGTGCTTACCGAGGTGAGTACGGGTAAAGTTGAGGGAGCGCTTGAGGTGTTCGAGCACGGTGCCCTTTTCACGCTGAGCGCGCTTCTTGCCGGCTTCGTAGAAGGTGACTTCCTTCTTGAGGAGGTCCATCTTGCCGGTTTCCTTGAGGTAGTTTGCAACAGTGAGAACGATCCACAGGTGGTCGTCGCCGTACCAGTCAGCGTAAGCCGGGTTGCCGTTTTCGTCGAGCACACCCTTCTTTTCGCGGGAGTCACCGGCGTTAGCTTCGTTGCCGTTGTCTTCAGCAAGGGCGAGCGGAGCGTACTGGTGCATAGCGTTACCTTCCGGGCGCTGCACAGAGAGCAGGTTCAGGGCGAGTTCCAATGCTTCTTCCGGCATGTGGCTCATCACGCCCATGAGGTCCTGGCTGGAGTCACGGTAACCGATACCGCGGCTGGTGCCGTAGCCCAGCTGATACAGGGACAGGTAGCGGCTCCAGTTCTTGGTGGTGTGGCACTGACGCGGGTTGTGGACGTTCACCATGGAGTTGAACGCAGCATCCGGAGTCTGCACCTGGATCGTAGAGAGGTACTTCTGCCAGAAAGCGGCAAGTTCGTCGAAAGCCTTGTCGACGTTCTTCAAGTCGCGGTACTTCTTGATAGCCTTGGCAGCGACCTTGAGGCTCTGTTCCTGACCCAGCTGGGTGCAGGTGCGGAAGGTCTTGTTCGCGCCAATCTTGCCAGCGTGGATCATGAGAGCGGCAATGTTGTCGCCACGATCGCATTCACTGTTGGAAAGTTCTTTGCTCCCGAGGCTGAGAGGCGCTGCCCAGGAACCCATTTCGTTTGCGCCGAGGAACACGCGGCGGTCACCGTCGAAGCTACCGACCTTGCAGTTAGCAGTCACGTAGTTCACGGCGAAGTCACGCTTCATGTAAGCGTACTGTTCCAGCACCACGTGGCCGTCCTTTTCCCAATGGCCCTTGAGGGTCATGGTCTGCGGCACCCAGTCGGCGTTGGTGAGCTGCTTTTCAGCTTCGAAGTGGCTGAATTCATAAACCGGGATAATGTCCACTTCCTTGGAAGCCTTGTCGAGGTTCGTGACCTGGATGTCCTGGAGGAGAGTGTTGGAGCCGGTCGGAACGAAAATCGTCACCTGCGTACGGAGGCCTTCGCATTCGGCAATCCAACGCATGTAGGACAGACCCACGTGGCATTCCCACTTCTTCATCTTGGTGAGAGTCGGAACCACGAACGGAGAGAACACGGTGTAACCCTTGGCGTTCTTCACGCGGATATAGATGGTGCTGGCCTTAAAGTCAGAGCAAGGCATCTGGGCGATGTACTTGGTGATACGGTTCAGGGCCGGGTCGCCCTTGCAAACGAGGGTACCGCCAGTAGTATCCACGATACCACCAAAGTTCAAAGTACCAACATAGTTGCACCACTTGATCGGGGTTGCCGGCGTGGTGAGCACGTATTCTTTCTTGGCGTCATCAAAGTAGCCGTACTTTGCAGCAGTCTTTGCAGCAACTTTCTTGGCCTTCGGGGCGCTCTTCTTGGTCTGTTTTGTAGCCATTGTTTCTCCGTAAGAGGGGGTTGTTAAATTTAACGCGGTAAATATAGGAATTCGGCGAGAGACGAGAGACGAGAGACGAGAGAAAGAAGCGAAAAACTTTTCTATTTCACGCGAAGCGTCAATTTAAACCTTTCGTCTCTCGTCTGTAGGGCGAAGCCCGTTCTCTCGTCTAACCTTTCTGGTTGAAATTCTCAAAATCGCGGTTTCCAAAGTTGATGTAGAAGTAGCCGTCCAGCTTCTTGTTGCGAACCGGATCGCGCAAGATTCCAATCGCCGCACGCACGTACTTGAGTTCCACCAGAATGTGGTCGCGGCTCATGCAGTTGAGGAATGGGCCTTCGGCAAAAAGAGTCGGGCGCGGTTCTTCGGCAATCATCTGTTCCAAACGTTCTACCTCTTTCACCAGACGGCGTTCATGCGCTTCGAGTGAACGGATCAGCTCCTTTTGTTCCGCTCCAAAAAGGAAAGCGAAACCAAGTGTCCTGGGGTCGTCGTTGAATCCTGTCAGGTGCTTGAGCACTTCCTTGCGTAGGGTCTCCCTTCCCTTTTCGGTAATCGAGAAAACAACACGTTCCGGACGATTACCGTCACGAACGTTGCGGCCTTCGATATTGTCGTGCTTTTCGAGAGTCGCAAGCCTGTTGTAAATTGTCGATGTACTGAGGTTTGCCCAGCGGTCCAGTTCACGATTGCGAATCTCGGTAATGATGTCGTAACCGCTGCGCTCCTTCTCTACGATGAGGCCCAGCAGTACCAAGTCATAACGATTCATATAAAAACCTTATTCTAATTCCACAGATGCAAAATCAAAAGTTTTTCACTTAATGAAAATTCATCTATTGGATTATTCCAACTTGGAATATACATAAAAAAACACAATTGGGCAAAAATTTTTTTCATTTTACAAAAAAATCCCCGCCACCATCGTTGGTAGCAGGGATTTTAAAGTTCCTTAAGGAAACTTATTATGCGTTGCGCTCTACGAGCGCAGGCATATCGGCTCGGAAATGGGAACAAACGAGTTTGTTCCCGCTTCACTCGCCTTATTGGACAGCTTTGCAGTCCGTTGTTCTACGCCTCGGTCATGGTCTAGCAAGCTAGACCGCGACTCTCGGCTTGCGAACAATTATGCCTTGTTCAAACGATCCTGGATCATGTCGATGATGTCGGAGAGTTCCTTCGGGAGGTGAGCGCCGAACTTCGGATAGTGATTTTCCTTAACGTCGGCGAGTTCCTTCTTCCAGCCTTCCACATCAACCTTGAGGATTTCCGGGAGGGTTTCCTTGTAGTAGTCAGCGAGACCGTCGGTGTTGAGGGTCTTCGGCATGTAACCGATAGCGGTTTCAACAACGTTGGAATTGTCGCCGTTGCAACGGTCAAAGATCCAAGCGAGCACGCGGCTGTTGTCGCCGTAACCCGGCCACATGAAGCCACCCGGAAGCTTTTCGTTGTTGGCATCCTTGCGGAACCAGTTCACGTAGAAGATCTTCGGGAGCTTGTCTTCGGTAGACTTCTTACCGATTTCGATCCAGTGCTTGAAGTAGTCGCCCATGTTGTAGCCGCAGAACGGGAGGATGGCGAACGGGTCGCGACGGATCTTACCGACTTCGGCTGCATTGATGGTGGAAGCAGCGGTAATTTCAGAACCCACGATGGAGCCGAGGAACACGCCGTGGTTCCAGCTGAGGGACTGGTGAACCAGAGGAATGGTGGACGGACGACGGCCGCCGAAGAGGATAGCGTCGATCGGCACGCCGGCAGGATCTTCCCATTCCTTAGCAATGCACGGGCACTGGTTAGCAGGAGCGGTGAAGCGAGCGTTCGGGTGAGCCATTTCTTCGCCCTTCGGAGCCTTATCCTTCGGGAGAGCGTCACGGGTATTGCCCTTCCAGTCAATGAGCTTGCCCTTGGCCGGATAGCCGATGCCTTCCCACCAGACGTCACCATCTTCAGTGAGTGCGCAGTTCGTGTAAATGGTGTTCTTTTCAGCAGAAACAAGAGCGTTCTTGTTGGATTCTGCAGAGGTGCCCGGGGCAACGCCGAAGAAACCGGCTTCCGGGTTGATGGCGTAGAGACGGCCATCCTTGCCAAACTTCATCCATGCAATGTCGTCACCGATGGTTTCGACCTTCCAGCCCGGGATAGTCGGGATGAGCATGGCGAGGTTCGTCTTACCGCAAGCAGACGGGAATGCGCCAGTCACATACTTGACTTCGCCCTTCGGGTTCGTGAGCTTGAGGATGAGCATGTGTTCAGCGAGCCAGCCTTCATCGCGAGCGAGAACGGTTGCGATACGGAGAGCGAAGCACTTCTTGCCGAGAAGAGCGTTTCCACCATAGCCAGAACCATAGGACCAAATGAGCTTTTCGTCCGGGAACTGGGTGATGTACTTGTGTTCGACGTCTGCGCAAGGCCAGATACCGCCGTCGGTTTCACCGTTGTTGAGCGGCTTACCCACGGAGTGGAGGCAGGGCACGAATTCAGCGTTCTGGTCGGCATTGAGAATGTCGAGAACCTTCTTGCCAGCGCGGGTCATGATGTCCATGTTGAGGACAACGTATTCAGAGTCGGTCAGTTCGATACCGTTCTTGGAGATCGGGGAACCGAGGGGGCCCATGCAGAACGGAATCACGTACATGGTACGGCCGTGCATACAACCCTTGTAAAGGCCCTTCATGGTTTCCTTGAGTTCCTTCGGGTCGATCCAATGGTTGGTCGGACCAGCATCTTCTTCCTTCACGGAAGAAATAAAGGTACGGGATTCGACACGCGCCACGTCAGACGGTAGAGAACGGAACAGGTAGCAGTTTTCCTTCTTGGCGAGCTTCGTAGCGAGGCCTGCATTGACGCACTTCTGCATGAGGGCGTCATATTCTTCCTTGGAACCGTCAACAACAACAACGTTGTCCGGTTCGCACATGGCGATGCATTCTTCAACCCAAGCCTTGATCTTGTTATGCTTGATGTCGTTGAGAGTGAGACTCATATAGGTAACTCCTATTTGGTTTAACGTTACGTTTCGATCATTTCGAACGCGATAAATGTACAAAAAATAATGTACAGATTGCAGGGGGATTTTTAAAAATTTAACCAAAAAACACCTGTCATCCTCCACACGCAGTCCGCCCTCCCCCATAAAAAATTTTTTTTTGCGATTTTTTTTTGCTTTTTTGATAAAAAAGTTTACATTTTCGTCAAAAAATACATAAATTAGGCTTGTGTATACAAAAAAGTAAACCTCAAGAGGTTATATGAGTTGGTCTTATTCTAGGGAACATCAAAAAAATATTCTTTGCATGATTATGGCTGGCGGCCAAGGAAGCCGTCTGCAACCCCTCACCCGCGACCGCGCCAAACCGGCTGTTCACTTTGGCGGAACCTATCGTATTATTGACTTTGTTCTGAACAACTTTATCAACTCCGGCATCTTCAAAATCAAGGTGCTCACGCAGTTCAAGAGCGATTCCCTGAACAAGCATATTTCGGCAGCTTGGAACCTGAACGCAAGTCTTGACCAGTACGTGGACCTTGTGCCTGCCCAGATGCGCACTGGCGATGATTGGTACAAGGGGACCGCCGATGCCATTTTCCAGAACATCAACCTTATTACCGATGAACGCCCGGACCTCGTGGCCATTTTCGGTGGCGACCACATTTACAAGATGGACATCAACCAGATGATTGATTTCCACCTGAGCCGCGCCGCTCTTTTGACTATCGCCGCCATCCCGGTGCCGGTTTCCGAGGCGCGTGAATTCGGTATTATTGAAGTTGACGCCGATAATCGCATGATCGGTTTCGAAGAAAAACCCAAGAACCCGAAAGAAATGCCCGGCAATCCCGGCTACTGCCTCGCGAGCATGGGCAACTATATCTTTACGAGCAAGTTCCTTGTGCGCGAACTCCTGAAGGGAGCCGAAAATGGGGCTACCGACTTTGGCAAGCACATCATTCCGAGCCTGTACAAGGACTACCCTGTTTACGTGTACGACTTCAATACCAATATAGTGCGTGGCGAACAGGCCAGCACCAAGGGCTACTGGCGCGATGTGGGCACGCTTGATGCCTTCTTCGAAGCGAACATGGACCTCTGCTCCGAAAATCCGCCATTCGACCTTTATAATAACTATTGGCCTATCCGCACCTACAACTGGAACCAGCCTCCTGCAAGGTTCTTTGCCGGCGACGGAGATTCGCACCAGGGGGCTGCAATCGATTCCATCGTGTCTTCGGGCTGTATCATTGGTGGCGGAACCGTTGTCAAGAGCATCCTCTCCCCCGGCGTGACCATCCAGAAGGACGCCCTCGTCGAAGAATCGATTCTCTTCCCGAATGTGACCATCGGTCCAGGAGCCAAGGTGCGCCGAGCCATTATCGAAAAGGGCCTGCACATTCCGGCGGGTTTCCAGATCGGCTACGACCTGGAACGCGACAGGAAGCTTTTCCACGTGACTGAATCCGGCATCGTCGTCCTCGCTAAGGATACTATCATTAAGGCATAAGCTTTACATACAAAAAGCGAAACGCCCGGTAAGGCGAGCGCCGCAAACCCTGCAAAAAAATGCATTAGAAAAGTCCCGGTCATGAACCGGGACTTTAAACTTTTTCCAATTAATGGACGATTAGAAATTCCCCAAGTCTAAATCCGGCATCCATTCACCGTCTGTGCAGACCATCGGCATCGTTAATCCGTTGATTTCAAGATTCTTCTTGGCTCCTTCTGGGGCACAGGCATTGGCTTCCTCGTCTTCGGCCCATTCGCCATCTTTGCAAACGAGCTTCATCGTTATTCCACCCAAGTCCACTTCCTGGGTTTCGCCCTCCTTGCAAGACTGATCGGCAATCCATTCACCATCTTTACAAACCATCTTTGCCGAATAGCTCTTTCCATTCAAGGTCACGGACGTATCCTTGGTGGCACCTTCAGTTTCGCAGGAATTGTCGACTTCATTAAGGTCTTCGTCATAAGTCCATTCGCCTTCTTCGCAAACCAGCTTAACCGGCAGAGAAACGCCATTCATCGAGAAGGTCGTATCCTTAATAGCGCCTTCGTCGGAACATGCAAGCAAATTCTTGTCGATAGACCATTTGCCGTCCTGGCAAACAAGTTCAAGCGAAACACCCATATAGGAGGTCATTTCTTTCGCACCTTCCTGATCGCAGGAAGCGCCAAACGTAGCTGCAGAGCCTTCTTCGCTAGAAGAGCTTACGCCGCTGTGGGATTCATTAGAAGTCGGATCAGCGGCCTTGGATTCGCTGGACTGGATGTCGTTACCCTTGGATTCGCTAGAGTTGATTTTTTCACCACCCTGGGCGTCGCTGGATTCCGTCACGGAAGCGCTGGATGCCGGCTCTGCATTTTCCTTCGGGGCTGCCGGGGAGGATTCATCGTCACAAGCCACCATGAGGCCGAAAGAGGCTGAAAGGGTAAGGGCCAAAGCCAGTTTTTTCAAATTCATACAGAACTCCTTTTGTTTACATAAAAGATATATTTTTATGACATCTTTTTCAATGAGAAATTCATAAAAAATGTTGTTAAATGTTGCAGAAAAGAAACAATTAAATCGGATTGGTTCATCACTGCCATTTTTTTATTGAATTACGCATTTTTTCAAAAAATTTTCTGTTTTTTTGTCGAAATCTATGTAATTTTATTCTCGGATTTTTAATTCAACCCAATATTGGAGATACACACATGGCAAAAAAGATGATTGCGTGTGATGGTAACGAGGCCACCGCTAGCGTAGCATTTGCTGTTAGCGAAGTAGCGGCTATCTACCCGATTACACCGTCTAGTCCTATGGCTGAGCACGCCGACAACTGGAGTGCTGCAGGCAAGAAGAATATTTGGGGACAGGTTCCCCGCGTGTTTGAAATGCAGTCCGAAGGTGGCGCTGCCGGTACCGTTCACGGAGCGCTCCAGGCCGGTGCTTTGACCACGACCTTCACCGCTTCCCAGGGTCTTCTCTTGATGATCCCGAACATGTACAAGATTGCGGGCGAACTGACCCCCACGGTCTTCCATGTGACTGCCCGTGCCCTTGCCATGCAGGGCCTTTCTATTTTCGGTGACCATTCCGACGTGATGGCCTGCCGCCAGACCGGCTTTGCCATGCTCGCCTCCAGCTGCGTGCAGGAATGCCAGGACCTCGCTCTCGTGGCCCACGCTTCCACTCTCGAAAGCCGCGTGCCCTTCATGCACTTCTTCGACGGTTTCCGTACCTCTCACGAAGTGATGAAGATCGAAGCTCTCGAAGACGGCGTTATCCGTAACGTCATCGACGAAAAGTACGTGAAGGCATGCCGTGAACGCTGCCTCACCCCGGACCGCCCGACCATGCGCGGTACCGCACAGAACCCGGACGTTTACTTCCAGGGCCGCGAAACGGTGAACCCGTTCTACGCCAAGGTTCCGGAAATTGTCCAGAAGTACATGGACAAGGTCGCAAGCTACACTGGCCGTCAGTACCACATCGTGGATTACGTCGGTGCACCCGACGCCGAACGCGTGATCATTTCCATGGGTTCTTCGACCTGCACCATCGGTGACACCGTCAAGTACCTCAATTCCAAGGGCGAAAAGGTCGGTCTCGTGAACATCCGCCTGTACCGCCCGTTCCCGATGGAAGCCGTGGTTGCAGCTCTCCCGAAGACTGTCAAGAAGATTGCCGTCCTCGACCGCTGCAAGGAACCGGGTTCCGCAGGCGAACCGCTCTTCCAGGACGCCCTGACCGCAATCAGCGAAGCCGTGATGGCGGGCAAGATGGCCATGCCGAAGATGATCGGCGGCCGCTACGGTCTTTCCTCCAAGGAATTCACCCCGGCCATGGTCAAGGCCATCTACGACGAGCTTTCCAAGGCCGACCCGAAGGCACGCTTCACCGTCGGTATCAACGACGACGTGTGCCACACGAGCCTCACCATCGACCCGAACTTCAAGCTGGAAAGCGACTTCTTCCAGGCCATGTTCTTCGGTCTGGGTTCCGACGGTACCGTGGGTGCCAACAAGAACTCCATCAAGATTATCGGTAACGAAACCGACAACTACGCACAGGGCTACTTCGTCTATGACTCCAAGAAGTCCGGCTCCATGACCACCTCTCACCTCCGCTTTGGTAAGAGCATCATCGACGCCCCGTACCTGATTGGCGAAAACGAAGCCGACTTCGTGGCATGCCACCACACTCCGCACCTGGAATCCGTGAACATGCTGAAGTACGCGAAGGATGGCGCAACCTTCCTCGTGAATACTCCGCACTCCGCCGACACCGTGTGGGATACCTTCCCGCGTCCGGTGCAGGAAGAAATCATCAAGAAGCACCTCAAGGTGTACGTGATTGACGCTTACGCCGTTGCCGCAAAGACCGGCATGGGCCGCCGCATCAACACCGTGATGCAGACCTGCTTCTTCAGCAAGCTCGGTAACGTGCTCGATGCCGAAACCGCCATCAAGTACATCAAGAAGTACGCCGAAAAGACTTACGCCAAGAAGGGTCAGGAAGTGGTCCAGAAGAACTGGGACGCTATCGACGCCTCTCTTGCTAACCTGTTCGAAGTCAAGGTTCCTGCTACTGTCACCAGCACGAAGGAATTCCGCGCTCCGATCCACGGCGACGCTCCGAAGTTCGTGAACGAAGTCACCGCAGAAATCATCAAGGGCAACGGCGAACTCCTCCCCGTCTCCAAGATGCCTTGCGACGGCGTGTTCCCGACCGGTACCACCAAGTACGAAAAGCGCGACCTCGCCCTCAACATCCCGAGTTGGAATCCGGACGCTTGCGTGCAGTGCGGCAAGTGCGCCATGGTCTGCCCGCATGCAGCCATCCGCGTGAAGGTTGTGGACGAATCCGCCGTGAAGAACGCTCCGGAAGGCTTCAAGTACACCCCGGCCAAGGGCTTCAAGCTCGAAGGTTCCGAAAAGCCGGTGTTCGCCATTTCCGTGTCCAGCTACGACTGTACGGGTTGCGGCGTCTGTACGCAGGCCTGTATCGGTAAGGACAAGACCGACGAAACCAAGAAGGCCATCAACATGGTGCCGCAGGAACCCATCAAGGTCCAGGAAGGCAAGTGCTGGGACTTCTTCGTCGATCTCCCGGAATTCGACCGCACCAAGGTCAACAAGAACCTCGTCAAGCAGGCCATGCTCCTGGAACCGCTGTTCGAATTCTCCGGAAGCTGCGCAGGCTGCGGCGAAACCGCTTACGTGCGTCTCGTTTCTCAGCTGTTCGGTGACCGCATGGTTGTCGCGAACGCTACGGGTTGCTCCTCCATTTACGGCGGTAACCTCCCGACCACTCCGTGGGCAAAGAACAAGGAAGGCCGCGGCCCCGCTTGGGCGAACTCCCTCTTCGAAGACAACGCCGAATTCGGTCTCGGTATGCGCCTCGCTATCACGAAGCATGCCAAGCAGGCTCTCTCCCTCCTCGAAGCCGTGAACGTTCCTGCTGAACTCAAGGCTAAGCTCACTTCTCAGGATCAGTCCGACGAAGCCGGCATCCAGGCTCAGCGCGCTAACGTTGCTGAACTGAAGGCAGCTCTCGCTGGTGCAACCGACGAAGCTTCCGTAAGCCTCCGCGACGAATTCGCCGATTACCTCGTGAAGAAGTCCGTATGGATCTTCGGTGGTGACGGTTGGGCATACGACATCGGTTACGGTGGTCTTGACCACGTGATGGCCACGGGCGAAAACGTGAACATCTGCGTCCTCGATACCGAAGTGTACTCCAACACCGGTGGACAGGCTTCCAAGGCCACGAACCGTGGCGCAGTCGCCCTCTTCGCTGCCGCTGGTAAGCGCGCCGGCAAGAAGGACCTGGGCCTCATCGCCATGAGCTACAAGAATGTGTACGTGGGCCGTATCGCCCTCGGCGCAAACGATGCTCAGGCCCTGAAGGTTCTCCAGGAAGCGGAAGCACACAATGGTCCGTCCCTGA
>NZ_CAMGVQ010000049.1:0-26665 GCF_946062555.1 uncultured Fibrobacter sp.
TTATACGCAAGTTAAACTACAAACCTAAGTCGCGTTAGCGACGAAAATCCGCCTTATTTAATGGTGTATTTTGAAAGTCTTGAACAGGGCTTGATGGAACTTATTTCTTTTCGGTCCAGACTTTGATTAGGCTGCGGTGCTTGCGGGTGGCGAGCCAGAGTGTCGGCCAAATAAGAATGATGTCGCGGATGAGGCTAGTCCAGGCTTCGGCCTTGTCGTGTGCGGCACCGTCTTCAAGTTCGAAACATCCGCAGGTGATGCCTAGATCGTTGCCGAGCGCCCAGCTGAGAGCGATGATGAAGCTGATGAACATCCAGAAAATAGCGAACGCAGATTCGCGCACGAACGGCGTTACAATCATGGCGAGGCCAAACCAGAATTCAAACTGCGGATAGACGAGCGCAAAGAAGTTGTTCAGGTTTTCCAGGTGCAGAGCAGGGAAGAACTGGTACTGGGCCACGAGAACGGCAAACTGGTGCGGATCCTGAATCTTGTAGACGCTTGCAAAGATGAACATGCCTCCGATTCCCACGCGGAACAGTGTTTCTAGCGCGCGGATGGCAAAGTCCTTTTGCAGGCGATAGGCGGGAACGCAAATGCCCGTGGCAATAATAATGGCGGCAAGCCCCACATGAAGGTTGTAGCGGTATGCCTTGGGCCAAATTTCCATCAACCAGTCTTGGTCGGTAAATGTCAAGAACGATTCCGGGAACGAAATCTCGGCAACTCCGATTGCGACAAGAATCGTGGCTACGGCAAGGAGTGCAGCAGAAAAGATTGTCTTTTTCATTACAGCACCTCGTCCGGTTTCTCTAGAATTTCCTGGCTGCCGATCCACTCAACGGAATGCGAGTCTTCGACGCGGATGTTGTTGATGATGGCAAGCGCTATGCTGAATGCGGCAAGCCCGAGCAAAAAAATCCAGTTCAGGGATTTTAGATATCCCTTCAGGTTGGCGGTCATCTTGAAAATCAAATCTTTCATAACCACAAGATACAAAAAAAAGAAGCCCGGCAGAGCCGAGCTTCTCAAACGTTTCGTTTGTGTAGAAACTACCTGGAGTAGTATTCCACGACGAGCTGTTCTTCGAGCTTGACCGGAATCTGATCGCGGAGCGGGAGCTTCACGAGAGAACCTTCCATCTTGCCTGCGTCAACAGTCACGTATTCAGGGGCAGCCGGAGCGTTAGCAATGGCTTCCTTGATCTGCACGTGTTCCTTAGAACCTTCGCGAACTGCAATCACGTCGCCGGCCTTAATCTGGCGAGCGGGAGAGTAGCTGCGAACACCGTTCACGGTGAAATGGCCGTGAGCGACATACTGACGAGCAGCGAAAATCGTGCGAGCAAAGCCCATGCGGTAGACGAGGGCGTCCAGACGGGTTTCGAGCAAAATCATCAGGTTGTCACCAGCAGAACCGGCGCGACGGTTGGCTTCGTCATAAGCCTTGGCCAACTGAGCTTCGGAAATGTTGTAGGTGAAACGCAGACGCTGCTTTTCAACGAGCTGCTGCTTGTACACAGAAGAAGACTTCTTGCGGGTCTGGCCATGCTGGCCGGGTGCAAAGTTACGGCGATCGAGAGCCTTCTGAGTCTTCTGAGAGACGGCGAGTCCGAGAGAACGGGCTACCTTACCTTTTGGTCCACGGAAAGAGGACATTTTTACCTCGTTAAAGGAAGCTCTTTGGTTAACATGCATGTTGGCAGAGCTTGGCGCGACATGCACTCATTGGAGTGCCCATATATAGCAAAATTTCATTTTTACGTCATTGCGAGCGAAGCGAAGCAATCCATTTTCGCTAGTTTTTCCGGACAAACACCCCGAACCACCCCTAGAGGACAGAAAATTCGGAATTATGAATTCAGAATTCGGAATTATTTAAATTTCAAACTCTGAACTCCGAATTCGGAATTATTTAAATATCTAACTCTGAACTCCGAATTCTGAAATCCGAACTATTTATATATTAGTGCCATGACTTGGAACGAATCGAATCTCAACGAACCGCAATTAATCGATATTCCGATTGCCCACGACCAGCGGGGTAACCTGAGTGTGGTCGAGGGGGGCGAACTGGTGCCCTTCGATATCAAGCGAGTGTATTATCTGTACGACGTTCCCGGCGGCACCACCCGTGGCGGCCACGCTCACAGGAACCTCCGCCAGCTGATTATTGCCGCCAGTGGCAGTTTCGATGTGATTCTGGATGACGGCAAGACTCGTACCAAGTATTCGCTGAATCGCTCCTACCACGGACTCTATATTCCGACCATGCATTGGCGCGAAATCGAGAACTTCTCGTCGGGTGCGGTCTGTATGGTGCTTGCATCGGAACATTACGATGCATCGGACTACATCTACGAATACGATGCTTTTGTGAAAGAAACTTCTATCTGCTGATTTTTACTTTGTATAAAACGAGTTGACGCAGGCTTTGGCACCGAGGGATTCCTTGAATCGGTGCAGGTTCTCGTTCAAAAATTCACCCCCGTTTTCGGTAGAAATACCCCAGGAAATTTTCTGGAACCCTTCGAGGGCGGCTTCTCGCATGACGCGCACATATAGGGCTATGGTGGGTTGGAACTTCTCGTAGTCGGGATTGGGGGCGATGTATTGGGCGTGAATGGTCTTGGTCTTTTCGAATCTGAACAGCATCATGGCGGCAACTAGCGTGTCTTTGTCCCATATTCCGCGGAATCGGATGTGGTCTGGGATGCGGTTGTCCTTCAGGTCGTAGAGTTCCTGCAAGGTATGGACCGGATGGACGTTGTGCTTGGATTTTGAAATTTCCAGAAAATGGTAGAAGGTTTCGAAGTCTTCGTTTTTTTCCATGTTTCCGAACCGGATGCCTTCGATTTCGGATTTCTTGAAAATGCGACGGCATTCCTTGTCGCAGTTCTCGAGCGGGTCTACGCCGGATTGCAGCGTGCAATAGGAACTGAGTTCCGTATGGCGCGTGTATCCCATGTGTTCCAGCATATATTCCAGAAGGTCTGGACTTTCTTCGGCGAAAATGGCTGGAGTAATCTTGAAACGAATGTTTTTGAATCGGCTTGTAAGGTGCTGGTCTGCTTCTTTCAAAATTTCAAGGATCCTGGAACCGCTGTAGAACGATTTTGCGATAATGGGTCCGCCAAAAGTAGTACCCGCATGGGAGATGAAGGTTTGCTCTTTTGCCACGCCCGGGAAATAGGCGACAATGGTCCCGCTTTTTTCTAGCGCAAAACTGGCGTCGGTAAAGCGGTCTGCCGGGTGGTAGTTCAAGAACCGCCTTGTTTGTAGAAACGTCCCATTCGCCGATTCTTGCATTACAAAATGGTCTAGCCGCTTGTCTAGTTCGGGGCTGTAGGGCAAAATTTCGTACATATTTCCTAAAATAGTAAATTCCTAACCACTAATCACTGTCTACTGTCTACATTCTACTTCCTACTAATTTGCTATTTTCACAAACAATGATGAATGTCCCGTTTTATTCGCTGGATTATGTGAATCGCACCTTGGGCGATGCCCTGCGCGAATCTTTTTCTGATG
Organism: uncultured Fibrobacter sp.; assembly: GCF_946062555.1. Classification (GTDB taxonomy): domain Bacteria; phylum Fibrobacterota; class Fibrobacteria; order Fibrobacterales; family Fibrobacteraceae; genus Fibrobacter. The sequence goes on from NZ_CAMGVQ010000049.1 coordinate 3,531, forward strand.
TTCTTGATTCAAAGTGGTTTATTCGCGGTTCGCGTTGCGCTGCGTTCGAAGAGGCTTTTGCAGCCTATTGTGGTAAAAAGGCTTGTGTCGGAGTCGGTAATGGCCTCGATGCGCTGACCCTGATGCTGAAGGCGTCTATTCAACTGGGGCGCTTGCAACCGGGCGATGAGGTGATTGTTCCGGCGAATACATTCGTGGCGACCGTTCTCGCGGTACGTGCTGCGGGACTTGTGCCGGTTCTTGTGGAACCGAATCGCGACACTTGCGTGCTGGATACTTCGCGATTGGCGGAAGCCTGCTCTGAAAAGACCCGTGCCATTTTGGTGGTGCACTTGTACGGTCGCCTGGCGGATATGCCCGCGATTTGTGAATTTGCAAAGGCGCATAACCTGCTGGTGTTCGAAGATGCAGCCCAAGCTCACGGAGCTGCTTTAGACAAGAACAAACTCTCGTCTCTCGTCTCTCGTCTCTCGTCTAATGCAGCAGCCTACAGCTTTTATCCGACAAAAAACCTTGGTGCCATGGGCGACGGGGGAGCGGTGGTCACCGACGATTTGGAGCTTGCCCAAGTGGTAAAGTCTCTCGGCAATTACGGCTCTGTCGAAAAGTACGTGAACAAGTATGTGGGCGTGAATTCCCGCCTTGACGAAGTGCAGGCGGCCGTATTGCTTGCAAAGCTTCCGCATTTGGATTCTTGGAATGCCCGTCGTCAAGAAATTGCGGGCCGCTACTGTGCCGAAATCAGGAATCCGCTGGTGCGTGTAACACCGGTTCCCGCGAATCCGAAATCCCATGCGTGGCATGTGTTCCCGATATTCTGTGAAACCCGTGACGAATTGCAAAGATTCTTGAAAGAGCGCGGTGTAGAAACGTTGATTCATTATCCGATTCCGCCGCACCAGCAGGAAGCCTTTGACGGAGTCCTCTCTCGCGGGGAACTCCGCTACGGTCCGCTCCCGATAGCTGAAAAATTGGCGAAGACGGAACTCAGCATTCCCATGGGCCCTGGTATGACCGATGAACAAGTCGCGTATGTTGTCGAATCCATTAACATTTTTGCCTGATGTCATTGCGAGCGTAGCGATGCAATCTATAGAAGAAGTTTAATGATGCCCTCAGATTTGAAATTTGCGAAACTCTTTGCCGGCTCCGGTGCCGTCACATTGTTCAACGCGCTTCGTGCGTTTGCGATTAACAAGTTGCTCGCTATATTCCTGCCGCCAGCGGCGTTTGCGTGCGTGGGGCAGTTCCTGAATTTGATGAGCATCGGTTCGGCAACGTCTTCGCTGGCGTTACAGAACGGTTGGACTGCACTGACTGCTCAGAATAAGGGTAATCGCGAAAAGCTTCTTGGCATTTGGCGCGGCGGACTTCGCTTGACGACTTTTGCGAGCCTGTTGACCTTTGTTGTTGCACTTTTGTTCTGTTTTATGGCGCCTCTCGAATCGCTTTTGCCCGGGGTCCCGACGCGCCTTGCGCAGGCCGCCATTCTCTTTGCTCTGCCAGGTGTTTTCGCAACAAACATCATCTCGATTTCTGCGGCGGTCATGAACGGCCTTGGCGAAAATCGCAAGTGGGCGCTCATTAACATGGTGACGTCGGTATGGCAGGTGCTATGGGTGGCATTTTTCCTTTATACGGGGCGCCTCTCGGTGCTTTCGATTATTGCAACGCAGTCTGTCGTGGCCGCTATTTTTGCAATCCAGATTTCTAGCCGAGCCGGTTTTAGTGTCAAGCAGATTTGGAAAACGGCTCTCGATACGCGTGGCCCGTGGCTTTCTTATGCGCTCATGGGCCTTGTACCGATGGTTCTTTCGCCGCTGGTACTTACGGTGATGCGAATGACGGTTGCTTCTAATTTCGGAAACGACGCAGCGGGGATTTGGCAGAGTGTCTGGAAAGTTTCTGATTTTTTGTTCATGGCGATGTCAGCCATTTTGACGGTCATTATCTTGCCGCGGGTTTCGTCCAAGATGAGCCGCGTGGATTTTTTCAGAATGTTCCATCCGTTGCTGTTCCGAATTATGGGAATCTCGCTCGCGATGGTTGCGGCTCTGTATTTTGGCCGCGGCATTTTGGTGCAGGTGCTTTTCTCGCAGGCGTATATGGGTGCTGTCGACTATTTGCCCCTCCAACTGGTAGGTGATTTCTTTAGGGCGGGTGGCTTCGCGCTTGCGCTGGTGCTGATTGCCCGCACCGAAACGAAGTCCTTTCTTGCTGTCGAAATTGCTTCTGAAATTTTGCTTGCGGTAGGGACTTTTGTCGGCATAAAGCTTGTTGAATTTAACGGCCCGATGGCGGCGTACGCCTTTGAAAACTTCGTCTATTTTGTGGTGCTCTACATTTTGGTGAGGAGGCTTAAATGGAATACTCCGTAACGAACATGTTTGCACAGAACATGACCGAAAATGTCTATGTGAAAGCTTTTGCCCAAGGTGAAGAGATGGAGCAACGGGAACTTCCGCCGGTCGTATCGGTGCTCCTGGCTAGCTACAATCATGAAAAGTACGTGGAAGCGGCGGTGCGTTCGGTCTTGTCGCAGAAGGGTGTTGCCTTTGAACTGATTGTCCTTGACGACGGTAGTAAAGATAAGTCTCCCGAAATACTTGAAAAACTCGCTGAAGAATTCAAGTTCCGCTACATTCATCGCGAAAACAAGGGCGTCATCGCGACCTTGAACGAAATGCTTGAGTTGGCCCGCGGAAAGTATTTTTGCACCTTTTCTTCCGACGATATCATGCCGCCGGACCGCTTAAAGAAACAGTCTGATTATCTGCTTTCGCATCCGAATGCGGTTGCCTGTTTTGGGCAGGTAAAGCCTATGAGCGAAGACGGAATTGCTTCGGAAAATTTGGACCCTGCGTTTCTGAAGTCTGTTCCTGAAATCAGTTTTGATGAGTTTTTCTTGGGATTGAAACCTTTGCACGGCTGCGCTGAAATGTTCGTGACCGATGTTGTGCGTCGCTTGGGCGGTTACGATTCGCGCTTCTTTTTTGAGGATTATCCGCTGTACCTGAAGGTGCTTTATGAGTGCGGCCCTCAGCCGGTGCTCCCTGATGTGGTGTGTTGCCATTACCGTGAGCACGGGGACAATATGCACGCCAATCACAATCGCATGTATGCGGAGTTCTTGCGTATTATTGAATTGTACAAGGATCATAGACTTTATCCGCAGGCGGTTCGGAACTGGAAGGCGAACTGGTTCTCGTCGCTGGCCTATTCGCAAAAGGGCGAGGCGCTCAAACGATTGCCGCAACTAGCGTCGTTCAGTTCTGCATTCCTGAAGCGTTTGCCGAAATTGTTCATTCCGAGGTTTCTGTTAAAACGGTAGGGCAAAAATGATTTCTGTCTGCATGGCGACATACAACGGCGGCAAGTTTATCTGCGAACAGCTGGAAAGCATTCTTTCGCAGTTGTCGTCTGATGCAGAAATCGTCGTCGCCGATGATGGCTCGACTGACGATACGCTTTCTGTTGTGGCATCGCTCGGGGACTCTCGCATTCGTGTGTTGCCTGCTGAAAAACACTTTGGTGTTATCTACAATTATGAACGCGCCCTGCAGGCATCCAAGGGAGAAATCATTTTCCTTGCAGACCAAGATGATGTTTGGCTTCCGGGAAAAGTGGAGAAAGTTCTTGCGGCGCTGAATGATGCCGACCTCGTGACTCACGATGCGTTTATGCTTGGCCTGTCGGATACACTGGAATCGGCTTGGGTGCGCACTGGAAAATTGAGTGATATTCGCACCTACAGGAGCGGGGTAGTTACCAATTGGTGGAAGAATTCATTTACGGGATGCTGCATGGCGTTCCGTCGTAACGTCTTGGACAAGGCACTTCCGTTCCCTAAGAATCTTCCGATGCACGACCAATGGTTAGGGCTTGTTGCCGAGAAATATTTCAAGGTCAGCTATGTCAATGAACCGTTGGTGGAATATCGCCAACATTCTTCCAATGCAACGCATATCGAAAAATCACCTGCAGGAGTTCTTCAAAAAACTAAGTGGCGAGTGGACTTGCTGAAAGCCCTAACTTCAGTCTACTTCAACTAGAGATTCTTCGTCTACGTCATTCTCGACCGAAGGGAGGCCGGACAGGGAAAATCCAATGCTGGTTCCCGTCTCCCCTCCGCTACGCTTCGAGGATGACACGCTCCAGGATGACATACTTCATTTCTCTAATAACAATTTACTGTTTGTTCCCTTCGGCAGGCTCAGGGACCTTACAAGGTTAGCGAGCTTGCGAAGCGTGAGCTTGTTGAACCACGCCCCAGCCGACCTGTACAAATGCACCGGCGCGGACCAGGTTCCCTTGGGCATCTTCGTACTCTTTAAGGATTTGGCTCCATTCCGCTACGTCGCGGCGGAGTTTGACGTCTTTGTTGATGCGACGGAGAAGCATGTCCTGTTTCCATTGCGCCGCTGCGGAAAGCTTCTGGCAAGAGACGTCGAGGGCTTCTAGGTAAGCGGGAACCGCATCAAGGAAAGTCTTTTCGAATGGCTTTGCCTTGGACTTTGCTTGCAGGACGAGGTTATTCTGGTTGATGGCGTTCTTGCGGATTTCACTCATCAGGCGAACAATGCGCTCGTAATCCACTTGCGGCCAGAACAGGCTGAACGGCCACATCTTTTTCCAATGGAACTTGAACATGGATTCGTGGGCCGTGTTTTTGGCCCTAATAAGTTCCTTGAGGTTCTCGAAAATGACCTGGGAGGGGAGCATATCTTTGCAATCTTGTTCGCTCATGGGCTGCAATATACTAAAAAAGGGGCATATCTCTGTAAAAAAAGAAAAAATTTTCAAAACTTTGTTTGTTTTTTGTAAATTAGGAAGTAAATTCTACTTGCAAAACATGCAAAAAGGAAACTTATGGACAAAAAGAAATTCAAAATTTTGATGATTGTCGATATTGTGCTCATTATCGGCATTTTTGCCTTGATGATGGTTCTCAAGGGCCAGTATAACGACCAGGCTCAGAAGTCGGTGAATGAACAGGTGGGAGCCTATCTTGAACAGTCCAACGGAGTCGTCCAGGATCAGTGGAAGTCCGTGGACCAGTACGGTATGGCTTGGCGCCTCGTTTATGCGACCCTGACCAATGTCAAGACCGAAGCCGCCTTCGATGCCGCTGTTAAGGCCATCGAAGAAGACAAGGATGCCCGTTTCAAGCAGCTTTCTTACATGTACGAAGCAGCCGGTATTCCTGCCCAGGCTCAGAATTCCATTTATGAAAAGGCCGGTCTTGCTGACAAGTTCCTGCTGAAGAACGAAGGTGGCGTCAAGGAAGTTGCTTGCGGTAAGAACTGCGTGATTACCTTCACTTTTGCGAAGGGAAAACTGAAGTCCAGCGACTACAAGGCTCTTGCTGGCTACAACATGGCTGAAAACTTTAAGCTCGAAGCCCCTGCGGCATTCCACTTTGAATAAGGAGTTGTACCAATGAACATAAAGACTATTTCGATTGCACTCACGGTTCTGGTGGTGGCCCTCCTTGCGACGCTCTTGATGCAGAAGAGTGGTTATGTGTCTCAGGCTACGGAACATTACGAAAAGACCACGACGAAGTCGTATAAAGGTGCGTCCCAGATTGTGGAATATGTGAACAATTCCATCGAGACTAACAAGGGCGTTTGGGCGCTTGCTTGCGAAGCGGTACAGTCTGTCAAGACTTCGCAGGACCAGGCTCGCCTCGAAGCCAAGTATTTCCCGTCTACCAAAGGCTCCATGAGCATTGCGAACATGACTCGCCGCTTTGAAGCTACGGGCGCCTACTACATCGTTTCCAAGTTTGCCAAGGTCGAAGTCGACAAGAAGACCGAAGTCAAGTCTCTGGCTGGCCTCGTCTCTGTGAACGTGAACGCTCTTGTCGGTAACCCGGGCGAAGAAATCGAGGAAGCCGAAGGCGAAGAAGGTGAAGAAGCTGTGGAAGAAGCTCCGGCACCGAAGAAACCGGCCAAGCCTGCCAAGGGCAAGAAAGGCAAGAAGGGCAAAAAGCGCTAATTAATTGTCTTTCAATAAGTTATGGCAAAATGCAACACGATTCTAAAAAAGAGTCGTGTTTTTTTTTATGAAAGGAAATAAAGCGTCGGCCAAGGCCTTCGCAGTAGTGTGCAAACGAGTGTCGCGACGGGGTGCTCGCACCCCGGCATGACTGAGTGTAGCCACGGACGCCGTAGGCGTCCACTCCGAGCTGGGGCCCCTCCCGCATGATTTTTCTAAATTTGCGTTGGAAAAATAAACTCAACTGAGGTTAAATAATGCTCATTCTTCGTGGTACGCCGGCTCTGTCGGATTTCCGTCTCCAGAAACTTTCTTCCGATTTCAAGAGCGCAGGCCTTTCTGTCGCTTCCGTTTACGCTGAATTCCTGCACGTGGTGGACTTGTCCGCCGAACTCTCCGATGCGGAAACCGAAACTCTGAAGAAGGTGCTGCACTACGGTCCGGCCCGCGAACCCAAGGCTCTTGAAGGCGAACTCTTTGTGGTGTGCCCGCGTCCGGGTACCATCAGCCCGTGGAGCTCCAAGGCGACCGATATCGCTCACATTTGCGGCCTTCCGGCTATCAAGCGCATTGAACGCGCCATCGCTTACTACGTGAAGTTTGAAGGTGCTGCACCGGCTGGCGCCCGTGAGAAAATCTCCGCCAAGATTCACGACCGCATGACCCAGGCTGTTTTCGCCGACACCGCCTCCTTGGAAGTTCTCTTCAGCAAGGAAGAACCGCGTCCGCTGAACGTGATTCCGGTGCTTACCGAAGGCCGCGACGCCCTCGTGAAGGCTGACAAGGAAATGGGCCTCGCACTTTCCTCTGACGAAATCGATTACTTGGTGAAGAACTTCACCGAGCTCAAGCGCAACCCCACCGACGTGGAACTCTACATGTTCGCTCAGGCCAACTCGGAACACTGCCGCCACAAGGTGTTCGGTGCCGAATGGACTATCGACGGCGTCAAACAGGACAAGTCCCTGTTCCAGATGATCAAGAACACCTACCAGCTCCACAATTCCAACATCTTCAGCGCTTACAAGGATAACGCTGCCGTGATGAAGGGCGCTGTCGCTGGCCGCTTCTACGCTGACCCGCGCACCAACAAGTACGACTTCCACAACGAAGAAGTGGACATCTTGATGAAGGTCGAAACCCACAACCACCCGACGGCCATTTCTCCGTTTCCGGGTGCCGCTACCGGTAGTGGTGGCGAAATCCGCGACGAAGGTGCCACGGGTAAGGGCAGTAAGCCGAAGGCCGGCCTCACGGGCTTCAGCGTTTCGAACTTGAAACTGCCGGGTGCAGTCCAACCTTGGGAAAAGGATTTTGGTAGCCCGTCCCGCATTGCGTCTGCCCTCGACATCATGATCGAAGGCCCGCTGGGTGGCGCTGCGTTCAACAACGAATACGGCCGTCCGAACATCCTCGGTTACTTCCGTACTTTCGAACAGGAAGTCGATGCCCAGAACGGCAAGGAAGTCCGCGGTTACCACAAGCCGATTATGCTGGCCGGTGGTCTCGGTAACATCAAGCATGAACATATCGAAAAGGGCCACATCGATCCGGGTGACCACCTGATTGTGCTCGGCGGTCCGGCCATGCTTATCGGTCTCGGTGGTGGTGCTGCAAGCTCTGTGGCTAACGGTGCCGGTAATGAATCTCTCGACTTTGCCTCGGTGCAGCGTGAGAACCCCGAAATGGAACGCCGTTGCCAGGAAGTCATCGACCGCTGCTGGGCGATGAACGAAGAAAACCCGATTACCTTCATTCACGACGTGGGTGCAGGTGGACTTTCCAACGCATTCCCGGAACTGGTGAACGATGGCGGTCTCGGCGGTAAGTTTGAACTCCGCAACGTGCCGAATGACGAACCGGGTATGAGCCCGTTCGAAATCTGGAGTAACGAATCCCAGGAACGCTATGTGATTGCAATCGCCGGCGACAAGCTCGATGTGTTCGACGCGATTTGCAAGCGTGAACGCTGCCCGTACGCCGTGGTGGGCGAGGCTATCCCCGAAAAGCACCTGACCTTGACCGACAGGCACTTCGGCACGACTCCGATTGACATGCCGCTGGGCGTGCTCCTTGGCAAGCCGCCCCGCATGATCCGTAACGAAAAGAGCCAGAAGCGTCCGCTGAACTCTACGGTGGTTCCGGCCGATGCAACTATCAAGGATGTGGCTCACCGCGTGCTTGCAAACCCGACCGTCGCCGACAAGACGTTCCTCATTTCTATCGGTGACCGTAGCGTGACGGGGATGATTTGCCGCGACCAGATGGTTGGTCCGTGGCAGGTGCCTGTCGCTGACTGCGCCGTGACTAGCGCAACGCTTGATACTTACGAAGGTGAAGTGATGAGCATGGGCGAACGCGCCCCGGTTGCCTTGATTTCTCCGGCGGCCGCTGCCCGCATGACGGTGGCAGAATCTCTCACCAACATGGCTGCCGCATGCGTGCCCGATATGGGCCGCGTGAACTTGTCTGCAAACTGGATGGCTACGCCGAACTACGAAGGCGATGGTGTCGACTTGTACGAAGCCGTAAAGTCCATCGGTATGGAACTCTGCCCGGATCTCGGCATTACCATTCCGGTGGGCAAGGACTCCATGAGCATGAGCACCGTGTGGTCTGACGCTCAGGGTAGCCACCGCGTGACCGCTCCGATTTCGCTCGTGATTAGTGCGTTTGCTCCGTGCTCCGACGTGCGCAAGACGCTTACCCCGCAACTGTTGCAGGACAAGGATTCGACCCTCGTTCTCGTGGACCTCGCTCGCGGTAAGAACCGCATGGGCGCCTCCATTGCCGCTCAGGTTTACAACAACCTCGGCGACAAGGCTCCGGATGTGGACAGCGCCAAGGAACTCCGCGCCTTCTTCGAAACCATCCAGAAGCTCAATGCGGCAGGCAAGATTATGGCCTACCACGACAAGAGCGATGGCGGTCTCTACACGACGCTCGCCGAAATGGCATTCGCTGGCCACGTGGGCGTAACGGTGAAGGCCGACGCCCTCAAGGGCAACCTCATCGATGCTCTCTTCAACGAAGAACTCGGTGCCGTGCTCCAGGTGAAGAATGCCGACCTCGCGGCTGTGCGCGACGCATTTGCCGCCGCCGGTCTCGGCGATACGGTTTCTGAAATTGCAACGCTCAACGATTCTTACAATCTGGTCATCGGCAACTACGCTGAAGGCCTTTCTGACCTGCGCGCCATCTGGAGCGACACGACCCGCCGCATCGCGGCCCTCCGCGATAACCCGGATTGTGCCGAAAGCGAATACAAGCTCAAGCTGGAACAGGACAATCCGGGTATCACGCCGAAGGTCACCTTCGACGTGGCGGCGTCTGCAAAGATTATCAAGGACTACGCAAGCCGCCCGAAGATGGCAATCCTCCGTGAACAGGGCGTCAACGGCGAGCTGGAAATGGCTGCCGCATTTGCCAAGGCCGGTTTCGAATCCATCGATGTCCACATGACCGACATTCTCGAGGGCCGTGTAAGCCTCAAGGACTTCAACGGTCTCGTGGCTTGCGGTGGCTTCAGCTACGGTGATGTTCTCGGTGCTGGCGAAGGCTGGGCCAAGAGCATCCTCTTCAACCCGAAGGCCCGCGCCGAATTCGAAGCTTACTTCAACCGCAAGGATACTTTCACGCTGGGCGTCTGCAACGGCTGCCAGATGGTCTCTAACCTGAAGGACTTGATTCCGGGTGCCAAGCACTGGCCGCGCTTCGTCCAGAACCTCTCCGAACGCTTCGAGGCCCGCTTCTGCACGCTCAAGGTCGAAGACACCCCGGCCGTGCTCCTCAAGGGCATGGCAGGCTCCGTGCTTCCGATTGCGGTGGCACATGGCGAAGGCCGTGCGGAATTCGCTAGCCGCGAATCCGCCGAAGCCTGCCTGAAGACTGGCCTCGTGGCGCTCCGCTATGTGGACGGCAAGCACGAATACACCGAACGCTACCCGCTGAACCCCAACGGCTCCCCGTTCGGCATCAACGGCCTTTGCTCCGAAGACGGCCGCGCCCTCGTGATGATGCCGCACCCGGAACGTGTGTTCCGTACCTGCCAGTACTCCTGGCATCCGGCGGAATGGGGCGAAGATGGTCCGTGGATGCAGTTGTTCCACAATGGCCGTATCTTTGTGGGTTAATTTTTGTAGGTTATTCGTCGAAAACCATCATTAGAGGAATTATGAAGGCAAAACTTCTGGCTCTCGCTTCATTGGCATCGCTGTTTTTTCTGAACGGCTGTAACTGTATCGGCGACAAGGATACAATCCTCGCTCGTATCGATAAAGAAAAAGTCTATCAGGAAGACTATCAGCTGCTCCTTAAGAATGAAGGCTTTCCTAAGGAAGACAAGGGTAAATTCTTGTACGATAATCTGTATTCCAGAGCGGCACTGGTGGCTAGGGCCGTTTCGGAATATCCGGAATTGGAACAGGAGTGGGAGAGAGCCTACGAGGATCTTAAGCCTCGTATCTTGACGATGGTGTACCAGCGCTTCTACGTGATGGAATGCCTGAAGTACGATGATGAAACCTTGCGACAGCATTATGACATGAACCGTGCGCTTTTCGATAGTGATTCGACTGCCGGTTTCTATAGTGTTCGTGGTAGTGTCGCTGAATCGTATTATGTGTCGAAAAACCAGGAAAAATGGCAGGCTTATTTGGCCGAAAATTTGTCCAAGGGTTCCAAGGATACGCTCGTCTTGCAGAAGCGCTTTGTAGGAGAATTCAGGGAACACCTTCGTGATTCCATTTCGACTCTTGTGAAGGAAAACAAGAACATTGTCGTTCATGAAATTCCCAAGCCGGAGCCGAGAGCTTATTACGACAGTCACAAGGATTCTTTCATGACGGTTCCTGGCTATGAACTGTATCATATTCAGGGAACAAACAAAGATTCTCTTGCTAGTTTGTTTGAAACCGCGCCGTCCTTGGATGCTTTTAAGCAGAAGGCTGCCGCTGTCAGTCAGAATGCTTTGACCTCTAAGGACAGCGGATATGTGGGTGTCGTGAAGCAGGATTATGCTTTGCCTTACGATATCGGTATGGTCCCGAATCTGTCCGAGGAACTCAAGGACCACGAAGTGGGCTATGTGACTCCGGCTTTGCAGGACAACAAGGGCTTGTTCCACGTGTTCTATCTGGCATCTCGAGTTCCGTCTACGCTGAAACCCTTTGAACGCGTCCAGGCCGGAATTGAAGCCGGAATCAAGTCGGGTGAACTTTTCGAAGTGGATTCCTCGTTTGTGCTCATTTCCAAAAACGGAAAGCCGCTGCTTACCGAAAAGGATTTACTGCGCTTTAATGAAGAGTATGCAAGAACTCGCTTGAACAAGTTCTCTCACGATCGGATGGTCCGCATGTGGACGGAATTCTTCGCTTACGAGGATTTGGCCGAGAAGGAGCGTCTGAATCATAGCTGGGAATCCCGCGCTATTGCCCGTGATACCCGCTGGGATTATATCATAAAGAACTATTCGCTGAAGGCAAGGAATGTCGAACAGCTCTCGGAATCCGTGATTCCCGAGAACCTCTACAAGTACGAATACTACACGGGTTACCGCCTGATGTCTTTCGGAAAATCCCTGGAACAGAGCATTCCTGAAACCTACTCTCGAATCCGTTCGGAATACAACAAGAATTGGATCGGTCGTAAGTCTGCTGAAGCTTACGAGGCGGCGACGGTTCACATCTACAACATGGACACTCCCGAGTATAAGCCTGAAATGGTGGCGGATGTGTTGCTGAAGAAAGCGGATTCGCTTTTCAAGGCGAACAACCGTTCTGCGGCTATCGAAACTTACCGCAAGTTGCAGATGGCTTTCGCCGATGTTGATTCGCTCCTGGAAAAGGCTACTTACGAAATGGCGCTCGCCCAGAGCGAAAACGAGGATTTCAAGCAGGCGGAAGCGGGGTATTACGCATTCTATAGCATTTGGCCCGAAAGCCCGAATGCCGAAAAGGCCATGTTCAGCCGCGGTTTCATTCTGAATGAAAATCTTGGAATGAATACGCGTGCGCAGGTTGTGCTCGAAGAGTTCCTCCAGAAGTATCCGAATAGCGAACTCAAGGAATCTGCCCAGTGGCTCGTCGACAACATCAAGAGTAACGGCAAACTCGCCGATGACTTGATGAAGAAAATCGAAGCCGAGGAGTAAATTCTGAATTCAGAATTCGGAATTCGGAGTGAATTACTTCGGCTACGTCCGCAATGACGTTTATAATTCTGAAATCTGAATTCCGAAATCCGAATTATATCTATATTTCTCACATCTTAAAACAAAAGGTACCTACTATGGAAATGACATTTGCAATGATCAAGCCCAATGCGGTCAAGTCTGGCCTCATCGGGCGCATTATCGACCGTTACATCGCTGCAGGCCTCTCCGTCTGCGCCGTGAAGATGCACCAGATGACCTCTGCCGATGCTCGCGGTTTCTACGCCGAACACGTGGAAAAGCCGTTCTTCCCGGAACTCGAAGCCTACATGACCAAGGGCCCGTCCGTGATGCTCGCCCTCGGCGGCGAAAATGCCATTGCCAAGGTTCGCGCAATCAACGGCGCCACCAATCCGGTTAAGGCGGAACCCGGTACCCTCCGCTACGATTTTGCCCCTTCCATGACCGAAAACGTCGTGCACAGCTCCGACAGTCCTGAATCCGCCAAGCGCGAATTGGACTTCTGGTTCAAGGAAGACGAACGCTACGCTTACGAAATGCCCTGCCTCAAGGCTTGCTGCGTTCTCTAAGCGATTTTTAAACCGCGCCTACTGGTAGGCGCGGCCAGCCGCAAACTGGTTTTGCGGCGACCAAATTTTTTTAACCCCCTCAAGGAGACACAACTCAATGCAATGGATCGTCAAGTATCTTACCTCCTCTATCGGTAAGAAGCAGATCATGGGATGCACAGGCGCGTTCCTCGCCCTGTTCATCTTCGGCCACATGTGTGGTAACTTCCAGCTTCTGAATTTCGAACAGGCCGCGGCTCAGGCATCTTACAATGCCTACACCGAATTCCTGACCGGATTCAACCCGCTCCACTTCCCGATCAAGATGATTTATCTTGTTGAACTGGTGCTGGTGGCTGCTTTCGCTCTCCACATCTTCCTTGCTATCAAGCTGAAGATCGAGAACAAGAAGGCTCGCGGTGGCATCGACTACGAAGTCAACGCTCGCAAGGGCAAGAAGACTTTCGCAACCTTCACCATGATCTGGTCCGGTCTCTTCATTCTCGGCTTCCTAGTGCAGCACCTCATGATGCTCAAGTTCGGCGAACACTACCTCTATGTGAATGCCGAAGGCGAAATCGTCCGCGACATGTGGCTCACCACCATCCAGATGTTTGCTAACCCGGCTTGGGCTGCTTTCTACGTGGTCAGCATGTTCGTGATCGGTATGCACCTCTTCCACGCTATTTCTTCTGCTTTCCAGACCATGGGCATTGCTCACCAGAAGTGGACCCCGATTATCGACATCGCCGGTATCGCTTACAGCATTATCGTTGCCCTCGGTTTCGGTATCACCGCCGTTGCAGCCTTCTACCTCGCTAACCAGCCGGGTACCCAGGCCCTCATCGAAAAGTCCCGCAGCCTCCAGCCGCAGTACGAACAGATGAAGAAGGACAAGGAAGCCGCCAAGACTTCTTTCGTGATTCCTTCTGTCGGCACCGTCGAAGTTTCTTTTAACGCTTAATTTTAAGGAGCCCACTAATGATTCTTGATTCTAAAATCCCCGGTGGTTCCATCGAAGAAAAGTGGACCAAGCACAAGTTCGAACTCAAGCTCGTGAACCCCGCCAACAAGCGTAAGTTCACGGTGATCGTGGTTGGTACTGGCCTTGCCGGTGCATCCGCTGCCGCATCCCTCGCCGAACTTGGTTACAATGTCAAGTCTTTCTGCATCCAGGATAGCCCCCGTCGCGCACACTCCATTGCTGCCCAGGGTGGTATCAACGCTGCCAAGAACTACAAGAACGACGGCGACTCCGTTTACCGTCTGTTCTACGATACCGTGAAGGGCGGTGACTTCCGCGCTCGCGAAGCCAACGTGCACCGCTTGGCCGAAAACTCGAACCTCATCATCGACCAGTGCGTGGCCCAGGGTGTTCCGTTCGGTCGTGAATACGGTGGCCTCCTCGACAACCGTTCCTTCGGTGGTACGCAGGTGTCCCGTACGTTCTACGCCCGCGGTCAGACGGGGCAGCAGCTCTTGCTCGGTGCCTACCAGGCCCTCATGCGCCAGGTTGCCGCCGGTAAGGTGAAGATGTTCCCGCGTCGCGAAATGATGGACCTCGTCGTGATCGACGGCAAGGCTCGCGGTATCATCGTCCGTAACCTCATCACCGGCGAACTCGAAAGCCACGTGGCTGACGCTGTGTGCCTTTGCACCGGTGGTTACGGTAACGTCTACTACCTTTCTACTAACGCCCAGGGTTCCAACGTGACGGCCGCTTTCCGTGCCTACAAGCGCGGCGCCCTGTTCGCTAACCCCTGCTACACGCAGATCCACCCGACTTGCATTCCTCGCCACGGCGACCTGCAGTCGAAGCTCACCTTGATGAGCGAATCTCTCCGTAACGACGGCCGTATCTGGGTTCCGCGCAAGGCTGGCGACACCCGCAGCCCGGACCAGATTCCCGAAGAAGACCGTTACTATTACCTCGAAGAAAAGTACCCGAGCTTCGGTAACCTGGTGCCTCGTGACGTGGCATCCCGTAACGCCAAGCAGGTCTGCGACGCAGGTCTCGGCGTGGGTAACACCAAGCAGGCCGTGTACCTCGACTTCGCCGACGCTATCCAGCGCATGGGCGTTGCCGGCGTGTCTGCCAAGTACGGCAACCTCTTCCAGATGTACGAAAAGATTACCGACGAAGACCCGTACAAGGTTCCGATGCGTATCTTCCCGGCCATCCACTACACCATGGGCGGCCTCTGGGTGGACTACGATCTGATGTCCACCATCCCGGGCTGCTTCGTTCTCGGTGAAGCCAACTTCTCCGACCACGGTGCAAACCGCCTCGGCGCTTCTGCTCTTATGCAGGGCCTCTCCGACGGTTACTTCGTCATTCCGTTCACCATCGGCGGCTACTTCGCGGGCACCAAGCTCGAGAAGGTTTCCGAATCCGATGCCGCGTTCGAAGACTGCAAGAAGCAGACCGAAGAACGCATCCACAAGCTCCTCTCCATCAAGGGTCACCGCACTGTTAACGATATCCATCGTGAACTCGGTAACATCATGTGGGAATACGTGGGCATGGCTCGTAACGAAGCCGGCCTCAAGACCGCCCTCGAGAAGATTCCGGCCCTCCGTGCCGAATTCTGGGAAAACGTCAACGTGCTCGGCTCCGAAGGTTCCTTCAACCAGAACCTGGAACGCGCCGGCCGCGTGGCTGACTTCCTTGAGTTCGCCGAAGTCCTCACTCTCGACGCCCTGCACCGCAAGGAATCTTGCGGCGGCCACTTCCGCGAAGAAAGCCAGACTCCGGAAGGCGAAGCCAAGCGCGACGACGAGAACTTCTGCTACGTGGGTGCCTGGGAATACAAGGGCGACGGTGTCGCACCGGAACTTTCCAAGGAACCTCTTACCTTTGATAACGTCCACCTCGCTACTAGGAGCTACAAATAATGAGCGGACTGAATTTGACTTTGAAGATTTGGCGTCAGAAGGATGCCAAGACCAAGGGACAGTTCGAAACTGTCAAGATCAACGATGTTTCTCCGGACATGTCCTTCCTCGAAATGTTGGACATCGTGAACGAAGAACAGATGAAGCAGGGCAAGGAAGGCTTCGCCTTCGACCACGACTGCCGCGAAGGTATCTGTGGCATGTGCTCTCTCGTCATCAACGGTATGCCGCACGGCCCTGACCATGCGACCACCACTTGCCAGCTTCACATGCGCAAGTTCAAGGATGGCGATACCATCGTAATCGAACCGTGGCGCGCCGCCGCATTCCCGGTTATCCGTGACTGCGCCGTGGACCGTACCGCATTCGACCGCATCATCGCTGCCGGTGGCTTCGTGTCCGTAAACACCGGTGCCGCTCCTGAAGCTTCCACGATTCCGGTTCCCAAGGCCGATGCCGACCGCGCCTTCGACGCTGCCGCCTGTATCGGTTGCGGTGCCTGCGTGGCCGCCTGTAAGAACGCATCCGCGATGCTCTTCGTGTCCGCCAAGGTTTCTCACCTCAGCTTCTTGCCGCAGGGCAAGGTTGAAGCGAAGAAGCGTGTGCTCGCCATGGTCGCCCAGATGGACAAGGAAGGCTTTGGCAACTGCACGAACCTTTACGAATGCCAGGCCGCCTGCCCGAAGGGTATCACCGTGGATTACATCGCCAAGATGAACCGCGAATACCTCGGCGCCACCGTGACCTACGCCGAAAAGGTGTACGGAAAGGACTAATAGTTAGTAAACAGTGGTTAGTGGTTAGGGCCGAAGGCCCGTTAGGAATAGCTGCAACCACTGAACTTGTCATCCTGAGCGAAGAGGCGTAGCCTCGGAGTCGAAGGATCCAGACCAACATTATAAAAAGGACCGCAGCGATGCGGCCCTTTTTGCGTATAAATAAAAGAATTACATGTTGTCCAAAATACGCAGCATTTCTGCTGGAGTGACGACTTTGTGGTGCTTTGGAAAATGTTTCAGGTTTCCCGTGACAAGAAACGCGTCATCGGTTTTGTTCTTTTCCATTGTGACTTCAAAAAATACGACGTCTTTGGGGTCTGGGAAATTGCCAACAAGCGATTCTACGGTTGTCATGTTTTCGCCGATTGTCTTTAGGCGTGAAAGCAAAAATTCGACAGTCTCTTTTGGAAAATGAAATTTTTCACGGGAGAGCACTTCATTTGCCGGCTCGGACCTGTGCGATTTCGTCGTTGATTTCATCAAGAGACATATCTGCAACTCCTGCATCGGCGGCAGACTGCGAAGCCTGTTTCATGGCATCGAGAACATCGGTGGGAGCGGCTGGACGGAGCTTCATGCTGAAGGGTATGCCGTTTTCCAAAATGGTCCTGGCAAGGAACATGCGGACAGCTGTCGGCAAGTCAATGCCGAGCTTTTCGTATATGCTCCCTGCTGCAGAACGAGTCTTTTCGTCCACCCTGACTTGCAATAGTGTACTTGGCATGAAGGCTCCTTTGCTTTGCAGAAATCTACAAGTGCGTTTGAAGTTGATTGTAATACTCCTGTATTAATATACAATATTCTGGATGGAAAAACAAGTCAATCTTGCACTTGTGCACAAGATTTTCAAGGTTGTCTAACTAAAGTTTGCGTTATTTGTGCGGTTGTGTGAAACAAAATGTTGTGTTTTTAGATAAAATGTTTCACGCAAATCAAAAAAGGGACCGCAGCGATGCGGCCCTTTTTGCGTATGGTGGGGAAAGTCTCTCCCTGGCTATTTGCCTGATAAATCCTTTCCACAAATTAAGCATGATGTTCCTTATCCCAATTGTCAAACCGCAAAAATCGCGGTTCATAGGGAAAATCGCAAAATACATCCTTTGGCATAGAACCGTAAACGACTACAATTTGCGGATGCAACACCTTCAGCATTTCTACAACGCCCAAATGCATCAGTCGTTTTTCATCTTGAGTTTGACAACATCCATAAGTCCCGATTGAAACGATTGAGTTATGCGGAATACCGATAAATGCTACTGCTTCCGGTAATTCTACAGTTGTAAATGTCCTTTCGTCGCCCCATCGCACATTCGGAATCTGATAGACTCCGCTGTGTTGCAGAAAACTTGCGTTGCGCCGAGATATGAATAGGTTTGCAATCTGTGCGCAAAGAGGAGCTTCTACTAGAATAGAATTATCGGGAGATATAATTCCCGGATGCTCTAAAAGATCTTTGATATATTTTTCGGGATGGTTGGTGAAATCCTGATAATGAGCCTCGTGTTCATAGAAGTGTACGAATCGATTCCTGGCCCTCTGCCGCTTGGAAAAGGGTACAAGTCCTGCGGGCTCGACAATTTGTTCCAAGGGTTCCAATCGCGGAATTTCAAAGATTCCATCGTAAAAAGAGCGTTCCAGCAATTCTGGACGCAATCCGTCGTCAAAGGCGCTTATGCGCATATTTATTCCTCTTTTGAAGATTTTACTTGTTTTTGCGGAATAGATATGCTAAATTAATACCTACGTTAGTTGTTAACTAGGATTTGCTTTAGCATATCTGGGAATGGACTTGAACAAGATTGTTCGCTGCAACTTGTTCGAGTCCTTTCTTTTTTTACTGAATTGCCAATTCAGCAAATTTTATACTGGGTTCAATTAATTTGCCCTCCTCTTCAGGCAGTTTGTCGTGAATTCTGTGAAGGGCTTCGATAAAGTCCTTTGACTGAGTTTTGGCTGCGATATCGTCAAAGACTTCGCTGACCCAACAAATTTCGTCTACTGTCGCCTGATTTTCCAAGAACTCGATTGAAGATACGATATCCTCAGAAAGGAAGTTTGCCAAGTTTTCCCAGGCAGTTGTATCCCCAGCAACAATGAAACCATCATTGTCAATTCTTTCTTGAATCAATTTTTTGAATTTTTCCTTGTCAAGCATATAATACTCCTATGGTTGATTGCTATCGGGAAATGCTGTTGCTATTTGCCCATGTGTTTTGATTACGCCTACACGGACACCTTTAAAAGTTCCGTACATAATTTGACCGTCAGGAACATTGCGGTTCCTATGTAATTGAGCGACATGTTCTGCTGCACGTTTTATTGTCTTTTCGCTCCATGACGCGGGAAACCACGATTGGTTTAACCCATGTCTTTTCCGTCGGTCTTTGTGGTCAGGAACGTTTCCTACACGAACACCATTGGGATAGATTTTCACAATATTGTACGCAATACCGTATTTATCTAGAAGATTCATCCCTTTTTGTCCATGGCCACCACTCATCAACTTTAATGGGTCGGTTGGTTCATGTAGCGGCCTGGAAAATGTAATTTTCTTTCTGTAAAATCAATAATTCATGAAAAAAGCTTGCAGCGATGCGGCCCTTTTTGCGTTATATTGTGGAAAATGTCGCTCGCATTAAAACGGCAAATTGCCTTCGTCTTCATCAAGAACGTTAATTCTTTTTATTTGTGCTTCCGTCATTTGCAATGTTTCTGCAGCGTCTTTTGCAGAAATTCGTTCTTCTTGGTAAAGTTCTAACACTACATCTCTAAGATGCTCGTCTTCAAAACGATATAACTGTGGAGGAATTTCAAAAGGTTCGAAATGCCCTTTGAAACTTTTATGATATTTATTTGTGTACATCGCCCTAAATTTGCGTAAAACAGTATCGTAATCGGTGGAATATTTATTGCAATATTGATGCAACGCGGTTCCATAGCTTACTTTGTATTTCTGTTTTAAATTCATGATGGCTTCTATAAAGCCGAAATTACGCGTGTCTTTAACGGCTTCATATACGCATTCCATTGGGCAAAGAAGTTCCCCGGCAAATTCGTTGGCTTCTGTTTCTTCTTTTGAATCTTTTTTATCTAGTGTCTCTGGACTTTTGTAGGAATCTTTATGCAACAAAAGATGTCCTAATTCATGCGCAATGGTGAAAATTTTTCTTTCGACGTTGGGTATGGAACTGTTTATGAT
This sequence comes from uncultured Fibrobacter sp., assembly GCF_946062555.1. GTDB lineage: Bacteria > Fibrobacterota > Fibrobacteria > Fibrobacterales > Fibrobacteraceae > Fibrobacter. The sequence continues at coordinate 23,124 of NZ_CAMGVQ010000049.1, forward strand.
TATGGCGGGTCCACCGTCTTTTTCATTGACGGATGCTCCGAAGGTTTTTTCAATTTTAAAGTCAAAGTGGAAAAATTTAATTCCGAGAATTTTAATTACGGAGCAGATGTTTATTATTGGTTCGTTTGACTGTAGATCCGCGATTTCTCTAACATAGTGGGCTGCATCGTATGGGCTGTTAAATGAGGGAATGTTGTTGACGTAGGCAAGCCTATTTTGTGCCATGTCTTCAAGTTGGGAATATTCCTTCAGTTTTTTTTCTGTAGTAAATAAAAGATTATCTCTGTGGGCGGATTCCTTGGAGTTTAAAGCATAATAGGTTCGAAAGCGGAATGACGAAAATTTTGGTTTCTCGGCAAAGAGGTCTATCATCCCGATGTTAAGTGCTTCTGCAATAGCGCTTAAAATGGATAAGCGTGGGTCGGAGTTGTCGTTTAATAAGTTGGAGAGCGTAGCAGGGCTTATTTCCGCTTTCTTCGCAAGAGACGGAATGGTGTGTCCGTTTAGCTTCATATAACGACGGATGTTATCTATCAGATTTTCTTGAGCCATGTAAATAATATAGAATAATTATATGGAAAATCAATAAAATGTTTATAAAATTTCGGTATAATTCGGAAAAGTGTAAAAAATATAGCGAAATTTTGAATTTTGTTCGTTTTTCTATTGCTTTTGAATGTTGAATATATTATATTTCTGTGTAAGAAAAAAGCTCCGAAGACTGTACCACCAGTCTCGGAGCAAGCACCTTGGGATGTTGCCATCCAAAGTTACCATTAATAATGTAGCAACTTCCGAAGGGTAAAGCAATCCTTTGCATGTGCAAGGGTGTTCCAATAGGAGGTTTGCTATGATAGCAACCGTTTTTTTGATGTATTGTCGCCGAACAAGCGTCCTTTTGTGTCATTCAACCGAAGGGGGCTTGTATGGGTGGTGGTAGCGGAGTACGTGCGGGCTATGCATACGAATTGCCAGTATTGAACGGGCCATACGCAAGAGAATTGCTTAGAAAGCAAGAAGAGCGCGGGCTTTTTCAAATGGAAATTCCGTTTTCGGAATTTGAACAGGCTGCTTATGGCAATTCGGCGTCTTCACGGGAGGCAATGGGTTTACCTCGTCCTCCTAAATACCCTAGAAGTTCACTTTCCGAACTTAGTGGTACAGAAGGGTGGAACGAAAGCGCCATAAAACATCTATTTTTAGGGGAAGTCAAAACAAACTCTAAAGGAGAATTAATCGCATCGGGTTTTCACTACGGACAAATTCGAAATAATGGAAATCGAATTATTCGTAGAAGAATGACCCGCACTAATGAGCACGGGTTGTACCAAGCGAACGTTGTCATCAATGGAGTCCGAAAGAAAGCTTATTCAACCTTTTTCCCAAGAGAGTGGTCGCCTCAGCAGGTAGTGAATGCCGTGAATGCGGCTGCAAGAAGCGGAAAGCGGAGCGGAAATGACAGAGTCCTCGGAAGTTATCAAGGAATAAAAATAGTAATCAATTACAAACAAGGGAAAATAGCGTCGGCCTATCCGATTATGGAGGAAAAATGAACTACAAAATAGACTATCTTGATTTCGGTGACGGGCGTCCTCTGATGCATTTTGCTATTGAAGAAAATCAGGTCCTTGATACTTTCTTTGCAACGGACGTCCTGCAGTTCTCTGATTTGTTGGTTCGAACAATCAACAAAGTTCTAAAAGATAAAAGCATTTTAGAAGATTGTTCCTTTAATCAGTGTTCTGTTCGCATCGAAAAGGACAAAACTGTGATTGAAGATGTTTATGCCGACGACGCGTCGAAGACTTCTTGCGAGGTTTCAACAAAAGAACTTCTTGAGTTAATCAAGGAGTGGCGTAAGCAGAATAAACTTCTGCAGAAAAAGTAGATAAGCGTAAATAGTTTAAACAAGGAGAGTCTATGACCATAGACTTGTTTAAGGGATATTTGCCTGGAATCCATATGCTGGATATTCCGACAATTCTTTTCTCAAAGGCCATCAAAGAACCTTCTTTCGAAGAGATGCTCTTGTTCTACGAAGCCGACCGAAAGTTTAAGCGGATTCGCGACAACTCTACCTATTGGATAGATTTTGCATCTAAGCATCCAATCGTGGCTTCTCCTGATTTTAGCATTTACTGGTCGATGAGTTTGGATGAGCAGAAGCAAAACAAAGACTTTAACTTGTGGTTTGGGCGCGAGGTTCAAAAGAAGAATCCAAATACCGTTTTCAACGTCCGCTTTGGAGACGCTTGTTCCTATAACTTTTGCTTTGACGGCTACCCGCAGAATTCCATAGTGATGGTCGGGACGCATGGTTGCATAAAACGTTACGACGAGCGTCTTGTTTTCAAGGCAGGTTTCGGTGAACTTGTTCGACGGCTGACTCCGAGAATTGTTGTTGTATATGGTCGAGCTCCGCTAGACATTTTTGGAGATTACGTCTCGCGTGGGGGTGTGGTTTTACGGATTCCAAGCGAATTTGAAAAAAAACATCCGTAATCTGTTGTTGCCGGACTATCAAAGTCCGGCAATTATCTATATTCACGGCATGGCTTTTTAGCTGCATCGGCGGTTGTGTGCCGGTCGGGTAACGGGCTACCAGTTTTTAGAGTTGTTGCTCTTATTCTCATCACTGAAATCCGCTAAATTTCAAATGCATACGAGAATAAGGCGAACACTCACGTCCCTATGGGGCGTGGGTCGTTCGTACTTGTAGTATGCAGGGCTTTTAGCGGAGCCTCAGTGATGCAAGTCGGATGATTCCACGCCTTTTTATATGCTCCTGTCATTCAGGAGCGCGAGGCGCGATAGAATCCACTTGCAAGAGGGTAAGGGTTAGAAATGAACCTTTAACCTTTTTGTACATGAGGCCCCCATGCCCTCGCTGACCTGGATTGGCAAAGACGCTGTTTTGAATCACCACCTGGATGTCCCCTATCGGGTTCTGGAAAAGAAATACGATTTTGGCGATGGCGAGCCGGGCAACAAGATTATCCACGGCGATAACCTGGAAGCGCTTAAATCTTTGCTCCCTGAATACGAAGGCCGCGTCAAGTGCATCTACATCGATCCGCCGTACAATACCGGAAATGAGAACTGGGTCTATAACGACAACGTGAACAGCCCGAAAATCAAGAAGTGGCTTGGGCAAGTGGTAGGGAAGGAATCCGAGGACTTGACCCGTCACGACAAGTGGCTTTGCATGATGTACCCGTGCCTTAAGTTGTTGCAGAAATTGTTGAGCAACGACGGGGCGATTTTTATTAGCATCGACGACAACGAACAGGCGAATCTGAAGTTGGTTTGTGACGAGATATTTGGAGCAGGGAACTTTGTTGGTGTATGGTATTGGTATCGTTCTGCGACCCCACCGAATTTATCTTATAAAATTAAGAAAAATCTAGAGGGTACCTCTAAAAATACATTCATTTCCTGAAGATGGGTTTATTTGTCGTTTTCAGGCGTAAAATTATCGTAATTCAGACGCTATCCCTTCTTTGTTCCGGGCCTTTCGGCCCGGTTTTTCGCCCCGGCGGGCG
>NZ_CAMGVQ010000050.1:0-26077 GCF_946062555.1 uncultured Fibrobacter sp.
TTATGCTGAAAAACTGCAAATTCTTCTCTAGTCATTATAGCCTTTTATAGTTTCTCCGTGGGACATTCCGCGAAGAGATAGAGAAACCCTATCTATACTATACACGTATTTTTCAGACTCTCAATGCAGTTTTTTCAAAAAATTTATTTCTTTTTACAAAAGCTTGTCTATAACAACAAAGTTGATGTTACTTCACGCACCTAACCGATCTAGCTTCGTCCTTGCCGAAGGCGCTGAGCTTCGCGGCCTTGCTGCTGAAATCGAGGAGCAGGTAGTAGGCGAGGCCGTCAGCGGTTTCGGTGGCGCTCCAGAGGTGGGCATAGCCGCCGATGCCGTCGAATTTTCCGGTGGCATTTTCGCTGCCGCCCAGGCGGTAACCGGCGGGGAGTGTGTTAAAGCCGAAATCGTCCGAGCCGTTGCCTTTCTTGAACCAGCCGCTTGTTGACTTGAGTGCATTGCCTGCGACTTCTGTGCCGCTTGCAATATCCGTACCGCCAGCGCTTGTGATAAGTTGTTCAAAGTCCGCACGGTCAGGTAAGTGCCAGCCTTCGGGACAAACTTTTTGCGCCGCGGCCCAGGTGTAAAGCCGCCCGTACTTGGAACAGTTTCGCTTGTCGCCCTCGGGGCACGCGCTCCCTTCAATTTCGTAATTCAAGTTCTCGGCCATCCAGGTCTGCGGACCGATTTGCACGATGTCGTAGCTTTGACCGTCGCGCGTGTCGGTGAACGACTCGGAGCAGGCGAAAAGCAGGGCGGTCAGAAGAATCGAAATGTATAGAAGGGACTGGCGCATCAGAATTTTCAGAGGTTAAGTGATTCTACCCAATCGATGTCGGGAGTGGCGTGGAGTGTCTGCAATCCGCAAGATGAGGCGGCTGCGATGTTTTCGGCATTGTCGTCAATGAAAATCGTTTCACTCGGGTTCGCGTTCAGTGTGCGAATCGCCGTCCTGAAAATTTCTGGGTCGGGCTTTTGCAAATGGAGCTCCTGACTCAAGAAAATATGGCCGAAGAAATCAGCCTGATTGTTGCCGTTTGCGTTGAACCATTTCTCGCAACAGTATTCCCAGTGCAGTTCGTTTGTGTTGCTCAGGAGCGAAACGGTGAGGCCTTCCCTTTGGCGTAGGCGGCGGAGCGCGTTCAGCTTGCGTTCGGCGATATTGAGGCAGATGGAATTCCACGCCTGTTCAATATCGAGAGGCTTCGTTGTTGAAGAGCATTTGTCTGCAATCTGCTGACAGAATTCCTGCGTGTTCAACAGGCCGAGCTGGTAATCTTCCATCCACTTGTAAACGGAACCTCCTTTTTCGAGTTCTGTGGCAGGAAGCCCTAGGGCCATGAATTGCTCGTATGCATTCTGCATACGGATATCGAGAATGACCCCGCCCAAGTCCAAGATGTAATTTTTGAGCATGTGCGAAAAATAGAAAAACGTATCAGTCACTTCACGCACCTGACGGATAGGGCCGCGCGTTTTGTAAACTCACCCCAGTCACTTGTTTGGAAGTTACCGTTCTGTAATCCGTGCAAAAAGAAATAGAGGGCGCGTTCGGAGTCGTTCCGATAGTCTATTCGTTCCGTAGAGGTCCAGAAGAAGGCTTCCTTGCCGACGCCGCAATAGATGTTTGTTTCATATCCGTAGGAGTGGTTGCAGTCGGATTTTCTCATTTCTTTATTGGCTCTCGCCCCGGCGGGGAGCCCTGCAAAACCGAACCTGTCGATATAATTTATTTCGTATGTTTCGTTCGCAATCCAGCCGTATTTTGCCCTCATGCTTGCACTTGCGCCCTCGTTACCGTTGTGAGAGTCGGCGTAATCGATCATCTCTTTCCATTCTTTTTCGCTGGGGAGGTGCCAGCCTTCGGGGCATATTCCCTGGTGAGTGCCTTTGATTTTATCGTCGTAGGTGGCGTTTAGTTTGTTGTAGGCCGGATCAAGGTTCATCGCGACGGTCCAAGGATAAAGCCTGCCGTAAACGGTGCAGGAATCCGGTTCGTCGTCGTAGCAGTAGGTGGAATCGGCGGCGTAGTTGAGGTTTTGCGCCATCCACCAGCGTCCATTGATATTTACGGTCTTGTAGAGCTGTCCGTCGCGCGAGTCTACGATGGAACCGTATTCTATTTCGGCAGGATCGAAAACGGTTTCGATTTTGGTTTCTACGGGTTTTATCGAAAAGTCGTCTTGGCTGCATCCCCAGGCGACTAGAAGAGTTGCGAAAAGGAGCAGGTTCCTAGTCATGGCTTGCCCTCGTAATAAAGGGTATCTCCGTATGAGTTGATGACAATGACGGCATCACCGTAGTCCTTGATTTTGTAGGTCGGCAACTGCGATTTTAGCAGGCCGTCACGTATCGCGTAGAAACTTTCCGAAATCTTGAGGTAGTGTGCTGCAAAGGAGATGTCCTTGTGCAGGTCAAAACCGCAGCGTTCAAATTCCAGGGTATCCAGGTCCTGTTTTTCACTATTCACGATGGCAAGGGCGCAGGCGCTCGAGAACTCGTCGAGCCGCACCGCATTTACGCAGTAAAATTTTCCGTCGATAGAATCCATGGCGAGGCAGCTTTCGGTCCAGGAGGGGAGCTCTTTGAAAAAGGGTTCTTCCGGTAAAATACCCTTGGACGATGTTTTTTTCTTGCCGACTTTCTGGTCCGTCAGGCTGACCGAATAGTAACTGGTCGAGAGCGTGTTGCTGAACGATTCTCCATCCTCGTAAGCCATAAAATGGTTGCAGTGGATGGTTCCTCTTTCCCAGTGGCTGACCTCGACGGCCATGGTCGTGTCGTCTATCAGGCCCATGTAGTGCCATGCGTAGCCCTTGTCGGTCACCTCGTAGGTGTCGGTGGCGCAGCCGACTAGCGCTATGCAAAGTATTGCGCCTACTGTCATAAAAATGCACCGCAAAGATTCCACCGTTTCCTCCTAGTCCCTGACGCACATCGCCTGGCCCATGGGCATAAGATCCTTGGGGCATTCGATCATTGCTTTTTTGTTGGTGTTAAAAATGAAGCTTGAGATTTCGTAAGTGAAGCAATACTGCGTATCCGCGTCTTTTTCGGTGCTGGACCAGAGCAATACGAGGACTCTTTCAAAGGAGCCGTTTTTGTCCACTTCGTCTATGCCCTCGACGACATTCGTGATGCGGTTCATCTCGTCGCTATCGATGGTGCGTTTCCATTCGTTGATTCCGGAACTTTTCCATTCGGTCGTATCGGGGATGTGGAATCCTGCGGGGCAGTAGGTTTTGGCGCTTTCCCACATGGTAAAGGTATTTTCGTCGTTGTGGACGAACTTGATGGAACCCTTGCATTCGGTGGAATCCCCGCAGATGTCCTTTACGCCTGCCCAGCGGCTCCACTTCTGATAGAAGCTGTCGAAGGATTCGCTCCTGTTTTCGTAGTCGTTCAGGTAAATGGACTTGCTCCCGTACGGGGCGCGGATGTACATCTTGCCGTTGACCATCCTTGCGTCGTAACCGGTGCCGTCAATGGTCGCTCTTTCCAGACGCAACCGTACATAGTCCTTCCATGTCTTGTCGTTCCAGAAAAAGTGCTCGAATTCGTAATGGTTTCCGCTGACGTCGCATTCGTACACGCCTTCTTTCTCGAACGTGCCGTTGGCGAAATTTTTTTGTTCGGACGGTTCCATGTCGCCGATGACGATTCGGGCCCATTCGTAGGATGTTCCGTCGACGCTTTTTACGCAGCCGAACAGGGCGTGCACCGATTCGTCCCATTCGAGCGTGGTCCCAGTTTGCCCCGCCTTGCAGTAACCGATTCGGTTGGCGTTGCGCTCGTAAACTGCTATCTGTTCGGGTTGTGCGGTCGACCAGTGGCTTTTGACAAGCTGTCCCCATTGATTGTATCCGGAGATGCATATAAAGTATTTATCGTCGTACTTCCGGATTTCGGCCTTGTTTTCGGTGGTACAGGAGTCGCCCGCGAGTACAGGCGCTATGACCTGTTTTTTTTGAACGTGGCTCCATTTGGAATTTTCGCAGAAATAGTACTCGCCATCGTATGTGATGTAGGTCGAATCTTCCAGTTCGCCGCATCCGTCCTCGTGGATGACTGGCAGAATCGCTTCGTTGTCGGGGAGAGTTTCCCATTCGCCGTTCTTGCAGATGTAGTAGCTGTCGTATTTGACGACATGTCCGTTGCGGCAGGTATCCTGGTTCAAGATGGGCGGAATCTGCTTGTCGGCAGGAAGCCTTTCCCATCTCCATTGCCAGCCGTTGCGGAAAACGCACCAGTAATAGACGCTGTCGGCATAGGCGACTTCGTTTTCATTTTCCTTGCCGCAGGCGATACCGTAGTAGTCAAAGTAGCTGATACCGTTCCAGTTATTGTTGGCGTCGCAGCGGAAGTAGCTTGACGGCGGCAGCTTGAGCGTATCGCCTGCCGTGCAGGTGTCGTCGGTCACGTAGCCCAGGACGGTAATGCTTTCCCATTTGCCGTTGTGGCACTTGAAATAGCTGCTGTCGTACGCGGCCTTTTCGTTCTCTTTATCTGCGGTACAGTCGCCGTACATGTTATAGAAGTATGCTTCGAACTCTGCCTGTTCCCTGTTGAAGCCTGAAATGGTGTCGGTCCATCTCATCGAGAACCCGTAACCGTCGCACGTGAATATGTGATCGTGATAGGCGCGATACTTGCCCTTGTTGCCGTAACCGCATTCGCCGAACAGGTACTCGATGGCGTCCTTGTCGTTTGCAGGAACCCAGGCCAGAATGCTTTCGGAGCAAGTGTACACGGTGTCGTTCTTCACATAACGATTCGTATTGCCGCTGTGGCAGGGGCCAAATTCAGTGTCGAGTGCATTGAATTTTTTCCAGAACCGGATGGAATCGCTGCGCATGTCGCATACAAGGTAATTCTTGTCTTGTGCGCTGCCTTCCTGATTGATTTGAGCCTGCAGACCGATGCTGTCGCATGCCGGAAGTCCATAGGTGTCTTGCCACAGCGTTGAAAAGTACGAAAGGCTTGTGCTGTCGATCTTTGAAAAATTCCAGTCGCGTGCCAGTAGCGCGTCTGCAATATGGAGGGTGTCGAAGAGGCTTTCGTTAACCTTGTTTTTTTCGATTGTACTTGCTATCGTTTCAAAGGTGGCCGCAAACGACGCATCGGAATCGCCTGTTGATGCCAGAATGTAGGGCATGATTTTCAGGGCCTCGAACTTGACGCTGTCGGCTTCGAAATCGGTGCCTTCTTGCCATTCCATTCCGAACATCCTGAAAATTTCGCGCGAGGCCTTTTTCTTGGCGTTGTTCAGGTAAAAACCGTCTTCTTGCACCAGGTACCTGACGCGCTTGCTTTCGAGGGCGCCGAGCAGATTGATACTTGGCGAGGGGTAGCGCCCAAAGTCGACATATTCCTCGAATGTCAGTTCCTTTGCGTCGGGCGAGTCGCTGCGCGTGCAGGTGAATGTAAGTTTTGCAAAGGTGGTGGGGTAGAAGCTTGAATCCGATGTGAAAGTGTATCTGCCGGAATCGTCCTTGTGGATGCTGGCTTCGTAGATGTCGAATTCGTCGAGCTTCTGGTCAAGCGCTGTAATCGTCAGGGTCTTGGGAACCAGGGGTTTCTCCAGCGAAAAGTTTCCTGACAGGGCGGTGAAAATATCGGATGAATCGTGGTAAGCGATGGCTCTTCTAGAATCGTGGTCCTCGTAATCGGAATAGTCGTAGGTATGGTCATAACAGCCCGCAACAAACAGTGCGGCTAAAATAACCGGTATCGCGGATACCTTATGACTAAAATGCACCATTCGAACCCCTTTTTGATACTCCGCTCATCTCTGCACAACAAAATAATTTATTTCCACTGTTCAAACAACATAAAATTAGAAATAGACGATAAAGAACCTATTTTGAAGGATAATTTGAAGCTCTGTTTAGGGAAGGCTGGGTGTGGAAAAAATTTAATTTATTAAGTTTATTGTCATAACGACTTCTATAAGAAGGGAATATATGGAAAACGAAGGAAATCAGTGGGGAGCGGAATTGAACTGCGCTCGCTCCATGAGCAATAGGGAAATTAAGGAATTCGCCTGGAATGCGATGAGCGGTCGCTGGCTTTACGGCGCCTTGACTTTGATATTGTTCCTGGCAGTCGTTATGGGTTTTTCTGTTCCGCAGTTCTTTATGGAAGAAGGCTCCGCGATCTATCATGCCTGGGAAATCATCTGTACGCCGTTTACATGGGTTTTGTGGATAGGACTTGTCGCTTGCTATTTGGATTTGGCGCTGAAGGCTGAGCCTTCTTATGCACGGCTGTTCCTGGGATACCGCAGCGTGGAATATTTCCTGAAGATTGTGATTACGGAAATGATTCAATACTTTATGCTCATGTTGTGGTTCCTGCTTTTGGTCGTCCCGGGCATCATGAAATCGTATTCCTATACGATGACGGAATTGGTCCTTGTCGAACATCCTGAATATACTCCGCTGCAGGCCATTACCGCGAGCAAGGAAATGATGTACGGGCACCGCTGGGAATTTTTCTGCTTGCAGGCCCGTTTTTGGGCTTGGGGGCTGTTGTGCTGCTTTACCTTCGGCATTGCGGCGCTGTGGCTGTATCCGTACTATATGACCGCCAAGAGCAAGTTCTACCTGGAGTTGAAGTAGAGCGTTATGATCGCTTTTTTATTCGTACTGCTTGCGGCGCTTGCCCTAGTTTATGTCAACCTGAGCACCCTTGCCAAGGGGAAGGCGGGGCGGATTATTGCCCTGTCGGTGCTGGTGCTGCTGTTCTTGTCGATGGCGTTCCGCGATACATGGGCGGGGAGTGTCGCCGTCGCGTTTTTTGCGGTGTGGCTTCCCAATGCGCTATTGTTCTACATTCCCTGGACGCTTTACCGCATCGGTTACTACTTTACGCAGCCGCACCACTTGAGCAGGCATTTTGTCCGGCGTGTGAGTCGGGGGCTTTTGGGCGTTACGGTGGGAATTGCGCTTGCGATGTTCGCTTACGGCGTGCCGCACAACGACGACTACAAGATGATGGACGTGACGGTGGATCTGCCATCTCAATATACGGAAGGGTTCACCGCGATTTTCTTTAGCGACATTCATGTGGATCCGCTTTTCAAGGCGGAAAAGTTGCAGCGTTTTATTGCGCAGGCGGATTCAATCAAGCCGGACTACTTGTTGTTCGGCGGTGACTTGGCCGATGTGTCCATGGAGCAGCTCGATGCCTGGGGTTACGATAGTTTGTTCATGATGCTGACATCGAAGGCGAAGGTCGCGGCGGTGGCCGTCAACGGGAATCACGAATCGATGCAGGAACGCTCGGGTTCCAATCCGAACGAGTGGATGCGCAAGGTGGGTTTCGTGGTGCTGGACGATTCCACGGCGTGTATCGGGAAGGCGTGCTTTACGGGGCGCACCGACTACATGGTCGCGCGCGGCCGCGATGTACTTCGTCGCCCGCTTGCGGAGCTGATTCCGGATTCGCTCCAGTTGACTGAAATTCCGCAGGATTCGATGGCCGCTGTGGCCGCAAATGAAAGCGTTGCCGGGGCCCCGGTAGTTGATTCGCTTGCGGATACGGCTGCAGCTAGGATTGCCTACGATACGACGGTTGTGCGCCGCCCCTGGATTTTGCTGGACCATCAGCCCAAGGGAATCGAGAAGGGGCATGTAGGCAGGCTCCCGGACATGGCGCTTTCGGGACATACGCACGATGGTCAGTTTTTCCCGGTGACTTTCATTATCAATTACGTATGGAAGATCGCTTACGGCAAGGGGGCGCTTGGCGGCGTCTTTTGGCTCGTGAGTTCCGGCTTTGACTGCTGGGGTCCTCCGGTGCGTTTCGGCTCCGATTCAGAATTTTGGATTATCAAGTTCAAGCCGCACGAGAACGTAATGCCGGAATAAGGAAGTATCTTGCTTGGTTATTTCGAGAGCTTGTTGTAGACGGCGATTTGGCGCTCGATGATGCCGTCCCAGGTGAAGCATTCGGCGATGCGCTTACGGGAGCCGGCGAGCAGGTGCTTTACAAGTTCGGGCTCGGCGGCGAGGCGCTTGTAGGCGCTTGCGAGGGTCTCGGGGTCTTTTTCGGGAACGAGGATTCCCGAGACGCCGTCCACGACGACATCGGGGATGCCGCCCACGTTGCTTGCGACGATGGGGAGGCCGAGTTCCATAGCCTCGATGAGTACGACGCCGAGGCCTTCGGTGTCGCCCTTGCTGTCGACGATCGCCGGGAGCGTGAAGACGTTAGCGGTCTTGTATTCGTTCGCGAGCGCTTCGGGCGAAAGTTTGCCGGTGAAGATGATTTCTGCAGGAGGTGCGGCTTCGCTATTTAAGGCATCGTCGGATCTGCATTTACTGGATTCCCTCCCGTTGGTCGAGAATGACGCGACAGGGGCTTCCCCTTTGTGATGACACAATGCGTCTGCTTGCATCTTCAGCTGCTCGGTGAGGTCGCCGACGCCGACGATACGGATTTCGAACTGGTCGCGTGGCAGGTACTTGGCCGCTTCAATCAAATAGCAGATGCCCTTGCGTTCAATATGGCGCCCGACAAAAAGAATCTTGAACTTACCGTTTATCGGGTGCGGCACGGGGCGTTGCGGGGTGTCCCCACCCTGGTGGCCATGCGCACTAAGCGATGGATCGCTAAGTGCTGTCCGCCCGCTAGAGGGGGTAGCGGATGCCGTGGCAGAAGCGAGGGGGAGACTTCCCCCCTCTCTCGTCTCTCGTCTCTCGTCTTTCGTCTCTAAAGTTGTGCCGTACGGACTCCATTCCACATCGACATTGCAGAGGGCCTTGATTTTGCTTGCGGTAAAACTTGAATTTGCGAATACGGCTTGCGCCTGGCCGATGGCGAATTTCAGGAGCGGCTTCACCCATTTTTTCTTGCGGATGAGCAGGAGTTCGGCGCCGTGGAAATTCAGCACCAGCGGGATTCTGAACAACTTTGCGGCACCGAGGGCGATGTAGGCATGCGGGAATGGCCAATGTGCGTGGATGATGTCGGGCCTCCACTTGCGACAGGTCTTGATGCACTTGAAGAACCCGCTGATGATGTAGGGGATGGCGAGCAGTTGCAGCCAGGGCTTGTTCGCCATCTTGCTAGGGGCGCCTTCTTCGTGGGTGAGCATTTCCCAGGCGGCGGGCGCGTAGCGGAAACGGTTCACCTTGATGCCGTCGATTTCGTGGCTTTTCAACCCTTTGTACGCGGGGGCGAGAACCTGGATGTCGAGGCCCGCTTTCTTGAGGTGCGCAAGGGAGGTACGCAGCCAGGGGACTTCGGCGTCTTCGTGAAAACGCGGATAGACGGACCCGATGACAAGAACTTTCTGGACCATTTAGTTTATGCGTAAGGTTCGCCGGCGGCTGCGGGAGTGAATTCCTGCGCAATGGAAGTAATGGCGTTGATGTCCTGCGCGTCGCTTACGCAGGCAGGGTAGACGATGGGCTTGATGACGGCAGAAAGAAGGTTTGCAAGTCCCTTGAAGTCCATGTCATACGCGGTCTGCAGGAGTCTTCCGCGGATGCGGATCCAGCTTTCGATCTTGGAATCGAGCAGCAGCATGCCAAGGCCCGAGCCGTTTTCAAGGAAACCGAGGATGTCGCTTCCGCGGCTGTTCTTGTTGAGTGCGGTGAGGAATATGTCCCAGAACTGGATGCAGGTGTCCCTGTCTCCCAGGATTTTTTCGATGGCCGAGAAGTCGAATTCCAGATAGACGAAGGAGCTCTTGTCCTCGTCGCTGCGGATAATTTCTTCCTGGCACCGTCTTTCAAAGATGTCTTCGGTGTAGATAGAAATGTTAAAGTGGTGCTTTCTAATCAATTTGAAGATTTCTTGCTTCATCGCTGTACAAAATTAGTCTATTTTTTGACTATGCAACGCTTGCTCAAATTGAAAAAAGTGCTCAAGAATAGTGTTTTGGCGTCCTCCGTCGAGAATTTCAAGACAATCCGTGCGTCAATGTCCAAATACCGTCCATTGACCGAGGCCGAGATCCAGATTCTCGAAAGCAACGGTAACCGTTCCGAGTCGTGGGCGAAGGTCATGGTCGAAAACGACTTCGATCCGAACCGCATTATTCGGAGCTCGTTCATGGGCGAGGTCTATCTGCCGCGCTTTTTCGGAACGCTCCTCTTGCCGGGCGACGTGTCTTTCCCGACGGGCATTTACGACAGCCTGGTGCATAACTGCCTCGTAGAAAATGCACTCGTGCACAAGGTGGCCATGCTCAGCAACATTTTGGTGCGCAGCAGCTCGGTGGTGCAGAACGTGGGTTCTATCGTGAGTAGCGGAAAGATTAGCTACATGGTCGGCAACGCGATGCACGTGGGTAACGAGATGGGCGGTCGCAGCGTTCTCGTGTTCCCCGAAATCAATACAGAGCTGGTGGACCTGCAGCTTTTCCACAAGCCGGAGCCCGATGTCGCTGCGGCGTTCGCGGACCAGCTCAAGACGTACCGCGAAGAGACCGCGCTTTCTTTCGGCATTGTCGGGAAGGGTGCGGTTATCTGCAATACGAACATTATTCGTAACAGCTGGATCGGTGCGCACGCGCGTATTGAGGGCGCCGAGAAGATCCGTAACTCGGTGGTGCTTTCGTCGCTCGAGGAACCGAGCCATGTGTACGATTCAGTGATTCTTGAAAATTCGAACGTGCAGATGGGCGTGACGATCCATACGGGCGCGGAGGTGCAGGGTTCTGTGCTGATGAGCCGTACGACGGTTGCCTGCAAGGCGATCGTGAAGTCGTCGATTATCGCTCCGTGTTGCCATATTGAAGAAGGCGAGGTGAACAGTTCGTACATGGGCCCCATGACGCAGATGCATCACCATTCGCTTTTGATTGCGGCGCTCTGGCCCGACGGATGCGGCAACCTGGGTTACGGCGCGAACGTGGGTAGCAACCATACCGGCCGTATGCCCGATCAGGAAGTGATGCCCGGACAGGGAATGTTCTTTGGGCTCGGCGTGAATGTCAAGTTCCCGGCGAATTACCGCGAGTCGCCCTTTACGCTGATTGCTTCGGGACTTACGACGCTCCCGCAGCGCCTCAAGTTCCCGTTCTCGCTGATCAAGCCGGGGGACCCGCAGTTGAACGGCATTGCTCCACGTCTGAATGAAATTGTGCCTGGCTGGAATTATGCGAACAACGCCTATGCGCTCGACCGCAACCTTTACAAGTATTCCATTCGCGGCAAGGGGTTCGTGCCGGCTTCGTTCTACACGATTTTCAGTCACGACACGTTGCGCTATGTATACGACGCCTACCAGCGCCTGCAGGTGACAGAAGTTCGCGATTTCTACACCAAGGAACATATCGACGGGCTTGGTGAGAACTTCCTTCGCGAACGCATGCGCCAGAAGGCGATCAAGATTTACCGCGAGTACCTGGAACGCTATGCGCTGGAACAGGTGATAACCCTGGTGGTGAACGATCCGAATTTGCAGTCGCAACCGGTCAAGGAACTGCGTCGCCTTTCGACCAACGATGCCAACAAGGACGTGATGCGCACGGTGGTGCTTCCCGAGACGTTCGACGAGTTGCTGAAGCGTTACCGCCAGCTTGAAAAGGACTGGTTCGAACGCGTGACGCACGGCCTCGACAAGGACAACGACCGTGGCCGCAAGATTTTCGACGACTACGATGACGCTCATCCCGTGGACAGGGGATTTACCGAATGGGAAAAGAACCGAGTCGAAGATAAGCTGCGCCGTTTGGCGTCTATCGTGAAGACGGCCAAGGCGGAATGATCTCGGCGACTGTGATACTCGTTGCGGCCCTCGTGATCGAGGTGATGGCTCGGCTTGCTTTAGAAATTCGCGAGCGGAGACTTTCGCAGTTGCGCGGCGGTGTATTTGCTGTACTCCGCCTGATTCCGCTGGTGAACGATATCGTGCCGCTGCCGGAGAATCGCAGGGAACCTACCGAGAATGAATTTGTCCGAAAGCACGAGGAAGGTCATTCGGAGTTGCGGCACGGCATCTTGCGGAATTTGGCGAAGGTCGTTTTGCTGTTGCTTGCCGTGTGGCTCTTTGCCTTTCTGCTGGCGAGTCGCGGAATGTCGCTTGTGGAAGCGGTTCTGTGGCTGCACCTGGCGGCAATCCCGTTCCGTACGGTATTCCACTTGTATTGCTGGCATCAGGAATACGAGGCGGACCGTTACGCCTTCGAGAAACTTGGCAAGAAAGTGGCGAAGGCCGCGATGCGCGACCTTGCCGTAAGCGAGATTCCCTATACGAAACTTTTTGCGGTTATTTACCGCGAGCACCCGACCGTTGCGATTCGCAGCCAAAAAATCCTGAACAAGGAAATCAAGGCAGGGCAGGGTCGCGCCGCTTAAGGCACTTCCTGATATGCCGTTAATGCACCTGGATGCGGTGCATCTGTACTCCCTGACGAATCAGGAACGTTCCCGCCTGCTTGAAATGCTGGCGGACCGATGCTGCGATGTTTTCAGCCTGCCAGGAGCCTGCCGGCAGTGTGCCGAGGAAACGCCCTTGCATGTCGAATACCTGCAAAGGTTCGCCGGAACGGAAGGCTTCGTAACGACACGTTCCGGAATCGCGCAGCGCTACCGACGACGAATCTCCCGTGGAATCCTGTTTGCTCGTATCCGGTTCCACGAACGGGTGATCCGGATCGTCTACGATGACCTTGAACGTTACGGAGCCTTTGCAGCCCGAGGCGTTCGTGTGGACCGCCTTGTAGTAGCCGCTCATGGTGCCGTCCATCTTGCCGATATGGATTTCGCGGTTCGTGGAGGTGAAGCCCTTCGGGCCACTCCAAACCCAGCGCCCGCCTTCCCACGGATGCGGGCCAATCGAAAGCGAATCGCCCTTGGAAAGCGAGATTTCGGTCGCGGTGGACCAGCCCTCGTTATTGTTGATTTTCGAATACGGGATGATGGAATCCGGCTTGCATGCGCCACCTTCGGCGCCGTCAATCACCATCGTGGTAATCGTGTTGGACTTCGCCGTCATCGAAAGCGCCTTGCCCGAAACCACGATATCGGATTGCTTGGTGAGGCTGCCCGGCAGTTCGAACCGCACCACCTTCGCGCTCGTGCCAATCTTCACGAATTCACCCAAATCAAATTCATACTTCACGTCGCTAGAACCGCTATTGCGCACGATAAGCACCAGCGCTCCCTCGGGCGTGAGTGCCGCGAGCGTGTTGCCGTTGTCGCTATCGATAATGCGCGAACCCGGACGGATGTAACGGCTGAATGCGGCGTGCATGTAGTAGCGTGCGTTCGGGCTGAATGTCTGCTTGCTGTGGTTCAGCGCGAGGCTCCTCCAGTTTTCGGCCGGGTCGCCAATCTGCCAGTCTACCCAGGCGCTCGCCTTCATGTCGCGCAGGTCTGCCAAAATCACGCCCGCCATCCAGAGTGCAATGTTCTCGTCGCCGCTCTTGTGAAGCGGTCCCGTTTCGGACTGCCATACCTTCTTGTCTTTCGCGAACGCCGCATTGAAAAGTTTGGCGCGGTTGTCGCCTCCGGAATAGCTGTGCGTGTTCACCTGGAACATGTAAGAAAGCGCTTCGCCGCTGTACTTGTTGAACTGGTTTAGGGCATCGCCGATGTTCGTCTCGTCGGCGGCACTCACCGAAGTCTCCGGGAACAGGCCCTTCTTCTGTAGTGCCTTGCCGAGTTCCACAATCATCTTCGTCTGGTTGTTCTTGAATCCGCAACCTTCCTGCCCGCCGTTGGATTTCCACCAGCCAGCACTCGGCTCGTTGAACGGTTCCACCGTGCGGAACGTGATTCCCCATTCCTTCTTGAAGTGCAGCGCCACTTCGGAGAGGTAGTCCGCGAAGTCGTCGAAATAGTCTTCCTTGAGGTTGTCGCTGCCGTCGCTACTGCCCGAAACGCAGCCGCTCTTCGTCATCCACCACGGGGGCGAATTGCTGAACGCCTCGAAAATCGGGTTCTTTACGCGCTTAGAAAGTTCAATCGCAATCGTGCGCTGGTACGGGTCAGCCGTCCAGTCGAAATCGCCCTTCTCGGTAGGCTTGTAGCCAGGAACATTCGCACCGCCGTCGCCCTTCGTGAGGTGATTATGGCTCGGCTGATCACCGCCGCCGATGTTGTAGCGGAAAATTGTGTAGCCCAGACCCGTATCGGGGTCGGCAATCGCACCCAGAAGCTTGCTGCGGTTCGCCTCGCTCCAGGCGCCCGCCTTTACGGCCCACCAGCAGAGGCTTGTGCCCCAGCCCTCGAAAACCTGGTACTTTTTGCCGGGGTCAACAACGACCTTGGTCTGTGCATGCGCAGGGACAAATAAACCTGCTAAACAGAACGCGGCAAGGGTCACGCCCGAGACTTTAAAATCTTTACCAATACCCATCATACCCCTAAATATACCCCCAAAATGACTAAATGTCAAATGTGGACTTTTTGGGGCTTTTTTAAGGCGCGACAGCTTTATAACCCAATAAATTCCGATTTTCCGCAATGATGCAGTCCTTCATTTGCTTGAAAAGACGGATGATGGCCTTGCTTTGCAAAATGGCCAAATCACCCCTAAGAACAGTCATAAGCATATAAATACCTTGTTCAGTGAAGGCGTAGGGGAGCTTTCTTACGCCACCCCAACTTGAAGTCGGAATTTCCGACTTCAAGATTTTTCTTGCAACTGAATCGTTATCGGAAACGGGATTTCTTTCACGAAGTTTTCCGTTTATTTCAGGCGGCCTCTATATCCGCATAATCAAAATGGATACTTAAAAACTCGGACCAATCTGCGAACCCGGTCCTGGCTGAAAATGCCTTTTACTCAATCTCACTTATTCGCATCATCTCCAAAAAGAGAATTATGCTTCCTTATAAACCGCAGAGCCAATCCATACCCTTGCTCGGCAGACTTTTTCATATATTCAAGAGCAGTTCTCTTTTTTTCTTCAGCATCAAAACCTTCTAATACATGAGTTAAATAGTAGTTTGCAACTATATATTGTGCTTCGGGTTTGCCAATTTCAGCATATGCGTCAAAAGTCTCGCTCAATTCATTTTCACACCATGGACAGGAATCGATGTAATTTGCGGTTTCGACCTTCTTTTGGCAGTAATTACAATGAATGCCTTCTTCGTCTTTGTCTAAAGCGGGCACGAGCGATTTACACCTAGGGCACCAGTGCGGATAATCCTCTTCTGCAATGTTTTTTATTTCGTAACCACATTCTTCGCAATAAAATTTCATATTTACAGCCTCCTTTTTTACACTTTATACGGCACCTTTGGTTTTTCTGCTACCATCAACCATTCCTGAGGCTGCGGAATCTTGTATTCATCTTCCAGCAATCTCGTTTGCAGATTGACGGGCGATTTTTCATACCATTTTTCGTCTCGGTCATGAACAAAGCGATAGTCTACTCCAATGGCCGTAAAATGTTTGTACCCGCAGATAATCTTTCTTGCTTCATTAGTGTGAGGCAAAGCATTGATATCTTCAGTACCTTTGGTTTCGCGGACTATTTCGAGTTTCTGATTTGCTCCGTCAGTTCGTAAAATAGCCCAGTCGGGATTGTAATTACCAATAATTTTAGGCAACATAACTTTATACTTCGAAGGAAATTTGAAATAAAGTTTGACATTGCCTGGGGCACCAACTTCATTTAAACGTTTGACAAAATTTCGCTCTACATTGGAATCCACTTGAATTTTATTGTAGATAGATTGTTCTTCATTTGCGTCTTCCAATTCATTGGCTGGGAAACGCTTGTCATTGGGGAACAATACATTCTTATCTTCGTCATCAGATGAAGATGTCGGAGTGTATTCAATATGCTTTGCGATATGGTTTTTTACGACCTCGCTCAAAATTTGGATAAATTGAGCAATGAACGCCTCTGGATTCTTCAAGAATTCCATTTGATGGCTTTGCTTGATTCCCCTGAAAATTTTGAGAATGGTTGCACGAGTTAAAGGAACTTCACTTGACACACGCGCAAGCAAATTGGGCTTCGGCACATCAGGGTATTCAGCATCTCTAGTGCTTACAATCGATGACATTCCTGACTGGAACTCAAACACTTGCGGAACATCTTTTTCTATAGGTTCTTGAAATACAGATAACGAAACAGACTCATTTTCAACATCTATATCTTGAACCTTGATTTTATTCAATATTTCGTCTGCTTTATCTATTGTTTTCCCAATAATAATCGTTTTTTCACTGCGATTATTTTCAAATTTGAGACCGTTTGTATCGCTAATCTCCACTAATAACGTGGCTGAGCCCGTTTTAGAAACCTTTGTAAGCGTGAAGCGATATTGAGTCGTGACATATTGTCCTTTGGTTGTCACAATTTGTGCCGGTTTAAATTCAGCCCGGTTAACTTTACCTATCGCCTCACTTACAAGTTCATCAGTATTAATATGAATATCGTAAGTTGTCTTTTGGTTCATTTTAGACCAAAGAGAATCAAATTCGGGACTATTGTATTTTTTTGTATGCTTGACAGCCACATTCTTGCGATAATTGCCAGCCTCGGGCGATTTGTCGTAACCATCTTTGCGGTATTCATCATACAACGAATTTGCGAATTTTTCAAAACTTTCGCTAGCGACAATGGTAAGCTTGTTTACATCAGGATCTGTTATGCGCGTCCCAGCAAATTCCGGATGCTTTTCAGTTCCTTCTTGCACTGGTAAACGCAACCCTCGTCCGATGGACTGTCGACGAGTTCCTTCGCTCCTAATTTCACGCAAAGAACAAATCTGAAATACATTTGGATTGTCCCAACCTTCTCGCAGAGCGGAATGGGCGAAAATGAAGTGGTGGGGTTCTCGCGTATCCAATAGTTTTTCTTTGTCCTGCATTATTAGCTGGTAGGCCTCTTTCTCGGCATCCTTCTCATCTGCTGCGATTTTCCCATTTTCCCCAATGTCTACTTCGGTTTCTTCGCCAGTTTTTTTATCCTTCTTTTTGGCAAAGTATGCAGTGCGGACATCTTCCGGGTTCATATTCTTGAAATGGCTAGAACCGTGTTTCAAAACTTCAAATTCTTCATCAAAGATCCGTTTGATAATGGGATCGTCGCCATTATAGCTAGAAACTCTGTCAACAAAGAATAAACTCAAAACTTTGGCTTTATAACCGGCTGCTTTCAACAAGCCTTCGCGTTCAATATGAGCCTCAATCGTATTGTGTATCATTTGCCTAAATATCGATTCTCGGTTAAGCGACGCACAACTTGATTCATCAATGCCATAGCGAAATCCGTTAGAAAATTCTACATACGCATTGTCTTCTTTTGCACTAATATTTGTAATGGAAATATCGCCATAAGCATCATTTTTCGTTTTAGTTTTAAGCGATTCATTTACTTTCAATGTTTTTGTTTGCGATTTGAGAGATCCGCCATCATTGCAGTTTACCTGCATATCAACAGACAATGGCCTCTTGTTTATTTGCAGAATTTTGAAATAGTCTTCTTTTTCGGAAGCTGCGGAATCTTCTTCGTTGCCATATACTTCAATTTTCTTGACAAGATTCATCTGCATAGCATCGAACGGCGTCAAATTATAAAGCAAGTTTGGAGCCTTTTCACCATTGGGCCCTTTGGGTGTTGCAGAATATCCGATGCTGAAAAGCGGATGCAAAGTTCGCAAGGCACGGCGGGCGTTATCTGTCTGGTAGTTCTGAACTTCATCAAGAATGAGAATTGGACGAGACTCTTGAATGAATTCAACAGGGAGTTTGCCGCCCATGATTTTGTCGGATTCCTTGTACAAAACATTGGAAACCTTATTGAAGGAATCAATCGTCATGAGCATGATTTGTACAGAATTTGACAAGCCGAAATTTTTACAGTCATTCACATTGCCGTCATATTCGATAATCTGGGCGGGAACGGTTCCCTGCGAAAACAGTTTGTGAAAATGAGCCCATGTCGCCTTGAATGTGGCGATAGCGCCCTCGTAGATGGCAACAGAGGGAACGACAACGATAAATTTGCGAAAACCGTATTTTTCACGAAGGGAATAGATTGTTCGCAAATAAACGTAAGTTTTACCTGTACCCGTTTCCATATTGATGGTAAATTCAGGATAGGAGTAGAAATCGAATTCGCCAGTGAGGGTGTCGCCGGTATTGGGCGAGTTTAATTCAGTCTGGATTTCAATCCCGTTTCGTTGCTGAATTTGAGCAAGATTTTCGGCAAGCCAATACTCTTCAAGAACTTCATCAGTGTTTGAGACCACATCGGCAGACGAAATGCTTTCGAAACTCAAGTCGTCATCGGTACGGGAAAGGCCATCAAACAAATCAACAACGGCATTTACCGCTTTGATTTGGTATTCCTGATTTTCATCAAACTTGATTTTTACCTTGCTCATATCGTTTCAACCCTACCTTTGTCCGAAAGTTGGGCATAAAGTTCATCACTGATGGCGGAATTCAAGCAAACGAATTTATCGTTTTCTTCAAAACTGATGTTTTTGACAGTTTCGGATTTGATTTCGTTATCTAAGCATACATGAAGAACGATGGGGCGGGCTTCATCTGTAATGCGATAAACGGTGTTGTTCGCAAGGGACGAAGTCTTTTCGATGCGTGAATCGAGCGCAAAACCCTGACGAAGCATAATCTCAGTAAGGAGCTTTTGAATGTCGTTTGAATTATTCAGATCAAATCCATCGCGAAGCGGCATCACCTGTTTTTCCATTGCGTCAAGAGCTTTAAGGAGAGATTGCTGGTCAGAACCAGTTGTAGGCTTGTATGCTTCGATGTTGGATTGAGCAAGGCGATAAACCTTGAAGCCGATATCCAACTTGCCCTTTAATTCGGGATGTTCTTCGAGAATCTTTTTGCCCGCACGGCGGATTCGTTCCTTGCCTATTTCGCAGATAGTGTGAGGCTTGTGAATGGAATCGAGAAATTCAATGGCCGTTTTACCAGAATCTTCCTTTTTGTCAAGTGTTACAGGCAATTGTACCATAATAAATTTTCGATTGCCAGAATCTTCTGCATTAAGTTGCATTACAGAATGAGCTGTTGTTGCCGAGCCAGAGAAAAAATCAAGAATTATAGCATCTTTATTGAAATGTGTAATTATGTTTGCAATATATTTTAGCAAAGATACTGGTTTGGGAAAATCAAACAAACCACCCATATTTATTTTTTCTAATTCTTTCGAAGCCGACTCATTGGTTCCGATATTCTCCGACTTATCAAATTCAAGATTTAACATATTGTTAGGCCGTTTAAAATTCCCTTCATCAAAGGGTCTTTGAAAACGAATAGACATTTTATTTGTCTTAATGATAAAATAGCACCCTTTATTAATTTCATCATCAAGAGTCTCTTGCGTCCATTTAAAAGATCCTCTTAAATGAATGTCATTTGTATTTTTACCATTTTCAACAATAATTTCATCCAATACATCAATTTTATCGTAAGAACCTGCGCTTATTTCGCCCTTTTCCAAATAAGTAAAACATATCGTTCGAGCAGGAAATAACAATGTCTTAGGAGTATTTCCTGTATTTAAAAGAGGAACATCTCCATTGTCTAGAAGAGATCCAAAAAAATTATTTGAATCGTTTTTTTCGTAACATAAAACATATTCAACAGTTTTTCTGCATTTATGTGATAGAGCTGGAGGTGTGGATGTCTTTGTCCATAGAAATTGGGCTGCAAAATTCTCTTCCCCAAATATTTCGTCACACAGCAACTTCAAATTAGCCTGTTCATTATCATCAATGCTAATGAATATCACACCGTCATTCGTCAGCAATTCTCTTGCCAACTGCAATCGCGGCAGCATCATATCCAACCACTTACGGTGATAGGCTCCGCTGCTTTTGGGATTGGCAACAAGCGAAACACCTTTTTCATCCACCTGTCCCGTAAATTTCAGATAGTCTTCTATGGGTTCTGCAAAATGATCGGGATAGATAAAATCCTTACCGGTGTTGTAAGGTGGATCGATGTAAATCATCTTGACGCGACCGCCGTAGCTCTTTTTCAAGCAGCGCAATACTTCAAGGTTATCGCCTTCGATGTAAATATTGCTGGTTTTATCTTCGTTTACACCATCGCCAATAACGGGTTCAAGAGTTCCTTCAGCTTCTTTGCGTGCGAGTTTTTTGGCATCTCGTTTGCCCGGCCAATAGAGGTTATAGCCGACTTCGCCTTCGTCAAAAGATTCTTCATCAAATAAATCCTTCAACGCTTCCAAATTCAACTTATTGTCCCGAATAAGTTCAGGATAAAGCTGTTTGAGTGTTTCAAAGCGCTCGTCTTTGGGGGATGTTGCATCCATAAATGAATTACGTTCCATTAGAGTTTTCCTCTTAGTTTTCGTTTAAATTTCCTTCAATGAATTCGTCGTTTTCTTCGGCGGTATTCACCATATACTTGAGCATGCTATTCTTCGTCGCATTGCGGGATTTTTTCAAATATTCCACATACGAAGAACAGGAATAGCGAACATCGCAGTTGCGGCAAACATGAGTTGCAAAGTTGGATTTCATACCAAGCATTTTGCTTTCAAGTCTTTTTACGTCTGGCGGGGCGAATTCTGAATTCTCTATTCGTTCAACAGTCTCGCCAAAGTTTTCAATCATATCGGCAACTTCGTCTTCGTCATAGCCAAAGGGTATAACCGGTTCCCACTTATCAAATTCAGCTTGAATTTTCTCTTCAGCACCGTTTTCAATCGCGGCTCTCAAACTATTTGGCAACGGTGTGGCAATAATTGCCGTATTGTCCAAATCATTCTTTTGCAGCCCTTTCCAAATGTATGCGTAAACATTAAGCTGTTCTTTATATTTTTCTGGTTCAGCCTTGATACGGTCCGGGTCATGCGTCTTTAAGTCGTAAAGCCAGGTTTCGTCCCCTTCACGCACAATATCAACAACACCTTCAATTGTATAGGGGATCTTGTCATTAGGTGTTTTCTGTTCGGGAAGAGATAACTTGACTTCGGCGCGGGTTATCTGCTCAATAATTTTCTTATTCTTGCGATAATAATAAAGGACTTGATCAAACGCCAATTTTTTCAGGTATTCGTTAATGGAGTGCCCAGCTTCTTCGCATAAAAAGCGGAAATTATCCTCGAACATTTCGACGAGTTGACTTTCAAATTCAGACTGTTTCATTTAATGGTCCTCCATCACGAAGTTTTGTAAATCTTCTACGGTTTGGTGAACTAGAGAACCAAAAAACATTGTCTGGCTACGGCTCGGGACAAAACCGTATTTATGGAATACCATATAATTTCGTGGGCAGTTATTGTATGGCAGATAATCGGCCGTATAGGTATAAACACGCGGAAGTCTGTCCGAATTATCTTCTGATTCAGGGAGTGTTTTTACATCTAGTTTTTTTACTGATTCAAAATCATTTTGTTCAATCAAAGCCCTAAACGGATTATACGTCGTTTGTCCTTGCCCCTTGAATTGCGACAGAACTAGCAAATTCTTCGCCCTTGATAATGCCACATAGAACATACGCATAGTATCGTATGTATCCATAGAATCAAGGGGTTCGCATACAGTTGGCAAAATTTCCATTTTTTGTTGCATGCTACGAACTAAAACATCTAGAGCCCTAGCATCCTTACTTCTATGCGAAACTGACCCCAAAACAACCACAGGAAATTCCAATCCCTTTGATTGGTGAACCGTCAAAAACGGCACGCATCCTTTCGGGAACGGGTCTTCGGAGTCTTCATATTCCGTTTCATTCAGGCGGAATAGCGAATACATATATGAGCCAAAGAAGATTTTACGAACTAAATCCTTGGCAAATGTCGCTCCAGAAAGAATTGGATTTGCTGTTTCATGGTATTGCGCAATGTATTTTGTTATCATCCCAAGGTTGTAAAGTCCAGAATCTTCACCGCCTTTTTCCGCCACCTCATATTTTTGTGAGAAATATTCAAAGCTATTGAGCTTGTAGAACAAGTCCAGCAGCGTCCAGTCCATTGCAGTTACACGAGAAAGAGCATAGGAAACATGTAAAGGCTTGCCTTCATTTGCTCGACGAGCAGTAAAAGCGAGCATTCCCTTGTTCACCAAAGTTCTTCGGACAGAATCGTCTATCCTTGGTGTTTGAGAGAGTTTTTTAAGCAGAGGAATCGTCAAATCATCATCCAAACCGATTCCGTCCCTTTCACAATAATCGCTGAGATATTTGTAGTTCTGTTTGCTCTCCTTGATAGATTGTTGTGTATCATCGATGAATTTTGCGAGAGATTTATCTTGTTCAATAATTTCATCGGCAGAATCAATCGCCATTTCTGCCCAGTTAGAGAAATCCGCCATTCCTCCATAAGTGATACCAGATGGAGAGTAACCGAATATTTTTGCAAACAGACCGAATGTGATTAGAGATTCCTCAGTATACAAGAAATTTTTTGCACGAGGTGCATAATATTTGATTCCTGCTTCCTCCAAGGCATCTGCAAAAGCTTGAACTTTAGGCGACATTTTACCGCTGGCATTGCCGCGAATTGTTGGAAATAAGATTGCACACTGATTGTAATCTTTGATTTTGCCTGTTTGCTTGAGTTTCTTTATTAGAGAAGCTATGTTTTCTGCAACGGTTTGCTTGTCGCCCGCTTCCAACACAACCGATGTGTTTGCATCTTTGCTATTAGCTTGAATATCCTTGTTCTGTATTCTGAAAAATTCAGAAGGCTTGGATGGATTTTTCCACGAGACCAAATCAATAAACTGCGTATAGGTGTCAACAATTTGCTTGCGAGATCGATAATTGATGTTCAGATCTATTCGCTTGGGCCTTACTCCAATCTCTTTTTTACATATGTTTTCAAAGTCAACTAGGTTTTCTACAGTCGCACCACGAAAGCGATAGAGAGCCTGGTCATCATCGCCAACAACACAGATATTTTTCGTTCCTTCCGCAAGTTTTAGATAGATCTTTTGCTGAATAGTGTTTGTATCTTGATATTCGTCAACAATAACGTGCTTGAATACCGAACCGGCATCCTTCTTCTGACAAATGTATTCGTAGGCACGCTGTTGCAAAGATGAAAAATCAACCCTATCAAAGCCCTTTTCGGAAAGCAGTTGCCTATAAAGAATCGTCATCTTGAAAAGCTTTGAAATGGTTCTATCTCTTAACTTCAAGGAAAGTTCTTCTTCGCCAAAGTTTTCTTCGCTCATACGATTGAAGAAGGATATACAGTTGGAGATAGCATCTGTACGAGAAGGCGATGCCTTTCCAAACCAGCCATTAATTTCTTTATATACGTCAGTTGGCTTTTCGGTGTCAAAGCCAGATTCCGATAAAAGGTTGTTGAAATGTTCTCTTACAAAAAGGAACTGCCCCAAATCGTCCATAATGAGTGGACGACGACTACGCAAGCCATGTTCTCTAAAACGACGGTCGGTCAAAAGTTTTTGGCAAAGCGAATGTAGTGTGCCAACATACATCTCCGCAATGTCATAAGGCTTGCGAGTGAAAGTACTCGCGATAGAAAGTAATCCCTGTAGGCCCTGTTTAAGTTGCAAGGCCGCCTTTTCGGTAAAAGTTGCTAAAAAGATCTCTTCCGGAGGAATATTTTCAAAAACAATGAGATTTACGCAACGCCAAAGCAAAACGCGAGTCTTGCCAGAACCAGGCCCTGCTGTCAGCAAAAGAGGCCCACTGGTATTTTCAATGGCCAGTTTTTGGTTAGAATTGGGAGTAAAACCCTTTTCGGCAAAAAGGGAATCTAACGAAACAACATCTCTTCCAAATACAGTCTTCACCGTATCGCTCCATCTAAAAATCACCGCATATGGAGCAAAAGACAGTCGAGAGTTTCAGCTGGGCATATAAAAAAGGCGTGGCATCGCTGAAGCGCATACTGTACTTCGAGGTTCGCCAAAACCTTTACAACCAATAAACGCAAACGACCCACGCCCCAATCGGGACGTGAGCAGTTCACCCTATTCTCGTTGTATTTGAAATTTGGCGATTTCGAAGTAGAGACTAGAGCAAATACTCAATAAAACGGGCGCCCAAGGCGTTGGCCAAGGGCTATGTCAATGAGAAATATATCTTAAATTTGCGACAAATATATCCGCATTCCCATTTTTTTGAAAAAAAAATCATTTTTCTCTTGACTCCACTCCAAAACACTGCGTGTTTGAGCAGTATTTTTGCTTGTAACGCAAAGAAGCTGATGATGAAAGATATAGAGCATGCCGCCTTAAATCCGTGAAGTCGTAAATTGCGACTTCACGGGAAACAGGGTTCTTTGCCAAGCAAAATGTTCTATTTCAACCCACGCAGGATTTCTTTTTGCTCCTGCGTGATGCGGTAACTTTCGCAGGCTTTCTGGATGGATTTCGCGTGAATCCAGGGCGAAAGTTTGCGGCCCTTGATGTAGGGGAATGCGGCATCCCATTGCTTGGCGAGTGCGGTTGCCATGTACCAGGCGATGACCATCTGCACGTAGTAGCGGTCGGTGGGGCGGGCGGCGTTGAGCGAAGACCGTACGGATTTCACCGGCGCCTGCGCAGCCCCAGTCGAATCGTCATCGAAAAGGTTTTCGTCGATAGCCGCGACCCACTTCAAAAACTTCTTGTCGAACCGTTCATCCAGGAAAAAGTTCATGAGCATGTTCACGCCGAAGCGAACCGTGTAAGCGTGCTTTGACTTGAGCCATTTTTCGATGCACGACACGAACCGCTTTTCGTCCTTGAGCAATGCCTTCGGGGCTTTTCCGTCGCATACGGCCCAGTTGTCAATATAAGGGAGAAACTGCTCGATACGGTGCAGGCATTCGTCAAACTTCTTGATGCGTTCTACCGCAAAAAGGTGCACCTGGTTTTCTTCGAAATACTTGTGCGGGAGTTTGTCTAAAAATTTAGAGTCGGCAAACTCCTTCGCGATTTTTCGCATGGTAGGCACGCGCACGCCGATAATCGTTTTCTTGTCGATGTTCGGCAACAGCGACGCGTGAAAGTCGCGGTACTTTAGGTCCTGTTCGGCTAGGAGGCGCTTGACAAGTTCGGCATGGGTCATAGAACTAAAGATAAAAAACTCTTTAAAGCCTATTCCTTCATCAGGCACTTGAGTTTCGGCGAGTACAGCTTGTAGAAATCTCTGCCGTGTTCCTTGACAAAGTAGAGCGCCTTGTCGGCGGCACGGTAGAGTTCCTCGAAGTCCTTTCCGTATTGCGGGAATTGTGCGATCCCGATGGAAAGCGAGACGTGTCCTCCAAGGGGGTCGCCCTTGAAAAGGTGTCGTGCCTTGTCCGAAATCTTGGCCGCGATGCGGAGGAGCGTATCGGCATTCTTGATGTCGCGCAGGAACACCATGAACTCGTCGCCACCCACGCGGCCCGAGATGTCCATGCCCTTGAAGGAGTTGTGGATGATTTCGCCGATTGCCATGAGTACGCGGTCGCCCGCGATGTGTCCGAAGGTGTCGTTCACGTACTTGAACTTGTCGACGTCTATCATGAGTAGCGCACCGTTTCCGCCGTTGTCCCCGATTTGCTTGAGGACCTGCGTAATCATGTCCTCGGTCGTCTGTTTGTTGAAAAGTCCCGTCAGCTGGTCGATCTTTGAGCGCCTTTCGAGTTCGAGCTTTAGCCGCTGCATTTCGGTGATGTTGTTGATGATGGCGACGATGCCGTTCACTTTTCCGTTTTCGTCAAAGGTCGGTCGCTTGATTAGTTCCAGGTATTCGTTGCCGTCCTCGCCTTTTTCCTCGATGATGTAGTTGGTCCCCTTTCCTGTCCGCATCATTTCTATATCGGATTCCATCGCCTTCCTGGCGTTTTCCGTGTCCGAGCGGATTTCCATATCCGTCTTTCCGCGGATGGTCCAGTTGGGATCGTTTTCGGTGTGCAGGTGATGCCAGTAGTGCGTCGCGAAGACGTACTTTCCTTCGGCATCTTTCAGGTAGATGTTCGACGGCAGTTCCTTGAGAATTCGCTCGACTTCCGAGAAGGTCGCCGAGTCCTTGCTCCTCACGGCGTTCTTGATGCGGAGTGTAATCAGCTCCTTTTTGAAGGGCGGTTCGAAGTACTCGTTTGCACCTGCTTCGAGACATTGGCTGTATATCTGGGAATCGGCGGTGCCCGATACGGCTGATTATTCCGGGGTATGTTGAGCCACGAGTCCGGTGTCAGAGAGCCAGGGTT
>NZ_CAMGVQ010000051.1:0-25039 GCF_946062555.1 uncultured Fibrobacter sp.
AGGGCAGGGCCCGTATATGAAGAACCACCCGCTGTGCGGGTGGGTCCCTTTTTTCTCATTGCTCGAAAGGCCGTAAGGCCCGGCCTCACTCCTCAAAGGCGCGAAGCCCCGAGCTCTTAGCTAGCGGAGCACGATGTCGCCGTTGGCGACGAGCTTGTCACGCAGCTTGTTGTGGGCCTTGTTGACTTCGTCGTCGGTAAGGGTGCGGTCCATGGCCTGGTAGGTCAGACTGTAGACCATGTTCTTCTTGCCGGCTTCGATCTTGTCGCCTTCGTAGATGTTCTTGAGCGTAATCTTTGCAAGGTTCTTCGGGTTCAGGCCCTTGATGCGTGCAAGAATCTGTTCGTGAGTCATGGTCTTGTCGACTTCGATGGAAATGTCGCGGCTAGACGGAACCTGGCGGCTGAACGGTTCGAACACGATCTTCTTGTGGGTGGCGTGTTCCATCTTGTCCATGTCGAGTTCCATTACGTAGGTGGTGTAGCCGATATCGAAAGCGGACATGGCAGTCGGGTGGAGTTCGCCCATGGTGCCAAGCACCACGCCGTCGGCGAGGACTTCGACCTGCTTGCCCGGGTGCAGGTAGATTTCGGCCTTGGCTGGCACGCGGAATTCCACCACGAGGCCCACGCGCTTGAGGAAGCTCTGCACCAAGCCCTTGAAGGCAGCAAAGTCAATCTGGGAGGGCTTGTCGTTGAGCGGGTTCACGTCGAAGGCACCTGCAACGGCGAGGGCGACGAGGTTCGATTCGTCGAAGCCCGGATCGCGCACGTCCTTGCGGTCGCGCTTGAACTGACCCTTGGCCACTTCGAACAGGCGAACGGAACCGGGGCGGTTCTTTTCGTTTTCGGCAACGCTCTTGAGAAGGTTGGGGAGGAGGCTGGTCGGAACCACGCCGAGTTCATCGGAAAGCGGGTTGAGAAGCGCTGCGGGCTTGCTGCGGCGGTCGTCGTTTTCAGCTCCGAACAATGCTTCGGTGCGGGCCTTGCTTGCGAAGCGGAGGGAGAGGCATTCGTACAGGCCCATTGCAGAAAGCGTCTTGCGAATCTTACGGTTCAAAACTTCGATGGGCGGAAGTTCGTTCGGCTGCATCGTGAACTTCGGCAAGCTATATGGGATGTTGTCGAAACCGATGAGGCGTGCGACTTCTTCAATGAGGTCAACTTCGCGTTCGAGGTCGGGGCGGAATCCCGGAATCTTGAAGGTGATGGATTCGGCATCCTTCTTCACGACTTCGAGGGCGATACCCGTGAGGTACTTTTCGATGTCGGCAGCATCAATCTTCATGCCGATAATCTTTTCGGCGCGGGCCGTGCGGAGCGTGACTTCGTTCAAGTTCTTCTTGTGGTCGTCGCCCGTGTATTCGACGGTGCCCTTGAGAATGCGGCCACCGGCGACTTCCTGGATCATGGCGCAGGCGTAGCGGCTGTATTCGTCCTGCGTGGTAAAGTCAATTTCGCGTTCGAAGCGGTAGCTGGAATCGGTCGAGATGCAGAGACGCTTGGCCTGCTTGCGGACGATGGTCGGGTTGAACCAGGCGCTTTCGAGGAACACGTTCTTGGTGGTATCGACAATTTCGGATTCGACGCCGCCCATCACGCCGGCTACGCAAGCCGGACGGTCGCCGTCGCAAATCACGAGGTCACTTTCCAACAGTTCGTGAGCGGTGTGGTCGATGGTTTCGATCTTTTCGCCCTTCACGGCGCGGCGCACCTTGATCTTGTTGCCATGGAGCTGGTCCATGTCGAAGCTGTGGAGCGGCTGGCCCACGTCCATCAGAATGAAGTTCGTGATGTCCACCACGTTGTTGATGCTGTTCATGCCTACAGCATGCAGGAGCTTGGCGAGCCATGCCGGGGACTTTTCAACTTTTACGTCCTTGATGACGCGTCCCACGTAGCGGGAACAACCGCAACCGGGAACCACTTCGAGACTAATGGCGGAGCTGGCGGCTTCTGCATCTTCCTTGAGTTCGTAGGCGAGTGGCTTGAGCGGGCGGTTGAACTTGGCGGCGAGTTCGCGGGCGACACCGCGGTGGCTTAATGCATCCGGACGATTCGGGGTCACGTTCAGCTCGAAGCACACGTCGTAGAGGCCGAGGCTTACGAACGGAGTGCCAGCCGGAATAGAATCGTCGAGAACCATGATGCCGGCGTGGTCGTCGCTGAGGCCGATTTCGTCTTCGGCGCAAATCATACCGAAGCTTTCGACGCCGCGAATCTTGGACTTCTTCATCTTGAGCATGGTGCCGTCGGGGAGCGGAAGCTCTGCACCGATCGGGGCAAGCACCACGGTCTGGCCAGTAGCCACATTCGGGGCGCCGCAAACGACCTGGATGGTTTCTTTGCCGTTATTGACGGTCGTAATGTGCAAGTGGTCGCTATCCGGATGGGGTTCGCAGGTAAGAACCTTAGCCACAATCAGCTTTTCATAAACCTTGCCCGGTTCTTCGGTGCCTTCGACTTCCAAGCCGATGGAGGTTAATGCCTTTGCAACTTCTTCCGCATTTTCCGGAAGATCAACGTGACGTCTGAGCCAATTCAAAGAAACTTTCATCTTATTCCTCTTTGGTGCGTATTTTACCCAGGTGCATCAAAACAACCTGCGCGCAAAACACGTGCCTGCTTAAATTTCGGTGGTAAATGTAGAAAAATGCTTCGGGTTTTATCGGTTGAATTCGTGGCGAATAGGCTTTAGCTGGTCCACGACGCTTTGCAGTTCCTTGGGGAGCGGACTATCGAGTACGATTTTGTCGCCGTGCCACACAAATTCCAAGCGACAGCTGTGCAAGAACAGACGGTGCAGTCCAAGCTGTTTTTTGACTTCGCGGTTGAGCGCGAAATCACCGTAGCGTGTGTCGCCGAGGAGCGGATGTCCGATGCTTGCGAAATGGGCGCGGATCTGGTGCATGCGACCCGTTTCGAGCTTGATTTTTACTAGGTCGTAGCCTTCGTAATGCTGCTTGACACGGTAATGCGTGATGGCCTTCTGGGCGTCCTTGCCGGTTTCGCCAACTTTCATCTTGCTGCCCTTGGCGGCATCGGTGCGAGTGAGAGTCTCGTCGATGGTTCCCTTGTCTTTCTTGAGGTTGCCCTTGACGAGCGCGTAATAGAACTTGTCGACTTCGTGTTCGCGAATCATGCGAGTAAAGTCGCGGAGCGTGTCGCCGTGGAGGGCGGCGATAATCATACCCGAAGTTTCCTGGTCGAGTCGGTGGGCGATGGTGGGCTTGAAGTCTAGTCCTTCGCGGCGGCCCCATTCCCATAGGTATTCCACGAGGCTCTCGCCGGGGCGAGTGCCGGAACCCGGCTGGCTTGCAAGTCCCGAGGGCTTGTTCACGACCACGTAGTCTTCGGTCTGGATGACGATGTCGATTTCCTTTGCTCCCCAAGAAGCGTTCCTTTCGTCTCTCGTCTTTAGTTTCTCGTCTGTTTTGCCCCAAGTGGACTTGGCTTTCGCGAAGCCGGTGCTGGGTTTAGAACCGTTAGCCTGGAGCGTAGCGACGGAATCCAGCACTGGATTCCCTCCCTTCGGTCGAGAAAGACTGTC
The DNA here is from genome assembly GCF_946062555.1 of uncultured Fibrobacter sp. Lineage (GTDB taxonomy): Bacteria > Fibrobacterota > Fibrobacteria > Fibrobacterales > Fibrobacteraceae > Fibrobacter. The sequence goes on from NZ_CAMGVQ010000051.1 coordinate 3,550, forward strand.
CTGCTGGAAATTTTGAGAATCCGCGTCGACGCTCTTAAAGTTTTCATAAATGCAGACGGTGTCGCCTTCCTGTAGCATCTGGTTTGCTTTGCCCACGACGCCGTTCACGCGGACTTTCTTCTTGCGGATGACGGCGAAAAAGACCGACAGCGATTCGTCGGGGAACGCCTTGCGGAGGAATCGGTCGAGGCGCATGTTAGCAAAATTGCGGTCAATGACTCGGGTGATCATAAGCTAACCTGAGGTGTGGGGTAAGAGGTCGGCACTACGTGCCTTTGAGGTTTAAGGTGCATTGGCTTTAAGCGGAGTGACCTCAAATCGAATTTATGAGCGAGCTCATTGCTCATACCAATTTATCCTTTTTCGCATAGTGGGCGAGGCGAACGCCGTCGGCAGCGCTAGTGACGATTCCGCCGGAGTACCCGGCACCTTCGCCGAGCACGAACAGACCCTTGGTATTCTCGCTTTCAAGCGTCTCGCTGTTGCGGCTCATGCGCAGCGGGCTGCTGGTGCGGGTTTCGGGAGCGACAATCAGGCCTTCTTCGATGAATCCTGGAATTTTCTTGTCGAAATTTTGGAATCCTTCGGCGAGGCTCTTGCAAATGGTCTTGTCTAGCCAATCCCAGAGATTGCTCTGTACGAGTCCGCAGGGGTAGGTGGATTTTGGGAGCGATTTGTCTTCGCGGTGGGCGAGGAACGCCTTGATGCTTTGCGCTGGAGCGGCGTAGTTCTTGCCGCCGACCGCGTAGGCATCGCTTTCGATTTTACGCTGGAATTCGAGCCCGCCAAAGAGATTGTCGCTTGCCGCAATGGGCACGGCGATTGCCCCATTTGCAAAAGGCCCGTTGCGGCGGCTGTAACTCATGCCGTTGGTGGCGAGGGTCCCGGGTTCCGAGGCGCAGGGCACCAGGACGCCACCCGGGCACATGCAGAAACTGTAGGCTCTGCTGGTTTTATTCAGTGTCGGGGTGGCGAGGAAGTATTCGGCGGAACCCGTGAGCTTGGTGTCTACATTCAGGCCCAGCTGGCGTATGTTGATGAGCGCTTGCGGGTGCTCAACGCGCACGCCCATGGCAAAAGACTTACTTTCGAGAGCGACGCCACGGGTGTGGAGCATTTCGTAAATGCTCCGGGCAGAATGCCCGACGGCGAGCACCAGCGCTTCGCAGGGTTTCCAGTAGGAATTCGATGATGCTGTATAAACGCTGCGCTGGATCCCGTCACTACACTTCGTTTCGTTCCAGGATGACGTCGCGGAAGACTGCCTTGGTTCGTTCCAGGATGACGTCGCGGAAGACTGCCTTGATTCACTCGGATTAACTCTTGTGATTGGGTCAATGGATTCTATCGGTCGGCCATAGCCTCGCTCCAGAATGACATTCCTCAATTTAATAGCGGTTATTTTTCCCTGCCTAATTTCGATGTCTTCAAGCGCTGTGCTAAAATGAATCTTACCGCCGAGTCTTTCTATTTCTGCGCGCATTTTCCGCAGCAATAAAACGAGGCGGTCCGTGCCGATATGCGGCTTGGCGAAGGTCACGACCGATTCGTCGACTCCAAATTCGACCATGTCGTGTAGAACCTGTTCTGTGAACAGGTTCCGGGTGCGGGTATTCAGCTTTCCATCGCTAAAGGCCCCCGCACCGCCTTCGCCAAAAAGAACATTGCTGTAGGCGTTAAACTTGCGGTCTATAAAAAAACGCCTAATGTCGCGGAATCTTTCTTCGACGCATTTGCCCTGTTCGTACAGGTCTACCGCAAAACCCTTCCGCAGCAAATGCAAGGCTGCCCAAAGTCCGCTCGGTCCCGCGCCAATCACGTCGATATGCCCTGGCATCGCGACACTATTTTTTTGCGGATCGCTCTCTAAACTTTCCTTGTCACGCGTTGCCGCTACAAGTCCCTTGGCGTGATTCCCCGTGGCGCGGACTTCGCGCTTTAAGTCGAAAATCACATTGTAAGACCACTTGGGGTCGCCTTTCCGGCGGCTATCCAGCGAGAAACGCTCCACCTGCAAGTTGAAAATTTCTTCGGGGTGCAGGCGGAGTTCGCGGGCGAGTGCAGCCCGGTATTCCCCTTTCTTGGAAAGGGCGACGGAAAGTTCTCTGTAGCGGTAGGTGAACATTATTCCCAAATTTAAAAAATAAAGGCCGCATCATACCGACGCGACCTTGTTAATCTTTAGGGAAGATCTTCCTAGAATTGATAATTGACCCTGATGCCGCCGTAGACATCCTTGTATTCGTTGCTACGGTTGTCTGGACGGTAGTAAAGGCCCGTTCCCACGTACCATTCGCTGCTCAGGCGCTGTGAGTGGTTCACGGTCAGGTTTACGCTGCCTAGAACGTCGGTTTCATTATCTTCGACTTCCTTTTCGTCTTCTTCCCATGAGGCGGTCAGGTAGCGGAATTCACCCGAAAGACCCAGAATCAAGAATTGGTCCATGAAGGGTATTTCGAGGTCGTCGTTCACGGAAATTTCGCTTTCGCTCATATCGTCGCGTTTGTAGTTCTTGAATCGCGGCGTCACGACGAACCGGTTCTGGAACGCTCCTGTCGATGTGGTCGCCGAGATGGGGTAGGCGTGTTCGAAGTAGTCCCCTCCGCCAAAGTAGTAACCCAGCTTGGCAATCGTTTCGTCGGAAAGATCCATCTTGCTGATCAGGCTGTCCTTGTGGAACTTGGAATCGTCCGTACGGAGGGTCCAGCGGCCAGCCACCTTAAAGTTGGTCTTGTAGGCGTTGAGCGAAATTTCGGCCATCCAGGTGTTCTTGTAGATTCGTTCCTGGAATTTGGAAGCGAGGTAATCTTCGCTGGCCATGCTCTGGTATTCAGCCCAGCGGGTAGAGTCAACCTGGACAGACTCTTCGCCAATGTCGATGGTCGATGTCGGTTTGTCATTTCGCTTTGCAAACCAGCGGTCCTTATAGATACCTTCTTCAAGAATGTAGTTGCCGTGGAGTTGGTAAGGCTTGTATTGGGTTCTGTATTCCAGGTTGTAGCTCAGGTTCAGGTTCATCTTGTCGCCAATCTTGAAGCCGTTGTCGACGGTGAAGTTCTGGATGTACTTGGCTCGGTCGTTGTCAAGCTCATGCTCGTCCATCCAGTCTTCGTCTTCGGAGAACAGTCCCCAATGGGTTCCTTCGCCCAGGCCGAAGAGGTTCGTCTTCTTGCCCTTGGCTGCATTTTCGACGTTGATCTGGTAGCCAAAACCGAAAGTCCAGAAATTGGTGATGATTTGTTCCAGGTAACCGCCAAATTCACGGGTATCGGAAAGCTGGTCGGGAGAACCTGCGCTATAGTAGTCTTCGCCTACATACTTGATATGGCCGGAAAGAGTTGTGTGGTAGATGTTCCAGTAGAGAGACGCACCGATGGCGATGTTCTGGCTTCCCCAGTTGAGTCCGAGGACGCGATCGTCGTCGCGGGCGCTTTCGTAGTCGCTGTTCTGGGCCTTCGCTTCGCGGATGAGCGTGCGGAGGGAGTCGCGCATTTTCGGACGGCTGAGGGTAGTGTTGTTACCGAAGATTTCTTCAAGTTCATCACTAGAAAGCGTGTTGATCTTGGATTCGTTTGCCATCAGCTTGCGTAAGGTGTTCATCGAGGAGGTGTTCAGGCCCGCTTCGGTAAAGACCTTGTTGATGGCTCGTTCCTTGACGACGTCGGCCGTGTCGGCCCTGCCTACGGCAATCTGTCCGTTCAGTTTGATGTCGCCTGGGTAGAACAGCCAGTTTCCATCGGCATACACGGATAGTGCCTGCTGCATGGGCTCGCTGGTAATGGAGGAACGGCTGCCGCCATCACGTAACAGCGGGTCGTTGATTTCGTCGTTGGCGTAGATGAAGCCGAACTTGGCGTCAAAGCGGCGGAGTGGAGCCCACTTGACGGAACCGCCGTAGGCGATACGCTGGGCCTGAGCTTCACCGTCTTCGATGTAGGTCTTGTAGACGTAAGGATGACGGTCTCCGACAAGGTAGGGCCTGCGGCTTTCACCGAAGAAACCGTCCATTTCAAACAGGGGCTGGTTCGCATTGTTGGTCAAGATCGAACGGGTGTAGCCCACGCCGAAAATCGGGAGCGAGGACATGTAGATTTCGCCGCCGTTCTTGTTGAAGTCGCCCAAGACCAGGCGGTTGTGCTTGTCGGTATAGGTAAGTGTTACCGGCTTCGGGTTGAAGCGGTTCCAGGAGTCGCCGGTGTATTCCGTGTTCAATTCGATCGTCTTGCCGTCGGGAGATTGCATGAGCAAGTAGATGCTGACATCGGTGCCGAAGCCCGGGACCTGGAATGTGTTCTTGTAGTGATCGTCCGGCTTGATGGTGTCACCCGAGATTTCCTGATTGCTTCCGGAGTGGTTCTTGCTTGTTTTCACATAATGATAATGGTTGCCGATGCCGATGTTTCCTGAAATGTTCCAGGATTTCTGGGGGGCGGCGGCCTTTCGTTCTTCGTTTACTTTCTGGGCGAGTAAATCTCCGATAACGTCGTCCTTGTTGATGGCGCGGCTCGTGACTCCCGGAATTTCTGGGCTAGAGGGAAGTGTGGTGGCGACTGCGCCGAAGTCCTTGTTGTAGTCGGTCTCGTTGTTCGAGATGCTTTCTAGGACTTCCTTGCCGAGGACGTCTTCGGAGGATACTCCGACCTTGTTGTCGTTGACCTTGGTATTGTTGAAGGAAATGTGGCTGTTGCCCATGTTCAAGATACCGTAGGTGTTGTTGGTAAGGCTGGAACCCGATACGCTTGTAATGGCGAGAGGCGCATTGTACAGGGCGACCATGTTGTCCTTGAATTTCGTGTTATTGATTTCTGCCTTGCTGTAGCTGTCGATATGGAGGGCAGCCCCTTTGTTTCGGATGAACTTGCTGTTGCTGATGGAAAGCTGGGAATTCTTGGCGTAGATGCCGCGGCTAGAGGTGCTGTCAACTTGAGTGGATAGAATATTGAGTTTGCCGTTTTCGACGACGATGCCGGTCTCCGCCTCGCTGATGACGGCGTTTCGGATTTCGGACGGCATTTCGCCAGAAATGAAGATACCCTTCCAGTCGCCGCTCTTCGAATTTTTCAGTGCTGAACGGAATTCGACTTCGTTGTAGCGCGTACCAGCGACGACGAACTGGCCCATTGCGTAGAGCCCCGTGCCAGGTTCAAACAGAATTTCGACACCCGGTTCGATAACCAGTGCCGTGTTCTGTTCTACGAAAATATCTTCGGTAACGAGGTAGGGGGATTTGTCGGCCTTTAGGAATCCGTGGAGGGCTCCCTTGAGTTCTGTCCCGCTTTCCATTTGCGGTTTCGGAGGAAGAATTTCCGCCTGCTGGATAACCTTGGCCGAATCAGCTTTTAGGGCTGAATCTGCTTTCAGGGTTGAATCGGCATTCAAGGTTGAATCGGCGGCTTGCTGGATGCTTGCCTGCGGTTCTGCCGGTGCAACGGTACTGGCCGTCTGTTCCTGTGCGTAAACAAGACCAAGGGAAAAAGCTGAAATAAGAATTGGGAGTTTCATTAGCGCACCTGGTAAATCTTTTTAGCGACAAGGTCTTTTTGGCTGCTCTTTAGTTTAACCGTAATATCGAACTCGGAATCTTCGCCACGGGTGAGCTCTATCGGCACACTGAACATGATGCTGTTGATCTGATTTTCGTTCCAGGATTCGATTTCTTTCTTGTTTCGCGTCACCTTGACACTCTTGATGTATGCAGGGTCGCTGCCGGGAAGGCCCATAACGGTGAATCGTAATTCCTTGTGGAGCTTGTTGGTGAAGTTCTTGGGCGGAGGCGGAACGCGGAGTCTTTCTATTTCTTTGCCCGGAATCTTGACGTAGGCTCCGGGAATCTTTTTGTAGCAGCCTAGTGTCCTGGATAATTTGCTCGAATTTCCGGCTTGGTCTGTTATCTTGAAAACATAGGCGTGACGGCCCTTTTGCAATGAGCTGGATGCGGGGTTCGTTTGGGTAATGACGCTTTCGATACCCGAGATGTTATCCGTGGTCACCGTGAAGAGGTTGATGTCGTCGTCCAAGTTGCTGAACTTATAGCGGATGTTGCAAGACAGGGAATCGTAATTCAGGAGTTCAATCGTGGGACGAATCCTGTTGACGCCCTTGCAGGTTTTGTTGATGTCCAGGTCGAGATAGGCCGTTTCGGTCTCGAATTCGGTAGAGTTGTATTCAACGGTGACCCTGTCTTCGTTCCAGTTGCCCTTCTCGTCGCTGATCTGGATGGTGTACGAGAACTTTCCGTTGGCGCTGTAGGGAATCAGGTTGTCAGAAGTAAAATTGCCGTGTTTCACGCGGAGGTCGGCGTTCGTTCCTCTGGAATCGAAGGTGCCTTCAATGGTGACCGAGGCGGGGTCGCAGACTTTTGCGGGGGAACTGGTTGTGATGGTCAGCGGTTTATGTTCGTTTCCTTGGTTGGAATTCATGTCGCCGATATAGTAGGTGGTCAGGTCGCCACAGGGGAAGGAATTGGTGCTGTCGGTGTAGCACAGTAGGGATACTTTCTTTGCTCCGAAGAGGTGCGCTTCCCATTCAACATTCAGTTCTACAATCTCTCCTTTCGACATGACTGGAGTGTCCTGGAAGCCGACCATGATTTCCTTGGCGCATTTTACCTTGACTTTCTGTTCGGCGGAGTAGACGGTATCCGGTAGGGGTGTAATCTCGCAGTTCGCTTGTTGCTTTAACTGTTCCTTGCGAACCTGGTAGGAAGAGTCTGCTTTCTGGACGAGCTTGATGAGGGCGTCCTTGTCGTTTTCGAGAGCCGGATCGCTAATATACTTGTCAATTTCGTCGAGGAACTTGGCGTCGCCGGAGGATTTCAGGTCAAGAACGACGGTTTCCTTGCCGATGCTGAACGCCGTCTGGCCTCCCTTGAGATTGTACTCGGTGTTGAGGCTGGAATCGTGGATGTCCAAGCTACCGTTGCTCAACGAGGCGATCAGTTTCATCAGGCTGGTAAAGCCGATGGTTCCCGCCGTACCGCGGATAGCTGCGGTGGCGGTTCCGGTCTTGAACTTGAATTCGCTGCCCTTGGCCTGTTTTTGCACGTCGAAGTTGACTTTTCCGTTCAGGATGTTGACCTGGTTGTGGTTGATGCCGTCTTCGTTCAGCAGTTCTGCCATTTCTGCTTCGGTGCGTTCGTTGATAGTGAGGGAGCTTCCGTCGGGAAGTCCGATGATAATCAGGGATTCGACGCCCGTCTTGAAACGGTCCTTCTTGGTGACCCTGGAACCTGTTTCGGCAGGAATATAGCCGCCTTTCCCCTTGGGCTCGTGCAGAGCCTCTGGGCCGCTGGCGTTGCGAATTTTACCGGAAGAAACTTTTTTTGCAGCCGGAGAATAGCCTATCATTAGGGCTGTGGCAATGGCGACTAGCTTAAAATACCTCGAAAATGACATATTGCCTCTTTTTACGAATGCAAACTAGGACAAATATATGTATTTTTTTTACAAGCTTGAATTGGATAAATTAGTTCAAGTAATAAAAAAAGAGACTTTTTTCAAAGAAATTTGGAAGAAGTTTTTTGAACCATATAACAATAGGACCGCATATGGAAGTCGAAGAACTGACCGTTGCCTTTAGCGACGAAGATACCGGTGAAGAAGTCATCAAGGAACTTGACAAGGAAATCCTTTCGAAGGGAGCCTGGCCGACCGTGATGTTCCTTTACCAGGAAAAGGACGCCAAGACGGGCGACATGGGTGAACCCAAGGTGTCGCTGCGCCGCTACCGCAAGATGAACGGAATGTTCAAGGCCCAGGGCAAGTTCAAGATTACGGGCAAAGCCCAGGCCGAAGCTATCATAAACGTCCTCAAAAAGTGGTATAACATTTAATGCCGGACCCTGCTAGTCGAAAGAAGAAGTATAATATCGAGTTCCTTTGCGAGGGGAACATCGAGGTTTTTCCGTACAAGGATAAGTTTGAAAAGATGGCTCGCAAGCTCCTTGCCGAAGAAGGCAAGGAAAAAGACGTGAATATTGTGCTCTGCACCGACGAGTTCGTGCGCACTATGAACCGTGATTACCGCGGACTCGACAAGGTGACGGACGTTCTCTCGTTCGAATGGAAGAACGAACTCGGTGTTGAAATTCCCGAAGACGAGGCGATGCTCGGCGAAATCTATATCGCCCGTGAGCAGGTGCGCCGTCAGGCTCCCGAATATGGCAACACGTTTTACGCCGAAATGAAGCGCGTGATTGTACACGGGCTCTTGCACCTGTCTGGTTACGACCATATCAAGGCCGCCGACCGCAAGGTAATGCGCAAGCGCGAATGCGAGTTCCTGGGACTAGACCCGTACAAGGAAGGTGCCTAATGGAAAATCCCGAAAGTTGGGCCATTGCATTCCTTGTCGTTTTTGTCCTGACCTCGTTCTCGTTTTCGCTGATCAAGTCCGCCTTTAGCGGAATATATGCCAAGCGCGATGCCCGTGACCGAGAAGGTCGCGAAGAGGTGGTCGCCTCGTTGGTGGAACTGCCGGGCTTTAACGAGACGATTTCGATTGGCCGCATCCTTTGCAATGTGGGGGCGGGCGTCCTCGGATTTTATCTGTTCCAGATGATTCCGTGGAACTGGGTGCAGGAATACTGGTTCCTGGCTTTTGCTGCTTACCTGGTGGTTGCCTGCTTTGCAATCTACACGATTACGGTGTTCTTGGCGAACCTGCTCGGAAACTTGAAGCCGGATACCTTTGCGATTGTGCTGATACCGCTGTTCAAGTTTATTCGACTCCCGTTTGCTTTGCCCGCAAAGATTTGCCATGTGCTGTTCGTCAAGATCCTGAAGGGCTTGGGGTACGATTCCAAGCTGAGTTTCTTGCCAGAAGAACGCCGCGACGCCGTGCAGGCGCAGGCCGACCTTTCGGACGAGGCGGATCCCGATGGTGAAGGTCTGGAGCAAGAAGAGCGTCAGATGATTCTGAACATCTTCGACTTCGTGGAAACTCCGGTGCGTGAAATTATGACTCCGCGCGTGGATATGTGCGCGGTCGAAGTCGGAACGCCGCTCGAAGAACTGGTGAAGGTGCTGAATACCGAACGCCATTCCCGCTTGCCGGTGTACAAGGAAACCGTCGATAACATCGTCGGTATCCTTTCGAACCGCGACTTTTTGGAATGGTACACCGAACACCGCGACGAACCGTTTGACATCATGAAACTCGTGATGCCGCCGGTATTCGTGCCGTACCACAAGAAGATTGACGACATGCTCACTGAACTGCGCAAGACGGGGAACCAGCTTGCCATCGTCGTCGATGAATATGGCGGAACCGCTGGCCTTGTCACGCTCGAAGACATTCTCGAAGAAATCGTGGGCGAAATCAAGGACGAAGACGATTTGGACGAAGATGAAGACGTGCAGCGCCTTAAGGACGGCCGCTTCATTCTCGATCCGGTCATTACGCTTTCGGACTTGGAATACAAGCTCGGCGTGGAACTCGAGGCTCCTGAAAATTCCCACGTGGAAACGCTTTCGGGTCTGATTCAGGCAACGCTCGGCATTATTCCGTCTCCCGGCGCCGAAGTCACCATCAAGGGGTACACTTTCCGCGTGCTCAAGATGGACGGCACCCGTATGGAAAAGGTGCTCATGATTTTGCCCGGTAAGGCTAAGGTGAAAAGCGGCAAGGGCGTTCCTCGCACGCAGGCATTCAAGGTCGTGTAGACCTTAAGTGCTCCGCTGTGCGCATGCCGTTTCCCGTCATCCTCGACTGAACTCGCACCCTGCGTCATCTTCGACTGAGCGTAGCGAGGGAGGGGATCCATCGAAGAAAGCTTCTTCTGGATCCCGTCGCCTCTCCGAGGCTCCAGGATGACTCTGCTAAAAATGGTTCGTTGTTTCGCAGCTCCAGGATGACTCAGCTAAAAACGGTTCATTGCTTCGCAGCAATCAATGACGCTGCAAAAAGAATGTCGCCTCTCTAGGCGACAAGGCGATGTCACAAAATTTCTATTGGAATTATTTGCAGCAGCGGAAACCGACGTTCGGGTATTGGTTCTGCGGATAGAAGCTGAACTTGTTGTCGGTGCACTTGCTTTCGTTGTTGGTGTTCCAGGCACCGCCTGCGACCAGGTACATGCTCGGGTGATCCTTGCTGGTGGAGGATGTCCATTCCCAAAGGTTTCCGTTCATGTCATACATGCCGTACCAACTGCGGCACTGCTCCTTACGGCCGCTGCGCTTGGCGGCTTTGGTGTTGGTGTTGCACTTGTTCTGCTTGTAGCTGTCGCCGTAGCTGTAACGAGTGTTGTCCTTGCTCTTGCAGGCGGCCTGCCATTCGGCGAGGCTACAGAGGTGTTTGCCTTCTTGCTGGCACAGACTTGCGGCCTGTTCCTGGCTCACCATGTCGCGGGGGAGTTCGTCGGCCTTGTTCGGGTATTCGTAGGCGTCTACGCAAACGGTCTTGCCTCCGAGCGGAACGGGGTAGGCATTCTTGCCGCAAACGTTGTCGCTGGCCATGTCGTACTTAGCTTCTTCCCAAGCGGAGCGGTTCCCTACGGAGTCTACGGCGTAGAAGAATACGCTTCCGGTCTTGTTGTATTCAATGGCTTTGCCCGCTTCTTGGGCGTGGAGCGTATCGCCAATGGAGAGGAATGTCTTGCACTTGATTTCTTCGCACTTGACCTTGAGCTTGATGGGGTCGTAGTAGCGGCCTGCGGGCGGTGCGATTTCAGCGACGGGCGGCACCTGGTCGGCAGCACGGATGCTGTCTTGAATGCGCAATTTTTCCAAGGAGTCGGTGCGAGCCTTTTCAATAATGGCCAAAGAATCGGCGATGCGCTGCAGGCTATCTGCACGGGCCTTGTCTATGGCGGCGAGGCTGTCTTTGATGCGGTTCAGGCTATCGCGCACGTGACGGATGCTGTCGCGGTTCACGTTGTTCTTGAGTGCGGCAAGCGAGTCCGCTACACGCAGGCTATCGGCGAGGCGCACACTGTCAGCGCTGAGCCTTGCCAGTGAGTCGGCCATACGGATGCTGTCGGCGCGGGCCTGTTCCAGGGCGCGGAGGCTATCCAGCGTGTGGCGACGTTGGAGTTCGAGAGCTGTTTCCTGTTCCTTCGCGAGCGCGTCTTGCTTAATTTGGTCCAGGTGGCACTGCACAATAAAAAGGGTCACCAGCAAGAGGAACATCAACACGAGAATCGCAATGTTCTTCTTTTTGCGGCGTGATTTTACCTGATTTTCTGTTTCGTTATTATTCATAAAAATCCTTTAAACCAATTACCTACTACCAACTTCCTACCGTCTACTGTCTACTACCCCGCCTTATCCTCTGCAATTTCGGCCTTAGCCGACTCACGCACATCGTTAAAGAGTTCGCCCCAATGGCGGATAATTTCTTGCTTGAGTTCGGCGACGCTGATGTTTCTGCGCAGCGTGTTACGGTAGGCGATAGAGATGTAGCCCGTTTCTTCGGACACCACAATCACGAGGGCGTCGCATTCGGCGGCCAGTGCTTTTGCTGCGCGGTGACGCATACCGTAGCCCGCTTCTTTTTCGGCGTTACCGGTGGGCATGGGCAAGATACAGCCTGCGGCAATAATGCGTTTGCTGTTCATGATAACAGCACCGTCGTGGAGTGCGGAATTCGGGAAGAAGAGGGCGCGCAAAAGTCTAGAACTGATTCGGGCATCCAAGATTTCACCGGTGTCGGCGTAGTTGCGGAGACCCACGCGCTTTTCAAGCACAATCAGGGCACCCGTGTGAGTCTTCGCTAAATCTTGGGCGGCACTCGCGATGGTCTTGGTGATTTCGTCGAGACCGCTTGAATGGAAAAACAGGTTGTGGAAATCGAGTTTACTGGCGGCCTGACCGATACGGGTAAGGGCGCTTCGAATTTCGGGCTGGAAAAGAATCACGAGCGCGATAATGCCGAGGGTTGCAAGGTTGCTGATAAGCCACACGACGGTATGGAGTTCCCACCACTGCGCAATAATCCAGGCGAGAATCAAGAGTAATCCACCGAAAATCATCTGGGCGGCGCGGGTGCCGCGGAACAGCAAGAAGATGTAGTAAAAGATAATCGAAATCAGGAGCACGTCCAGAATATCTGCCGGACGTACATCGATAATCCCGAATAACTTAAACAGAATCATTTCTCAGCGCCTCCAAATAAAGCAGAGATTCCTTGGCCTCTTTCACGTCGTGCACGCGAATACAACTGGCTCCTCCGAGTACGGCAACGATTCCCGCCGTAACGGTCGGAATCAGGCGGTCGCTATTTTCAAGGCCGGGCATTTTACCAATATAGGACTTGCGCGAGGTCCCGATGAGAACGGGGTAGCCGTCTTTCAGGAATTCTTCGGTGGATTTCATCAAATCGATGTTGTCCTGCGCGGTTTTCCCGAATCCAATGCCCGGGTCGATGCAAATTTTTTCGCGTTCGACGCCGAGGTCCAAAAGCTTTTTCACCTGCAATAAGAGTTCTTCGCGGACTTCCTGCACCACGTTCGTGTACGGCTTAAAGTCCTGCTGCATGGTGCCGAAGTTCCCGCGGATGTGGTTGAGTACTACGGCGGCCTTGGTGTCTGCGACGGTCTGGAGCATGTTCGGGTCCATGGCGCAGGCGCTGATGTCGTTGACGATGTGCGCGCCGAGCTTCATGGTTTCGGCAGCAACCTTCGCTTTGACCGTATCGACCGAGATGTAGAATTCACGGGGCTTTCCGCCACTGCTGTAGCCGCTTTTGGCGAGTTCGGCGAGGCGTTCCACCACGGGGCAGACTCGGTCCAGTTCTTCTTGTAAGCTAACGGGGGCGCTTCCCGGGCGGCTGCTTTCGCCACCGATGTCCAAGATTTCGGCGCCTTGCTCCAGGAGCATCAGGGCGTGTTCGTAAGCGGCGTCAGGCTTGTTGTGCTTGCCACCGTCAAAAAAACTGTCCGGAGTCACATTCACGATACCCATGATCAGCGGGGTCTTGCAAGGCAGAACCTTGTCGCCGATTTTCCACGGGAGAGAGCGGCTATGATCCAGAACTTCTTTGAACATTACGAATTTTCCTGTTTTGCGTTTTCAGAAGATTTCAGCGCTTCGGTATGGGCGTCATCGCTTGCCGGAGTCGTTCCGGCGGCGGGCGCGGGCTTGATTTCGGCTACGGGTGCATCAGTGACCGGTGCGACCGGAGGCTGTTTGCCCGGGTCAGGCGGCGGCGTATTTTCGCGTTTTTTCTTTTCTTCCATTTCTTCGAGCGCCTTGTACTGGCGGCTCTTCTTGGTGCCGGTCAGTTTTTCGCCGGCCATCACGCGGTCAATTTCTTCGCGGTCGAGCACTTCGAATTCGAACAGTGCTTCGGCGAGATCAATCAGCTTGTCCTTGTTTTCTTCGATGAGTTTCTTGGCGGCCAAATCGAGACGCTTGATGAGGCTGTTCACCGCATTGTCGATCTTTTCGGCCATCATTTCGGACATTTCTTTCGGCTTGCTGATTTCGCGGCCGAGGAACACTTCGCCGTCGGTGCGGCTGTAGCATACCGGTCCGATTTCGTCATCGAAACCCCATTCGGTCACCATCTTGCGGGCAAGTTCGGTAGCGCGCTGGATGTCGTTGCTGGCACCCGTGCTCTGGTGGTTGAAGAAAATGAGTTCGGCGAGTCGGCCCGACATCATGATCATGATGCGTTCTTCGGCGTATTCGCGGCTGTAGCTCACCTGGTCCCGTTCCGGCAGGCTCATGGTGACACCCAGGGCGCGTCCGCGCGGAATGATCGTAATCTTGTGGAGCGGGTCAGAATGCTTGCACAGGAGCGTCATTAGGGCGTGGCCTGCTTCGTGGTAGGCCGTGTGGCGCTTTTCTTCGTCGGTCATCAGGAGCGTGCGGCGCTCGGCACCCATGCTGAGCTTGTCGCGAGCTTCTTCAAAGTCGAGCATCGTGACTTTCTTGTTGTTGAAGCGCGCGGCCAAAAGGGCTGCTTCGTTCACCAGGTTTTCGAGGTCTGCACCAGCAAGTCCGGGGGTTCCCTTGGCTACGGCCTTCACGTCTACGTCGTCGGCCAGCGGCACCTTGCGCTTTTTCAGGTGCACCTTCAAAATTTCTTCGCGGCCCTTGAGGTCGGGGAGTCCCACCACGATTTGGCGGTCAAAGCGGCCGGGGCGGAGCAGTGCCTTGTCGAGCACATCCGGACGGTTCGTGGCGGCAATCAAAATCACGCCTTCGTTGGCGGTAAAGCCGTCCATTTCCACTAACAACTGGTTCAAGGTCTGTTCGCGTTCATCGTGACCGCCACCGAGACCTGCACCACGCTGGCGACCCACGGCGTCGATTTCGTCGATAAACAGAATGCACGGGGCATTCTTTTTGCCGGTTTCAAAGAGGTCGCGCACGCGGCTAGCACCCACGCCCACGAACATTTCTACAAAGTCGGAACCGGACATACTGAAGAACGGCACTCCAGCTTCGCCTGCCACCGCGCGGGCGAGGAGCGTCTTACCGGTACCCGGAGGACCGACGAGTAACGCACCCTTCGGAATGCGTCCGCCGAGGGCATCAAACTTTTTCGGGTCCTTCAGGAATTCCACGAGTTCCTGCAAATCCTGCTTGGCTTCATCGCAACCGGCCACGTCGTTAAAGGTGGTCTTCTGCTTGCCGTTGAGCTGGCGGGCCTGGCTCTTGCCAAAGCTGAAGGGGCTCTTGCCGCCGCCACCCATCTGGCGGTTCATCATGAAGTAGAAGAATACAATCAAGAGGATCGCGGGGAGGAACGCGATAATCGTGTCGAGCCAGGTGCTGGATTCGTGGATGACCTTGACTTTGACACCCTTGTACATTTCCCAGGCGGTAATCTGGTCGTTGCTCACTTCGAGCATGTGGCTCTTGAAACGCTTGGTCTTGCCGTTGTCATCGCTAGACTTGGTAAAGCGGGCGAGGGCGCTGCGGTTCTTTCTCGCTTCGGCAATCTCTTCGGGGCTCATCTCGCGCTGGCCCTCGATAATTACGCCGTCGGGGGTCTTTTGCAGGGTGAGTTCGGTAATGACCTTGGTGGAGTCTCCCATCATGGCCAAAAATTCGGTGCGCGTAATGTCCGAGTCTCCGTCTTTCCCAGCGAGCGGGAACATAACGAACAACAGGAGAATCATCACCAGTAAAATGATAAAGTTCTTGCTACGGTAGGGGGGCGATTTTTTTTCTTGACTCATAAAATCCTTTTATTCTTTCATTCCGCAAGATACAAATTTTGACGCGGTCTGAACATCTTCAAATTCGCAAATCAAGACGGTTGAGCCGTTTTTGATGATAGAACGCTTGCGGTAGGCGGCGCGTACGGGAATTTTAACATGGGCGGGCTCCGTTTGGCTGTAAAAGAAACCGATCGGAAAGCGAAATCCCTGTTCCGAAAGCCACAAACGGAACATTTCGGAAAGGTTGGCTTTGGAGTGGGCGATAAAAATTTTGCGAAGCTTTTTCTTGTTTAGAGAGATTGAGGTATGGGGTATGATGGAGACAAGAGACGAAAGACGAGAGACGAAAGATGAGTCTTCTTGTTTCGTCATTCTGAGGCGAGTTTCACCGAAGAATCCAGTGCATTTTCCGACCGCATTGTCATCCCCGACTTGTTCGGGGATCACCATCTTGTCTTGCAATGCTTTTCCGAACACTTCTTCGCTTTTTACCATCACTTTCGCATACGCCTTATCGGCAAGTCCTGCAATCCGGCAAAGTTGCCGTGTAGCCCCCGGGCAGTTCCGTTCTAAATGGGGGAGCGCTTCGTGCCGGATAAAGTTCCTTGCGAATTTGGTATCGGTATTGCTTTCGTCTTCGCACCAGGTGAGATTGTGCTCGCGGGCGTAGGCGAGGAGGTCTGCGCGAGAGACGGAAAGGAACGGCCGATAGAGAGATGGGGTATGGGGTGTGGGGTCGGTCGTTTCGCTCCCTTTGAGGTATGGGGTCGCAACCTTCGGTTGCTTTGGGGGATGGGAGGCTTCGTCTAGAACGCGAACTTCTTGAATCCCGCGTAACCCTGCAAGCGTCGTTCCTCGCTTGAGTCGCATGTACATGGTTTCTGCCTGGTCGCCTGCATGGTGCGCAGTGACGATGGAGGCTCGAGGTGTGAGGTCGCAGCCTTCGGCTGCTTTGAGGTGTGGGGTATGAAATGTTGGGTGTGAGGTGAGTGGCGTGTCATCCTGGAGCCTCGCAGAGGCGATAGGATCCAGAGCAATCTCGACCAGCGCTTTGTACCTTGCATCCCGTGCGTTTTCTTCTAGCGAGCCTTCTGCATTTTTCAGCGATTCGCCATCCAAACGTTTCAAAAAAAACGGGACTCCGTGCGCTTTTGCGAACGCCTCGACAAAAGCGGCGTCCCTATCAGCTGTTCCGACCCGCAGCCCGTGATGCACATGTGCAATCCCCAGCCATTCAATGCCCAATGCCGCTTTATTGTAAATAAAATAATGCGCGAGGCAAATAGAATCCAGACCGCCTGAAACTGCAAGCAGCAGGCGTTTGAAACCATGACGGCGAATATTTTGCAATAAATCAAGACTCAATTTTTATTTCAGATTAAATTGCTTGATACATTCTTCGAATTCGTCATCGTTGTCGCTGTAGCTTAGGAGTTGGTCGACAAAAGCATGGTGGATGTTGCTGTAATCATTTTTGAGGAAATCCATGTCGTGCTCGGTAGCTTCGCAATACTCTTGGGTGACTTCAAGGTTCTTGTTCCAATTGGTGCAGGTCGTTCCTTGGTAGGATACTTTTATTACGGAGTTTGTGTATTGCGTGGGTTGCATTCCCATGGAAAGAGTGGTGCTGATTTCGATAACCTTTCCATCTACAGAAATATTTACAGTGTTGGAATCTTTCTGCAAGAACCATAAACCACTAGCTATAAAAGCGGTGTCCGAAGTGACTTGCGGGTTTTCGATGAAGTAGTTGCGGCATAACATTTCTTTTGATTCGTCTTCAAAAATCTGGTAAATTTGGTAGCAGTATTCGCCGGGACCATAAAGCTTATAGATATCTTTGAAACTTGATTTTTTGGTTCTCTGGGTCGGTTCCAATATAAGAGTTGTTTTATAGTTGGACGGAGCGGGCACGAATGTTCCGTTTCTGATCCTACCGACAAGTTCCCATGTGGAAAAAATGGAATTCGAATTGCCTACATAAACATAAGCTTCACTGGGGTCGTCGCATTCGTTCCCGATGTAATCGCATTCGTAAAGGGTGTCGTTAGACATCTTGAATCCGAAGGAATGGTCTATCATATATCTAAGCGAGTCTCCGCCATATTCGGATTGGAACATAGTTGGCGACACGTCGTATCTGTCAAAAACGCCCGTGTAGTCTTCCGCTACCCATTTGAAAGAATTTGTGGCGGAATCGTAATCGCATTCTTCTTCGAGGAAATAGTACCTGAGATGTTCTTCATCAAAGAAAGAAAAATGGTCGATGCTTATTGTGGTAATCCAGCCGTCATCCGAAGGCAAAGATTCCACCTTGTCGCTAGAAGAACTTGCTTCTTGAACGCTTGAAGAAGATTTCGGTTCGTCTTTTTTCTCGGAAGATGAACTGACGGATTCGTTGTCCGAAGACGAATCAATGGAGATTTCCTCAGAAGATGAAGAAAGTTCCTGGTCATTTGCAGATGAAGAATTGTCGTCACCGCAGGCGACCATCAGTAGGGCGGAAAACAGAACGCAATATGCTTTTTTCACAACAATCCTTTGCATGTCCTAAAAAATAATTTATATTTCCCCCTCAAGGAGGCTTCTATGGCTAAAAACAGAGCGAAAGCGGCGGGCAAGGTTGCCGATGCCGCAATGGAAAGTGCAAGAATGCGAACGCTACGCATAGACGGCTCCCAGAACGGAGCTACACTAAGGACTAGAATTGTCCGAGACAAGACGAAGTACAACAGAAACATTAAACACAAGAAATCCCTCGCCGACGCGGGGGATTTCCCTTTTATACAGGCAGTCGCAGGTTATTTGCCCGCTGCAATCTTGCCGTAAAATTCCTTGACGTCTTCCCAGCGGTAATACGGGACGGCGGGGCAGTTTTGCAAGGTCCCTGAGCTAGCCGAAGGGCCTTGCGGGTTGCATGTCACGGGCAGTTTCTGCTCGATTTCGTTGAGCATCACTTTCACCAAAATCGGGGTGCCCTTCTTGCTGGACTTGTAGAATACGAGCTGTACGTTGGCGGCCATCGGGCTGATTTCGTAGTCGCGCCAGACCTTGTGCAGGTTTTCCATGTCGGCGGTTTCGATGCCGGTGTTCTGCGTGCCGTTTTCTAGCTGTAAAAGCACTGCAAACGGGAAAATCACCGTATCGTGGCCAAAGCGGAGTGTCGCGGTGGTCTTTTGCGCGGGCTTTGCTGCTGTCTTTGCGGTTGCTGAACCGGTTGATGAGCTTGCCGAATCAGTCGAAGCATCTGTTTTGGTTGTGTCGGCGGCAATCACCTTGTCGGCTTCATCCAGAATGTTTTTCAAGAGCGGGCGCGCATTTTCGAGGCCCTGTTTTTTGGCGAAGGGGTTGTTGCCTAGCACGCTGTACCACCAGGCGTTCTGTGCATGCCAGCGGGCGGTAAGGTCTTCTTTGGTCCACAGGTCGTCAAAGTTGAATTCGATTTCGGGGCTACCTTGCAGGCTGTTGCCGATTTCGTAAATCTTGCTGAAAAGGTCGCCTGCGTCTACATTCTTCTGGATGTAGTTGGAATCATTGAAAATCGTGCGCATCATGTGAGTCGGATTCACGTGGCTGTAAAGTTTCTCATTTTCCTTTTGCCAGGCGGGTGTGTTCGATTCGCCGATGATTTTTCCGAAATCCAGCGGGCTGATGAAGCTCATCAGGTACTTGCCCGATTCCTGGTGAATTTCGACCTTGGGCTTTAGCGCATGCAGTTCTTCGAGGAATGCTGCCATGCTCACGACGCAGCGTACGCTGGTGCTGGCGTAGGCTTCTACATAGGCGTCATTCTTGAAAATTTCAGGGAAGTTCTTGACCATGCGCTTTGCGATTCCCTGATGCTGGGCCACGCCGAGCTGGGTCAAGTCGCCTGCACGCGGGGCGGCGTATTCGTCCAGGAACTTGGCGCGTTCAAGTAGGCTCTTGCCGAGGTCCGTGAGCTTGCCTGCGGAATCGGCTTTTGCGAGCGTATTGTACAGCGCGTGATAGTGGTCGGCTGGCTGGTGGAATCGGCTGCCGTGCCTGCCGTAGTGGCTCAGGTAAAACGGCTTGTAGCCGGCGGGAGCCTTGGTGTACTTGGCTGTCGGAGTGGGGTAGGCGTAGTAATTGCTACCCATCTGGCGGAAATCTTGGGTGAATCCCGAAATCGCCACTGTGAGTATCAGCGCGAGAATTTTATTCATATAAACCTCTATGGATCCCGTCGGTCACTTCGTTCCCTCCAGGAAGACGTCAGTGGGAGAGTCATCCTCGACCAACGGGAGGGGATCCAGTGCGGATTCCTGTTTTTCCTCCGCTCCGCGGATGACATACTCTTCTTATTTTCCGCAGTCTACTTTCTTAAAGAAGCAGCTGCGGGCTCCGGTGTGGCAAGCGACCTGCGGCCCCTGCATGCGCACCTTGAAGAGCAAGGCATCGCTGTCGCAGTCGGCGGCCCATTCCACGACGGTCATCACGTTTCCGCTGGTGTCGCCCTTGTGCCAGTATTCCTTGCGGCTACGGCTCCAGAATACCATCTCGCCACATTCGTGGGTGCGACGGAGCGCTTCTTCGTTCATCCAGGCCATCATGAGCACGTCGCCCTTGTCGGCATCCTGTACGATTGCCGGGGCAAGCTTGACTCCGTCTACTTCTACTTCGAATTTGATTTCTTTTATAAGTCCGTCGAATTGCATAGTGAAAATTTAGAAAAAAAAGATTTCGTCGGTCACATTTTACTATCTTTGCCACCGTCAGGGCCTATCATCCAGGTAGGTTCCTAGTCCGGCACGCCGAAGCGCCTGCCGATAAAGGATTATAAAATGGCAAAGAAAGTTCAGGATGCCCTCAAGGACATCATTTCCCTCTGCAAGCGCCGCGGTTTCATTTTCCCCGGCTCCGAAATTTACGACGGCCTCGCCAACACTTGGGACTACGGTCCGTATGGCGTGGAACTGAAGCGTAACATCAAGAACCTCTGGTGGAAGAAGTTTGTGACCAGCCGCCAGGATGTGCTCGGTCTCGACAGCTCTATTCTTTTGAACCCCCGCGTCTGGAAGGCTTCTGGCCACGTGGGCAACTTCTCTGACCCGCTGGTGGATTGCCTCGCTTGCCACGAACGTTTCCGTGCCGACCAGCTTTTGGAAGACAAGCTCGGCGAAGGCTGCTGCGCCGGCAAGAACTTTGACGAAGTCCACCAGATGATGATGGACAACAAGATCGAATGCCCCACCTGCGGCAAGACCGACTGGACCAAGCCCCGCGCATTCAACTTGATGTTCCAGACCGAAATCGGCGTCATCGAAGGCGAAGGCAACAAGGTTTACCTCCGTCCGGAAACCGCCCAGGGTATCTTCGTTGACTTCAAGAACATTGTCGATAACGTCCGCCCGCGTATCCCGTTCGGTGTAGGCCAGATCGGTAAGAGTTTCCGTAACGAAATCACTCCGGGTAACTTCATCTTCCGTACTCGCGAATTCGAACAGATGGAACTGGAATTCTTCTGTGAACCGGGCACTGAACTTGACTGGTACAACTTCTGGCGCAAGTACTGCTTCGACTGGCTCGTGAACGACCTCGGCGTGAACAAGGAAAAGCTCCGCCTCCGCGAACATGCCAAGGAAGAACTTTCTCACTACTCCAACGGTACCACCGACGTGGAATACGAATTCCCCTTCGGCTGGGGCGAACTCTGGGGTATCGCAAGCCGCACGAACTACGACTTGACGCAGCACCAGAACGAATCCAAGGTTAAGCAGGAATACATTGACCCGGTGCAGAACAAGCGCTACATCCCGTACGTGGTGGAACCGTCCCTCGGTGTGGAACGCCTGCTCCTCGTGCTCCTCTGCGACGCCTACGACGTGGAAAAGCTCGAAAACGATGAACGTACCGTGCTCCACTTTGACCCGAAGATCGCTCCGGTGAAGGTGGCTGTTCTCCCGCTCGTGAAGAAGGGCCAGGTGAAGGCCAAGGCCGAAGAGCTCTACCAGAAGCTCCTCAACCGCTGGAATGTGGAATACGACGAAACGCAGTCTATCGGTAAGCGCTACCGCCGTCAGGACGAACTGGGTACCCCGTTCTGCGTGACCGTTGACTTCGACACGGTGGGCGAGGGGGAATCCGACCCGGCAAAGCTTGGCTTCGTGACTGTTCGCGAACGCGACTCCATGAAGCAGGAACTGGTGAAGATCGACGAACTCGAAGCTTACCTCTCCGCAAAGCTCGGCTGTTAAGCGCGGCGATGCCGCGATGTGAAGTGTGAAATGTGAAGTGTGTAATGATTAATTACACACCACACACTACACACATCACACTAAAAAGAACCCGGAAACGGGTTCTTTTTTTTGTATACAGAAAACCACCCGCTAGGCGGGTGGTTCCAAAGAGCCTACGGCT
>NZ_CAMGVQ010000052.1:0-24512 GCF_946062555.1 uncultured Fibrobacter sp.
CCGTTTTTAGGCTATTTTTTTAGAAAAATGTTCCACACTTAGCTCAGAAGAGCCTTTTATCGCCTTGTTTTTATCGAGTGTATTCGCGATAAGCACCACTGTCTCAGCCAACACTTGCACAGACGCCGTTTTCAAAGAAATTGCTGGTTACTACATGATTGAAGATAGCGGACTAAAATTAGATTCCGTCATCTTCAACAGATACTCCGGGAAGGACAACTCGGCTGCGCTCTCCAATGCAGAAATCTATGTCAGCGATACGGAAAATACCAAATGTCTGAACTGAACCAAAACGGAACTATCACCAACACAATCACTTACGAACCCATGAACGACGGCTATTCGTTGTCATTTTATGCCGATGGATTCATAACGATACATTATTATTCAAAACCCGAAGGAACAACAGCCCTACGCAACACTCTCAAGCCTATCAAGATTTCCCCGAAGGCCCGCTATTTCGACCTTCTCGGCCGCTATAAATTCACGAAATAACCCCTCACCTCAAAGGGGTTAATGCCCTGACATCAAACCTCTCTACTATTTACTACATTTATATCATGAACTTGAATATCGTTTCTTCCGAAAATCTCAAAAACACTGACAGCAAGGCATACGCCCTGTTTTATGTCAAAGAATCTGTTCAATTTTCCACCGTTCTCTCCCCCGAAGGTGAAGAACAGGTCGAAACCATTCTGAAGGGCATGAAGGAAGGCCCCTTCGAAGACCTCGAATACCTAGAAATTGACGGTTGCAATACCATCTTTGTGGACGCCGCCAAGGAACGCGGTCTTTCCGCCCTCGACCACCTGCGCATGGCCGCCAACCGCCTCGCCAAAAAGGCAATGAAGAAGCAGATTCCCTGCGTAAGCCTGTTCCTGGCCGACGCTGCCGATGAGCAGTTCAAGGCCATTTTGCACGGCCTGCATTACGCCGACTACAAGTTCGATGCCTACAAGAGCAAGCAAAAGCCGAACTTCCAGGTGACCTACGAAATCGTCGCCGGCGAACATGTCAAAGAATTCAGGAAAATTGCCGAAGATGTCTCCGTAGAACAGAAGGCCATTACGCTTGCCAAGAATTTGATCAACACGAGTGCCTCAGACCTCTACCCCGCCGAATTCGTGGAACGCGCAAAGACGGTCGCAAAATACACCGAAGGCCTCTCCATCAAGGTTCGTAACATGAAGCAGCTCGAAAAGGAAGGCTTCATGGGCCACGTGACCGTCGGTAAGGGCAGTTCTCACGAGCCGCACATGATTACGCTCGAATACAAGCCCGCAAAGCGCACCTCCAAGGACCACTTGGTAATTGTCGGCAAGGGGCTCACCTTCGATACCGGCGGCCTCTGCCTGAAACCGCCTAAATCCATGCCCGAAATGATCAGCGACATGAGTGGTGCCGCGACCGCGCTCGCCGCAATCCAGGCCATTGCAACACTCAAACTCCCGATTCGCGTGAGCGCCGTCTGCTGCCTCGCCGAAAATGCCATTGGCAATAAGTCCGTGCTGCCGGGCGACATCTTTACCGCCAAGAACGGCAAGACCGTCATGGTCGACAACACCGACGCCGAAGGCCGTCTGGTCTTAAGCGACGGACTTGCCGAAGCGGGCCTTATCGGGGCAACGCACATCGTGGACCTCGCCACCCTTACGGGCGCCATGGTCCGCGCCCTCGGTTACGCCGTCACGGGATTCTTCAGCAATGACGACGACCTTGGCCTCAAGGTGATCAACTGCGGCGAAGCCTGCTGTGAAAAATTCTGGAGCATGCCGCTCGAAGAAGAATACGCCGACGCGCTCAAGGATCACTTCGCCGACCTCAAGAATACCGGCAGCGACGCAGGTGCCATTTCTGCCGCCCTCTTCCTCCAGGAATTCGTGCCCGAAAACACCGCCTGGACGCATTGGGACATCGCCGGCACCGCCTTCGTCGACAAGAAGTGGAAATACACTGAATACGGCGCAACCGGATTCGGCGTGCAGACACTGATTCAACTTGCCCGCGAAATGTCCTGCGGCGAATAATCGCGCAGACGAGCGCGGCTAAAGTCGATTAAAGGCTCTAAAAATAGATACAAAAGATCCCGCACAGACCGTGCGGGATTTTCATTTTATAGACAAATTTACAATTTCAATCCGAAAATTTCATCAAGAATTATTTTCTCACAATCATAATTTTGAATGCTAAAGTATAGTAGATATTTTCATCGTCTTCATCGGTACGGTCTGGAGAATCAAGCAACATTTGTACTCCGGCTCCAACATTCCACATATCTGTCATATACCATAATTTACCGAATTCAAAACCAACACTTGCTGCTGATTGAGAGAAATAGGCTTCATCTAATGGCCTAGTGCGCCTTTCTTCGTCAAAGTACGAATCGTCATCACCAAGGTTGAAGTAGGCGATGGCAAATGAAGCACCTGCATATAGACCATATAACGGATTAGATGGATTTCTGACAAAGTAAACATTCACTCCGCCTCCAATCGCAAATCGTATTCCGCCTTCGGAATTTTTCTCAACGTAGCGGATATCGCCATTTTGTCTTTCCACATATTCATAATCAGCTACCTTGAGCGAAGATATTCCCAAAAGACAGAACAGGGCGACACGGCTAGAAATTATTCCGCCAAACCGAGCATAAAATTCAGGACCCATACCGGAAAAATCAGTTTCATAGATATTCTTACTGGATCCATAGAGGATTTCTTCGTCGTCTTTTTTTTCATCGCTGATATTCAGATACTGCAAGCCCAGCGATGCTTCAAAATAGAAGGCATTGTGGATATAGGAATACTGCCCCTGACTGGCATAAGTAGCTTGAGAAGGATTGTAATCGTAAACTCCAGCATAAGAAACGGCGGCAAGGCCAAACGTTAGAAGGAGCGCATTCAATACGGATTTTAGACGCATTTTATTTTCTTATGACAGCCAGGTTGGCCGACAACGAATAGTAGTCCGAGTCGTTTCCGCTTTCGCCGTCACGAATTCCGCCATCCAACGAACCCTTTACCGTAAGGCCTACGTTCCAGGAGTCATTGACCATCCAGACCTTTCCGAGCTGCAAACCGAAGGAGAGGTCGCTCTTTGAAATTTCAAGTTCTTCGTGGTCGTTATACGAAGAGGTCAAGCCAGCTTCTTCAGCGACAATACTGACCGAAGCACCGATAAAGGTTCCGTAAAAAACGCTGTTCGGATCAGGGGTAAAGAAGAAATGGGTACCGCCACCGAATGCAAAACGGATGGCGTCTGTTTCAAAATCGGCACTGGATTTTTTCCAACCGTTTTCAGTGCGGGAAGCCTTAAAATTTCCGTCCATAGACGAGAATTCCAGATTGCAGTAAAGCGCCAGACGGCTAGCGACGATTCCGCCGAACTTGAGGCCGAAATCGGGACCGAATCCCTTGAATCGGCTTTCAGCGGAGTTTCCGTTATCGCCCACAATCAGTTCACCGTTCCGTTCATCGAAATAGTCGTCATATTCCTTATTTTCAAGCCTCATGTAACGCACGCCCAAATCGGCTTCGAAGAAGAATCCGTTATGGATGTAGTTTTTTTCTGGAGCTTTTTCCGGAGAGGCCGGACGAGTTTGTTGCATCGGTTGGGCAACCGGCCGCTGAGCGTAAACAGGATGCGGTTGGACATATTGTGCCGTCGGATACATTTGCGGAGGCGGAGCATATTGCGGCAGCATCATCGGCTGCTGGGGCTGCTGTGAAGGCGGCAGTTGCTGAGATTGCGGAGCCTGCTGCGAAATTTTTTTCGATTGCAAAGGTTGCAGCGAAGGCTCCTGAGACGGAGCGACTGTGGGCGCGACCTGGACTTCCGTTTGTGACGGTTCAGGGTGAGAAGCTATGGTTTCTGTCGAATCGACGGCAGCATAGGCCGAAACGGCCAATCCAAGAAAGAGATAATTTAAAATACGCATAAACTAAATATAATAAAGCAAATTCAAAGTGTTCAATGTGATATGTAAAAAAACAAAAAACAGCAATATCCGTCACATCGGTGGTATTTTTATCCCAAGAAACACAAAATATTCTATTTTTGGAGCGTATGAAGAACGTCGATACTATTGCAGTTTTGGACTTTGGCGGGCAGTACGCCCACCTGATTGCTAACCGCGTGCGCCGCCTGGGCGTGTTTACCGAAATCCACTCCCCCGCCGCTCCCGTCAGCGAGCTCGAAGGCGTGAAGGGAATCATCTACAGTGGCGGCCCGTCGAGCGTGTACGCCGCCGACGCCCCGGAATACAATCCCGAAATTTTGAACCTGCCTGTGCCGAAGCTCGGCATCTGCTACGGTCACCAGCTCATCGCCCAGCAGTTGGGTGGGCACGTGGAACCGGGCAAGGTCAAGGAATACGGCATCGCCGACCTTATCGTGGGCGACGAAAACTGCCCGCTTTTGAAAGGACTCCCGAAGGCCTCCCCCATGTGGATGAGCCACGGCGACCAGGTCACCAAGCTCCCCGAGGGCTACAAGATCGTGGCCAGCACTAAGGACTGCGAAATCGCCGCCGTCGCCTTCGATAGCGACAAGCCCGAACGCCAGATTTTCGGCATCCAGTTCCACCCCGAAGTCACCCACAGCAAGTTCGGCATGAAGTTGCTCGAAAACTTCGTGGACTTCACGGGCGCGAAGAAGACCTGGAACATGAAGAGCTACCTGCCGCTCATCACGGAGCGCATCAAGGAACAGGTCAAGGACCGCAAGGTCTTCTTGCTTGTGTCCGGCGGCGTGGACTCCACCGTGGCATTCGTGCTCTTGAACCGCGTGCTGGGCCCCGAAAAAGTCCTCGGCCTGCATGTGGATAACGGCATGATGCGCCTCGGCGAATCCCAGAAGATTATGGACTTCCTCAGGGCGGAAGGCATGAACAACCTCAAGGTCCGCGACGCCAGCGAACACTTCCTCGCGAAGCTCAAGGGCGTGACCGCACCGGAAACCAAGCGCGGCATCATCGGCAAGGAATTCCTGACGGTAAAAGACGAGGAAATGGCAAAGCTCAACCTCGATCCGAACCAGTGGATGATGGCCCAGGGCACCATCTACCCCGACACCATCGAAAGCGGCGGCACCAAGAACGCCGACAAGATCAAGACGCACCACAACCGCGTGCAAGAAGTTTTGGACCTCATGGAAAAGGGCCTCGTGCTGGAACCCCTCGCCGACCTGTACAAGGACGAAGTCCGTGCCCTCGGCGAAGAACTGGGCATCCCGCACAACCTCGTGTGGCGCCACCCGTTCCCGGGTCCGGGTCTCGGCGTTCGCCTGCTCTGCAGCGACGGCAAGCTCACCGACGACCTCGTGAAATTCGAAGACGTGAAGGACACCGCCGGTCAGTCCCTCGCCGACTACCTGAAGGCGAACAACATTGCTGGCCGCCTACTCCCCATCAAGAGCGTGGGCGTGCAGGGCGACGGCCGAACCTACGCACAGCCGTTCCTCATCACCACACCGGGCCTCAGCTGGAAGGATTGCGAAAAGTTCTCCACCGAACTTGCCAACCGCTTCAAGGCCATCAACCGTGTGATTTACCAAATTGGCAGCGTGGCCGATGAAGACCCGAAGCTCGTCGAGCAGTTCGCCACTCGCGAAAACTTCGATACCCTCCGCAAGTTCGACAACATCTGCACCGAATTCTTGCAGGCAAATGATTTGTACGAAAAGATCTGGCAGATGCCTGTGGTGCTCGTCCCGCTCCGCACGGCAGGCAAGCCCTGCATCGTGATGCGCCCGGTGAACTCTACCGAAGCCATGACCGCAAACTTCGCCGAAATCGACCAGGGAATGCTGGCCGGACTTTGGCGCAAGTTCGAAGCGGAAGGCGCTGGCAGCCTGTGGTACGACGTGACGCACAAGCCGCCCGGAACCATTGAGTGGGAGTAAACGGTTTAAGTCACTATTCCTAGTTTATTTTTACTAAAAAAATTCCGGATAAACGAAAATCATCCGGATTTTTTTATTAGTCTATAACGAATTTCGTCACTTAGAATCCAGTTCCAGAAATTTACCATCCTTATACTCAATGGAATAAATAGGATTCAATTGAGCCAAAGTTTTGAGAACCCCTTTTTCAAAAGAATCGAACCGATCTAACGTTTCATAATATAGATCTTTTATACCACCAGACCAAAACAAAGCGTCAGCTTTCAGTAACTCTAAATTCAACAGAACAGTCCATTTTACATCATGGTACTTTTTTGCATACGGAGCCATAAAATCACAATTCAAACATTCCGTCCACTTGTCAATTCTGTCGCGACGTCTTTCCGACTCCGGCTTAGCAAGTTCTCGTTCAAGAAGCACCATATTCGAGCAATAAAAAAGATATTCCGCCATAAAAGCGACCTGCATATACGGAATAAACTTTGAATCATTCAAGGCTTTAAACCAGTCGTCAGCTTCGCCTTTATCTCTTAACAAGCTACGCTCAACATCTATGTTTTTTTTCAGCACTAGCGACATGTATTTGTCTTTAAGTTTTCCAGCAACTCCCTGAATATTTCTCAACACATTAGCATCTTGCTCGTCAAATCTATCGAAAGAAGACAAATCCCCTAATTGCCTAAAACCATTTTTTATAATAGCCTTGTCTTCTTCTTCGAGCAAATCAAGTACTTGATCGAGTTTTTGAGAAATAGAATTCAATTGTGTCGTTATAATATGTTGGTAATACTGTCCCGTTACCATGGAGGCTATTTGAAACGCCAACATAGGAGTAATACTGACAGACGGAATCTCGGTAAACTTGGCTTGTTCCGCGATTTTTCCCTCGGACATTGCAAATCCTCTCAAAAAGCCATCCTGAGAATGTGCCAATTTTGAAATATCGATATTACACTGGAGGGCTCCAGAAAATGTACTTGTGACTATCCCGTTCGTTACAGCACTTTGCAAAAGTTGAGAGGCCAAAGCCTTCATCTCGTCTGACGGGAGCTTAAATCTATTGGCGTAGTTCAAGTCCGTTTTTGTTGTCTGTTCTATGCTCGGCACAGCCAAATCAGTACACGGGATTTTGCTTATAAATTTTTCTACTGTTTTTTTTCGATCATCCTTCTCTTTCATCCTATCCCATTGCATTTCAAAAGTCCCAGATATAGGATTTCTAACTAATGAAAAAACAGAATAAAATTTCTTTTGCCATCGAAGACTTTCGCTAAAAGAATCACCAAAAGATGATTTATCCTCTTTATGATTATCATCTTTCTTTGAGGGTTGGTCAGGACGGGCAACACCATTCTCATCAACATAGTAGTCTGCCATAATTTACCTCTTCAAATTACTTATCTAGAAAGACCGTCTACCTACCCCTGCATTCCTGCGGGGTCAACAACTTCGTGAATATTCTCAAGGTATCGCCTTAGCGGAATCATCTTGTCGTTGAACACTTCCAAGCGTTCGTCAAACGGGGCGTCGTTCACGACGGTTTCCGGCCTGATGTCACCGTTCTCACAAACGTACGAAATAATGTCGTTCAGGAATTCTTCCTGGTCGGAATTGAGTTCGCTCCCCGAAAGGAACGCGTTGAACCGTTCCAGCGCCTGCTTGCGGTCAACACCAATAAACGAGCGAATCAATATGGCCACATTCCCGTCACAGGGCCTGCCGTCGGCAAACTTCTCGAAGTCTTCCTTGCTACCCAATTCAGACCACATGATGCGCTGCAGTTCCAGAACATCTTCATTCGTGAGCGGTTCCAGGTTGTAGATTTTCTGGAGCACGGGATTGTAGTCCTTTTGGGCAAGGTAATCCATCACCTTTTGCCTGTAGGTCACGCGGGTCTCTACGCCGGCGCTTTCGCCGTCATCGGTAACAACATCGTCGATGTCAATCGTGAAAGTCTGGCCGCCATCGCCCACCAGGAACTTCATGAGGTCGCGGAGTTCGGTGCGCACCTTCTCGAGCCAGCGCAGGCTCCTGTTTTCCCACGAGGTCTGGTTCAGCACTTCCTTGATGGTCCCCATCTTGGCAACCACCTGCGGGATTGTAGCCTTGGAAAGCAGGCGTTCGGCAAGCCCGCATACACTTGCAACAGGCCTGCTCGCATTGTATTCGCTATTCACGAATTCAAGTTCAATCGCTAGCACAAGCACGTCGAACTTCTTGGCATTTTCGTCTTGCGTGTTGTGCGGCAACAGCGGTGCAATATCAAGCTTCAAGGTCTGCACATCGCCAGCAGTCAAGCACACCCACGCATCGTCACTCTTGAAATGGCAAACGGCGGCCCAACGGTTTCGCACCGAAATATGGGCATCCGACAGCGTAGCGACCTGTGCTTTCAGGCCAGCCTTCAAATCGTCGTGAAGGCTTTTCGCAAATTCATCTTCCTGGTACGTCTGGTGCTGCAGGTAGAACGCCACCTCGGCACGCAGGGCAAACAGGCGCTCCGTCAGCGACATGCTCTGCTGCACAATCTTGCCGTCCGGATTCTGCTCGAAGTATTCAAAATTCCTGCACCAGTCAAAGATGTAGAAACATTCCTTGTCCTTGCCCGCCCCGTAGATATCGGCAGAAAGGCGCGTGCCACGGCCTATCATCTGCATGAACTTGATTTTCGACTTGACAGGCTTGAAGAACACAAGGTTCAGTACATCGGGCACATCGATTCCCGTATCCAGCATATCCACAGACACGGCAACCTGCGGGTTCCCGTCGCGAACTTCGAACTTGTCAATCAAATCCTGCGAATAGGTCACGTAGTTATCAATCAGCGCGCAAAAATCGGAACCGTATTCGGGATAAAGCTTGTGGAACCGTTCTACAATCAGTTCGGCATGCTTGTGGTTGTACGCGAAAATGATACTCTTGCCAATGCGTTCGCCACTCTGGACCTTCAGACCATTCTTCATCAGGTCCTGCAACACGTTATCCACCGTGCCTTCGTTGTAGATGTACTTGAAGATTTCCTCGCTACCGATATCGCGCCCGCGGGTATTCCCGCCCGCTTCCGGCGGCACAGCGCCCGAGCCAAGTTCCTGCAGAGTCTCTTCGTAATCCCACACCTGCTCCAGCTGTTCCCTTTCCTCTTCCGAAAGGTCGCTGTACTTGATTCCGTCCTTCAGAATCATGGAGCCGCGCTTGAACCCGTGATAATTCACCAGGAAACCATCGGCCACAGCATCATCGAGTTCGTAGGCGTAATTCGGGCAGCCGTTCTCCATCTCGAAAATATCGTAGGTGCTCTTGTCCACCTCGTCACGAGGGGTCGCCGTAAGCCCGAGCAGCAGGCTATCGAAATAGTTGAAGATAGCGCCGAACTTGCCGAAAATACTGCGGTGCGCCTCGTCAATGATAATCAGGTCGAATCGCCCCACCGAGAAGGGCTTCTTCTCGGTATCGACGCAGTTGATCATCGTCTGGTAGGTACTGAACACGATTCGGGCATTGACCTCGGCAACTTCGCCGTTTTTATCTCGAATAATGTTTTCATCACTGGAATCGCTCAAAACGGCAACAGGGGTATTCGGCAGTAGCTTCGCAAAATTCTTCTTCGCCTGGCCCACCAGCGACGTGCGGTCGGCAAGGAACAGCACGTTCTTGACCCAGCCGTTCCGCATGAGCACATCTACCGTAGAAATCGCGACACGGGTCTTGCCCGTACCAGTTGCCATCACCAAGAGACCGCGGCGGTGCTTGCCGTTGAACCATTCGCACACGGACTTGATGGCCATCTTCTGGTAATGTCGGTCGGTAATGTAGCCCTTCACGCTAAAGTCGCCGATATCCTTGCGGCCCCGCTTCTGAATCAAGAGTTCCAGATCGCCCTCGGTATGGAACGCATAGAGCCGCCTCGGCGGGTAGCCAAGACCGTCGATAATGTTCGTCTCGTAACCGTTGGTGTAATAGATTACAGGGCGGCGGCCATACTGCTTTTCGAGGCAATCCGCATAAAGTTCCACCTGGTGTTTGCCCTTTATTGGCGAAACCGTCGTCTTTTTCGCCTCGATTACAGCCAGCGGGAGCCCGTCCGCACCAAAAAGCACGTAATCGACAAAACCGACACCCTCCCCGTTCGGCATCCCTTCCACTTCGACTTCGATACACGCCTTCGAAGGCTTCACGACCCCCTTGGCCGTAAGCACAGTCCACCCCGCCTCGCGGAGCATGCGGTCAATCAGGACCCTGCGGGTTTCCGCCTCGGACTCGGGCGTTCCATCGATGTCGTCACAATTTGCCATATTTGCTTTACATTTTTGCGGGTTTCCGCATTTTTTCTAAAATATAAACAAAAATCGGTAAATCCTAGAACAAGTCCTCTAGTAAAACCTGATTGTTCACGATGCCCGCATATTTTCCATTCGCAAGGCCAAATGTCGTTATAAGCGTAAGTTGCATTGCATATTTGCGTTTAGGGTAATTCTTCTTAAATACAGAAAGCCTTGTGCGGAGCCTCATATCTTCGGCACTATCCAGAACATATATGTCTTCGCAGAACTTTATCTCGCATAAATTAATTGTCCGGTCATCACGTTCAATCACAAGATCAATCTGTACGCCAGGATATCCGTCGTCCTCGAGAGTTCTGTAAGAAAATTCG
Source organism: uncultured Fibrobacter sp. (assembly GCF_946062555.1). Lineage (GTDB taxonomy): Bacteria > Fibrobacterota > Fibrobacteria > Fibrobacterales > Fibrobacteraceae > Fibrobacter. Next base: position 10,550 of record NZ_CAMGVQ010000052.1, read on the forward strand.
TTTGTGCCTACACCTGATATTCCGAGTTTTTCCTTCACCCTATCAATATGACTAAAGACAAGTTGCTCGTAAGTGAGGCCCGCCCACGTACCAAATTTTGGAGTCGTCTGAAGTTTGAGCCAAAAGTCCTTTTTCCGATTCCGTATTTCTTCTTCAAAGTAAAAATAGAACAGGGTGAAAAAATCAGAAAGCCGATAATAATTCCTTTTTCGACCATTATCGATGCAGCGGTATTGAGTGATGAACCCACAGTTTTGAAGATTGTTCAAGATGGTGGTAATGCCGTTTCCGGTCTTTAACTTACAGGCTTTCAGAATTTCAGTCCGGTCCAGTCCCGACTTTCGCCTGCTCAATGCACGGACAACGGAAATGTGTTCTTCGGCATTTCTGAAAAGCGAGGCGTACAAGTTTTCAAATTCTAATGCAAGTTCTCCCTTGGGGCTAAACAACAGCTTGTCTATATTCTGCGCCAGACTATATCGACTGTCTAGAAGACTTAAGTAGAAGGGTATGCCGCCAAAAACCATATAGCACACAGCAACTTCGTAGCGCGACAGGTTGAACCCCTGCCTGGCAAGCATCTCTTCCGACTCCTTCAACGTAAAAGGCTGCAGGAATATATGCCGAGTCAGACGGTTGTGGAGCCCACCATGATTGTTGATCAATTTGTTGATAATCCAGGAAGTGGCTGAACCGCAAACAAGCAGCAGTATGTCCGAACGGCCCGAGGCGAAATCATTCCAGAAATGTTCCAAGGCCGTAACAAAGCCCGATTTGGGCGTATCCATCCACGGGAGTTCGTCTAGTAGCACCACTTTGCGTTTTGCCTTTGACGATTCAATCAAATCAGCGAGCAGGTTAAAAACATCAAGCCAGTCTTTAGGAGGTATCGAAGACTCTAGCCCTTGCCTCAGCATAGCCGTATAGAAGTTCTTGATCTGTGATTCCGTTCCCGCATTTGAAAGTCCAGAAACCGAGAACAACAGTTCGTCTTGAAAAAACTCCTTGATAAGAAAGGTTTTGCCCACTCGCCTACGGCCATAGACGGCGACAAATTCCGATTTCGGGGAATCGTACAGCCTTTTTAGCAGGTCCTGCTCGTCAACCCTGCCAATGATTTTCTCACGCATATCCCACCTCCGCTCAAAAGATTATACATTGCCAAAAATAATAAAAAATCAAGATTTTGGCAAATTATGCACAAAAACAACCATATTTTAACAAAAACAAGGAGCTTGTCGTTCTATTTTCTGCCAAAATATTAAAAAATCAATACTTTTGGCAAATTATATGCCATTGGCCTAAATTTTCTGCTGTCACCCTGGAGCGAGGCCGCAGGCCGATGCGATAGGGTCTATTTACCCAAAATATTTATCCATGGTGTAGTCGAGCAATTTTTGTGTGTCGGCGATGGAGGCGCGGATGGTTTCTTTTTGCTTTTCGATGGACTGGATTTTTTCGGCAAAGGATTGCTGGAGAGCGAGGGGCGGGAGCGGCAAATCATAGGCCAACAACGCGTCTCTATTGATTTTCGGGATATTCGCTCGACCAGAATGCGAAACGGCATATTCAATGAATTTCTTGTGAGTTATAGAAAACTTTATGTAGTACTTGTTTGCGACATCAGTATTTGTAATTAAAGGATACATGTCCGCGCTACAAATGCCCTTGAATGAAGGCAACGCCACCTTATTAAGATTAGGACGTATTTTAGAGTACAATATCATCGATTCATCAAACAGATACTTTCCGCTAATAAGGCCTTCATCTTTAGCCAGTTTCACATCAACAAAAACACCTGTATTAGACTGAATATTCGCTCCGCCAATATGGGGATAGTTGCAAAAGGGTTCTTCATTTGGATTAACCAACCCATTCACTACTGAACACACATCCCCCAATTTTTTTACTTCCCAGCCTTTGGGGTTTTCGATGGGGTCGCCGAACATGTCGTAGAAGATGGCCTGAGCGAGGCTATTGAGTTCCTTGAGCTGCGCATTCTGCTTGTCGATGATACCCGTCAGCAAATCCAGCTCCGCAACAATACGGGATTGCTCCGAAAGAGGCGGAACGGGGATAACAAACTTTGATAGATCGCCCCATTTCAAATTATTGATATTCGCACCATTAAATATGGAGTTTAAATAACTTCGATAAGCCCCAGATCGACAACAGTAAAATACATAACGGGAATAAGTCAAATTTTCATTAGGCTCAATCACTCCCATAAAGCCACCAAACGCCATATTAAGATTTTCTTGTACGTGCGCAACTTTCCCCAAATGTTGCGTACTTCCATTAGACATACAAATAAAGATATCTCCGCCACGCAGCAATTTATCTAATGGAATGACAAAGTCATCTCTTAAACACACAACATCATCAAAATTCAATGAACTTGTTTCAAGATTTATATTATTAGATCGAAGCACTATCTTAGAAGAATGATTAACAACATCATCCTTTGCGTATGTCAAGCCACGTCTAAATGACGCCACATCACCAAGTTTCTTGTATTCCCAATTACGCTTCATAACAAATTCTCTTTGGATTCTATCGCTTCGCTCCAGAATGACATTCTGGTTAGAGATTGCTTCGCTCCGCTCGCAATGACAACTTCACTGGATCCTATCGGCCTTCGGCCTCCAGGATGACACTTATAGGTATTTCTCCTTGAATTCGTTCATAGCGGTGTTGATTTCGTCCTGGAGTTTCGTAATGCGCTTGAATACGGTCTTGGGATTTTCGTATTCGACCTTGACTTTTTCCACTTCCTTGTACTTGTTGATGCTGAGGTCGTAATCGTTCGCGATGATTTCTTCTACCGGCACAAAGAACGACTGTTCCTTGCGGGTGCGGCTTTCTTCGGCATCGAGGTTCTTCCAGCGCGCGACAATGTCGGGAATGTCGTTCTCCTTGCATTCGGTGCGCTTCTGGTCCAACGTGTAGCCGTCAGCCTTCATGTCGTAGAACCAGACCTTGTCCGTGCCGCCCGCGTTTGTCTTGGTAAACACGAGAATCGCCGTCGAAACGCCGCTATAGGGCTGGAACACGCCGCTGGGCATGCTGATAACGGCCTGCAAGCGCTGATTCTCGATAAGTTCCTTGCGGATAGATTTGTGCCCCGTACTATTGCCGAACAGCACGCCGTCGGGCACGATAGATGCACAGCGGCCGCCCGGCCTGAGCATACGCACGAACAGCGCGAGGAACAAGAGTTCCGTCTTCTTGGTCTTGGTAATGGCAAGCACGCTCTTGCTTACCACCTCGTAGTCGAAGCTGCCCGCAAACGGCGGGTTCGCAAGGCAAAGCGTATAAAGGTTTTCGTCGGTGTTTTCGGAACTCAGGCTGTCGCGGTAGGCAATTTCGGGGTTATCGACGCCATGCAGCATCAGGTTCATCGCCCCGATGCGCAGCATTGTCTGGTCGGTATCGAACCCATGGAACATCTCGCCGCGGTAATGGTCCGAATTTTCCTTCTTGAGGAGTTCCTTCTTGTGGTGCTCCTGCACAAACTTCGCCGCCTCCACGATAAACCCCGCCGAACCCATCGCCGGATCGCAAACGGAATCCTTCAGGGTGGGCTGCATCATATCTACCATCATGCGGATAATGTGGCGCGGGGTACGGAACTGCCCGTTGGTGCCGCTAGCCGCCATCTTGCCCAAGATGTATTCATAGACATCACCCATGGTGTCGCGGTTGTTCATGTCGAGCCCGTCGATACCTTCCACGATTTTCGTGAGCGTGCGCGCACTCTGAATCATGAACGTCGCATTGTTCATAAAGCGGCTGTAGGCGCTCTCCTTGCCGTCGTTCAGAGTCTTGATGAACACGAATACGTCGCGGGAAACCGTCGCATACATCGCCTCGGATTCCATGTTCTTGAACACGCTCCAGCGCAGGTTACTGTAAGGGACATCGCGGTCGAAATCGGGGTTGTGCCACTTGCCCGCCTTGAAGACCGGGTCCTTGACCTTCACGCCCATAGCGTTCGCCGCCGCATCCTTCTTTTTCTGTGCGTCGTCCAGCATCTTCATAAAGAAGAGGTAGGTCATCTGCTCCAAGATGGTGATGGAGTTCGTGATGCCGCCCGTCCAAAAAGTGTCCCAGATAGAATCGATGCGGTTCTTGATTTCGCCAGTAATCATGTGAAAGTCCAGTAAAAGTGTTTGCCAAGGAATATAGTAAAAAACTAATTTTTTTAAGTGGATTCTATCGCCTCTTCGAGGCTCCAGAATGACAGATGGTAATATTAATGAGGTAAGACATGGCAGGCATTACATACGAGATAGACGACAAGAACGTTGTCGAACAGATTCGTAACGACGCGATGAACGCCGCCAAGGAACTTGTGGAAAAGGCACACCTCACGGCGGGCCAGATTGTAGTCATCGGTTGCAGCACGAGCTCCACGCTCGGAAACGACATCGGGAGCCACTCCGTGCCCGAAGTCGGCAAGGCTATTTTCGAAGGGCTCTCGTCCGTGTTCAAGCCGCTCGGCATCTACATCGCGGCGCAGTGCTGCGAGCACCTGAACCGAGCCATCATCGTCGAGCACGCAGCCATACCTAACGCAGAAATCGTGAACGTGGTTCCGCAGCCCAAGGCGGGCGGCTCTTTTGCAACAGCCTGCTACAGTGCCTTCGAGCATCCGGTCGCCATCGAACATATCAAGGCAGATGCCGGGCTCGATATCGGCGGAACGCTCATCGGCATGCACCTGAAGGAAGTCGCAGTTCCTGTCCACATGCAGCTAACGCATATCGGCAAGGCAATCCTGATTGCAGCGCGCACGCGCCCGAAATTTATCGGCGGGGAGCGCGCACACTACGACGAAAGCCTCAAGGACGGCTACCCGAAATTCTAATCAAGGCAGAAATTCTTCTTTTTTCGCATAGGAAGATGTAGAATATTCCAATTTGGAGTAATAAAATTGTAGTAACATGGAGTTTTTTTACAAAAAGCTCCTTTTTATTTTCATTAGTTAAATTAAATTCACCGAACGGAGAAAATTTTTGAAATGAATGGTGAATTTGAAAATATCAATCAAACTCAAAATTCTAAGGAGAAAGAATCCTGCGAGCCGGTGCAGACCACCTCGTTATCATCAGCCTGCACCTTTCGGTCGAAGAAATTGATTTCGAAGAAGCTTTCGAAAAAGGGTATTTCAAGGTTTACAACCAACCGGTTGTCCGTGCACTGACGGGTAAGGTCTGCGGTTACGAAGCTCTTGCTAGGTGGATCGACCCTGAACGCGGCATGATTTCACCCGTCATCTTTATTGAGGTTCTTGAAAAAGTTCACCTAATCCACAGACTCGACGCCTATACGATAATCACCGACGCGTAAACCCGTTCATCTTCATGCATGCCGAGTTCCTGCAAGTATGCGAGCAGATCCGGATCTTCGTTCAGTCAGCGGAGCTGATTGATCCTACAGCTTCCCATATCGATTTCATGCGCCTTTTTTCGACAGCAAAATCGAATTGCGCAAGCTCTTGTACATACCTTACAAAAATGTAATCAAAAATACAGATAATTGCTATATTTTAAACAGCTTAAACTCATCATAATGGAGAGAATATGAAAATCTTCACCTTGAAAAAAGTCGCTGCGGGCGCAGCTCTCTTTAGCCTTTTCGCCTGCGGAGACGACAACAGTTCGGGAAGCAAGGGCCAGGACATCTTCAGCACGAAAGACGACCTGCCCGAATGCACCGAGAAAATCGCCGGAGACACGCTCTACGTGGAAAGCGATTCCGCGGATTACTTTTGCGAAGACGGCAAATGGATTCTCGTTGGCGACACGACAGGAACGGACACCTCCGCAACGGATACTTCGGACGTTTCCTCCTCGTCGGGAAAGAAACCGAGTAGTTCCTCGACTGCAGACACCATCTTGAGCAGCTCCAGCACCAAAGACAGTAGTAGTTCCGCAACGGTTTCGAGCAGCTCCAGCACCAAAGAAAGCAGTAGTTCCGCAACGGTTTCGAGCAGTTCGGACACGAGGGAATATATTAAGCAATGCCCAAATGACACCATTTCAAAATCCTCGTTTTACATCGACGGTGATTCGGTGGTTGTGGAGAATTTTGAACAAGCCAGCTATTACTCAGCTTTCATCGACAACGCTTATCAGACGGACATCGAAAAGATGATTGAGCAAGCTGCATTGATGGAAAGCACATTGAACGATACTACGAAAGTTTGTGACGAAACCGAAGAAGATCGTATTTCCCTTTTGTGCGACATAGTAAAAAATGGCGGACATATTTCTCTAAACATCGATTCCACCAAAGCTTATGGTCCCTGGGCGGTAACGCGCATAAAAATGCCGAACTCCCCGGCAAATATCAGCGCCATTACGCAATACTTGAACATAGATGGAGAAGATCAGCTTTGCAACGTATATAAAGTGAATCTGTACGGCTGTTTGGATCAAACCATCGCCCCACAACCAGTGGCTCGCCTCTGGTCAAACGGACCGGGCAGCCCCGATGAGAAACTAAATCTGGAGCTTCAGTTTGCTTATCAAAATTATATAGAAAGCGAAAAAACCATTGTGGATGCAATTCAAGATGCGAGTAACGCTGGCGATTGGGCCAAGGTGGCGGAGCTTACCGGTCTCAAATCCTCGGATCCCTATATGGAGTTGTTCAAAAATGCTAAGGTAGAAACTGGTTACGGCCATGGCTTTGTAGAATTTTCATTCCTCGATGTGGATGCCTCTAAACAGTCCTTGGTGAAATCCATTATCCAGTCCGATTGTAAGGATATTCGCCACCACTGGATCATCTCGACTTATTCTTCCTTCGGCTCCCTCATCGTTATACCAGCGTCCTCCAGCAGCAGTGAGAAGTCTTCTAGCTCCAGCGTGATGTCTTCCAGCTCCAGCGTGATGCCTTCCAGCTCCAGCGCAGTGTCCTCCAGCAGCAGTGAGGAGCCTTCTAGCTCAAGCGCTGAGCCTTCCAGTTCCAGCGTGATGTCTTCCAGCTCCAGCGTGATGTCTTCCGCTTCGGAAGCGGTATTTAACGATGAACATTTGGACTTTTTGGTGGAGTTCGGCAACTTCTCGAAAAGCGATTTGTCTACCGCGGACACCACCATCTGGAAGGCGAGCAAGCGCTATTTGCAAAGCCAAAGCGATGCGTCGAAAACATTCGTCAATTCATTAGTATCGGCATTGGAAAAAGCGCACTATATGTTGGTAAGCAACAAAGATACCACAGCAATCTATCAATTGGATACAGCCGATTATACATATCGCGTGGAAATCAACATTGCACTAAGTTCTAAGGGAACTAATGTCGTGATTAACGCCCAAAAAATCAAAGTCTAGCCCAAAAGAAATTCGCATTTAAAGTTCAAGGCTGCCCTCCGGGCAGCCTTTTTGCGGAATACGCACAAAATAAAATCCAGTTCCCCGAAGGTAACCAAATGACGCCGAATTCGTTTAAGGGCAACGTATCGCGCAATTCCTTTCCGGCTTTTACGTCAACGTTTACTTTCGCACATCCGCTTTCGTCATCAAGATGCCAAAAGAGAAAAGTCCATGACGCGCAACCTTACCTTGCACGAAAACCTTTAGCTGTAATATTCAACAATTCTTTTTACGAGCGAATCCATGGTCGTTTCTTCGGAAACGACCGTTTTGTATCCGTATTTTTGGGCGGCAGATTCTGTCATTCGGCCGATGCAGAATGCGAGCGGATGGGCATCTTGACTCACGCAGGATTTATTCAAGTTCGCAAAATTTTCGACGGCGCTCGAACTTGCAAAAACGACCGCATCGGCCGTAGCAACCGCCTCGCGTTTCCATTCCGGGCATTCCGTAACAGGAAGTGTCTCGTAAACAATCCAGCGGGTGGCGTGCGGTAGATACCCGAGCAAGGTATCATCGGCTAGATTTCCCTGAAGGAGGAGGATTTTCGGTTCATCTTTTGACACCTGACGGCAGTCGGCGCATTGAGACGCAAGTAACTTTCCGAGGCCTTCAGCGGTGTGGTCTTCGGGAACGTAGTCGCAACGGATACCATATTCAAGGAGCTTCTTTTCGGTAATTTTCCCGACACTGGCGATTTTCTTGCCCGCGAGGACACGCACGTCATAACCCGCGGCAAACAGTTGCTTGAAGAAACTGTCGACTCCGTTCGTACTTGTGAAAGCGAGAAGGTTGAAATCCTTAAGGGTGTTAAAAACAGCAAGCCTGGATTCTATCGTTTCGCTACGCTCCACTCCAGAATGACATTTTTCATTACGGTCCCCCTGGAGACACCTTGTGTCGATAGAAGCCATGTGAGACCTAATTACAAACGGACAGTCAAGCGTACGGGTTTCAATCATCGGCGATACAATGATTTCTGCTCCGAACGCAGAAAGTCGCGATGAAATGCCGCTGGACTGCTTTGCTGCACGGGTAACCACCAGACGCTTGCCCGACAGCGGCAGGTTCTTTTTCCAGGCAAGGGTCTTGCCGAGTTCAACGACGCCGCCCATAATCGTAATCGCAGGGGCAGTCACATTTTCACGGACAATAGTCTCCCCCGCCGTTTCAAGGGTCGCCATGACGGTTCGCTGGTACGGCGTTGTCCCCTTTTCGATAAAGGCGAGCGGTGTCTTAGGATCCTTGCCACATTCCACCAGTCGATGCGCGATAAAATCCATATTCGCGATTCCCATCAAGAAGATGAGGGTTCCCGGACACTTGGCTAGAGTCTCAAAATCAAGGGAAATTTCTGCGTTATCTTTTTCGTGGCCGGTAACGATGTGGAAACTCGTGGCGATTCCACGGTGGCTTACGGGAATGCCCGCGTAAGCAGGAACAGATATGGCAGAGGTAATTCCCGGCACGACCTCGAATTCCACGCCTGCGTCCACGAGTTCAAGGGCTTCTTCGCCGCCACGACCGAATACGAACGGGTCGCCCCCCTTAAGGCGGGCGATAACGCCATGCGGAAATTCGCGAGCAAAATGCACGAGCAGCTTATTGATTTCGGATTGTTTGACCTTATGGTGAGTTGGCATCTTGCCCACATCCACCATCTTGGCCTTGGCATTGCACATCGAAAGAATTGCCGGAGAAACAAGACGGTCATAGACAACCACGTCGGCACGCTCCAGGACTTCTTTGCCACGAAGCGTCAAAAGGCCAGGATCGCCAGGACCAGCACCAATCAAGAACACCTTTCCAAAATCAGACATCATAAAACCTTTATTAACAAAAAACTACATCTGTTCGCGGATTTTTTGAGCGAGCGCCACGCCTACCGCACGGGATTGCGCAATCAAGTCGGGAGATTCCAGACTCACGGAATTCAGGACCTCGGCTCGAAGAAGCTTCTGCGAATTTTCATCCCAGTAGATACCGCGAATGTTCAATTCGCGCACGCCATCGGCAGCTGCGGCGGTGTCGACAAATTCGGCGAAACTCGCCACGGGAAATTGACAACCGGCATTGAGAGCCTTCAGGTAAGCCATTTCGGCAACGGCAACGGCAAATGTTTCGGTATCGTTCACACGAGCAAGAAGCGTGTCAATAGATTGTTTCGAGCGATCGCCCTCGCAACGACGTAATGGGGAAAGCGTTTCAATAGCGAGAATGCCTTGCCCCGATGCCGGGAGCATGTGCGCGGTACTGAAAAACTCCGTCACCTGGTCGGCGAGGCCCATACGCTTGAGGCCTGCGGCGGCGAGCACCACTCCGTCAAGTTCAGCCAATTTAGAAAGGCGCGTCTGGATATTCCCGCGAATAGGCACATATTCGAGATCTGGGCGAAGCGCCTTCAGTTGCACGACGCGACGGATGCTTCCTGTACCGATGCGGGCTCCTGCGGGCAGCTCCATGAACCTGCAGCCGTCCACTCCCCCGCGCGCGACAAAGGCGTCGCGCGGGTCCTCGCGGTGTAACACCGCGGCAAGCTTGAATTCCGGTAGCACTTCAGCAGGCATGTCCTTCAAGCTGTGGACGGCAATATCGGCGCGGCCCTCAAGCAAGGCGACTTCCAGCTCCTTGATGAACACGCCCTTGCCGCCGAAACTCGCCAAAGACTTGTCGAGCCGGCGGTCGCCTTCGGTCGTCATCGAGACAAGTTCGTAGCTCAGATCAGGATTCGCCTGCACGATAGCCTCGGCAACCATGGTCGTCTGCGCCATGGCAAGGACGCTCTTACGCGTCGCGACCCGTAGCTTGAACTCACTCATGGATTGCCTCCAGACACTTCAAGAAGACTTGCACATCTTCGGGTGAATTTTCCGCCTTGACCTTGTAAAGGTAATCGTTCGCCAGTTTCTTCGCAAAGCGCTCATACATCATCGAAATTCGGTGGCGGTCTTCTTCCGCCAAATCAGGCATGGAACGTAACAACTTTTCGGATTCCTCGTTCGCCACATTCAGCATCTGCTCCGCGTGCAGGCTAATCTGCTTCGAGACATTATCCATACGGTTCCAGTGCAAGAACTCGTCGATTCCTTCTTTCAGAATTTTCTGAGCCGCTTCGAGCTCCACCATACGCAAGCGACGGTTTTCCGATACTATCTTTTCAAGATCATCGACACAGACATATTCCACACCAGCAATTTCGCCAATAGAGGCTTCCGCATTGCGCGGGCTGCCCAGGTCAATGACCAGGCGCTTGGTGTTTTCTACGGTCCCAATCGCCTTCGCATATTCCTCTTTTGTGACAATCGGTTCCTGACAGGCGCTGCAAAGAATCACGACATCACATTTACCAATAACGCCATAGCGATCTTCAAAGCGCACCGGAGTCAATACATCTGCAAATTTTTCCGCATTCGCAAAAGTCTTACTGCTGGCAAAAATATTCGTCGTATACTCCTGCACATACTTAAGCATCAGCGAACCCATTTCGCCGAGCCCCACGATATACACGGTTCGGTTTTCGAGATCATCGAATGTCCGCTGCACCTGTTTCATCGCAAGGAACGGAATATTGCAGCTGAGCTTGCTCAAGTTCGTTTCGGTCTTGATGCGTTTGGTCGTGTGGATCGCACTCTGGAAAAGCTTGTTCAGACTATTTCCAGTAGCACCGAGTTCACGCGCCGTCTCGTAGGCACGCCCAATCTGGTGCAAAATCTGGTCTTCACCCATGGCCACGGAATCGAGTCCCGCACATACGTTCATCACATGATGCGCGACATCGTCTCCGGACTTGAAATAAAAGAATTTCGCAAAATCTTTATAGTCCTGTCCCGCCAGATTACATACGTACCGCACCAGTTCTTTCTCCGAAATTTCACGGTCGGAAGCCGTATAAACTTCGGTTCGATTACAGGTCGCAAGTATCAAAAGTTCGTCGAACGGAGAATCTTTCAGAGCTTCCGTCTTGACATCCATCGGAATATAGAACTTCTCGCGGATTGCAATTTCAGCCACCTTGTGGCTCATTCCTGCCATGTAGATTTTGCGCATGGTTCAAATTTAGAAAAACTCTCTTTTCTAATTCCGAATTCTGAATTCCGAACTCTGAATTTCCTCATCGATCCATTCGAAGCGTTTGCGCATCCAGGAAGCCATCGTTTCTACGGCTTCGTCATAAGAATCGTAGGGATCCTTGAGCGCCCAGTTTTCGGTATTGCTCAAGATGGGCCATCGCCTATATTCATTCTCGATAGCGCGTTCAATAATCGAACGATAAACGGGAATGCTGTCGATAAGTTCCTTGAATATTTCACGATGCTCTTTCCAGTAGACAGCAACCGCACTATCTACCACGTGATTATTCACGATATAGTAATTCAAGCGGTATTCTCTGATATACCAGTCCTCGGGGTTCTGGTTCCGCGTACGCGACGCGTTTCCGAAGGACAAGTCAAAATCCCACAACGGACCAAAATGAATCGGCTCCCCTTTTGTCCAGGTAAAGAAAACGCTGCGCGCATAATTTCCGTCTTCGTTCTTGGAGTATTCCTGAACCCAGTAATACAACAGGTAATCCTCCAAATCAATCCAATTCAGGATTTCTTCGTCCTCGTATAGGTAGCGGTTCTTCAAAAATTTTTCAAATTCGTTCAGGTGATTCTGCAAAAGTTCCAAGGATTCTTCCGGAGGATTTTTCGGTGAACGGATATGATAAATGTTCTTTTTGTCGGTAATCACATAAGGAGGATCGTATTTTTTCACATCTTCTTTTTCGACAAGGAATGTCGTGTCGTTTTCTTCGATATGGACTCGATTTTTCGCGACCTTGATTGTTTCCGAAAGAAGATAAAGTCCCATGTACTTTCGATTCAGATAAAGTTCAACGAACTGCATGCGAGGTGTATACCTAGCCCCAAGCCATTCCGAAAGACGGGTCATCATGTAGTTGCGCAAGTGAGTCTTATCTCCATAATTGGCGATAAGCGCCCAATCACGGTTCTTGGGCATTCCAAAGAGTTCCACTTTGTCCTTAAATTCCAATTTCATGCCGTACTTGGGCATTTTGAAACTAGAATTGCCTCGACCGCGTACGGTCAGTTCCAGAACTTCGCTTTCGGGGGATTTTTCCCCGTAAATCTGGAGTTTTGAAGGGAATTCCGTTTCCCGATCTCGCAGCCCTGCAAAGTTTTCAATTTCGATGACGAGTCGTGGAAGCCCGGCATACGGGTACATCGAATCGTCCATCGGCAAGTAGTCTGGATTTTCTTCGGTTTCGGCCCAATAGCAAGCCGAAAAAACGATGCAACACAAGAATGCAACAAATCGTTTAAGCGAGTTAATCTTGAACAGAGCCGAAAACATCATTGGAAATATATATATTTAGAATATGAACAAATTTATCGGATGCCTTCTATCGATTGGTTTTGTGACCGGTTTTGCCACAGAATCCCTGCATCCGATTTTGCCACCTACAAGTTCGATTTCCGTTCAAGGGACTGTCGAGTTAGACGAAGACGTTTACAGCGGCGACATGGAGGTCTCGGCAGAGTATGCGGTACATCCGCGGCTAAGTCTTTATGTAGACGGGGCGTTCCGATTCCTAAGCTACAGCTACGAATATTCCACCGAAGGCTACATCCACAATTACTGCAACCTACATGTCAACGGCTTTAACGAAACATACCTGGGCGCAAAAGGGTTGATTTTCCCTTACATGGGGCTAAATGCCGGTTGGCAGTTCCCGCCCGGTGAAGGTTCCCCAAAGAACCGTTTCCACCGATTGAATGTGGAACCGTTCGGCTTGCTTCAGTTTTCAAAGAACCTAATTCTGGGAGCAGCCATCCGTTACAACACCTTCCTTGAAGACAAAAAATACAAGCCCGGTGACGAAATCGGTCTGAAGGCATCTTTCGTGTGGCGGCCCGGCTGGAACGATTCACTAAAGACCGGTTGGGAATTCAGCGAAGTTTTCCTTTACCAGGCCAGAATTGAAGAATCCGAAAATCGCAACCTGGACAAGCGTTATCGCGGTATGAAGGACAAGTACCGCGGCATGAAAATGAAGTTCGACGCCATACGCTACTTCAACATTTTAGACTTATCCATCGGATTCGGGCTCAATTACGAAATTCACGAAGGAACGCTGTTCGGTCTCGAAACAGGCCACCGCGTAGGAATTGAAATAAATGTCAGATAGCCGCCTTTTAGGCGAAAAAGCGGAAACTCGTTTTCTTGAGTTCATGCAACGAATGCAGCACTGCGTAATCAGGGTTACCAATCGATGCGGCCGCCTCTTTGATATTGCGGTCCAGTTCTTCGGCGGACTGGGCATGCATCATAGCGTAAAGTGTATACGGGAAACCTTCGAAAGAAGGACGCTCGTAACAATGCGAAATGTAAGGCTTGCCTGCTAAAATTTCGCCCGCTTTTTTCAATTCCGAATTCTGAAATCCGAATTCGGAATTTGCAAAGCAGACCATGGCGTTATAAGCAAAACCCGCTTCTTGATGCCGGAGAATCGCCCCGAAACGGCGCATGCGTTTTAAAGCCAAGTCTTCGCGGAGCTCATCACAGGAAACGCTCCA
>NZ_CAMGVQ010000053.1:0-24046 GCF_946062555.1 uncultured Fibrobacter sp.
TACTTGGCATTAGGATTCACGAGCTCAAGGATCCCGAGCCCGAAAAGACTATTGACGTAAGCCCGTTCTACAAGGGAATCCGCTACGATGTCTTTGTAAAGGAAACGGGGCCGGATGGAGAGACCCTCCGCAGTTTCGATATTGAATAGCATACAAGGCGAACGTCGCAATAAAATGCTTGCATTTTATTATGACTGAGCCGTAGTTGCAGACGCCAAAGGCGTCAAATGCAGATGGAAGACAACGAGGATATCCCCAAGCGTACTCGCTACTACCAGGCGATGTGCGACAGCGAGGCGCTGAACAAGGGCGAGGTGTACTACAACCTGAAGGAACTCTATATCGTGTTCCTGTGTCCCGAAGATATTTTTGGTCAGGGAAAAGCTGTCTACAGGTTCAAGAATCTTGAAGTTGATGACCCAAAGATTGAATTGGGAGACCTTTGTTTTAAAAATTTTTATATCTTTAATAAGTACCGCGACGTAGCCGAGAAATCTATCAGGGAATATCTGGAGTATTTCGCTACAAGGATGCCAAAATCTCCAGAGACTGAAAACATCGATCGCTTGGTGAAGTGGTACCAGACGGACAACGAAACGAGGAAACGCTATATGACTTGGCAACAGGAAATCGACATTGCTGTAGACCGTGAACGTCGACGTGCTAATGAAATCCAAAAGCAGGCTGATGCGGAAAAGGCCCGTGCTGATGAAGAAAAGGCTCGCGCCGACAGGTACGAGAAAATGCTTCGCGAACTCGGCAAGTTGTAGTTTTTCAAAAGAACGATTAGTTTTGACCCGTTAGCATTCAAATAAATGCGAGCCTAGCTTTAAACTAGGCTTTTTAGTTGTCAAAGGGATTGCGGCTGCGCCAGTCTCCGCTATGCGGCTGGCTTGCCGCCCTACGGGCTCAACACTCACTTCGTTCGCGTTAAGCTCAAAATTCTTTCCACGGGCTAACACCCACGAAAGAATTTAGTCGGCCCCTCTTCTCGGGTCCGACCCATTATCATTCGAATACAAAAAAGGCCTAGCTTTATGCTAGGCTTCTTTTGTATTCGAGCGGGAAAAGGGATTGTTAGCCCGCAATATTCCTTGCTGGCGCAAGGTTGCGGTCTAACCCTACGGGCTCGATGCAAGCTTCGCTTGCCTCAAGCTCATAATTTGCCTCTTCGCACTTCGTGCATGAGACAAATTATGCCGCACCCTCTCCCCCGAGGGGTCTCGGGTCCGACCCATTATCATTCGAATACAAAAAAGGCCTAGCTTTATGCTAGGCTTCTTTTGTATTCGAGCGGGAAAAGGGACTCGGACCCTCGACCCCGACCTTGGCAAGGTCGTGCTCTACCAACTGAGCTATTCCCGCGGGGTTGCCCAATTATAGAATAATTGGGCGGAGGTGTCAAGGGGATGGTGACGCAAAAATGAATTTTTTTTGCGAAAAGCTGCTTTTTGGGGCGTTACCCCTTGCGGTAACCGTTGGGGTTGTTCCTTTGCCAGTTCCAGGCGTCGCGGCACATTTCTTCGATGCCGAACTGGGCCTTCCAGCCGAGTTCTTTGTAAGCCTTTTCGGGGTTGCAGTAGCAGGTGGCGATGTCGCCTGCGCGGCGGGGCTTGATGCTGTAGGGCACCTTGATGCCGTTCACCTTTTCAAAAGCGTGCACCACGTCGAGCACGGAGTAGCCGTGGCCTGTTCCCAGGTTGTAAATGGCGAGTCCGCACTTGTTTTCGATGGCCTTGAGCGCGCTCACGTGGCCTGCGGCGAGGTCGCAAATGTGAATGTAGTCGCGCACACCGGTTCCGTCGGGGGTGTCGTAGTCGTCGCCGAACACACCGAGTTCCTTGCGGATGCCTACGGCGGTCTGCGTAATGTAAGGCATTAAGTTGTTCGGAATGCCGTTCGGGTCTTCGCCGATGCGGCCGCTCGGGTGGGCGCCAATCGGGTTAAAGTAGCGGAGCAGCACCACGTTCCATTCGGGGGCTGCCTTCTGCACGTCGATCAGTACCTGTTCCAGCATCGACTTTGTCTGGCCGTAAGGGTTGGTGATGGCGCCCTTCGGGCATTTTTCGGTGATGGGAATTTCTGCGGGATTGCCGTACACGGTGGCCGACGACGAGAAGATGATGTTCTTGCAGCCGTTGTTGCGCATGGCGTTCAACAGCACGAATGTCGCGTTCATGTTGTTTTCGTAATATTCCAGCGGCTTCTGGACTGATTCGCCTACAGCCTTGAGCCCGGCAAAATGGATGCAGGCGTCAAAGTGGTTTTCCTTGAAAATCTTGTCCATGGCGGCTGCGTCGCGGGCGTCTGCCTTGATAAAGGGAATTTCTTGCCCGACAATTTCGGCGACTCGGCGGAGTGACTCGTCGCAGGAGTTCACCAGGTTGTCGACGGCGACAACGGAATGGCCTGCCTTATAAAGTTCTATAATCGTGTGGCTACCAATATAACCTGCGCCACCAATAACTGCAATTTTCATAAATTGTCCTTCAATTTTGGGGGAAATATATAAAATTATGGGTGAAATGGCGGGAAAAGGGATTGCGGCAGCGCCAGTCTCCGCTGCGCGGCTGGCTTGCCGCCCTACGGGCTCGATGCAAGCTTCGCTTGCCTCAAGCTCATAATTTGCCTCTTCGCACTTCGTGCATGAGACAAATTATGCCGCACCCTCTCCCCCGAGGGGTCTCGGGTCCGACCCATTATCATTCGAATACAAAAAAGGCCTAGCTTTATGCTAGGCTTCTTTTGTATTCGAGCGGGAAAAGGGACTCGGACCCTCGACCCCGACCTTGGCAAGGTCGTGCTCTACCAACTGAGCTATTCCCGCGGGGTGACCCAATTATAGAATAATTAGGTGGCTATGTCAAGGGTTGGTGCAAAGAAAAAATCAAAATTCCATTTTTTTTGCCCCGAAGTTCGAAAAATCCCGCTTTTACGCACAAAAATCCATGGGGAAGGGGGAGCGGAAGCTTGGCGAAGAGGTCTTCCGAAATCAAGAAATCCTGTCCGAGCTTGGAGCAGAGGGTCTGGATTCGGGACGTGGTGTTCAGCACGTCGCCGTGGTACGCCATTTCGCTGCCGAAGTTTCCGACCTCGGTCGAGATGACCTTCCCGCAGTGGGCGGCGGCCTTGAATGCAGGGCTGATACCGTAGCGCTTGATGAATTTCCCCTTTGTTCTGTCTAGACACTCGGCAAAGTCGTGGAAACATTCCAGCGGACGGGCCCTGCGGTGGCAGTCTTTCGTTTTCCAGGTCAGGAACACTCCGTCACCTGCGATTTGGTAGATTTCGCCATGGTTTTCTTCGCAACAGTTCGACAGGAGCCTGTAGTAGTCGCGGATAAAGTTGCTGTAGGTGACATGTCCCAGTTCCTCGGCGATTTCGGTGGAATGTTTCATGTCGATGAACATGAAGATAAGGTCTTCTTCCTTGGGATCCTGGTTCTTGCCGAGCAGAGTGTTTATGAAAACGCGGGTGCCGAATTTCTTGTGTACCGAACGCACAAAGGTGATGAGGTGCCCTAGCAGGAATAGCGAGAAAATAAGGATGTGGCTACTGGGTTGTTTGAAGAATTCGAGCACCTGCCGCAGCGAGGCTTCGTTGATCAGCCCTTCGCTCTTGTCGATCTTCCAGATGAGGATGCAGAGAGTGAGGTTTGCGCAGATGCTTGCCAGAAAGAAGCTGGAGCGGATCAGCAAGGCGGCGGCGACGGGGCGTTTGTCCATCTCGTCTTGCAGGATCATCACATCGTAGATGGCATGCGAAAGTCCCGAAAACAGGGACAGCTGCAGCATGAACAGCATGCGGCTGGGGTCTATGCCTTTGCCGGAACCGTATTGGAATAAAAGGGACGTAAGCAGGGTCGCGATAACCCAGCTAAGGATATAAAAGCATACGGCCTTACATTTACGTTGCGTCAGTCGAGTAATGGCCATGGAACCTTCAGTGAATAAATAGGGGGAGAGCCCAGATCATGGCGATAATAATAATATCTTTATACGATTCGTCAAGTAGAAGGGCCGAAGCAAGGAAGAAAATCGTAGTGGATATCGTCAAAAAAATCAGGAGCGGGAGCCGCTTCTTCATTTTTTGTTTCCAACTTATGTTTTCTTCGTTGCGCATACTTCTTATATAAATAATTTAATTTTTAGCAAAAGATTCATTCGCATAAAAAAAATATATTGTTAAAACATGTTTTGTGTCTATCTTCACATCCCTTTTTGCAAAAAAGTTTGCGATTATTGCGATTTTCGGGTAATGCCGGCCCAGTCTAAACTCTACAAAGAGTATACGGATGTAATTTGTAAGCAAATTGTATGTTTTGAAAGCGAACGCCCGGGACTGTTGAAGGCTACAGAGACGCTTTACCTTGGAGGGGGAACTCCTTCGGCATTACCACCCACTTACCTGCGCCAAATTTTCGAATGCCTTGCATCGGTGGGGGTTGCTGCGGGTCGTTTGCGTGAAGTCTCGATGGAGTTCAATCCGGAATCGACGGATGAATATACGGTGGAGTCGGCACTTTCGCTTGGAGTGAATCGCGTGAGTCTCGGCTTGCAGACTTTCGATGCGGACCTGCTCAAGCTGGTGGGGCGCTCCCATTCGGTGGAGCGGGGGCTCGAGTCGCTTCGGTTATTGACCTCGAAGCCAAATTTGCAGGTGAATGCCGACCTGATGTTTGACCTTCCGGGGCAAACCGTAGATGGCTTTTTGGCCGACGTCGACCGCCTTTCGGATTTTCCGTTGAATCATGTCAGTTTCTATGGATTGAATGTTTCTCCGCGTTCCAGGCTTGGACACAGAGTTTCACGGGGGGAGCTATCCGTGAACGAGGACCTTTATGAACCGATGTATCTAGGGGGTGTCGCAATCCTTGAACGAAAAGGCTTTGAACGCTACGAAGTGTCGAATTTCGCGAAGCCCGGTTTTGAAAGCTCCCATAACCGGAATTATTGGGACCGTGGCGAGTACGCGGGCTTTGGTCCCGGTGCGCACAGCTATATAGGAGGAACGCGTTTTTACGCTCCCGAAATTTATCCGCGCTGGAAAGACTATGTCAATTCGGAATGTCCGGCTGATGCGCTTATGGTCGATCGCCTGAATCGTGATGATGAACTGATGGAGCTTATTTGGCTTTCGCTTCGGCAGTCGAAGGGGCTCCGTTTCGAGGATCTCCGTGCCTTGGGAATCGATAATCCCGAATCTCGCTCTGCCGCTTGTGTGAATAAATGGATCCGTAAGGATTTTGTAATAAATAAAAATGGAATTCTCCACCTGAAAGGGCGCGGTTGGATTTTTATGGATGAAATCGTCACAGATCTTGCAAACGCATATTCCAACTTGGAATAATCCGCTTTGGAATGCGGGTGAGATACGTGTCACAACTATAATTTTTGTTATGCGTTTTCTAAAAAAAAATCATATCTTTGGAATGTGTGCTATGCAAAATTTTTTTTGCGTGTGTTCAGTTTTTTGCCGAGGTCGTAATGTTGCGAGTCAAGACAAATTTTCTTTCGCTGATTCTGCTGTCGATGCTGAGTTTTTCGACAGGAGTTTTTGCGTTGGATTATCCGGACTGTACGGACTACGAATCGGTTCCCGACGAAGATAAGTACTTGTGCAAGTATTACCGTATTTGGGATGACCGCGGTCCTCAGTTGTGGGTGGTTCCTCCCGGAGAAAATCCGTTTAACAAGTCGGCTGCAATCAAGGGGGCTACGTTTTATGTGTATGCCCCGAATGAAAAAGGCCTGGGCCGTGATTCTTTGACGCTTGAATTGGCTGACTCGAAACTTCCTAAGGAAGAGGCTATCCTCAAGAACCTTATGGCGGTAAAGGCTGATGACGAAACCGGTCTCGTGAATGTCCGAATCGGAAGCCGCTACGAGTTGAACAATTTCCCGCTGGGTACGTCGGATGATGCGGCGGGTTCGAACCCGAAGGTGAGCCTCATCTACAATTTCTATGTCCCGTACCTGAAGTACTATGTCGAGGGCAAGGAAATTACCAGCAAGTCGCAGATGTCCTACGAGGTGGGCGATACGATGCATGTCGATGTCGAGGCCATCATCCCGATCGGCCGTGCGAAGGGCCGCGTTGACTCGGCTCTCCAGAGGACCTTTTACATTACGGCAGAAGGACAGAGCGAATCGATGATGTTCCTGAGCGAAGGCGGCAAGAACCTGAAACTGTCCGACGGAACGATCCGCTTGGATATCAAGGACGGCAAGGGCAAGTTCATGGTGGTTTCGACCAAGGCTATCAGTGACGGTTCGACTTTCACGATGAACGCTTTCCCGGACAGCTTGAACAATAACGAGTTTATCTTGAAAAATCCGTTCCCCGGCGAATACCAGTTCACGAACCCCGATATGCCGACCTTGGATAGCGCAGCCATTTTTGATACCGATGGCGACGGCATTGGCGACAGCATTGCGACCTGGTTTGGCGGCAAGATGGACTCGGTCTCGGTGGATTCCTTCTACTACAGCTGGCCGAGCGACGATTCCTTTGAAAAGTATAGCGGTGACGTCAAGCAGAAAAAAGACATGTACGGGCTCCCCGACGTGAAGGTTGAATTGCAGAAAGATTCTGCGACGGGTGCGGTCAAGGCCTTTGTCTGCACAACGGTCGGAAACCGTTGCGAAACACTGCAGACGGCTCTCGCCGATAGCATTGGAGCAGCCATCCAAGAAGCAACCTTGATTAAGGGAAATACGGGAAGCGCAACCGACACTCTGCTTGTTCGATTCAACAAGGATATGGATACATCGTGGACGACCGGTCGCGGTTTGAAACTGAATGGATCCTCGATTGATGTGACGGCGTTCATGAAGGACGGTAACCTGTGGGCGTTCGTAGTGGATACGGGTATCGTGCGTGTGGGCGATATGCTCAAAATCGAGACGGTCTGTGCTGCCGAATGTCCGGACGGAATCTTGACTGCCGCCGACGGAGTTCCGACAAACAAGAACAACCAGGAAGTTCCGGTGCAGAATGCGGGCCGCGTCTTGGTCGACAACGAAAATAACGGTTTCTATGACCGCGATGGCGATGGCCGGATGGACAGCGCTTCGGTCGGCTTTGAAACTCCGATTACCGAAGAAGACCTGAAGAATATGGACATCACGTTCTACTGGCTCGATGGCGACTGCGAATTGCTTGCAATCAAGCCGAACCTTGCGGATCTTACGATTTCGGCGGATGGTCGCGTGCTGGGTTATGCGCTCGATAATCCGGAAAAATACGATGTCAAGGAAATGCTTACGGGCATTGACAAGTCCTATTCCAAGGGCGGAAAAATTGAGTATGGTTACGCGACGATTTCGAACAAGCTCTCGGTCAATGGCAAGGATACGACGGAATCGGCAGATTACAATATGCGTGACTACATGCCGCCTGTGATTTCTTCGACTTTCCTGCAACCGGAATCGTTCCAGGAAATGGAACCGGACAAGTTCAAGGTAACGTTCTCCGAGGCAATGGACTACAAGAACGCAACACTGTCTGATGACTGCCTCGCGTTCTATGTCGACGGACAGTGGGTGCATTACAACTTGAGCTCTGCGGAATGGAGCGACAATGGCCGTACGGTGACGCTGTTTATGGAAGCGGGCGAAGACTTGTCTTCCCGAATGAATCCTGCGGATTCCGTGCGTTTCGACAACTTTACCAATGGCTTGGTAGACAAGAAGGGCAACAGGGTCTCCGAACGTGCGCCGGCTGTAATGGTTGAAGGCGATCCCCGCGTTATCATGAAGACAAATTCCTTTGCAGACTTGAACAAGGCTGAAGAACTCAGCGATCGCGTCAAGCCCTTTACCATCGAACATGTGAAGAATGACAAGGAAGCGTCCGACCAGTCTTCCCTCGGAGTGCTGATGGATGTCGCCTTCTCGACCATTATGTCTAAGGATGATTCCGTTGGAGCGTCCGTTCCGAATATGGACAAGATCGGCTTGACCTGGGAACTGTATGTCTACACGAACCTGGGTGCCTATGTGGGTGGCGCCTCGGGAAATATCGACTGTAACGATCCGTTCTTCGAAGGCAACTGCCTCGAAAATCCGGATAAGCTTTATGTGCGTTGGAATATGCGTTCCGATAACGGTCGCAGGGTCGGCGCGGGAATTTATTTGGCGAAGTTCAAGATCAAGGTCTACGGCACCAAGGATGATTTTAAAGTTGAAAGAATCTTTAGATGGGGCATTTCTTCTAGGAAGCACTAGTTGGGGATTCTTTCCGAGGGTACGAACATGATGAAGACTGTGAAATACTTATCGACAAT
Source organism: uncultured Fibrobacter sp. (assembly GCF_946062555.1). Classification (GTDB taxonomy): domain Bacteria; phylum Fibrobacterota; class Fibrobacteria; order Fibrobacterales; family Fibrobacteraceae; genus Fibrobacter. Next base: position 8,288 of record NZ_CAMGVQ010000053.1, read on the forward strand.
GTTGCTCGCGATGGCCGCAGGTGCTGCGGCTCAGTCGTCGGTTTCTCTGCCGCCGCCCGAAAACCCGGCGACGGGTATCTGGATTCAGCAGGTGGGCGATATTGTGCCGCATGCTGCGACAAAGGCGACCTTGTACTATACCAAGTACGAGGAAAATGACCGTGTGAAGAGTATCAGCTACCAGTACGATGGTGCGGGCTACCTGCTTATGAAACCGTCGGACAAGAAGACTCTTTGTACGATGAACGACGGACTTGTCGGTGCTGACGGTATTGTGCACCATCCCGATGGAGACCTCCTGATTGCTGGCCAGAATAGGGAAATTCATAAGGTGAACAAGACGGCGAAAGACTCTAGTAAACAGTGTCTGGTCAAGACGTCGTATCCAAAGCAATATACAAACGGTTTTTGGCACCTCATGATGGACCCGAACCAGAAATGGTTGTGGGCTGCGGGAATTCCTGGTTACCTGTTCCGTTATTCCACAAAAATCGACCCGTCGGTGGGTAATTTTGCGTCGAACGGTTACAAGGTGACCCTTCGTCCGAAATCTACGAACCGCCGTAAGGATGACAAGCTGTCGACCGTGATTTGGGATGGCGATGGAACCGCCTTCTTTACCTATTCCGATTATGCGGGTGGTGGATGCGAAGCGGGCAATGGTTATGCAGCCTGTGATTCGGCTCGCCGTAAGGCGAGTTCGGCGAATGCCTATTTCGGCGTGTTTACCGATACGACTTGGACTGAGGTAACTCGCGAAAACCAGGCGAACATTGGTGGGGAAATTGGAGAATCAGTCATTACGTCGGTGGGAACGAAAATCTTGATTGACTCCCTTGAAGGCTCCCATGGTGGTGCGTACGATACCTACTCCAAGACAATCTTCGTGTTCGGAGGTTCGCGCATTGTGCAGATTCAGCCTTACAAGGATATGGCAGGAAATCAGCAGGCGAAAGTGTTGGCTACGATTGACCTCCGCGACTTTTTCTTTACCGAAACCAGGGAAAACTTATCTGGCCCGAGAACGCCAAATGTAGGTTGGCGTCTGGACCAGGGAACGACTGACGGGTACGGCCATTTGTTCGTGGCGTCCAATACGGGACACATGATTTTTGTGGACTATGCGGCAAACCCGAAAAAGCAAATCAACGACAATGTGCTTGTTCATGTACAATGGATAGATAATTATCTGGATGACCTGGCTCCGCTTTCGGGCGTAGGCTTTATACGTCAGGGTGGCAATACGGGCGAAGATGAAATATCCAGCGCTTCGCAGAGTAGCTCGTCTCTGGTGGAATACCAGGAGTCATCTAGCAGCGCGAAGTCCAGCAGCAGTACCGGAAATGGTGGCAGCAGCAATAGTACCGGCAACAGCTCCGGTAGCAACGGCGGCAGCAGCAATAGCACCGGTGACAGCTCCGGCAGCAACGGCGGCAGCAGCAATAGCACCGGTAACAGCTCCGGCAGCAACGGCGGCAGCAGCAATAGCACCGGTAACAGCTCCGGCAGCAACGGCGGCAGCAGCAATAGCACCGGTGACAGCTCCGGCAGCAACGGCGGCAGCAGCAATAGCACCGGTAACAGCTCCGGCAGCAACGGCGGCAATGGTAACAGCAGCTCTTCGAGGGGCAACGGTAATGGCGAAGATGTCGATAATCCGTCGTCTTCGAGCGGGTTCCATGGTTCGGGCGACGATGTCGACGTTAGGTCGAGTTCTTCGAGAATGTACTATGGTGCAGACGATGTTGATTACGGTGATGATTCTGGCCTGGATAACTACCCGTCTGCCGATGACTTCGAGAAGGGAGATTCCTTGGTCAAGAAGACCGTGGTGATGGAACCCACGGATCCTGATCCGAATAACCCGAAGATTGTGGTCATTGCAGGCAACAGCTATCTGCTGACGGACGATCCGAAGGGTATTCCGATGGATTTACGCTTTGATTCTGGCCTGGATTCGGCTAAGGTCGGTGACATTATCGCCATTACGCTGGATCCGGATAAGGTGAAGGAATATTTCGGTTCGGCGGATTCCTTGACGCTGGTGCCGGGTCAGAATGTAAAACTGGTTGATCCGAGCAACGGCAAAATCACCGACAAACTGGTCGTGAATGCCGATGGCAGCGTCACGATTTTCGTGACGGCCAATCAGGTGGTCAATGGCGGTACCATCAAGGTGTACGGCGGAGGAGAGATGGTTATTATCGACAACATCAACTTCTACGACCCGATTCCGGATAGCCGCATGGGCTACATCAAGGATTCCGATGATGACATGGCGTTTGACTACCTGGAAATTCTCTTGAAGGATACCTTGCCCGATAGCTATTACCTGGATGGAGTCAAGCTTGTCGTTGGCGGAAAGACCTATGACTGTGTCAACCCGACAATCAAGGGTGACCGAATTCAGGTAGATGTGGGCGGATTGAATTTGCCGGGCGTGGGTGAGTTCCCGAAGGATGCCAAGGCGTTGATCACTTACGCTGATAAGGCTGGAACGGGGGCGACTTATCTCCGCGAGGCTCCTGTGACGGAAGTGGGCAGCAACGTGATTAAGGACGCTTATGCTATCCGTAACGCGAACGGCCTTGACTCTCTGTTCCTGCAGTTCAATATTGACCTGATGCCGGTTGATGTTAATTCTCCCGACATGCTTGTGATGCTCAAGCAGGAAGGGGCTCGGTATGGGCTGGACGAAGTGCTTAAGGTCTATATGCCCGCGAAGGATATTGTAATCTTGGTCGGCAAGACCTTCAAGCTGAAGGGCGCGTTCAAGGATAGTGTGTCTCTCTATCCGAGCGTGACCTTTGAGAGTCTGCCGAATATTACCTCCGACGAATACGAACGCGAAGTGGCTGTCAAGGTGGTGGAACGCTTCCCGTCGTCCAAGAACGTGGAATACTGGGATACCGACGGAGATGGCGTCCTGGATAGGATCGTGGCTGTGTTCGACAGAAAGCTGACCCAGGCGGATATCGATAGTACGCTCTATATGTCGTTCCCGTGGTACAGCTATCGCGGTATGATGATCCAGTTGCAGGCGCAGCCTGCTGACCTGAAGCTTGACCCGAATGATTCGACCCGGGTGATTTGGGAAGTGGTGTCTCCGACCCGTTTGGCGGAAGGCGTTACGAGCATCAGCGACAACCTGCCTCAGGCAAACGTTTATACCTATTACAAGGTCTTTGACGAAACATTCGTGAACGAAGAATCTGCTCCCCTGGTCGACAAGATGTCCCCTGTCGTTGCAAGCGCTACGTTGAGCTACGGCAAGAAGGCGGATACCTTGTTGGTGGTGTTCTCCGAAGCGATAAACCATAAGAGCCTTAAGAGCAATGACTACTTCTCCTATATCCATGGTGAAGAAACGATTGAGCTCAATCCGACGCGTATCGACTGGTCGCCGGATGGATTGAGCGCAAAGCTGGTGTTCAATGGTAGCCAGGGAACCATTATGCCGGGCGACTCGCTTGTGGTGCGTAAGGGACTCAAGGATGCCATCAAGGATAACTACGGCAACATTGCTGGCGAAAATCCGCAATCGGTCATTATCGGCGGTCTGCTGAACCATCTGGTCGAGGCTACCAATATGGGCAGCTTCGATGCGAACGATGACCGTATCGTGGATGAGGATAGCAACAAGACCTACACCTTGCAGACGGTGAGCTCCGTGAACCTGCGCTATGTGCCGGGAACCACGACTAAGGAAGATATGGAGAAGGAAGGGGCGCTAGGACAGCTCGTGCAGCTGGGCGAACGCTTCGTGCCGCAGCTCCTCGACCGTGCCCAGGTTTCTGCGGATGGATCCTATGACCCGTCGGTGCTTGATTCCCTGAAGCCGGAAGATGTGTACATCTCGTTCATCGTGAACTACTTCGATCACCTGGGCCAGTACGTGAACGATACGGTGATTACCGTTCCGTGTAACAGCCCGAAGTTCGGCGGTAACTGCTTGGAAACCGACAAGAAGGTCTTTGTGAACTGGAACTTCAAGGATCACAAGGGACGCTTCGTGGGAACCGGCATTTACAACGTCCAGTTCAAGATGATTGTCCGTTACGAAAACCGTAAGATCGAGGAACAGATCAAGGACAAGTGGGGCGTCCGCCGCAAGAAGCACAAGAAATAGTCGGAATCCGGAATTCGGATTTCAGAATTCTGGAATCTTAAAGGAAACGGCTGCTAGAATGCGGCCGTTTTTTTTGTGCTAACTAAAAAAAAACGCCCCGGTTCTTAAACCGGGGTGGCTTGCGGGGTGAAACGAAGTGAACCCTATTTGTTATAAGCTGCGATTGGGAAAGGGGTCCAGGGGCCGGAGCCCCATGCGTCATAGGGCAGCCATTATTTGTTAATGGCTGCCAAAAAGGCTTCCTTCTTGTCTTGCAGGAATTCCTTGCTGTTGTACTTGCGGATGCGGCGGAGAGCCTGGTCGCGCAGCTGACGCACGCGTTCGTGGGAAATGTTCATGGATTCGCCCACTTCGCGGAGTGTCTGCGGGGCTTCCTGGTTGATGCCGAAGATACCGGTAATCACTTTGGCTTCGCGTTCCGGAAGCTGTTCCATAAGGTCGCGGGCGAGGGCTTCGACGCTCTGAATTTCGGATTCGTTTTCCGGGTTCGTCGCGGTGCCGTCGGGGAGCACTTCGGCGTAAGTGGCCTTGGAGTCTGCCTTCAGCGGGCTGTCGAAAGAAACGCCGCGCTGACCGATCTGGATGAGTTCGCGGATTTCTTCGTTGATTTCCTTACCGCGGCTCTGTTCGTGCAAAGCCTTACGCACGCGCAGGTGCTGGTTCGCCGGCAAGCGAATCAGGTTGCCCTGTTCGTTGATGGCACGGGTAATGTAAGCCTTGATCCACCAAACGCCGTAGCTGATGAACTTAAGGCCGCGGGTATGTTCGAAAGATTCGATGGCGCGGACAAGGCCCATGGCGCCTTCGCTCACCAGGTCCGGCAGCGGAATCGGGCAGCCGCGGTACTGGATGGCGACCTTGAGCACGAAACGCATGTTGGCGGAAATGAGCTTCTTGCGGGCGATCTTGTCGCCTTCCTTGGCTTTCTGGAAAAGGACTTGTTCTTCTTCGCGGGAAAGGGGGGCCGTACGCCTAATATCTTCGAGGTATCTTTTTAGTGTAGTATCTGTGGAGTCAATATGCATTTTATAACCTTATGTCCTTAATATCGTATTTTTTTAAGCAAGATGCGTGCCAAAAGTGTAAAAAAATTGCAAAGTGTATCAATTTTAGTGGAAATTGTCACGATTTTATGAATTTTGTCTTGAAATATAGAATAATTGTCTGCGAAATTCAACTTTTGTCATAATTTTATGACAATTTGATTGCTGTCGCCCTGGATCCCGTCGCTCCTTGCAGTCGCTCCAGGATGACAGCCCCGTCGAAGTCATCCTCGACCCTGGAGTGCGTAGCGCGATAGGGGAGGGGATCCATCGAGGCGGTCGTCTTGTGGGGTTTTTGGGGCTCCGCCCCACCTTGGTGGCCATACGCACTAAGCAACAAGTTGCTAAGTGCTGTCCGCCCTAGGAGAGGGGGTAGCGGCCCTGCTCCTACGAACCTAACTCAAGTAAGGCAACGAGTTGCCAAGTTTCGTATATCGGCATGCTCAGGGACCTTTTCTCTGCCTTGCTGCCGAAGGATAGCGAGGGGGAAACTTCCCCCCCTTTAACAATATCTAATTCCTGATTCTCTTAGCACTAAGTTCTACCAACTAAGCCCTTTCTACTTAGGCATCTTTTAACTAAGATTTCCGAATTCTGAATTCTGAATTAGTATATTTTACACGCTATGTCTATTAAAGAACCCGATCAGTCTGTCTGGAACAGATTTTGGCAACAGAAGAACGATATGGACAAGGTTTACCCTTCGTCCCCGTCGGTGTTGAACACGATTAAGAAGAATTTTAAGCTCGAAGGCCTCAAGGTTTTGGAGGTCGGCGCCGGTACCGGTCGCGACAGCGCAGAACTGGCCCGCTTGGGTGCCGATGTCTATGTGCTCGATTACGCTGAAAACAGTTTGAAGATTGTGGACGCCATTCGTGCGAAGGATAATCTTTACGATAACTTGAAACTTGTGCGTGGCGATGCCTTCAAGGCTCCGTTCCCGGATTGCACTTTTGACCTGGTGTTCCATCAGGGCCTGGCCGAGCATTTTAAGGATTCGCTCCCGCTGATCAAGGAAAACTACCGCATTCTAAAGCATGGCGGCCATTGCCTGTGCGACGTGCCACAGACTGTTCACCCTTACACCGTGGTCAAGCATATTCTGATTGCGATGGACAAGTGGTTTGCCGGTTGGGAAAAGCAGTTCACCATGCCGCAGCTGAAAAAGCTCATGACCGATGCCGGCTTTGAATGTGTTTACGATTATGGCGACTGGATGCGCCCGAACCTCTTTTACCGCATTGTGCGCGAAGTGGGCTTCAAGGTGGGCGTGGAACTGCCGAAGTATCCGCTGCAAGGGTCTGCCTACCAGAAGGTCAAGGACAAGATTCTTGATTCGCTCGAAAACAATTCGCTTATGCACTACACGCAGTTGTGCATTGGAGTCCTGGGCAGAAAGCCCTAGCCGATGAACATCCTTGTAGTCAATTACCGCGACCGGATGCACCCTGCCGCAGGGGGCGCCGAAAAGCACCTTCACCGAATTTTTTCTCAGATTGCAGAATCGGGGCACAAGGTTGTGCTCCTGACGACAGCTTTTGCCGGCTGCAAGGCCCGCGAGACGGTGGACGGAATCGAGGTGGTTCGCAAGGGTGGCGATTTGTTGTTCCAGCTGACGACGGCGAAGAATGTCCGCAAGCTCGACCGTGAATTCAATTTCGATGTGGTGGTCGAGGACTTGAACAAGCTTCCGCTGTTTACTCCGTTCTTGACCAAGAAGCCGGTGGTGGTGCAGATGCACCATTTGTGGCGCAGCTCCATTTTCCATGAGGCATCGTTCCCGATTGCCTTTATGGTGTGGGCGTTCGAACGCGTTATCCCGTGGTTCTACCGCAAGCAGCCGTTTGTTGTGGTGAGCCCGAGCACCAAGTACGAACTGGAAGAAATTGGAGTTGACGAAGACCGCATCTCGGTGGTTTATAATGGATCGGACGATGTGGATCCGTCGCAGGTCGTGACGACCGAAGCCGTGCCGAGTACGCCGTATTTTTTGTGGCTTTCGCGCGTGCACCGCTACAAGGGAATTTGGACGGCGCTCGAGGCTTTTGAAGAATTTGCCGAGAACCACCCTGATGTAAAGCTTGTAGTGGCGGGCGATGGTCCGCTCCTGAAAAAGATTCCGGCGTGGCTCAAGGAACGCGGACTGACAGAACGTGTTGAACTTTTGGGGTTTGTGACGCCGTCGAAGAAACGCGCCCTGTTGCAGAAAGCGGTGGCGCTCTTGCAGACGAGCTACAAGGAAGGTTGGGGCCTTACGGTAGTGGAGGCTGCAAGGCTTGGAACGACAACGATTGCAAGCGATGTGCCGGGACTCCGCGACAGCGTGAGAAACGGCGAAACGGGGCTCCTGTTCCCGGTGGGGGATTTTCATACTTGCGCGTCTGAAATGGACAGGCTTTATAGCGACGACGATTTGCGCACGAGACTTTCGGCGGCGGCGAAGAGTTATGCGGGTGAGTTCCGCTGGGACATTGCAGCCGAGAAGACGCTCGATATTTTGCAGGACGCCGTTATAGAGCGACAAGTAGGGGGAGGAAATGAGTAAAATGAATGGCCGACTGAAATCGGTGCTGGTCTTTTGCTTGAAACTGGTGGTGACTGCGGTTCCGGCTTATTTTGTGTACCGAAATATCGTGATGGCGCCGGACTGGAGCGTCGACGATTTGTATAGGCTCTTTAGCGCCCGCAGTGCGTGGCCTTTGATTGTCGCGGTGCTCTGCCTTGGACTTTCGAACTTTACGGCGTGCCTGCAGTGGAAACTGTTGCTCGAAAAGCAGAACGTGAAAATGGGTTACGTGCATTTGCTCAAGCTTTATTACGTAGGACTTTTCTTCAATAACTTTATGCCGGGCAATGTGGGTGGCGACGCCAAGAAGGTTTATGACATCCGCATGCAGGGAGGTCAGGATACCGTGGGCGCAGGGCTTACGGCGACTTTCTTTGATCGCCTGTTCGGACTTTTCTTTATTACGTTGTTTGCACTTGCGATGGGCCTGATGTTCTTTATGCACGACGAAACGCAACGATCGTTCATGTGGCCTTCGGTGTGGATTTTTATTGGATTCTGTGCTTTGTTTGCCGCCCTTTGCAGCCGTAGGCTCGGGCGCTTGTTGTGCAAGGTGCTCACGAAGGTTTTTCCGAAAAAGGTTAACGAACGCCTGATCCACATGTTCGAACGATTCCAGCAATTCCGTTCGGTAAAGCTCTGGATGCTTATTAGCGGCCTTTCGGCGGTGACTCAGTCGTTGCGCATTTTTGTTCACTATTTTTGCGGAATCGCGGTCGGCGTGGACCTCTCGATTTCGTGGTACTTTTACTACATCCCGCTCGTTGCAATCGTGAGTGCGCTTCCGATTTCGATTGGCGGTTTTGGTCCGCGTGAACTTTTGGCGCAGTCGCTGTTTGCGCGTGCCGGGGTGCCGGGGCTTGAATCGGTGGTGATTCAGCTGCTCGCTTACTTTGTGAGCCTGGTGCTGAGCCTGTTCGGTGCATTTGTCTTTTTGCTCGGCGGAAGCCCTGTTGCAAAAACGAATACGAACGAGCCGAAATAATTCGACGGCGCGTGCCTTGGACTGAAGCGTTGGGGCATGCGACGGTTATTAGATAGCGGTGGCGTTGTACATGTACTTCGCCCCAATCCATACGAGGCGTTATGGACGCCGAAGAAATCCTCAAGGGATTGAATTCTGACCAGCGTGCGGCGGTGCTGCACGACCATGAGAAAGGCGCGCAACTGTTGATTCTGGCGGGGGCCGGCTCGGGCAAGACTTCTGTCTTGACCAAGCGAATCCAGTACAGGATTCTTTGCGGTGTAGAACCTGAAAAAATCTTGGCGTTGACCTTCACCGCAAAGGCCGCCGCCGAGATGCGGGAACGCGTGCAAAAATTGTTCCCGGACGCGGGCGTGCGGCTGTGTACGTTCCATTCGCTTGCGCTGTACATGCTCAAGTGCAAGATTCCGTGCGGAGAAGGGAGATCCCCGACTAAATCGGGGATGACAGAAGGGGTGGATGCTGCGGACCGAAAGTTCACTGAGCAGGGCCGAAGTGAACATGCCCTTCGGCAAGCTCAGGGACCTTATGCGTACGAGCTCATTGGCTTCAAGAAAATGCCCGTGCCGACGGAATTTTCGGAGCGGGAATTCTCGCAGGCGCTTTCGAAACTCAAGTTGAAAGTCAAGGTGTCGCGGGAAAATCTATTTTCGGACTGCTACGGTGAGGCGGTATCGGCAAAGCTGCAACCGCTTCGCGACGCGGTACTCGAATCGGGGCAGGTCGTGTTCGAAGACTTGATTTATTCGGCGATTCGGTTGCTCGAAACCAACGAGGCGGCTCGGAATTATTTTCGCGAACAGTGGCAAGAAATCCTGGTGGATGAGTACCAGGACATCAATCCTTCGCAGTACCGTTTGGTGAAAGGCTTGCTCGGCGACCGCAAGCAGCTGTTTGTCGTAGGCGATGACGACCAGGCCATTTACGGATTCCGCGGAGCCGACATCGGAAACATCGAGCGCTTCTGCGAGGACTTCAAGGAATCGACTCAGATTCGCTTGGAATGGAATTACCGTTCGGTTCCGAATGTGCTGTACCTGGCGAATGATATCTTCAAGAACAAGCCGATTCACTTGCGCAAGATGCTCCGGGCTGGCAACTTGAGTGGTTCCGGCGGCAATCCGCTTTACAAGGAGAACCGCAAGCCCGAAGTCTGGGTGTCCGACAATCCTGTCGAGGAAATCCAGAAGATTGTGGAATCGATCAGGGAACTCCGGCTGGGTTATGACCTGCTGTGGAAAAATTTTGCAATCCTTGTGCGCTACAACCGGCAGCGGCTTTATTACGAACAGGCCCTCCGCGACTACGGGATTCCTATTGCAGGTGATGTCGTGGCGGATGCGGGCGAGACGGAAAATGGGGAGACCGCACCCGAAGTGACTGTTGAAGACGGGGTGCACATCGAGACGGTGCATGCGTCCAAGGGGCTTCAGTATGCGGTGGTGTATTATGCGGGACTCTGCGAAAAACTGACTCCCGGCGAATGTACCGGTGACCGTAAGGCGCGAAAGAAACAACTCGATGAGGAACGGAGGCTTTATTATGTGGGGGTGACCCGTGCCGAGGCTTGCCTATTTTTGTTATATTGCAAATGTAGATTCTGGAAAGGCAAACTTCGTCGATTCAGACGGTCGCGTTTTTTGCCTCGCGGTACGACGCCCCTTGCCCTCCCCCCAAAAGGGTGGACAGCCGTATCGGAGAAAACCCGGGGTCGGGATTCAAAATTCAAGATGCCTGTTATTTTGTTTAGAATTTATGTTGCCGCGACAGTGCTTGGGTATATGCTGATGTATATACTGACTCTGCCGTTTACCAAGCCTTATTACGGCAAGAATTTCGGGGTGTGGCTGGACCATAAGATTCAGGACTTCTCGAAATTCTGCATGAGGCGGCTGCGGGTGGACTTGACGATCGAAGACCAGGCGCAGCTCGGTAAGGTGGATTGGACCCGTCCCGTGTTTATTGTAGGGAACCATAATTCCTTTGCCGATATCCCGATCGTGTTTTTGGCGATTCAGAAGACGGTGGGCTTTGTCGCGAAAAAGTCTCTCGGTCGTATCCCGTTTCTGCATTTCTGGATGCATAAGATTGGCTGCATCCTGGTGAATCGTGAAAAGGGCGGTGCCGCCAAGGCAGTGCGCGAGGCAATTGCCGAAAGGGGAAATGCGGTCCGCGTGTTTATTTTCCCGGAAGGGACCCGCAGCAAGACCGGTGCGCTCGGCAGTTTCAAGAGTGGAGTTTTCCGTTTCGCTTGTGAAAACGATGCAATCCTGTTGCCGCTTGTCATCAAGGGCTCCGGCCCCGTGTGGGAACGCCGCAAGGATTGGGGTCGCCGCAAGGTGAACGTGAAGATTCTTGCTCCGGTCGATGTCCTGGAATGCCGTAGGGAAAACGAGAAGTTCGACCCCAAGGTTCACATGCTCCCCATGGTCCACAAGATGATGGAGGATGCCCTGTGATCGGCGTGTTCGATTCGGGTTTTGGGGGCCTCACGATTCTCCGGAATTTGCAGAAGGCGCTTCCACAGTACGATTACCTTTACCTGGGCGACAATGCCCGCGCCCCTTATGGCTCCCGCAGTTTCGAGACGATTTTCCGTTATACGCTGCAGGCGGTGCGCGAGCTGTTCAGCCGTGGCTGTCCGTTGGTGATTCTCGCCTGCAATACGGCATCTGCCAAGGCGCTCCGGAGCATCCAGCAGGATGTACTCCCTTACGAATTCCCCGATAAGCGCGTGCTTGGCATTGTGCGACCCACCGCCGAAGAAATCGGCAGGTTCAGCCGGTCGGGGCACATTGGCATTTTCGGGACGGCGGGAACGGTTTCTTCGGGCAGTTACCTGATTGAAATCAAGCATTTCTACCCGGAGCTGCAGGTGACGCAGCATGCCTGCCCCATGTGGGTTCCGCTGGTCGAGTACGGTGAAAGGGAGTCCGAGGGGGCGAAGTTCTTTGTGAAGAAGGATATCGATGCCCTGCTTGTCGAAGATCCCGAAATCGATACGCTCCTGTTGGCGTGTACGCATTACCCGCTTCTGGAAGGGGCGATCCGTGCTGCTTTGCCCGAGAAGGTACGTCTGGTTTTCCAGGGGGATATCGTGGCTGAAAAGACGGTGGACTACCTGAGACGGCATCCAGAAATGGAAAATCGTCTTACAAAAAATGGAAAAACCCGATTTTTGACCACCGATACCGCGAAATTCTTCGAAAAAGGGGCCTCGCTCTTTGGAATGACGGGTTTTTCGGCGGAATCGATTACCTTCTAGCTTATTTTTTTGTATCTTGCGTATTGGAATAAGCAACGGACTACCATAAGTAGTCCGCTTGTGGGATTTATATAAAAAGGGGACCCCGGACCAAAAATTCGGGGTTCCCAAAGTTTAACCTAACTAGAGTGGATGACAAATGCCTAAAACACAGATCAATCTCGAAGGTTGGCAGGATTATCGCGGCAACGCTGCCGGTAGCCTGCTCTACGTCGAAACCAGCCACCAGTCCGAAATGCCGGTCCGCGACCAGCTCAACGAAAACGGCAAGGGTTTTCTTTACGAACCCAACTACGAAACCAGCACCTATGGCCTGATGAGCTGCTATAACGTGAAGGCAATCAATGCAATCCTCAAGGCTAAGAGCCGTTACATTCTGTTCGGCACCCGTTACGAAGGCCTGAGCGATTCCGAACTTCGCAACAAGTACTTGATTATGGGTTATATGCGCATCGACAAGATCAAGGATGTGCGTACCCGCCACATCCAGCGCTACATGGCCAACCCGGAACTTGAAGAACCGGAATGCATGCAGATGGAACACAACTGGGCTGTCTATGGCCCGATGCGCTTTGTGTCCATGAACGATGCTTTCGTGGTGACCGATGAAATCCTCAAGGAATGGGGCTACCGCGGACATGCCAGCCGTCAGCTCAAGGCCGTGTTCAAGAAGGAACACCTGGAACAGATCCTTTCTTACCTGGATTCCAAGGACGATATGATCGACGAATACATCGCGACGGTCGACGAATACAAGGAAGCTCTCGAAGAAGGGTAATGCCGTCGCTTTCGCAACGAAAAAAAGCGGGCTTTAGCCCGCTTTTTTGTTGAGTAGGAAGTAGACGATAGAAAGAAAAATACTGTTTACTTCCAACTTCAAACTTCCTACTTTTTTACCGCCTTCGCCGTCGTATCCTTTGTCTTCACGAGGTACATGCCCTGGCGGAGATTCAGACGGAGCGTGCCGTCGGCGTTCAGAGCCTGGCCCTTGAGGCCACTCCATACGAGGTTGCCGTTCAGGTCGAACACCTTGGCGTTTGCGTTCATGTTGCTGGCGAAGTTTGTGCGGATGTTCTTGATGGCGGAGCTGCCGCCGCAACCGGTTGCGATAATCTTGGAAATATAGACGCCGGAACCGTTGCTGTTGAAGGTAATCTTCGAGGATCCGTTTTCAGCTTCGTTGGTGAGGTCGACCGTGGATTCGGTCCAGGAACTGCTGCCGGCCTGTCTGCCATATTCGTAGCTGATCCATTCGGAACCGGCTCCGCCCACGTTGACGTAGGTCGTCGTGTCATCTTGGCTGTGCATGGTGATAACGAGCTCGCTGCAGGTCGCAAGCGCGTCGGATGCATTAGCGGGAACTTCGAAGATTGCGTGCTGGTAACTGCAGTCGTCGCTACCTTGTTCGCAACCTGCCAGAGGAACCGTTGCGTAGCTGCTTACACCGTCGATAGCCTTGGTGCCGTAAGTTACGGTAAAGTCGCCGCTCCAGTTGGAAACCGTATTGGTGGTGGCGTAGTCGATGAGGACTATTGTGTCACCGACATCGGCGGGCTTGTAGGGGTCCACAATCGGGGAATCTTCGCAGGAAAGAGCGGCGGTGTTGCTGGTCGTGTAGACGAAAGTCGTGATGGAATTTGCCGGCAGGCTGTAGCTCACGCTGGTGGCAATGTCCTTGCTCTTGCTTCCGTTTTCGACGGACTGCACGGCGTATACGGCGTTGTATCCGTTAACGCTGGGGGCGTTCAGGCTTAAGCTCGAACTGTTTTCGTTGATGGCGACCACGGTGATAGAGTCGCAGTCGGCGCTGCGGAAGGCGACTGCATAGAGCCCGTTACCTTCGGAAGTGGAACTTACGACGCGCCAGCCCGGATTCACGAACTTGGAGTAGTGGCGCATGGCGTGGTATTCGGGGCTGATGTTGATTTGGTCTTCGGTGCAGCTGCCCCAGCCCTTGGTGCAGACTCCGATCAGCTGTCCCTTGCCTTCGCCCCAGAAAAGTTCCCAGGCGATGTAGCCGTTGAGCTTGCCGTCGGTAAAGCCAACCTGCATAATGTGTGCGAGGCCAGTCATGTATTCTTCCTTGCCGTTTTCTTCCATGGAGCAGAATTCGGTCATGATGATGGGGCGGGCGTCGGAACCGTAGCTGGTGGCGATAGCCTTCATGGGACTGCGGAAGTTTTCGGGGCTCATGTAGTTCGCGAGGGAATTGTCGTTTCCGTCGCCTGCATGGTATAGGTGGTAGGCGTAGCCGTCAAGGTTCTTGTCGTCGAGCGCCTTCATGTATTTCTGGAAGTTGGTGTAACCGATGCCGAGAGGTTCCGGGCCAAGAATCTTAGGCGGATTCGCGAGGGTGTTCATAGTGTCTCGCATGGCCCTGAGTGCCTGGGCGTAACCTGCGGAGGTGTCGTTTTCCGTCGGGGTAAACAGGGTCTCTTCGTATTCGGCGAACATGTCCGGCTCATTCTGGAAACTGATGTAGTCGGGAGCGATGCCCGCTGCTTCGTAAGCCTGGTAGGAACGCTTCCACCAGCTGGCGAATTCGCGGTAGGCGTACTTGCCGTAGGGATCGGAAGATGATGTTTTTAATGTGGAACTTTTGCCGGGGTAGAAGACGCCGTCTTTTTTGCCGTTGATGTCTCCGCTCGGTTTGAGGCTTGCCGGTGCAGACCAGCTGGACATTTCAATTTTCATGTGGCTTCCGAGGCGTTTCTTGCCTGCGGTTACGATCTTGATGTCGTCCTTGCTTACACCCTTGGATTCGTCCTGCAGCCAGTTGCCAACACGAAGTAGCGACAGATTCAGGCCGGTGAAGGCGGTGTCGTAGAGGGCTTCTTGCGTTGTGGTGCCGAGTGCGGTAATCCAGTTTTGATAATAAACGGAGCCGGCGCCGAAGCCGATGATTTGTTGTTTCGTGGCAGAGGGGTCTACAGTAATGCTTGCGGCTTGCGTCATGGTCGTGGCGGCAAGAGCCGAAATGGTTGCGATTGCAGCCATTCTAAAGTTTGATTTCATACACACATCCTTGTTTTTGTAGCGAAAATAAATTTTTTGGAAGGGTTTGTGTAGAGACCTGGTTTAAAAAAGTGTTGTCTTTTAAAGAGAACAATATATATTTAGGCGTATGAAGGACGAAAACACCCCGAAAATTCTTGAAGAGCGGTTAACAGGGACGGCACCAAAGTTGTCGAAGGCGACCGATCAGGTCCCGCTGAACTTGGTGACGGTTAAGCGCGAAGCCCCTTCGGCATTTCGCCTGGATGATCCCGGAACGTGGCCCGTGGTGGTTCAGTTTTTATTGTACCCCAAAACGCTTGGCGGTGCGCATTTTATTCCGTTCCGATTATTGCTCGTCGTGTTGATGATCTTTTTTACGGTGCAACTGATGCGCGATGGTTATGATGCTTGGATTGCCCAGTATCTGCATTGCCTAAATTTGCCGGTGCACGAAACGGGACATATTGTGTTTTCTTTTTTCGGAAATCGAGTGTTGCATTCGCTGGGCGGTTCGCTGTTCCAGATAATCATGCCGCTGGTATTCTGCTTTGCGTTGTGGATTAAACCGCGCGATATTTTAGGGGCGTCGGTGGCGCTTTGGTGGGCGTTCGAAAACTTTATCGATGTGGCGGTGTATATTGACGATGCCTTGCACATGAAACTGACTCTGATTAGCGGCGGTACCGGTGCCGAGGCTCCGTACGATTTTCATGACTGGAATTTTATTGTCCAAAAAATGGTTAAAACCCTGCACTTTCAGTGCAGCGACTTTCA
>NZ_CAMGVQ010000054.1:0-23643 GCF_946062555.1 uncultured Fibrobacter sp.
ACCCGTATCCGGCCCCGAATCCGGACGTCATCCACACAAGTCCGATGCCGCCGCCGGGCGATTTTGCGTTGAGCGTACCCTGCGGGCGATTCCTACGTATTTTCCGGCGTATGTCTATGTTTTTTTAAAGGCGTATTTCCACTTTTTTAGAATAAAATCTATATTCACGCTAGATGTCAACAACCATAATGGCTAACAGAGCCAAACTTTTTTCTTGAGAGAGGATTTGGAATGGGCGTCCGGGAACAGTTTAACTTGGTAGCCAAGGAATACGACGAGAACCGCCGAAAATTCATCCCGTGTTTTGATGATTATTACATCGCGTCGACCGATTTCGTGGCGAAATCCTTGGACAGGGCGCCCGCCTTGATTTTTGACTTGGGAAGTGGAACGGGAATTTTGCCTTCTTTTTGGCTTCCGCATTTTCCTGCATCGGAGTTTGTCCTTGTTGATTTTGCCGAAGAGATGCTGGATGTAGCGAAAAGACGTTTTGCCGGAATGCCGAATGTGAAATACGAAATTGCGGATTACTCGGAAAAGCTGCCGGCGGGTTCGCCCGACTTGGTCGTTTCGGCGCTATCCATTCACCATTTGGAACACGCTCAAAAAAAGGCACTTTTCAAAATGATTTTTGAATCCCTTTCCCGGGGAGGCGTTTTTGTCAATTACGACCAGTTCTCTTCGGAAAACGCCGAAATCAATAGAAAGACGGAAGAATACTGGGTGACGCAAGTCAAGTCCTCCGGATTGTCCGACAAGGAATTTTGCCGTTGGATGGAACGCAAAAAAGCGGACAGGGAATGCTCCATTCGGCAGGAAATCGACTGGATGAAAGAGAGCGGTTTTAAAATCGTGGACTGCGTTTATTCCCAAGGGAAATTCGGCGTCATCCGTGCGGAAAAAGAAAGCGCGTAATTCGGAGCCCGACGATGGAAAATGTTTTCGATTCCTTTGTAAAAATTTCCCGATAATGATTGCAGTTGTATCTATTGTCCTGCAGGCTCTCGCGATTTATACAAGAATGGCTTTGGACTGGCCCGTTACTTTATGGCTTTTTTCACCATTATGACAATCATTCCTTTATTTACGGCTCAGTTAGAAACAGCGACTTCCCGGCGTGCGTCGCGGTACTTGTGCAGGCCTAGCATCACGCGACGGGCAATCGGCTGCGCGATCAAGATTTCTACCGCGAGCGAAATGGCAAAGTTGCGAGGCCACTTGTAAAAGAAATTCACCAGCGGCTCCGTTGTGATTTCGCGATTTCCAACCCAGGTACCTACAATCGTCAAGATGATGGACATCAGGAAAACCGTGCACATGATGTTGAGTGTAATCACCGCGTGGAAGCTGTCGCCCTTCTGCGTGAGCCTTGAAGTCAGGAAGGCCGCAGGCTTATATGTGACAAGCACCGTCGCGATGACGCACGGCCAGAGTATCGGCATAATCGGGAATACGTGTGCCCAGCTTTCCATGCTAAAGTCCATCTCGAAACAGGTGATGAGCGGCGCGATGATGTTCATCGAGATAATCGAAAGCGTCACGAGAAAAAGGGTGAATTCGCGTTTGCCGCGCGGGAGTTTCATGTAAAAGTCCATTTTAACCTCTTTTGTTGCGGGCCCTGCGCAATAAAAAAGGCGCAAAACCCTGATGTTTGAGTTTCACGCTGAATCATTATACGCAATGAAATTTCGTGCCCATAAATAAAAAATTTTTTTGGCTTTGTCAAGAACTTGCCAACGGAAAAATTTTTTCCTAAATTCGTTCGCGAAATCAACGTGTAGCGGTCCCGCATAAGTCCAGTTGTAAGGCTTTGCGGGCTTTTTTTATGGCGATTCCGTGCGGTTTCGCCAAGAGGAATTTATGAGCGGAAAACAGAAATTCACTTTCCTTATGCTGTTGCTTGGACTGCTTTCGGCATTTGGCCCCTTCGTGACAGACCTTTACTTGCCGGCCCTTCCGAGCCTTGCCGATTATTTTGCGGCAAGCCCCTCGATGGCACAGCTGAGCCTCACCATGAGCATGCTGGGGCTTTCGGTGGGGCAACTCTTTGTAGGACCACTGAGCGACAAGTACGGCCGCAAAAAGTTGTTGCTAGTTTGTCTGTTGCTTTTTGTTTGCGGGACTGTCGCCTGCATTGTCGCACCGAACATCGTAACCTTCAACGTATTTCGTTTGTTGCAGGGCATGGCGGCGTCCGGCGGCATCGTGATTGCCCGTTCCATTTCGGCGGATTCCTACCGCGGTCCGGTACTAACCAAGTTCCTTGCCATGGTGAGCGCTGTGAACGGAGTCGCCCCGATTATAGCCCCGGTGCTAGGCGGATTCTTGCTGAATTTCATGAGCTGGAAGGGGACTTTCGCGGTATTGCTCCTGTATGGAGCGCTGTTGCTCTTTATGTCAGGGAAATTCCAGGAATCGCTCCCTGTAAAACGCCGCAGCAAAAAGTCTGTCTTGGCAAGTTTTAGCTTGTACGCAAAAGTGTTCAAGAACCGCGCCTACGTTTCATATTTCTTGGTATGCACGTTCCCGATGATTATCTTGTTCGGGTATATCGCGTCTTCGCCGTTTATTTACCAGAAAATCTACGGACTTTCGCCTGTGGGCTTTAGCCTGTGCTTTGCGCTGAATGCCGTTTTCACGGCCATGGGTTGTGCGCTTTCGGGCAAGGTCGGCAGTGAACGCGGGGCCTTGAAAATCGCGGGCGTGGGAATGTTCGTTTTTGCGATTGCCGTTGCTGTCGCCCTCATGACGCACGCTTTACTCCCGCTTCTGCAGGTCGCCTTCATGGGACTTACGTTCATGTTCGGCATGAGTCAGCCTCCGGCAAACGCATTGGCGTTGAATGCGGAACGCGCAAATGCAGGAACCGCCGCCGCGGCCATCGGGGCATCGGGCTTCTTGATGGGCGGAATCGTCTCGCCGCTAGTGGGCGTGGGCCACATTGCCACAAGTGTCTCGATCGTCCTAGTTGTGGGTGCCGTTTTGACGCTTGTTTCGGTCCTCGCCAGCGGTTCACTATGCGCAAAAGGCATAGTGAGTCATAGCAAATAAGTATTTTGAATCGCTCGCACAATTACTTATATTGTGTGTATGCGAAACATTGTCCTTATAGCGTTGTTCTTTCTGGTGGCCTGCAGCGATGCTGCGAGCCATTCGACGCAACCCGAAACCCAGACGCCGAAATCGTCCGCCAGTAAAACGCCCGGCGCAGTGCCCGCAAGTTCATCGGCCGCTTCAACATCTAAAGCGGGGGAGGCTACCGTGAAATTCAAAATCCATGTGAACGACACCGCCTTCACGGCAACGTTCGAAGAAAATTCCTCCGCCAAGGCCTTCGCCGAATTCCTTGCGCAGGGCGACCTCACGCTCGACATGCACGACTACGGCAGTTTCGAGAAGGTGGCCGACCTGCCGCGCAGTTTCCCGCGCAACGACAAACAAATCGACACCGACGCAGGCGACATCATCCTTTACCAGGGCAACTCCATCACCATTTACTACGACAAGAACTCCTGGAACTTCACGCGCCTCGCCCGTATCGACAACGTGAACAAGAAACGCCTCCAGCAGATCCTCGGAAAAGGGGACGTGAAGGCGACTTTCTCGGTGGAATAAACGTTTTCTTGTCTCCTCAAGAAAAAAACAATTATTCCCTTGCTTTTCAAAAATAATGTTTGTATATTTACGAACAATAAACAGGAACCGAAATGGCCCAAAAGAGCAAATACTGTGAAGAAACAGAGATCTTGGCGAGGTATGCCAAGGCATTGGCGCATCCCGCACGCGTAAGTATCATGCAGTTCTTGGCCAAGCGCAATACCTGTTATTTTGGCGATATCCACGAAGAATTGCCCATTGCGAAGGCCACGGTTAGCCAGCATTTAAAGGAGCTAAAAGAGACCGGTTTGATCCAGGGTGAAATCGAAACGCCCAAGGTCAAGTACTGTATAAACAAAAAAAACTGGAAAAAGGCACAGGCATTGTTCAGTGATTTTTTCAATAAAGATTTTTGCGATAGGGAATGCGGATGCTAAAAAATTTTGCCATATATGTTCGTTGTTCTACGAACTACAAACAAAAAAAAGAGGAAAAATGAAAAACATAAAAATACTCATGAGCCGGTGTGGCTGTAACATTGCTTTCGCCGAATCTGTTGAAAAAATCGTTAAGGAATCGGGCCTAGAAGCTTCGGTCTCCCGCATTGATGATGTTGTCCAAATGCTTCCGTACAATGTCATGACTTTACCCGCGCTTGTTGTCGATGAACGGCTTGTGTCCACAGGTAAAATTAGCGAAGATAAAATAAAAGAACTTATCAAAGGTGAAATATGAAGATACTCTTTCTTTGTACAGGCAACAGGTGCCGTAGTCAAATGGCCGAAGGATTTCTCAAGGCTCTGGATTCGTCGTTGACCGTATGTTCTGCAGGAACGTTTCCGGCAAAGAACGTGCATCCGAAAGCAATCGAAGTGATGAAGGAACGAGGGGTTGACATTTCCCTTAATAAGCCCAAAAATGTATCGCAGTACCTTGATACATCGTGGGACTACGTTGTCGCCGTCTGCGACAAGGCGAAAGAAAGTTGTCCGATTTTTTTGGGGGGTGTCAAGAACAGAATTCATCTTGGCTTTGATGATCCTGACGCGTTCAGAGGGACTGAAACCGAAATTCTGCAGGAATTTCGTCGTGTAAGGGATGAAATCGACATGGCTGTAAGGACTTTCTATGATACAATCATTCGCCGATAATCTTGTTTACAACATCATTGGATTGGATGGCTCGTCTCCTTTGGGCTCGACGATAAATTTCTTCGTTTACGACAGCCTCAAAATTATCCTGATATTGCTTTTTATTAGTTTCCTGATGGGGCTGCTGAATACATTTTTTCCGATTGAGGCAATTCGCAATTTCTTGTCGTCGCATTGTTTGTACGGAGCCCAATATTTCCTCGCCGCAATCTTCGGAGCGGTTACCCCTTTCTGCTCATGTTCCAGTATTCCCCTGTTCATCGGTTTTGTCAGGGGCGGCATCCCCCTTGGCGTCACGTTCAGTTTTCTTATAACATCGCCACTTGTAAACGAGGTCGCTGTTGCCATGCTTGCGGGAACATTCGGATTGAAAGTGACTGTGATTTATGTAGGTTCCGGCGTATTTCTTGGAACATTTTTAGGGATGTTCCTTGAACGATTCAAGCTGGAAAGATTTCTAAGCGATTGGGTGAAAAATTTGCAGCGGACAAACGAATCCGTCAACAACGATGCAATGCCATGTAGCCTTAAGCAAAGGGGCGTTCAAGTACTGCAGAAAATACCCCAAGTAGCAAGGGATGCCCTTGGTGTAACGCGTTCGGTTTTGCCCTATGTGCTTGCAGGCATAGCGATCGGCGCATTAATGCACGGTTATGTTCCTTCGGGATTTTTTGAAGAATACCTGTCAAAAGACAAATGGTTTGCCGTTCCCCTGGCGGTAATTCTTGCCGTTCCCATGTACGCAAATGCAGCTGGGGTTATTCCCATTGTCGAGGTTCTTGTTCAAAAGGGTGTCGCTCTTGGCACGGCACTTGCCTTTATGATGGCCGTTGTGGGACTCTCGCTCCCCGAAGCCATGCTTTTGAAAAAGGTCATGACACTTAAGCTGATATATGTCTTTTTCGGAACGGTTACGGCGGCAATCATCGTTCTTGGGATCGGTTACAATCTTTCTATAAGTTCCTGATTATTTAGTTTGTGTTAATGTCGGCGAACCAAGTGAATCATCGTTTTGAATTAGTTTTGGCGATTTTAATGCAATAAATCTGCCAAAAATATGGATAAATCAATAGATTTGGCAAATTTTATGGTGTAACTCCGCCAAAAGTTGAAATTTTTAGCCTATTTTGGCAAAAATGTTGTATATTTAAGTTCCGAGGTGCCCAGGCTATGAAAAAGATTATCGGACTCGGTAGTGCAGGGCGTTGACTTCGAGTTGGTATTTTGTTATATTTAATACTTGAGGTTCTCCTATGGAATCAGCAGTCAAGAAAGACATGAAAAAACTGGTTGACCGGTTACCAGAAATTATCGCTGCCAAGCGAAGACTTGCCGCTCATATCAAGCAATACGGCTCGGTAGAGAATTTCAATGACGACAACATCAGATTTGTCAAGCCGCTATAGCCTTGAAGAAACTGCTTCGGGCTACCGATTCACCACCGATTATGGTAACGAGTACATCGTTACCTTTTATGATTTGGGAGCCATACTAGAAACGGATGAACTGAATCTGTACGAGTTCTGCCTTGAACCGGCGAAAAAGAATAGCCCGGTCAACGACAGGAACAAGAACAAGTTGCGCAATACCGTCGTAGACGTGTTGGCGCAAGTCTTTACCAAACACCCTGAAACCGCAATCCTGATAGACTTGGATTCTACAGATGGTCGTCAAAGGGGCCGTTATCGGATGTTTCTTTCCTCGGAACATGACTCTTGGTTTAAGAAATGTAACAACGATCAACTGACCATTGTCCCATTGTCAATCCGTACCGAGGGGTTCGAAAACATCAGTTTCCTGCTGGTCCGCAGCAATAATCCTAGATTAAGCGAAATTCTGCAATACGCAACGGAATACGTCAGCTTGTCGTTTGGAGGATAAATTGTGTTAGTGCACCCATCTGCCTCCATTTGAAGACCTGATGAAAATGTCTCGCCAGTGAGGCATTGGCGGGAAAAATTCAAAATGTTCGGGCGTTATTCAACGGGCGCCTACGAATTCCTTGAGGTTGCAGGTGAGTTTTTTTTCGGTCTCTCCGTCATTGGGGAGCCGTAGCCTCAGCAACAAATCACGGGCCATATAGCGGAAAAAGGTGTCGTCATCGATAGTCATGATGTCGCACACGTCCAGTTCCTCGTAATTGCAGAATTCATTTTGCGCTAACGGGGATTCGGCAATCATGCGGTACTGTTCCCCGAAAAATTGCACGTAAAGAGCCTGGTCCAGGTCGGGGCGTTTCTTGCCGAATCGCTCGCGGCACCTGTCGGCGACGATTTCGAAATTTTCTTCGAGGAACTCGTCATGGCTATCGCATTCGCTACCTTCGCACATGTAGAATGCCTCCGTTCCGCCGTCGGGGAGGCACCTGTGGCAAAGTCCGTTGGGGTGGTGGCGGTAATTGACCCAGTCCTCCAAGAATTCGCCCTTCATATCGTAGCGTGTCGCGGTGTTGTTCTTGTACACGATGTAGCTGTCTTCGTTGCCGTTTTCGTCAAAGTGCGCGTAGCGTCCGTCGACCGCGACTCCCTTCTTGAACCGGACCTTCGAAGCGACCTTCCCGTTCCTGTGGAAATATACCGCCTCGCCGTCGGGCAGGTAGCCCTCTATGTCGCACTCGCAAGAGACCACGCCTTTTTCGTAATAGCTCATTTGCCTGCTGCCGCAGTATTGGTTGTCTATGAAGATGGATGTGCGGTAAATGTCGCCGTCCTCGTCGTAATACATGGAAAAGCCCTGCCGTTTCCCGTTCTCGTAGGGCAGCGTCATGCTCACCTTGTCGCCTTCGTAGTATGTGGCGATACCGTCGGGTTCGCCGTGTTTGTAGGGGATTCTCGAAATGACCTGCCCGTCTTCGTCGTAGTGGGTGGTGATATCTTCGGCAAAACCGTTGACAAAAAGGATGCGGGTCTTGATACCGCCGTCTTCGTAGAATTCTTCCGCGACTCCGTTGTAGTACCCGTCGCTTGTGGGGTAGCGCCACATCAGCGACCCGTCCTCATAATATTCCAGGTGTTCCCCGACAAGCGTCCCCATGTCAAATGTCCTGCTGCTCTTGAGGTTTCCGCCCGGGTAGAAAACCCTGCAAACCCCGTCGTAGAGGCCGTCCCTTACCCGGCATTCCATCAGCAGGGCTCCGTTCTTGTAATATCGTCGTTCTATCCGTTCCATATCTTTTCACCGAGGGAACTGCGGGGTTCCTGGTCTCACAATATAACAAAGAACGCTCTTGATGTTTTGGAAATGGCGGCTAAATGGCGAGTTGTGGCTGCTGAATCTTCATTGGATCGTTCCTTTTCGCATTTTCTTCGATCAAACTAGCCAATTCCGCAATATCCTTGTCAGAGGACTTGGGATGCCGCTGCATAATGGAGCGGACATCTAGCAGGATCCCGTAAATGCGTTCATAGGGCTTATCGCCCTTTCGCCAATCACATTCCGCATAACCAAAATTTTCTAGACGATAACTGGTCTCAACATTACGCCCGTCTTCTGCCGCATACGGCAAAATAAACGCATTAAAGATGTCATTCCCGGCTTGGTCGGGAATCTCCCTTAACTGTGTCTCAATAAATTCCGCATAGGCGATTTGCTTGAGAATGGACCCTGTTCCTGGCAATGTTCTTGGATACTGGTAATACTTCGCATCGAGAATAAATATCTTCTTGCAATCGTCAGGCAACTCCATAATTGTGTCAGGCCGCAAGGCGGTTCGCTTTTCGCTCCGCCAGTCAAGCGATTTTTTATCATTGCCGATTTTCCAGGTGCAATGCGGGAAATACTTCTCCTTGTCATCTATACCGAATACACGGTCAATCAGTCCTTCCCATACATATTCAAAGTCATTCGTGCCGAAACTCGCCTTGCGATTATCCTCGCGCTTGCCCATATAGCAGATGATGTCGAGCATGTTCTGGAATAGCAGCAGATGCTTTTCGTTGAAAGTGTTCGCCATGCGCGTGCGCAACACCGAGACAAAAAGCTCCGCGTTGAACGGCACTGTCGCCTTCTCGGGCTGCATAAAGCCAAAAAGACAGCCAATCTTTTCGTACGCCTCATAGACGCAGAATTTGTGAATCTGCGTTATCAGTTCATTTTCATTGTGAGCTGACTTCTTTGTCACAAAATCAAGATAGACAACGCTCTCGTTCGGAAAATCTCCGGCAACTTGCGGACGCACTTGCTTGATTGTTTTCGACCAATTTATTTTCCCACCCTTTGCACGCTTGTAAACCGGCTCGTTTTCCACATAATAGCCATGATTCAGAAAATAGTTGAATACGTGGATATAGGCATGTATCGGGAAGTGGACATTTTCGTCATTCAGCATGCGATTTTCTGCTACGCCCAAGCATTCCTTGGAATATGCGGAAAGCACCGAGACAAGGTTTAAAATGTCGTCACGATATTTTTGTTCCTCATCAGAGGATGGTCTTGAATAGCCGAACGGGAAGAATACTTTCAGTTCTCCATCGTTATAACGGATGCCGACAAACTCGTCCTCCTGCTTACGCCCATAGACGCAAACATCACTAAGTTTCGGACGAGAATGTTTCGGTTCCAGATTAGCCATTTGTTACGGAAGTATCATTTTGAGCGGGGGTGTCAGGCGTAGTCAAAGAATCTCTTTGCAATTTCGATATCGCGTCTGCCTTGAAAACCTTGAAGCCAACCTTATTAAATTCTTTGACAAGATCTTCTAAGGTCTTGATTTCACCGAATTGCGTTTTACGGTCGAATTTGAACGCGTCATCCCAAAGGTACTTGAGAACCTTCTCTGCAAAATTGTCCGATTCCGTATAGAACCATCCGCCAAGCCGCTTGTCTTCCATACTGGAAAGGCCGTTCGCCTGAGCGGAATCCATGATGACTTCGTTTATCGCCTTACGGAAGTCGCCCCACTGGACATTTGTGTCAACAGTTTCTTCTCCGCTTTCGGTCTTTTTGACCTTTTTAATTGTTCGACAGTATTGAGCAGCAGAATCTCCTGTATTTTTCAAGTCATTCGGGATTTGTTTCATTTCCCAACGGCGCTGGAATGCGTTGTCAAGCGTAAACACGTTCTGGTCGCTGGTGTTCATCGTCGCGTAGATGGAAAGATTCGGCGGGAGACGGATGGCAGTAGACCCCCTGAATATTTGCGGACTATCAAAACCTTGGAGAATTAATTCTAGCGAGCAGTAAGAAGTTGCCGTGGAAAAATCAATTTCTTTCTTGCCATTTGCATCAGGGGAATCAACAGGATTTCCGTTGCCATCTAACATATCTTTTGGATGATTAGGTTTCACGCAACCACTATGATCACTTTTTTCGTAAGCTTTAATATCACGGATATAATCGTTTACGTCATCATTCAAAATAGAGTAGGAACTCCAACCTGGACCATATCCGTTTTTGTCTTTTTTGTTGTCCTTTATTCGATCCAGAAGTTGAAACATTTCACCGAAAATGGCTGCTGCGTTTCCGCGGTTGATTTCCTCTATGACAAGGAAATAGGGCTTGCTTGAATTTAGATATGCTTTACGCAAAATCTGCGAGAACGGACCAGGTTTGAAAACATAATCTACACCACCACATTCCCGAATCTTCGGCATTATTTGCCCAATAAAATCCGCATTCCCGTAATCAGGATGGAAAACAATTCGCTTTACTTGATCTTCGTACGATATTTTGTCGCCATCTGTTTTCCCTTCGTTGTACTCATTTATAGCCTTGTTTATTTCTTCGTCTACAGCATGGCTCTTGCCGCACCCCGGAACACCGTAGTAGATGATTTGGGAAGGCTGCTTTGCATATGGTTCCGGAGCTTTCTTTTGAGATTGCTCCAAATTTTCTTGGTGTGATTGTTTTTCGTCATCAGCATTTTCATTCTTTTTATCATCATTTTTTTCATCAACCAGCCATTCTTTTGAACATAAAAAATCAACAAGCTTAGAATCATCAAACTTTTCATTTCTTAGGTATTTTTCAAAAGAGAATACTTTTTGGGCGACTTCAGATATACATTCGCGTTTCAAAGAAATGTTTGACGAATCAATACTCAAAGTCGTCAATTGTTTTAATGCTTGAATAAATCGATTGTCAAATTTTCCCCGAAATGAATTAAACAAATTTCTATCGGAATCAGATGCATCACGCCATTTTTGAACCAACAACAAAGTTTCTAAAAATTTATTATATGTTGTGGATGTTGCAACTAAATATCGATATTCATCTAAAGAAATAGAATAATTATTCGTCGCATAGCCAATTTCTAATAAAACCTTATACAAAAAGAGAACCGGAAACAATCTAAAATTACTTCTTACACTATCAAACTTCTCATCAATAGATGTACTAGCGTACATTTTCTCTATTTGTCTTTGAATTATATCTGAGTATGTTGATATATTTTCAAAATTTCCTTCGCAGCGATTCTTTATTTCATAATAGGTTTCCGTAAGAATGGAGTCCTGATAAGATGACGTCTCCATCTTTATCAGTCCGTAAAAAGCGGCTATTCTTAAGGCACGATAATTAGAAGAAATGTCTAAATGTTGCTCTTTGTTAATATCAGAGATCTTTGATTCAACATATGTTTGAAAAACATCTGATGAATGTTCGTTTTGATATTTCTCTAAAATAGAGACAAGATAACAGATGCTTGAAAACTCTGTTGGTTGCTTGACTAGATACCAACATTCAAAATCCTCTGCATTTTGCAGCGAGTCAAATTTCTTTTTTAAGAGAGAATCCATGTTTAGCCCTCCAGAATGTTGGCAATAAACTTTGCCAAGAAGAATGAAATTTTAGGTGGCACGGCATTTCCGATTTGCTTACAAATCGATGTTCTATTTCCGTAAAAAACAAAGTCATCGGGAAAACTTTGTAGACGAGCTGCTTCTCTTGGCGTTATCGTTCTATTTTCCGTTGGATGCGTAAAGCGGCCGCCAGCAGGAGTATCAAATCGAGTTGTTACGGTCTGAGAAGGCTTGTTCCATTCTAATCGACCATAAGATCCACTGTGTACAGACTTGATATTTTCTTTTAGTGCAGTAAAATTTTCACCTTGAGCCACTTTTTTCATTCGCTTTTCCGCAATGCTAGAATGATGTGTCTTTGCATGATTTTTGATGGAAACATCTGTTCCGGCAAGGTACTTTTGGTATGCTGTTTGCGGTTTGGGCCTTTTAATTTCACCATCATCAGTAACAGACGGAAGGTTTCCTATAGCATCTTCTACCGTCACCTCGTCAAAATAGGTAGGAATCTCCGACAGGATTTCCTCTTTAGTCTTTTCCCAAATTTCATCAACATCAGCTTTCTTTCCTCGATATCCAATAATGACAACACGCTCTCTCTTCTGCGGAATTCCAAATTCAACCGCTTTCAGCACCTTCGTGAAAACATTGTATGAAACTCCATTAAAATTTGTCTTGTCAGAAAAAAGTCGGATGATTTCCCTAAAAATTTCTCCGTTCTGCATGGTCATAATCCCTTTCACATTCTCAATAACAAATGCTTTGGGATGAATTTTCTTGACGACGTTAAAGTAATGCTTAAACAAATAATTTCTTGGGTCGTCAATAAATCCAGAGCGAATTCTTGCGCCAGCCATTGAAAAGCCCTGACAAGGAGGACCTCCAACGATTACATCGCACTCACCACGCTTAAATACATTCGTTTCATCAACATTTTTTATATCATCAACAATTACTTTTGTATTGGGATGATTTCGTTTGTAAGTTTCTGCAATTGATGCATCAAACTCAACGGCTTTAACAATTTCATTTCCTGCTTTCGAAAAGCCAACGGAAAAGCCTCCACAACCAGCAAACAAATCAACAACTTTCATTGTCGTTGCCTCCTGCACGATATTTCAAAGCAAAATTTTTCAAGTAATCAGACTCTTTCTGAGTCAGTCCATAAGCTCTATTGACGGCATCGTCAATTGCATGTATTTCTTGCAAACACAATCGATGTTTGTATTCGTAGGAGGTTTGCTTAGAGCCTATGTATTTTTTCGTTTTCTCGAGGGCCAGCTCTAAGTCTTCGCGCAATCTTTTGTACAGACTGTATTCTATCTTGGCTGGTATTTTAAAAGCATCTAATTCTTTATTTGTAATATGCCAGCAATCTGACACGGCACACCAAAACCACCAAAATAGCGACGAGTTTAAAACGCATAGTGCAAAATCTCGTTGTTTTTCATTTTTGCATTGAAAGCGCTTGTACTCTTCGCTGTCCTGTTTCTGAGAAAAAGCCTTCACCCAAAAAGTTAACCGCATGTTCAAATGCAGTTCGCTAGTTCCCTTTACAAAGAGTGCATTTAATTTTTGACTTTGTTTTTGTATTTTCTTGTAGAGAGAAACATCCGTATTATTTCCTAATTTGGGGATAAACTTATCCTGAACAAATTCGTTCTTTACATGTCGAATCCTATTAAACAGCAAATTTCGTTCATTTTCAAACCAGAAATTATATTGGCTGGTATATGTTTCTGCTGTATCCGATTGCTGGCCAATTATAATCGTCAACTTCTGATGCACTGACGAGAATAAGCAATCAGGCCTATCTGCAAAATTCAATAAATATTGATTGGGAACCTTTTTTCGCAATTCCTCACGAAGTTTTTTCATCCTAGGAGTCGCAACATACGAAATAGGAATGACAAATCCTATTGTGCCATCTTTTTCTAATAACGCAGCAGATTCAACAAGAACATTTGCATAAATATTTCCATAGCGACATTCAATCGTTCCGCTATATTTCCCATCTTCTACATAAGGAGGATTTCCTACAATTATGTCAAATGTGTTTTGAATTTTTTTGGACAGGTAGA
Organism: uncultured Fibrobacter sp.; assembly: GCF_946062555.1. Lineage (GTDB taxonomy): Bacteria > Fibrobacterota > Fibrobacteria > Fibrobacterales > Fibrobacteraceae > Fibrobacter. Next base: position 13,567 of record NZ_CAMGVQ010000054.1, read on the forward strand.
TGGCATCGTAATCAGAAAATTGTTGATTTAGAATCTCGCTAATTCCTTCCAAATTCTCAATTTTTGTGTTTACTGCCAAGAATGCAAGTATTCTTATTTTGCAGACACAAATCGAAATCCTGTCTATATCATTCCCGTATATTGAAGCGACAATTGATGCCACATCTTTTTTACTTATATGTGTTCCCGCAGTCTCAAATTTTATTCTGTAACATTCAAGAAGAAATTCGCCAACACCACATGTTGGATCAAGGACTCGGCTTTTTAGAATACGCTCAGCGTTTTCCTGAAACTGTTTCAGGTAAAGCTTTATTGTGTTTACAACTATGAAATGAGCTGTATCGTTGGGAGTAAAATAAACTCCATTCCTTTTTCGATTTGGACCTCGTTCATTTAATTTTGAGAGCTTTTCCTGGAGACTGTTGTAATCTATAACACTCTGGTCAAAATCGACTTCATTGACTACAAGGGATTCTCCAACAATATTTTGCAATTCACCGTTCAGAATTTGAATATGTTTTGTGGATTGACTAGCAAAGGCTTGTCGAAAAAGAGCCACCGCCACTTTCAAACTGTTCATTTCCAAATTCATCGCATTTCCCGACATTAAAAGTGAACGAGTTCACTCTCGCGGGAGCGGTTCTGGCCGATTCGCTTAGCCGGGGGCAGGCAAAAAGAAACGGCGGGGAGCCGACTCACTCCTCGCCTAAAAGCGCGACATTTTCAAAAGAATACAATACACCCGCGATATGCCTGCCGAAGATTGCTTCGCCAGATTCTATCACCCTATCGCTACGCTCCAGGGCTCCAGAATGACAGGCTCGCAATAACGCGGCACAATTCCCCAAGACATACACTACGCCCAGGGTACACTACGCCCATGCAATCCACGGGCGATGGCGAGTCATTGTCTTATTCTTATAGCCTTGAAAGTGTCTAGTTTTCAGATGAAGAACAAGAGCGATACTCAACGAGCGTTCACCCTCGTTCTTGCAAACTCTTCCAAGCATTTTCTGGATACAAAAAAAGGCGTGGAGTTGAGTGCACTTACCATCTGAAGGCCTAGACTGCCTGGCTATAATAAGCACAAACAACTCACGCCCCATAATGGCCGTTTGCCTACAGGCAGATTTATCAAATATGCATGTACCAAAACGATGCGGCAGGCCTAAGCCGGTCGCAGACGTGAGCGTTCGCCTTATTCTCCATAGCCTTGAAAGTGTCTAGTTTTCAGATGGAGAACAAGAGCAAAAACTCTATTTGCAAGGAAATATAGATTATTCCGCTGTCAAAAGGTGACGCCACGCCCGGAAGGCGAGAAAAAAGCGTAAAAACGCAGAATTCAACCGCCTGCGGGGGTCGATTTTCGTCAAAATTGCCAAAATTTCTGCGAATTTCGCCGATTGTCACAATATGACATCCGAGGAATGTATATTTGCATCGAGAACACTTTGCCCCGCCTTTTATGCATGTAGGCGGAGGGAGGAAAGATGAGTGAAGATAAATGGCCGAAATCGGCCCCAAATCCACAAATTAACGGTCAAATGTATTGCATTTGCATTGAAAATGAATTAGATTTGTACAAAAACGAGGTAATTCATATGGCAAATGCAGTTTTGCAGACAAGAATCGACAAGGCCACCAAGGACCAGGCGGAAGATTTATTTGAATCACTCGGACTGGATATCACTACGGCTATTAGACTTTTCTTGAAACAGGCGATTAATCAGCGCTGCATCCCTTTCGATATAGTACCGCCTCAACGCGAGTTCTCGGATTCGACGTTGGCCGCTATTGAAGAGGCGAAAGGCCTTGCTAGGAACCCCAGGGCAAAAAGGTATTCTTCTGCCAAGGAACTCCTTGAGGATTGCAAGTAATGGTCTATGAGCTTATTAAGACATCTCGTTTTAAGGCGGGAGTGAAACTTGCTCGGAAGCGGGGGTTGGACATTTCGCTTCTAGAAGATGTCATTGAAAAATTGCGACTTGATCAACCGCTTGAAGCAAAGCATCGTAACCATGAATTGACGGGAAATTTCAAAGGCGTCTGGGAATGCCATATTCAACCAGATTGGCTTTTGCTTTACTTGAAGGACAATGGTGTACTTGTGTTGACCTTGGTCGATACGGGAACGCACAGCGATATCTTCAAGAAATAATCACCGAAGATTTTTCCGACAGCAAACCATAAAAGCGTTTGCTCCCACTAAAGTGAAACTCAAGTTTTTAACGCTATTTTCAATCCTTGCGCTCGCTGCGAGCGTGTTTGCGGAGAGTGCCATGAGCAATATTACGGTAAACCTGCGCTATACGGGTAAGAACGGGGCGGCAAAGAAGTTCGCCGAAGAGATGGTTTCTAGCGGGACGGTGGCGAAACTCCGCGATAAGTACGACTTGAAAATGACAGTCGAACGCTACATGCCCGACAACACCATACCCAAGACCGACGAAAAGTTCATCAGGAAGTAAGTCACGAAAATGCAACGCCCGCCTGCAAATATGGGCTGCACCAGGCTCAAGTGGCCTACGATTCCCTTAGGGTCAATCCCCATTTGCATCATGGTCGGTGCAAATTGTTACCCGATGCCTTCAACTTCGGCGGACACGTCTATCTCATTTTTTTACCTGAACAGCGGAACGATTTCGCCGTGTTTCGGGACATAGAATGCCGTGTCGGGAATGCCCAGTTCTTTTCTGGCTCTTGCGAGATCCTTCGGCGGGTCTTCGAGCCTGTCGTAAACAAAACCGAAGGTTCCCCAGTGCATGGCAAGGCTCAACTTTGATTTGGTTAGCAGATGTAACTGCGCTGCTTGCCGTGGGCTTGCGTGTACGCGGGTGTAGCGGCTGGGCTTGTAGCTGCCTATGGGCAAGAAACTCACATCGATGGGGGCGAATCTTTCTGCGATTTCCTTGTAGTATGACCCGTCACCCATGGCAAGGTCGCCCCCGAACCACATTTTTGTTGTGTGCAAGGAATCTTCCGTCGGGCGTTCCAGAATCCACCCGCCCCATAGTGTTGATTTTGCGCTAGAGGCGAAAATTCCGCGACGGCTCGTATGGTGCGCCGGTACGAACGTGATTTTCAGGGGGCCCGCTACAGCCGATTCCCACCAATCCAGCTCAATGATATTTTTTGAGGGTATTCCCCAACTTTCAAGAATTGCTGCCACCTTCAATGGAACGGCGAATTTCACGTGGTTCCATCGGTTGAATATTTTTACGATGCTTGTGCGGTCCAAATGGTCGTAATGGTCATGGCTTACGATTACCAGGTTTACATTGGGCAGGCTATCTAGAGACCTGCCGGGAGGGGTTCCTCGCTTAGGGCCAACAAGTTGAGTGGGCGAGGAGTACGTGCTGAATATCGGGTCGGTCAAAATTCCGTAACCGCGCCACTGTATATAGTAGGTACTGTGTCCAATCCATGCGGCAGAACTTGCCGTTGAATCTTGCCAGAGATCCTCGTTACCGCGGACGATAGGTAACCTGTACATACGTGTACGAAACTTGGGTACAAGCGAGTCTGCTTCCATGGTGTCGCGAATGGGCGGGCAGCTGTCGTCCGTATTCTCGAAATGTCCGTTAGGCAGGTGGTGCCGTGGCAGGGGCGCTGTATTGTGGGAAATTTCCACCGAAGAACAGGCGAAAAACAGAAGTGCAGGGAGTGCTGCAGAAAGGACCTTTGTAAGCGGAAAGTACATTTTATCAACATACATTTTTAGACCTCGAGAAACAAGAGGAGTCTGTATCTTTAATCCGTCAGTTTTGTCGCTCTGTCGGAAAGTTGCGAAAGTGACCTTTCTAAAAGGAATGATTTTTTTTAAACTTGTACTGTGAAATTCCCGAAAACTCTAAATATTTTTACGCTTTTTTGTATGATTTCTTGTGGTGCGACAAATGCACAAGATTTGGATGAGGAATTTACGCACCTTCCGGACAGCCTCCGAATAAAGATTCTAGATAGGGACGCTGTTTTCAGCGTGCAGGAAGCGCGGGATCTGGTCAATTTCCGCAGGAGCATGGGTGACACCCTGGTTCCCAAAGAAAGTGCTCCCGACACGACCATCATTCCCAAAGACAGTCTGTTTGGCACCCACGTAAACCCGCTTATAGTCGGGACCGAAGTGCTCGGGCTCAACGCCTTTGTGTGGGCTTGGGATTACTGGGTCTTGGACAAGAGTTACGCACATACGGGCCCCAGCTATTGGAAGCGGAACTTCCGCGAAGGCTGGGAATGGGACCATAACCATTGGGCCATCAACTTTTACGGACATCCGTATCAAGGCTCCATGTACTACGCCACGGCCCGTGCCGGTGGCTACGGCTTTTACGGAAGCATGGCGTTTGCCGCCCTCGGGAGTTCTACCTGGGAAATGTTCTGCGAAACGGAATACCCAGCACCGAACGACTTGATTTCTACGACGGTCGCGGGCTCCATGTTCGGCGAAGTTCTTTACAGACTTTCCCGCGCATCGTACAACGGTTCCAAGGTGCCCTGGTACAGGCACCTGCTCGCTTTTGCACTGGAACCCGCCGGATATGCCCAGCGCAGGGTGTTCGGTAACAGGGATTTTTACACAGGCTGGACACCAATCGAGTTGACGGTTGCTACGGGTATTGGCTCCAGGTTCGGTTCTGACTATCGGTTCGGTGGCGAAGATGCCGATGAACTGGATGCGAAATGGAACGACCGTCACGGGATGATGGCGGTTTCCCTTGAGTATGGTCGTCCCTATACAAGGGTAAGGCGGCCTTTCGATTACTTCACTTTAAACTTCTTCGGCGAAAGCGGACTTGAAGGGAAAGTGTTGCAGATGGATATCATGGGGAAACTTGTGAACAGGGGTATCCACGGGCGAGGCCATTGGCTTGATTTTTCGGTGAATCTGGATTACGATACTTTTTACGGGGACCTTGCCACGGTAAGCACGCTTTCGCTTGGCGGGGCCATGGACATAGCCCTTTGGCTGGCACCCAACTTGCGGTTCCGTGTCATGAACCAGGTTTACTGGATTATGCTCGGTTCTGCCGACATGGGCTACGACGACATTATTCAGGAATTTCACCCGGATTACAAGCCCGACAAGGATAGCTACCAGTACAATTCCGGCGTGAAATACAGCCTGATGATAGAAACCCTATACAAGAGGTGGAGAATCTACAACAAGACGACGATAGATGCCATGAAGACCATCGAGGGAACGACTGCGGAATATGGCGTTTCGGGCTGGGATTTTTTGCTCCTCAATAACACCGCGGTGGAATACAGGCTGTTCTCCTGGTTGGATTTGGGCCACAGGCTTGACACCTATGTGAAAATGGCGGCCTATTCCTCGGAATATGCCGAACCTATGTCCAGGCGCATCCATGCCTTTTCGTGGTACCTGAATTTCCACCTGCTAGGGAGTTGACGCCAGAGTCACCTTAAAAAATTCCACGTTCATTTCGCGGTCGGCGAGCGGCACAATCTTGCGGTCATTGGGGATGTCGTAGCCGAACTGGTGGTCCGAAACGAAAGTCAACAGCGAAGACTGCTCGATGAGCTTTGAAATGCCCTTCGCGCTGTCGTGCTTGATGAATATGGCGTCGGGAATCTTCTTGCGCTTGACCTGCTCCCAGAACCCTACGTTACTGCGCTGGATGATGGTCTCGCCCTTGAGTTCCCGGAGCCGGATGGACTTGCGCTTGGCCAGCGGGTGCTTTTTGGGGAGTGCTATCGAGAGCCGCTCCTGCATGTATTTTTCGGCGCGGTATTTCTTTGCGCGGGGGGCCTTGAGCGTGATGCCGATATCCGCCGAACCCTCGTTCAGCGCCTTCAGCACGCCCGCCTCGTTGTCGATAATCTTGTAGGTGACCTGTGCCCCCGGGTGCTTTTCCTGCAGTTCCTGCACCATCCGCATGGCGGGGAGGATGGCCACCGACGCGATAGAGAACGTGCGCGTGGCCCCCTGCGGGCTTACCTTTTCCATCATCTCGCCCTGCAAATCCATGATGCGCTTCGCGTATTCGGCGACCGTGCGTCCCTTCTCGTTCAGCTCGATGCGGTTTTTTTGCGCTCGAAGAGCGGAGCACCGATTTCGTCTTCCAGCTTCTTGAACGCGCGGCTCACCGCCGGCTGCGAAGTGTAGAGCTTGTCCGCAACGGCAGAAAGCGTCCCGTATTCCAGGAACCCGGAGAGCAATCGCAAAATGTAGGTCTCGACAAACATAAAAAGCCCCTTTTGGGGGAGAATATAACAAATCCGCTATGCGTCAAGTGAATAGTGGAAGCTATTTTCACCAGTTTTCGTAGCGGTGTCCCGTATCGAGGGCGGCGATTTGCTTCATTTCGTCGTCTGTCAACTCGAAATCGAAAATCGATATGTTTTCTGCGATGTGGTCGGGGTTCTTGAAGCCCGGAATGGCAATGTAACCTGATTGCACATGCCAGCGCAACACCACCTGTGCAGCCGATTTCCCGTGAGCCTTCGCTATCTTTGCGACAACTTTGTTCCCCAAAACATCTTCGGTGTGGCCGCGCCCGCCCAGCGGGTAATAAGATTCCACCACAGCACCGTAGCGCTTTGCGTAATCCTTGAATTCCGTGTTCTGGTAAAACACGTGGTTCTCGTTTTGCACCACGGCAGGCTTGATTTCGAAATCGGCAAAAAAGCGCTTCGCCGTCTTTTCGGTGTAGTAGTTTGAAATGCCGATGGAACGGATCTTTTTCGCCTTCACAGTACGTTCCATAGCCTTGTAAACCGCCTTGTCCTCGGCGTCGCTCCCGTGCTGGTGCAACAGCATCAAATCAATATATTCGAGCCCCAGCCTTTCGAGTGAGTCGTCGATGTCTTCGTCTAAGGAGTTGCTCCACGGTACCAGTTTCGACGTCACGAACAAATCTCCGCGCTTCACAAGCCCATCGTCAATCGCCCGGCGGATTCCCTTGCCTACGGCTTCTTCGTTGTCGTAGTATTTCGCCGTATCAATCAATCGATACCCGTTCTTGATGGCGACATAGACCGCATCTTCAGCCACCTTGCCGCGCAAAGTTCAAGTGCCAAGCCCGAGAACCGGCATATCGAAACCCGAATTCAACTTGACCGTTGGGGCCACCCCTTTGCTATTCTGCACGATTGAATCTCCTTTGTTCGAAACTTTCGGCAGAGCCTGCGACGCCGCATCGCTCGAACACGCCATGAACAGGAAAACGAACAAGAAACTGAACCACCTCATGCCCTAAAAATAACCAAACCCCGCCATAAATCAAAATACTTATTTCGCATAAAGATATGCTTTGAAGGCATGGGCGGGGGAAGCTTCCCCCTGATTGCAGCCTTGGCCTGTTGTCACCCTGGAGCGGAGCGATAGGGTCCAGGCCAAATCTTCCATCACCCCCTCACCTAGGGGGACACCCCCTAAAACCCCATAAGGCAAGCGTAAAAACATTCGTGCTTGCACGAAATGGTTTTACCGAGCCGCCGGGGTTTCTGTAAAAACCACCGTAAGGCGAATGACAAGCCAACCACGCAAGAGTCCCTTTTCTTTACAAATAGGCTCAAAAACGGCATTTGGGCGCAAAAAGGCACTTTTTTGTAAATTTTTTGTGCAGGTGGGACAATTTTAAGTTATTTTTAGATTGGACATATTGGAGAGTTTCCGCTCTTGCCCTCCACGTGAAATCAGCAAATTTCAAATGAACGAGGACAAGGCGAACGCTCACGTAGATGCGTTTATCGGGCCGCCATGCGCGGCTCCTTTGGGCGTATTTCGACAAGCACGGGTAGCACCGCTAATGTCACTCTGGACCCTGAACCCAGGAGCGTAGCGATAGGGGGTAGGGGATAGAGTCCAACAAGACGGTTGCGAGAATGTGTATTGTTGCCCGCATTGGGGCGTGGGTCGTTTGCGTTTATCGTTCATTAGGCATTGCTGAGCCTCACGTGGATAAATGCAACGATCTGCGCCTTTTCTTGTATCCATACAAAAATGGCGAAGTTTCTTGCTGAGCAGGGGTGGACTCCATAGGTGTATATGATGGAGGCTGCGATGGCTAAAGCAAAGAAAAAGAAGATGCCAAAAAAAACAATGAAGGATATCAATGACTTCTTAAAATATGTTGGTACTTATTGGAACGAAACGCAAAAAAACAATTTTTCAAGATACATGTCTTGGGAACATTGCTATGAGCATTTTCAGGAGACTTATTCAAAGGTCATTGCTGGTGAAACTGTTGATAAATATGAAATGGACTCGTTGGCTCTTTGGCTTGCGTGGTATTTGGCTAGCTGGGGAATGTATAGGGGTTCATCTGGATTGCTAAATCATAGTTATGAAGTTCATCGTAAAGTAATCGCACTTTTATTAGATAAAAGATGGGCTAGTCTTAATAACATTGAATGCCGAAACTGGAATGATGATGTTTGGAAACTTCTTGAGAAATTGCGCATGGAAATTCGCGGTTGTTACGATAGTGATATATCAGTTACAGATACCTTAGTTACCAAAATCATGCTAGGAACATTAGGCTGTACGCCAGCTTTTGATAATTTATTTGTGAATTCAATTTCGTTTAACTCCGAAAAAAAAGAGTATCTCTTTAAATCGCACATTCGGAATTACAACAAATGTTCTATGAAGGAATTGTGTGCTTTTTACAATGAAATTTTACAACATCCAATGGCACACAGCCTAAGAAAAATGAAAACAAAAACAAAGAATTTGCCTTATCCGCAAATGAAAATTTTGGATATGGGTTTTTGGAACTTCTGGAAAAAAGAAACAAACGATAAGGAGACTTAATCATGAAAATCACTAAACTCTACTTAATCATTGTCTCCTTGGTTGCGTTGCTTGCAGGTAATGCAATTGCGGCGGCATGGACAGGTTCTATGTCTGAACCAGAGAACATGAAAAAAATTGATGGCAAGTCTTTCTATGTCATCACAACTGCAGATGAGCTTGCTTGGTTTGCGAGTCAAGTGAATAGCGGAAAAACAACCATAAACGCTGTCCTCGCAAATAATATAGTCTTCGGAAAAGACAACAGCACAAGATGCACCGTAAAATGGACTCCTATCGGCAAAGATTTGCTGCATCAGTTTGCTGGCATTTTAGATGGTGCGGGATACACTATTTATGGAATTTATGTTGACAGCATCCCGATTGCAGGTATTGTCGGCTTTTTAAAAGAGGACGGCATTGTCAAGAATCTAAGGACGAATACAGGATATATTGGAGGAACTTTTCGTGTAGGCGGAATTGTCGGTTACAATAATGGTACAATTCAAAGTGTCGAAAATAACAACAGAGTCGAGGCTTTTTATAGGTGGAATAGCTCCAATACATCATATATAAGTAATGGAGGTGATTCTACTTCCATTTATGCGGGAGGAATTGCAGGACGTAGTAATGGCTCTATTATAGCATCTTCAAACAAAATGCCAATTAACAATAAAGCCGCACAAGAAGGTTGTTCGGGAGGTATAGCTGGTTATAACACTGGGGAAATATATAATAGCGGAAATTCAGGAACTGTAAAAGTAAATCTAGCGATTCTGAGGGACTTACATAAAGCATATTCTGGTGGTATTGCTGGTTATAACACGGGATCAATCAATAAAATAAGAAATATTGGAGCGGTAACAGCTAGTGAAGATTACAGTTCTCCATCAGGAAGAATTTATTCGGGTGGAATTGCTGGTCTTAGCACTACAACAATTAAGAATGGTATCAATAATGGGCAAATCACTACTGTATCTCCATGTCCTCAAAATAATAAGTGCTATAAAGATCAAATATGGTATTACGATGCTTACGATGATGGAATTGTCGCTTCAGGCAAGGCAAAAAATTCTGTAGATTATGAATCTTTGAAATATTGGCTCAATGAAGAACAAGTTCAAGGTGATACCAAAAATATGCAAAAAGACCAATTTGCATGGATTTTGAATACTACAAATGGAACGGAATCCAACAGCGGCGTATGGACTCGTACAACAGGTTACCCAGACTTTGCAAAAGATTCAAACCTTCCAATATATAAAGGGAACCTCTAAAAATACATTCTTTTCCTGAAGATGGGTTTATTTGTCGTTTTC
>NZ_CAMGVQ010000055.1:0-22677 GCF_946062555.1 uncultured Fibrobacter sp.
ACCGCTGCTTAGACTCCTCCCAACCCCTCCACACAAACTGCAGAAGCCTCTATTTAATTGATGATTTTGTTTGGGGAAATTGTCTCTCTGTGCAATGTAAAAAATCGGATCATACGAATCCTTATGCAAAAGGTTATGATTATGCTTTGGAATGCGCTCAAAAATACTTCAATTCTATAGATTATTTAGAAAAAGTTTTTGCGCCAGATGTTGTAATTTTGACATATGCGGATTATGAAGCTTATTTAGGGAATGGTTGGGTTTGTGAAAAGATTGTGGATGACAGGATTAAGGTGTTAAAACGTGGTAAGTTAGTGGTTTTTCAATGCCATCATCCGAATGGTATGAGATTTCATGCTGGTGGAACAAAAGAGTATGCCCGAATTTTGAGAGATTTGCTGTGTGAGTATGGATTTTATTTTTCATTACAGGGAATGAGAAATAATTTTATTCCTGTTGAAGAAAAAGAAGCTCTTGTTGAGCGAATGAAAAATGAATCTGATAAATATGAGGCAATTAAGGTTGTCGCATTGACTTTAAGAAAATATGGTTGCATTATGAGTGCTCGTGATTTGAGTACTTTGCTGAATAAGGCTGGTTTTGTGGCAAATAGAGGAAATTTGTTTACCGGGAATAGCCAGGGGCCTTATAAAATAATAAGTGCGGCATATAATCGTACTAAATCAACGGATTTGGATACAGCTGATGCTATAGCGAGTTCGTTTACTAGAGCGGATGGCTCGTATGCTTATAAGTGAATGCTTGTGAATGAAAATATAGAGTGCTCTTGATTCGTTAAATCAAATTTGTTTTCCGCACGACATTAATTGTCGTGCGCTTCTTTTATATTGCATGGCAGAATCAAGAGGTTTTGCTATGCAATTACACTATCAAAATTCCGCTGAGAATTATTTCGGGAATGCGCTGAATCGGTTAGAAGGGGAGTCGCCTGCGGCGAAGGCGGAGTCGAGGACTTCTTTTATCGACTTGAAAATTATGGAATGCTGGGTGCGCTTTATGCGGGCGTATCCGGATGGTTGCTGTCGCAGTTTTTGCGAGAATTATTTGCCGGTCCGTTATTATGGCGAATTTGCGGACCGTGTTTACGAGATTCGCGACCAGGTTGATTTTTCGAGTACTATCAGGGCTTCGATTGATGACAAGCATTATGGGGTGCGGGAGCTTTTGGAGGCGTATCACGAAACCAGGAATGTTCGCATTGCTCAGCAGTTTTTTGAGATTATGGCTTATTTGGAGCGCGCGAATGATTGCCTGCGGCCGATTATCGTGCAGATGATTGAAAATTGCGTGAAAGAAAAGCTGGCAAAAGGTTGCTCGCACGATGACGAAGCTTTTCAACGCGCTTTTGAATTAAAGCGTCTTTTCCATTTGTCGGATGAGGCAGTGGAACTGGTGCTTTATTTGTGGCTTCGGAACCATCAGCGACTGTATTTGAGGCTAGAAAACATTCGGGTGAAAGAGGGGGAAACTTTTGACCCGAATGAGCGTGGAGCCTTTAGTCGGATTGCCTTGCTGACGGGGCTTGATGGCACAACACTTCAGGAACTTTGTTCCAAGGAGAGTCCGCTTCATAAGTTTCAGTTGGTTCAAATGGAAGAATCGTTCCGCAATACGGATTTGAGAATCAAACGCAAGGAATTGTACCTAGCGGACGATGTGAGCAATTATCTGTATGGATTCTCAGATATGTCGCAGATTATGGATTTCAGACCGGCAGCAAAACCGTGTGTTCCCTATGAGCAGATAGTCAAGACGAATCCGCAGGCGTCTTTTGTTTTACAGATGCTGAAATCGCACCAGAAGGGTTCTCCGCTGAACATTCTTTTTTATGGCCGCGAGGGAACTGGCAAGACAGAACTTGCCAAGGCAATTGCGCAAGAATTGAATGTTACGTTGCTTTCGGTGGGTATCGGCGAAGAATCAATGAGCGAGGAATCCCTTTTGCAGACGCGCTTGCGCTCGATGTTGCTTGCTGATTGGGAATGTGAGCGGAGTGGTGGCATCATCTTGATGGATGAAGCGGACTTGGTTTTGAACAAGGCGGAAAAGGGTCTGCTGAATATTATTTTCGAAAACTTAAAAACGCCTGTCATCTGGATTACGAACAATATCGCGATGATTGAAAATAGCACCCGCCGCCGTTTTGATTACTCGCTAGAATTTTTCTCGTTCAGCAAGAGCGAACGCATTGCGATTTGGCAATCTGTGCTGAAAACGCAGCAGGCGGAATCGATGATGCGTAGAGAAGAAATTGAATGCGTTGCCAAGGAAATTCCTGTGATGGCAGGGAGCGCCACTTTGGCGGTTCGACTTGCGCAACGGATGCAGTCTCAGGATATGTCGCCTTTGAATGTGGTTCGCGAGGTCGCATCTTCGCATGCGAAACTTTTGGGTATATCGACTTTGCCTCAGGAGTCAAGGCAGGATTATAATTTGGATTGCGTCCGTGTTTCGAGCGGGGATATTCGGAATGTAGATTATGTCGTGCCGATGCTCAGGAATTTTGATGCGCGTTGGAAAGATTCAAAGGCGACGGGTCGTAGGGAAAACTTGAATATATTCTTGTATGGTCCTCCCGGTACCGGGAAATCGGCTTTCGCAAAGCATGTCGCGCATGATATTCTTGGCCGCGAGATTGTCGTGAAGCGGGCTAGCGATATTCTAGGGTGCCATGTGGGCGAAAGTGAACATAACGTTAGCGCCATGTTCCGTGAAGCGGAACGGAGTGATGCGATTCTGTTTATCGACGAGGCGGACAGTTTCTTTGAAAATCGTGGCAACGCCAAAAATCATTGGGAAGTGACTCTGGTGAACGAGTTTATTTGCCAGATGGATTCCTTTAACGGAATGCTGATTGCTGCGACAAACTACGAGAATGTCTTGGATTGGGCGATTCGTCGGCGTTTTCAGCTGAAGCTGGCGTTTAACTATATGGATCTGCCGCAAATTTCAAAAACTTGGACGGCATTTTTCGGGGGCCATTGCCCCAAGGAAATTCTTCGCTGCGACAATGTGGCGATTAGCGACTTTCAGAATGTGCGCCGCAAGCTAGAATATGTGCCTACTGAGTTACGGACGAAGGAACTTATCTTGCAGAACATGCTCGAAGAACTCGCCAATAAAGACGACCATCAGGGCCGCAGATTGGGGTTGTAGCTTACTTTTCGTACAGGTTCACCAGTTCCTTCGCGCTATCAAGCACCATTTGGCGGAGCTTGGCTGGCTTCAGTACCTCGGCGATGGAACCGTAATACATAACCCATTGCTTAAGCCGTTCGTTTACGGCGACCTTCATGGTTACGTGCAAGTCGCTGCATGCCAGTTCCTTGATTTTCATGCTGGGGTGGTAGGGCCGCTCTTGCAGGAAGTTCTTGGCGTAGCCGGGAAAATAGATGACGATTTTTTGTAGCGTTACTTAAGCAAACAGCTGATTTGCGGTGATTTCTCCGTCAACGACTCCAGAATTTTTGCCTTGCACAATGCCGAATGTCGTGATGAATATATTGGCTAGTCCATACCGGGTCTTGCTTTTCATGCGGAACAATGCCGTCCTGTTCCGTATGCGTTCTGCGTAGCTTTTGTCTATAGAAAATTTTTCGGTGCAGAACTTGATTTCGCATAGGTCTATAATCCTGTCCGCCCGCTTTATCAAGAGGTCTATCTGCGCTTTGCCTTGCTCTGGGTCGTTGCAACGCCAAATCGATGCTTCGGTCGCCATCCCGGAGATGCCCAAAGCGGTTTTTATCTGGTCCAAATGTTGCAGGCAAACTATTTCAAACGTTAGACCTTGCCATGTCCGGAGTCTGGGTGATTGCAGATGGTGTGTCCAGAAATTTTCATCTTTGGAGAAATTTTCCGCAATAAAGTTGAAGTAAAATAGCGAATAGAAATCGCAAAGCCTATATACCGAGCCATTCTTTTTCGTGTTGAATCTGGAATAACTGAGAATAAAGTCGCACCGTTCCAGGTTTGTGAGGATGGTCGTAAGCATTCCTCCGCTAATTCCGGTTGACTCCGAAATTTCTGTACGGTCGAGGCCTTCCTTCTTTTGTGAAAGTGCGGCCACGACGTCTATGTATTTGTTGGCGTTGGTGAATAGCGAATTGTAGAGTTCGTTGAATTCTTGTAACAACAGGGCGTTCTTATTGAAGAACAGACGGTCGACATTCTGAGCCAAACTTTCTTTTGGGTCAAGTAGGCTTAAATAAAAAGGGACTCCGCCCAAAATCATATAGCATTCTACAATTTGGTAGCGGTCCCACGGACAACCGATGGAGTCAAGATATTGTTCGGTTTCTTTTAGCGTAAAAGGATGAAGATAGATTTTATTCGTGATTCGGTTGTGCAAGCCGCCCTGGTTTTCCATCAGGTTATCAACCATCCAGGATGTCGCGCTGCCGCATGCGATAAAGACGATGTCATCGCGGAGGTTGGCCCAGGCGTTCCAGAAGTCTTCCAATGCCTTGACGAAGTCGCATTGCTTGCGGTCAATCCATGGCATTTCATCGATAAAGATTATCTTGCGTTTTTTTGCGTCTAAGGAACCAAGATAATTTTTTAGCGCGTCGAAAGCCTCAAACCAGTTTTTGAAATCGGGAACATTATCAAGTCCTGCGTAATTCTGCAGGGCGAGAGCAAAACGCTGAAGCTGGACAGCGTCGGTAACATCCCTTTGCCCTACGTACGAAAAATGGTAGCGGTCTTCAAAAAACTTGCGGACGAGGAATGTCTTGCCGATGCGCCGTCTTCCGAAAATAACGACGAATTCGGAACGGTTTGAATCGACGATATGCTTCAACTGGGCGATTTCTTTTTCGCGGCCGATAAGAGAGTTTTGGTTGGCTTTCATAACCCAAATATACAAAATCTTCCCCAAAAGTGGGTTGAAATTTTGACTTTTGGGAAAAATTTTTGAAAAATAATGTCCAAAAGTCGGTCAAAATGTCGAGTTTTGGAGAGAATTCTCAAATTTCGCCAAAAATGCCTATCCCCGTTCATACATCCCTACCAGTTCCTTCGCGCTGTCGAGTACCATTTGACGGAGCTTGGCAGGCTTTAGCACCTCGGCGATGGAACCGTAGTACATAACCCATTGCTTGAGTAGGCCGTTTACGGCGACGTTCATGGTCACGTGCAGGTCGCCACATTCCAATTCTGTGATTTTCATGCTAGGGTGGTAGGGGCGTTCCTGCAGAAAGTTCTTGGCGTATCCAGGGAAATAGATGACGACTTTTTCTTCTTGCTGGTCCTGGTCGCCCGAAAGCAGCGTGCCTGTGCGGATGCGCCTGCGGAGCGTCTCAACGACTTTCGGGTCTTCGACGAATTGTTCGCGCAAAAGCTTTACGGATTGAATGCGGCGAAGCTTGAGAGCGTATGTCTTGTCGGGAAGGTGTTGCGACACGCAGCCGATGTAGATTTCGCCCTGGTGGATGGCTACTATCAGCGGAATGCGAGGCTTGTTGGTTATATTGCCCCAATTGTCGGTGTAGGCGATTTGCACCTTCTGTTTTTTGCGGATGGCATCGAGGATGATTGGCAGATTCTTGCCTACGTTTTCGTCAACGCTCGGGGGCGTGCCCATGAACAGAATGCGTCCGTTCAGTTCCTTCGCGTAATGGGCCAAAGTCGATTGTTCCTTGACAGGCAAATCTTGCGTGATTTTCTTGGCCAAGTCTTCGATGAGGTTTGATGTCGCAGGGTAGATATTTGCGATGCGCTGCAGGAACATGAAGTGCAGTAGCGTGTCGCCAAATTCCGGGAATATGAGCTTGTTTGCGCGTTCAAGTGCCACCTGGTAATAGGTCTTGCCGCTTTCGACGGAACGCTTGATGTAGCCGCCCTCGATTTCGGAAAGTGCATGCATGTCGCGTTGCACACTCCTCAAATCTTCTTCGCGGATGTCCAGGTGCTGCATGATGTCTGCCACACTGTAACGATTGTTGTAATGCGCCATCATGTAGACGAATATCCGTATCATTCGTTCGCCGCGAGCCTGATCTGCCATAAAGCCTCCTGCTAAATGTCATTCCCGCGTAGGCGGGCATCTTCCTCAATATACAAAAAGTAGGCGACGATAATTGTCGTGCGTGGGCGTTGTCCTTGCTTACCTCCTCATTTGTCATGCCCGTCCCGGGCTAAATTCGGGATAAACTCCAGCGGGCATCTCCTTTTTACAGGCTTTTTTGAGTTTTTCACCACTTCATTCCTCAAATATTTGTGTATTTTTCGGTATAAAGAAATGCACCCCAAAGGTGCTGTTTTGAGGTATCTATGAAAAAACTTGTAATTGTGACTTATGTACTCCGTGCGCTGGGTTTTGTGCTGGTGCTTTTGATGCTTTTTGGACACAGCATTGTTTTGAATTTGTTCCCCTCTCTCGAAGGGCATTCGATTAATCCGATTTTTTATACGGGTATCGTTTGCTATGCGACAGGTGCGGTCATTCATTTCTTCATCAAAAAGAAAGAGATGGCGGAACGCCGCCGCAAGGAAATCGAGGAGGCCGAGGAACGCGCCTTTGGAAAAAAGTCCGGTGATTCGGACAAGTGATTGGGTAGTTTATGATAAAAATCGAACATTTGCATAAGACGTATCGCAGCGGTTTCTTGATGAAGCCGAAGCTTGCGCTCAAGGATGTGAGTTTTAGTGTAGAAGCGGGACAGGTCTATGGCTTTATCGGCCCGAACGGGGCGGGCAAGTCTACGACCATCAAGGTGCTGACGGGTCTTTTGAATTTTGATTCGGGCAAGGTGCTGGTGAACGGGATTTCTCCACGTAACGTGAAGAGCCGTCAGTTTATCGGATATTCTCCGGAACAGCCGTACTTCTACGATTATTTGACAGGTCGTGAACTTCTGCAGTTTTACGGCAAGCTTGTGGGACTTTCTGGTGCCGAACTGGACAAGCGTATCGACTGGTCGCTGGACCTGCTGCATGCGAACAAGGACTGGATTGACCGTCGCCTGCGTTCGTACTCCAAGGGCATGATGCAGCGCGTGGGGATTGCCCAGGCGATTCTTGGCAAGCCGAAGCTGTTGATTCTTGACGAACCCATGAGCGGTCTTGACCCGATGGGCCGCCGCGACGTGCGCGAAGCCATTATGGAACTCAACCGCACGGGTGTCACGATTTTCTACTCGAGCCACTTGCTCTCCGATGTGGAATCTATCAGCCACAAGGTCGCGATGATTGTCGATGGCAAGATCGTGCGCGAAGGAACCGTTGACGAGATTACGGAATCTTGCGGCGTGGAATACCACGTGCGTACTCGCGAAGCGATTCCCTCGGCGGAACTGCCCGAAGGTGTTAGCCCCGCTGGCCATCCGCAGGAATGCGTGTGCGCCGACGATGCCGCCCGCGACCGCCTGTTGCGCTATTGCCTGGAAAAAGGAATTGCTGTCGAGCGCATGGACCACAAGCGCCCGAGTCTCGAAGATATTTTGACGGAGGAGATTGCCCGTGCAGACGCTTAAGCATATCGGCATCATTGCCCTCAATACGTTCCGCGAATCCATTCGCGACAAGATTCTCTATAACATCGGCTTTTTGGCGATTGCGCTCACCTTGTTCAGTATTGTGCTTGGCGAATGGTCGGTGTTTGACCGCGCCTATGTGATCAAGTCCACGACGCTTTCGGTGATGAGCCTTTCGGGCCTGTTGATTTCGATTTTCGTGGGCATTAGCCTGGTGCAAAAGGAAATCCAGCGCCGTACGGTGCTTACGCTTTTGTCGAAGCCCATTAGTCGCGCCTCGTTCATTGTGGGCAAGTACTTTGGCTTGCTTGCGGTGGTGGCGGTTCACCTGATGCTTTTGACGGCCATCTACTACGTGATGCTGTTCCTCACGGGTTCTGCCCCGACGCTCAGCCTGCTTACGGCGATCTACCTGATTTTCTGCGAGATGGCGGTGGTGATTGCGGTGGCGCTTTTGTTCAGCAGCTTTAGCAGCACGGTGCTCAGTGCGCTGTTTACGCTGGGGGTGTACTTTGCGGGCCACCTGAGCGACCAGCTGTTGGAACAGGTGCGCTTCGCGACCCGTATGGGCGAACTGAACGGAACGTCGAGCATGCTGTTCCAGAAGGCTGCCGAAGTCATTCACGCGATTTTCCCGGGGCTTTACCGCTACAACGTGACGACTTACGTGGTGCATGGCGTGGCGCTCCCCGACATGTACGTATTCTGGAATAGCGTTTATGCGCTAGGATATATCGGCGTGTTCCTTGCGATTGCGAGCTGGTGGTTTAGCCGGAGGGACTTCCTATGAGAAACCAGTACATGGCAAAAGTCCTTGTGCACAACAAGGTCGTTACTGAAGCTCAGGTTAAAGCCCATTGGGGTGAAATTACCGACAAGAAAGATATTGGCCAGGTGCTCGTGGATGCGGGAATTCTCCCGCCCCCGATGTACATCAAGGTACTTGCCTTTGTCAAGAATTTAGAGGCCAAGGCCGCCGCCGAAGGCGGTACTGCTCCGGCGAATACGTCGGGCGCGACGGCTACATCGGCTCCTGCCACTAATGCTGTCGCAGCTCCGCCGAAACCCTCTGCCGCGCGCTTTGAGGCTCCGCCGGCATCGGCTCCGTCGGTAGCCCCTGCGGCTCCGCAGCCTGCGCAGTCCGAAGGCTTGCAAATTGAAGGCAACAGCAGCCTGTATGGTGAAGTCTCGACATCGAACGTAGAAGTCGAGGCCGTTGCGGGGCTTGAATCGACGAGCATCAGCACGGTGCAGGTGCAGGCCGAAACGGAAGAGGAATCTTCCGAAGAAGAATCCGAAAAATTGCCGAGCCGCTTTGCCATCTTGACAGGCGAAGGAACTCCGGTCGAGGCTCCTGAAAAGATTCGCCCGATGACGAGCATTTCGCAGATGATTGCGTTTGCCCGTAAGTTCGGAGCGACGGATATTTACCTTTATGCGGATCGCCCCGTGGTGATGCGTCAGTCGGGAGCGCTCTTTGTGGCTTCAGACGATGCTCTCGATTTGTCGCGTATCAATGAACGATTGGATGAAGCGTCCAAGGGATTTTCGGACGGCTACAAGATTGTGGTCGGCAAGAATTTCAGCAAGACGATTGGCCTTGCGGGCGTGGGCCGCGCACGTATGACGGTCACCTGGAACGGTACCAATCCGAGTATTGCCATCCGCGTGATTCCACAAGAATCGACGACGCTTGAAGCCCTTTATTTGCCGCCGTTCTGCAACCAGTTTGCCGAACTCAATAGCGGCTTGGTGCTGGTGGCGGGCCCTGCTGCGAGCGGGCGCTCTACGACCATTTCCACTTTTGCCGAAACGATTGCGGCGAACCGCGATGTTTATATTCAAACGATTGAAAAACCCATTGAACGTGTCCTCCAGAATCCGCGTGGCGCCATTGCCCAGCGCGAAGTCGGCTTGCATGTGCGTTCCGGTATCGAAGGAATCGAACTTGCCATGCAGAGCGGTGCCGATGTAATCCTGTTTGACCATCTGGAAACGATGGATGAACTTTCGATGCTATTGCAGGCCTCTAATGCGGGCGCCCTTGTGTTTGCGACGGCGATAGGGAACAATGTGCATGCGTTGCTTTCACGCCTAATTTCGTCGGTCTCGGCAGAAAACCGTACCGCCTTTGCGAATTCCCTTGCGGAACAGCTGAAGGGAATTATTGTGCAGCACCTGATTCCGATTGTGCAGAACCAGGGGCAGGTCCTTGCGGTCGAGGCAACCAAGATGACATCGACCATGGCGAACATGTTGCGTCGCGGAGAGATTGCACTGCTGGCGGCGGCTATCAGTAGCCAGGGCAGTCAGGGAATTTCGCTTGACGATTCCTTGCAGAAGTGCGTTGAATCCGGTTATATCGACGGAGCCGAGGCTTGGATGCGTGCAAGCGACAGCCGTCGCTTTGCCTCTTACCGTCCGGCGAACTGAGGAGCTTGAACTATGGCGACAGAAATTGAATCTTTGTTGGAATACACGCTGAACGTGGGTGCATCCGAATTGGTGGTGACCGAGGGCGCGTCCTCGGCGGTGCGCCTTGCGGGAAAGGTTTGCGCCATTCCTGATGCGCCTGCAGTTGAACCCGGTGCGCTCCGTAACTTTTTAGGCTCGATGGAAGGGGAGTCGGGAACGCTGATGGGTGGCCCCTGGTGCGGTTCCCGTTTCCGTGTGCGTTACAACCGTACGGCTTTGGGCAATTCGGCAACGTTTAGGCCCGTACTGGATGAATGTCCTGATTTTTCGGCGCTCGGTGCGCCTCCTTCGCTGGCCAATGTACTGGGTTTCCGTTCGGGACTGGTTGTATTTGCGGGCCCTGCCTGTAGCGGCAAGACGACTACGGCGACCGCATACGTTTCGGCGCTTTGCCAATCGGGAATTCTTCGCGTGAGCTTGCTGGACAAGGATGCTGAAATGCCTGTCAAGCGCGGCGAAAGCTTGATTCTCGAAAATACGACGGGAACGGTCCCCGAGAAAATGGAGCAGGCGCTCCGCAGCGGAATCGACTTGATTTGGCTCGGTAACTTTGAGGGGCTTTCCTTGATACCGGTGCTGCGCGCTGCGGAGGCGGGAGCACTTGTCGTGCTTACGGTGACCGCGGGTAACGCGGTCGGCGCCCTGGATGCGTTGCTTTCCTCTGAAACGCTTGAAAACCGCGATGTGGCCCGCAACATGCTGGCTTCTGTCCTGAAGGCTGTCGTGGTGCAGCGCTTGCTGCCGGGCGCACAGGGGGCTGTTCCTGCGTGGGAAATCCTTTACGGCTCGCAGAACGTCGCCTCTAAAATCCGCAGTGGCGAGCATTATACGCTTCCGTCGATTATCGCAGCCTCGGCATCCGAAGGAATGATACTCATGGACGATTGCCTTGCCGAACTGGAGAATTCTGGATTTGTCGCACAAGAGGATGTGGCGCGGTATGCGTCGAACCCGGCTCGCATGGGGTAAGCTGAAGGCGCTTGCATGGGGACTTTCCCTTTGCTCGTTTGCCTTTGCCGAAGGGGATTCCCTTTCGGTTTCTTCTGCTACAGATGCTCCTGTTGCAGAAACTTCCGTTGCAGAAACGCCTGCCGCCGGAAATGGCATCCCGTCGCTGGATTCGCTGGTGGCGCAGGTCGATTCGGTAAACCGTATTGTCCCTTCGTCTGCGGATTCGGCAACGCCTGTGGCGCAACCGCTGCCAGAAAAGTCTTCTGCTCCTTTGAAGACTGTCCTTTACTTGGGTGGTGGCGAACGTGCCCCCTGGTTCCAGCTGGGCGTACTCTATGCCATTGAAGAATACGGCATCCCTGTCGATTCTGTCGTGGCGACGTCATGGGGAGCGTGGATTGGCTCTCTGTGGTCTCGAGGCGTTCCGCTGGACGACATCCAGAAAATGATGCTTGATCCGGCGATTGCGCCGTTTGTAGGACACGATCTTTCCGCTGCGGAAAATCGTTTGGGGTATTCTCAGAACGATCCCCTGGAAATGCCCATCTCCGTAACGGGAATTCCTTCTGTTCGTCAGCGTTTTACTTTGTCTGTAGACTCCGCACATTTCCTGGAACGTCGAAAAAAAATGCTTACTCCAGATTCGATGCAGGCCGTGCGCGCCTTGGCAAAGCTCCGTTTTCAGGAAAGTCTTTATCGCCAGCGTTCCAAGTACCGCATCCCGTTCTCGGTACAGTCGTGCGATGCGGGCAATCCTGTCATTGTCGGCGACTTGACGCATCAGGTCATAGAATCGCTCCCGCTGTGGAACAATCCATCTGGAGAACTCTGCCCCTATTATGCGATGCCCGCCGAGGATAATGCTTCGGAATATTCCGTGATAGTGGTATCCGATCCGCTGCGTGCCCCGCTGACGGGTTCGCCTTCGGTGCTGCTGGTCAAGCGGCATGCGGGAGATGTGCTTGCTAGTCAGCCGGGAGTCGTCATTCGTGCACATACGATTTTGGATACGTCGAGGACGGCCTGGATTCAGGCGGGCTTTACTTCGTTCGAAAAACAGCTTGCGAATTTCAGAGTCTTGAATGGTCGCCGTAACGATTATTCAAGGGACCGCGTTGCGGCAAAGCCCTGGTTCCGTTTCGAACCGACTTTTGACAGCCTTTCTTCGGAAGTCCAGAATGCCGTCAGGGATTATTGGGATAATGATACGGGAATGGTCGCTCCGGCGAATTTTGCGTATTCGCTTCTGCAAAACCCAGCTTACGATTCCCTTGATTTTGACATGCAGCCGGGAGGCAACCTTTCGCTAGAAGCGGCGGTTCATCCGGCATTTGATGTTGCTGCTGGTGGTTTTGGCTCGAATGCGATCGGTCCCAACGCCTATTTCGAAGGCTCCGTACATTATGTTGACCATATCGAAATCGAATTGATCTTGGCGGGTTTCTGGAGCGGTAATTCCTATGGAATGCGCCCGCGCTTGGGTATCTCGAAGTTGTGGAACCGTCACTGGAACGTGCTGTTCGGTTATGATTACTTGAAACTGGTTCCGCTCAAGTCCTTCAACAATAAGCAGGAACGCTCGCTCCGTGTTGAATCCGAAAAGCGTAGCGATCTGACGATGAGTATCGAATATGTTCTGGACAAGTGGCAGTTCGTGTCGCTGGATTTCCTGTTAGGCTCCAGACAGTTTGAACTGCATCCGCTGTACTACGGTGGCAAGCCGATAAAGACGTATCCCGTGTCGCCGATGCTGCACTATCGCTATCTGGAAGGCCCCGACGATGACTGGTTTGCCGAAAACGGGTATGTGCTGAACGTATGGGGTGGTTTTGAATCGATCGGTTTTGACGACGGTATAATTGACGTGGTTCCCATTTACTGGAAGATCCTGGCCGATGCCCGCTATACGATTTCTCCAAAACCGTTTGTGACGTTTAATGTGGCTGCGGCAGGGGCAATCGAACGCTATCATGACGAAGGCCACGGATATGTTTCTCCGAAGTCTTTTGAAAAGGCTCCTTTGGATGTCGCATACCGGCAACATGCGGCGGCGACGCCCTGGTCTACCGAGTGGTACAATGCGGAACTTTCTTCGCACGAGTATGCGATGCTGCGCCTCAACGGAGGTCTGCACGGGAGTTATCTGGGGGCATGGATTTTCGGGGCTTACTACCACGATTTCGAACGGAGCCCGTACGCGAGGCTGGCGGCAGACAAGTTTGTCTTTGAACCGGCGGTACGATTCGCCTATAGGTCGTTTGTGGTTTATGTGGGAATGAACCGCATTGTCGACAAGGAAACCCTTGGCGACTTGACTCATGTCAAACAGTACGATTACTTTATCCGGATCGGCAACTATAGCTTCTAGAGCGCAAGCGGCATCCAGGGCTTGACTTCGTTGACGGAAACGAGCTTGCCCTGCAATTTGCGACGGATGGCTGCGGCCGCAATCATTGCGCCGTTGTCGGTACTCAGGCTGCGTTCCGGGATGCAGAACATAATGCCGTGCTTGTCGCAATAGTCCTGCAGGCGCGTGCGTAACCAGGCATTCGCGCTCACGCCGCCACCGACCACAAGCGTCTTCATCTTGGTCTTCTTGAGGGCGGTAATCGTCTTGGTTACGAGGCTGTCGACAATGGCATCTTCAAGGGAGGCGCAGATGTCGCCGAGGCTTTTCTGGATAAATTCCGGGTCGTGAGTCTCCGTGTAGCGGAGAACGGCTGTCTTTAATCCGCTGAAAGAAAACTCGCAGTTGTCGTGGACATGGAGTGCCCGCGGAAAGTCGACGAACTTGCGGTTGCCGTCTTTTCCGAGACGACTGATGGTGGCTCCGGCGGGGTACTTGAGCCCGAGCAGCTTGCCGCACTTGTCGAAAGCTTCGCCGGCGGCGTCATCGCGGGTGCGACCGATGCTGGTGTACTTGAAGCCGGGTTCTTCGAGCACCAGTTCCGTATGCCCGCCCGAAACGGTGAGCGTCAAGAAGGGCGGCTCGATTTCGGGGTGCGTAAGCCACGCGGCGGCAAGGTGACCTTCCAGGTGGTTCATGCCGTAAGCCGGAATCTGCAGGTCGCGGGCAAGACCCTTTGCAAAGCTTGCTCCCACGAGCAGCGGCCCCATAAGGCCGGGCCCCGTGGTGTAGGCGATGGCGTCGATGTCCTTGAGTTCGATTCCCGCTTCCTTGACGGCGGCTTCTGCAATCGGGGAAATCTTTTGTAGGTGCGCTCTTGCTGCAATTTCGGGAACGACGCCTCCGTATAGGGCGTGCTCGTCGATTTGGCTGTAGAGCGGGTTAGAAAGAACTTTTAAGGGATCGTCTTGCAGAACGGCACAAGCGGTTTCGTCGCAGCTGGATTCAATTCCGAGCCAGATCATGGTGCAACCTCGTCGGTGGAACCTGTAGAATCTACGGGAGTGGCATCTTTCTTGACCAGGGTCACCTTTTCGGGCTTGAGCTGGATTGCCTTGATGGCCATTTCACGGTTAATGTGCGGCGGAAGAGATAGCTTTACCGTAGGAGAAAGACTGTCGGCGTCCTCGATGGTGAAACGGTTGAATTCCATGACGAGTTCAATGTTGCCGGCCGAAATGGAATCTAGAGCCTGGTCGCCGCCCGTGATTTCAACAGACAGGTTGTTGGGCTTGAGCGAATAGGTCTCCTTGTCGAAAAATCCGATCAGGTTGACGGGAATGTCCTTGTAAGTCTTGCTTGCCATTTTCTGGATATCGATGGATATTTTCACGAGCGAATCGTTCGGATTGACAAAGGCGGGAAGCGTCCCGAAGTCGAGCGGTACGGTGAATTCTTGGCTTGCGCGGAGGGTGTCGAAAAAGGCGGAGTCCGTGGGAATGTCGATGATTCGCGTGAGGGCGTTTCTTGCACCGGATACAAGAAGTTCTTCGGGAGAGATTCTGGGCTCGTCGGCGATCAGGTAACCTTGCGCGGCGTTGAACGTGGCGACAGACTTGATGGGAACGTTACGCGTAATGCGGGTGTCTATGTCGATGTCTACAAACAGGAGCTGGTTTTCGGGTTCGACAAAACGGATGTCGGGGAACCCTGCGGCGATAAAGTTCTTTCCGTCCAGGTTGATACGGGTTGCACCGAGGTCCGCCTGTTGCAAGTCAATGACCATGGCGATAGAATTCTGCTTGGGGTCGCGGATGATCTGTTGCAAGCGGATCAGGTCCCACGACTTTCCCTCGACGGTGATGTGGAGCGTGTGGGGCGGCTTGGAGGCGATGGCCATCGTTTCGGGGAGCTTCACGAAGTTCAAGGGGACTTCCACCGATAGCTGGAAATCCTTCTGCGATATGACCAAGAACCAAAGCGCGATACCGAAGATCAGTGCTGTTATCTTTATTACGATGTTTCCCATTGTTGCCCTATAAAGAACCCTCTAAAATTTAGTTATAATTCACCTCGTGTTCGGACAACTCGGTTATTTAGTATCGGAAACTTTCCGCGGAATGAGGCAACACCGCACGGTGATCCTTCCCTCGTTTGCGACCATTTTCCTTTGTTCCCTATTGTTGACGGCCTCTTTCGTGATATTCGGGGGTGTCGTCCGTGTTCTTTCCATGGAAAAGAACCTCTATGCGGTGGAAGCTTTCCTGCCGGAATCGTTGGATGCCGATTCGCTTCGCGTTATTCAGGACCGCCTGGAACATACCAAGCACGTGGATTCGGTGGTCTTTGTCAGCGCTGATTCCGCACTGGCGGATTTCCGCAGGCATTTCTCGGGAGAGATGCTTGACCTTGTAGAAGGCAACCCCATTCCGCCCTTTTTCAGGGTGACCCTGGATGAAAACAGCAAGGATCCTGCAACCTTGGCCGAGCTGAGGAACGCCCTTGCCCGAGAGGATTACTTTGAAGAGGTTCAGGCCCCGGTCGAATGGGTCGAAAAGATTGCCGCCTGGAAATTCCGTATGGTTTTCTGGCCGATATGCGTCAGCGTACTTCTGCTGTTTATCCTTTCGCTCATTATCTGCAATTCGGTACGCCTTTCCCTGTTCTCCAGGAGATTGTTGGTCGAGAACATGAAGTATGCGGGCGGAAGCCATTTCTTTATCGAGTTTCCTTTTGTGATGCAGGGCGTTGTCCAGGGAGTCGTTGGCTCCGGACTTGCCGTGTTGCTTGTGGCGACCGTGGTCCGTTCGGTGGCGGACGCGTTTCCGATCGTGGCGGCGAATCTCGCGGGGTTCGGCCTTGCGCTTGTCGTCGTTGTTTTGTTGGTGACCGTGTTGTCGGGGTATTTCAGTTTCCGTACCGTGCGCGGTTTCCTTTCGGTCAAGCGTGGCGAACAGGAATAACATGCGCCTCCTTTTCTTGATAGTTTGTCTTGTATTGGGATTCGGCTTTTCGGATTCCTATGCCAAGACTCCTGCGAAATCTGGCAACTCATCGAAACCTGCGGCATCTGCCAAGGCTGCGCCCAAGGCGACGAAGTCATCGTCCAAGTCCAAGACTTTTTCGGTGACCAAGAAGACCGATGCGCAGATCAGTGAGCAGAAAAATGCGCTCAAGAAACTGGAGTCAGACCTTGCGAAAAAACGTCAGGAACTGGCGCTTCTGGAAACGGAAGAAAAGGGCGTCCTGAACACGATTTCGGTGCTGGACCAGAACCTGAACCAGACGCGAACTTACATTTCGGAACTTTCCAGGAGCGAGGGGATGCTGGAACGGGCGATTGTCCAACTTTCGGCCGATATCGATTCTCTGGACCGGAAAATCGAGGTGCGCAAGGCTGCCATGAAAAAGCGTATCCGCAATTTGTACGTAGTCGGACGCAGCAGCGAGGCTCGCGTTCTGTACAGTCTGCTCACGCAGGAGGGCAATCCCGACCGTCAGGTTTACTGGGTTCATCATATTTTGAACCAGGACCGTCAGGAAATAGAAATGTTGCAGCAACTGGTGCAGGAACGCGATGAGAAGAAACAACTGGAAAGTTCGCACCTTTCAGATTTGAAGCTGTTGCGCACCAAGAAGGCGGCAGAAGAAAAGGGACTTGTTTCGCAGATGAGTGGCCAAGAAAAGATGCTCATGAGCTTGAAGCATGACCAGAACATGCAGCGCCGCGCACTCAAGGAGTTTGAGCAGAACCAGAAGACGATGCTTGCTCTCATCAAGAAGTTGGAAGAACGCCGCAAGAAGGAAATCGAACAGGCGAAGAAGGAAGAGGCTGCCCGCAAGGCTCGCGAAAAGGCGGAAAAGTCGAAGAAGGGCAAGAAGAAGGATTCCAAGGCGCCGTCGAAGACGGTCGAAAAACCGAAAGTCGTTGTGGCGGAATCGGTCAAGGGGCCGAAGTGCATGCCGCTGAAGGGCGAAATCATCAGCAATTACGGCTTGCAGGAACACCCGGTGCTGCATATCATGACACGTAACCTGGGTGTTGAAATTCGCGGAAAGCGTGGCGACGCCGTGAGGTCTGCCGCGGCAGGAACGGTGGTGATGGTCTCCGAAATTGACGGTCGAGGTCCCTCGGTCATTATTGAGCATGCGGGTGGAACCTATTCGGTATACGGTCACCTGAAGTCCATTCGCGTGCAAGAGGGAAAAGAGGTGCGAAATTGCGAAGAAATTGGTGAAGTGGGTGATGTCGCTTCGCTAAATGGAATTAAATTGTATTTCCAAGTGAGCGAGGGTACACAGACCGTGGATCCCTTGCAGTGGTTGAAGACGAAATGATCGAATATTCTTTACAAGGTCCCGTATCGCAGGAACGTGTCCGCATCCGCGTGATGTCGGCGCTCCGTGAAAACCGATTCCCTCAGGCGGTCCTGATTGATGGCCCTGCCGGAATTGGCAAGAAAGCTCTTGCCATGGAAATTGTAAAGGCTCTCCAGTGTACAGACGAAAATATGCGCCCGTGCGGACACTGCTTTGGTTGCAAGATGGCAAGCGACAGCGGTGCGACTGGGAATTGGGTTATCCCGCTGGAGGCCGCCGAGGCCCACGCCCGCAGTTCAGACGACGTGTCTGCCGGGAGCAAGGCGAAGACGGTTGAAGATTTCAAGAAAGGCTACATCGAGGAAATCCAGAAGAACCCTTACCGGGTCGATGTCTTTTCGGCGGGGGCGTTCATTTCGGTGGACCTGATGCGCCTGATGACGTCGGGCTTTGCGTTGAAGGGCGATCGCGTGCGCACGGTAATTGTCGCCGAGGCGGACCGCATGAACGAGGCTGCGGCCAATGCGTTCCTGAAGACTTTGGAAGAAGTTCCCCCCGATACCTACTTCATTCTCACGACTTCTTCGCGCGAAAAAATGCTGCAGACAATCCGCTCCCGCTGTCTGGCCTTGCACCTGTTGCCGCTGACGGATAGCGAAGTCCGTAACGAAGTGCTCCGTGTCGCAGGGGAGGATTTCGATGAAGAGTCCCTGACCGACGATGTCGTCGGCTTGGCGGTCGGTTCGCCGGGAAAGGCTTTGTATTACGCCGAACACGGAAAGAAGTGGTGTAGCCTCGCAGTTGATTTCTTGGTGAAGTCGCTTCTGACGGACTATGCGGATCTTTTCCTACAACTGAAGGAAGTTGCGATAGATGACCCTTACGAAGCCAATCGTTTCTTGGAAGTTCTCTCGTTCCTGCTGGCGGACTTGTTGCGATTGAAGGCAGGAGCGCCCTTGCGTCTTCCGCAGACAACGGTTAGCGTCGGTATCGAAAAATTCCCGCGTGTCGATGCGACTGCGCTTGAACTCTCGCTTGTGACGGTGCAAGAATCGATGTCCCGCATCGAGTCCCGCCGCATTTCCACGACGATGGGCCTGCAGGACCTGTCTCTCAAGATTTTCGAGGGCTCCAAGTAATGATGCCCGCGGCAGAGGATTCGACGATGTGCAACGAAGAGCTCCTGGCGTCTTCGATGGCGCAGACCTTGCGCGTCCCTCATGCTGTTGCGCGATTCTTGGTTTCGCGAGGCGTTCGAACACTTACCGAAGCGCACCGGATGCTTTGCGGAAACGCCGGTGATGTCCATGACCCGTTCCTGATGAAGGGCATGAAAGAGGCTGTCGAGTGGCTGCTGGCTGTACGTGAACGGGGCGAAAAAGTATTCGTCTTCGGTGACTACGATCTGGACGGAATGACCGCTGTTACATTGATGACGCGGGCGTTAGCCGAACTGGGTATCGAGTCGGATTGGCGCCTGCCGAATCGCTTTGGTGACGGTTACGGCCTTTCTGTATCGTCGGTTGAAGAAATGCATAACGCTGGTGCGCGTAATGTCATCACGGTCGATACGGGTATCACGGCGAACGCAGAAATTGCCCTGGCCAAAAAGTTGGGCATGTCGGTGCTGGTCATTGACCACCATCAGCCCTCTGGCGAAGGACTACCCGAATGCGATGTCCTGCTGGACCCGCATCAGGAAGGTGATACTTATCCGAATCCGGAACTTTGCGGAGTCGGCGTTTCGTATAAATTCATTTGCGCTCTTTATTCTAGGCTCGGCATGCCTGAACCCAAGAAATTCCTTGACTTGGTGGCTTTAGGGACGCTTGCCGATTTGGTTCAGATGACGCCGGAGAACCGCTGCTTTACCAAGGCAGGGCTTAAGTCGATTGAGGGTAGTTGCTGGCCTGGTTTGCAGGAAATGTATGGTAATCTAATGAAGCGCCACGGAAGCGTGGGCGGAATCGATGTCATGTACAAGTTCGCCCCGCTCCTGAACGCCCCTGGCCGAATGGAACGCCCCGACCCTGCGCTGAAGTTGCTGCTGAGTCCGAATATGGCCGCTGCCAACGCGCTCATGGCGGAACTCAAGGAATGGAACAGCAAACGCAAACAGAAAGAAGCCGAAATCACCGACATGGCGCTGGAACAGGTCAAGGCGAAGTATGGCGATAAGCTCCCGACCGTTCTCGTGGTGGCCGGAAACAACTGGCATGTGGGCGTTATAGGAATTGTCGCTGCAAAACTTGCGCAGGAATACCATCGTCCGACGGCGGTGCTCTCGGTTACCGACGGCATGGCTCATGCGAGTGCGCGCGCGGTACCCGGTTTCAACTGGCATAAGGCTCTTTTTGAATCCAGGGATCTTTTTGACCGCTGGGGCGGTCATGCGAATGCGGCTGGTTTTTCTCTCCCGTCCGACAAGATTGACGAACTTCGTAAACGCCTGGAACTGTCCGCCAGAATGCAGAACTATACGGGTGCTGTCGAAGAATTGCCGGTGGGCGCCTATCCGTACGATATCCGGATTTCGTTAAACGAGCTGGTGGTCGAGGCGGAACAGTATATGTCTCCTGACGGCACGACGTGTCCCGGCGGCAAGAGGCTGATTTCTATTCTGGATTTCTTCGACCTGCTGGAACCGTTTAGCGGAAATTTCCCGTACCCCACTTTCCGTGCGGACAACATCAAGGTGCATCGCCTGCGTGAACTTCGTGGCGGGCATCTGCAGATGGATATTTCGCAGGCGGGAAGCCGCGTGTTTCCGGCGATTGCCTTCGGCCTCCGCAAGAGCAAGGCGCTGCTCCATGGCGACAAGCCGGTGTCTGTCATCTTTGAACCGACCTGGAACTATTTCAACGATCGGAAGTCCATGCAGCTTTGCGTCAAGGCGATCGAACCGTGTGATTGACGTTAATTTATGCAGGTGCGCGATTTACCCATCTTTTTTCTGGTATTGGTCTTTGCGGGCCTCTTGCTCGGCGTATACTACATAAAGCCCTATAAGCCGGTCGTTTCGATTGTTCCTGTCGCCGAAGAGGAGCCGCAGTGGCATGCGTTCACGGGACGCGTGGTGATGCCGTCGCTCGACGACATGTATGTGCTGGGCAATTCCGCCGACCGCGATTTGTTGCAGTTCGAACGTTTCCTGCAGGGGCGTGCCGCGGGGCTGCACTTTGCTGCTGCGGATTATTTCAAGAAGCATAACTGCGTCGCGACCCGTGGAGAAAACTCCCCGGACGTAGTGCTCGGAATAAAGCTGACTCTAGATTCTCTCGGAATTTTCGAGCCGGAAATTCTTTTCAGTAATATCTCCGATGAAAATTTCAAAGGCCTGGTGCTTTCGCAAATCCAGACCTATTGGCGTTACCCGCGTAGCGAGCAGGGAAATTTAGAAGTTTGGGTTCCCGTCGTTTGGAAATCGTGCTACAGGCACAATTCCAATTAGGTTCCTTTTAAGATGGCGAGCAGCTGTTCGGTGCGTTTCTCGATCAGGATGAACGCTTCGAACATACGGGCTTCGCGCCACTTGACCAGGTACTTGGTGCGCCATTCCTCGGCCACTTCTTCGGGATCTTCGTGGTGCGACTCGTTGCGGTACCATTCTTCTTTCTTGATTTCCTTGATCATGTCGCCCATTTCGGCGGCAGGCTGCAAGGAGCCCTTGCAAAGCAGAAGGGCGCGCAGGTTGTCAAGCAGAATCTCGTCGGTCGGGTTTTCGGAATCGTCGCGGGCGCAGTCCCAGATTTCGCCACGGTGGCGTTCCGTCCAGCCCATCAGGTGTTTCTCGGTCCTGGCGAGTTCACCCTTGGCGAGCTTTTCTTCGACGGCTTCGCGCGGGTAATAGATGCTGTTCGGGTAGAATTCAATCATAAGGAGCTCCCTGGTTTGCCGTTAATGCCCGGGGCGGGACTTGAACCCGCACGAGGTTGCCCTCAAGGGATTTTAAGTCCCCAGTGTCTACCATTCCACCACCCGGGCTCGGGCGTGGCCTAAATATAGAAAAAAGTATGCGGTGGGAGAATGTGCGAAAAGCAGTTTTTGTATTTCTTGTTGCAGCCACGGATGCCGGTGATGTTAAAAGCGGCTGGATTAGCGAATAGGTAACAGAAAAAATCTTTCTGGAGGAACGAAGTTCCGACGGGATCCGGTGAAGATTAGAAAGGTGAAATGTGGAATTAAGTAGAAACTAGTCATTTTGGAGGAACGAATTTCCGACGGAATCCGGGGGAGATTAGAAAGGTGAAATGTGGAATTAAGTAGAAACTAGTCATTCTGGAGGAACGAAGTTCCGACGGGATCCGGGGGAGATTAGAAAGGTGAAATGTGGAATTAATTAGAAACTAGTCTTTCTGGAGGAACGAAGTTCCGACGGGATCCGGGGGAGATTAGAAAGGTGAAATGTGGAATTAAGTAGAAACTTGTCATTCTGGAGCGACCGTAGGGAGCGACGGAATCCAGTGAATTTCTAAATTATAGTTTATGAAACACTTAGTTTTTTTCGTTGCCTTGCTCCTTGCCACGCCTCTTTTCCCTTACGATGGCGATATGGATACCTACCACGAATTCAAGGAAGATCTTTCGCTGGCCCGCGACGGTTATATCGCGTGCCTGAACATGGCCATGGAATCGGCCAACGAAAGCACCGAAGGTTCGCTGGAGGGGTGGTTCGAACTCCGCAGTAAGGGGGGGGCCCGCTCCTGGATGCAACTCGATTTCGAGGCCCCGGATCTCAAGTTCCTCAAGATGGAGGAAATTCCCTACGGGTTCAAACTCAAGGGCTCACACGGCGCCTACAAAATCGATGTAGAAATCCGCGTGGTCACCCGCGACACCGACATTTTCTACGATGTCAAGTACAACAAGGCAAGCAACGCCGCCGGCAAGGAAATCTTCGGCGAAGTCTTCCGCAACGACCGCGTCGTCTTTTACGACGAAAGCACCCCCTGCAAGCGTAAGGCCGTCACCTGCATTAACGAGTACGCCCGCGGAACGATGGGCAAATAAAAAAAGGAACCCGCAAGGGTTCCTTTTTGTATGAACCGAAAACCACCCGCTAGGCGGGTGGTTCAAAAGAGCCTTCTGGCG
>NZ_CAMGVQ010000056.1:0-22342 GCF_946062555.1 uncultured Fibrobacter sp.
TCAAGGGTCTTGAAATCGGCCGTGAAGAAGGCCGCGCTGAAGGACGTGCTGAAGGCCGCGCTGAAGGCCGTGAAGAGGGAGCAGACAATAAGGCGCGCGAGATGGCAGCCGGTATGCTCGCCGAAGGCGATTCTGTCGAAAAGGTCGTACGCATTTCCAAACTGACTGAAGCCGATGTCCTCGCCATCAAGGCAGGGCTACCTCAATAAACCATAAATCCAATTTTAACTTAAAAGGTCTCCCTCAGGGAGACCTTTACATTTTTAAGCAGCCATTTCTTTCAACAGATAATTATTCAATAGAAACGGTCAACGAATGTACATATACAAGAAAAGCTCCCTTTGAGGGAGCTTTTTGCACATTCAGTTAGATTTGACGGTTACTGCTTTCCGCAGGTAACTTCCATGTTACTTACGATTTTCAGCTGGTAACCTTCCACCAAGGATTCACAAGGAATTTGACCGGTTATATAGTTCTTGCCTTCCATAGCGACTCCGTCAACGGTAATATCCATTGCATCATTAGATGAAGACTGGCAATAGAAATTACATTGCATACCAGTAATTTCTCCATTCCAAACGATATCCGTTTTTGTGTAAGACGCAGTGACTACAGAAGTACCTGCAGGAACGGTCACAGACTTCGTGGTTGCATCCAAGATATAATCCGGGATGCTAGCATCAGTAGCGATTACTTCGGGACAAGTAACGGTTTCCACAGTATTGTCCGAGTTGCCCACCTTAAGTGTCGGCGTATGCGTATCACCCTTAGCCGCAAAGGTATAGGTAAAGGTATTTCCCGTAGGACCGGCATCCGTGCCATCCCAGACATAGCTGGTAATGTCAGAGCCAGAAGTACAAGTAGCAGTCCAAGTAGCAACACCAGCATCAGTGGTAATATCACCACCAGCAGCAGCTACAGTACACGTAATCGGATCACCGTTCACCTGCAGCGGATCGCAGGCCACGGTAATCGGAGTGCCGTCATACATCACCGTAACAGAGGCAGTTGTTGCGCCGGAATTCGGATACGTAATATTGCCACTCGTGGTGCCCTTGCCAGAGAGATCATCCACGGCATCTGCAGCAAAGGACCATGTATAAGTAGCCTTAGCAATTTTCAAAGCATCAAAGTCTGGATACTTGGAGTTAGCAGTAAACTTCCACTGAACAGCCGTACCCTTGTTAATGGGATTCTTGGCAGGAACGCAAGTACCGAACGAATCGTCGGTAATCGGGGCTGCGCCAGAAGAGGACTCAACCGGATCATCAATAATGTTGATCGACGAAGAACTACGGGCAATCTTGATGGAAGAAGACACAGTCGGCATCGTATACGAATTGCCGCCGCCATTAGAGTTCGAGGAATTTACGTCAGGAACCGGATTGTCAACTGAAGTCGGAACTTCAGTTCCTTCCAAATAGCCCTGGTACTTCGCATAGCAGTCCGGGGTAATACGACATTCATTAAGGGCGTTGTCTTTTAAAGTCTGCAAGTCCTGATCATTGGATGCCATCGCGATATCGTCATTCCAATCCTTGCCATTGATATTACCTTCGCCGCAAGCCCAAAAACCGGTCGCAGCAACCGACACCAATGCAAGTCCTGACAAAAGTTTCTTGTTCATATAAAACCTCTTTGTCCGAAAAATACATTATTCAAATCAAAAGCGTTACACTTGGTGATAAATTCGTGCATAAAAACACATATTTTTTACATACACGCCACCGACATGTAAATATTACTAAACAAAATGTCAAGCAGAACCTCAAGTTATGGATTCCCTCCGTCGCTTCGCTCCGTCGAGAATGACGGCACGGGCACAGCATCCTTGCCGAAGCAGGCGCGTCGAGAATAACGACGCGGGGCATTCCGTTACAATTCTAGGAGTGTCATCCTGGACCCTCGAAGAGGCGAACGGGATCCTGCCGGGAAAGCCCCTTACGGTTCGTTTTCTTCCACGGAAATCTTGCGCTGTCCGGTAATAAACTGGTGCACGTAGGGGTTGCTGGTATTCTTAATCTCGTCAACCGTCCCCACCTCAATAATGCGGCCGTTGTAAAGCATCGCAATACGGTCGGCCACCTTAAAGGCACTCACCATGTCGTGCGTCACCACCACAGACGTCACCCCGAGCTTGCTCTGCATATCGAGAATCAAGTCGTTAATCACGTCGCTCGTAATGGGGTCCAAACCGGTCGTCGGTTCGTCGTACAACAGGATTTCAGGATTCAGCGCAATCGCACGGGCCAAAGCTACACGCTTGCGCATACCACCCGAAAGTTCAGACGGCATCTTGGTACGGAATTCGGGCACCAGGTTAATCATCTGGAGTTTTTCGGTGACCACATCCTGAATCTGCTTCTCGGAAAGTTCCGGATGATGTTCACGCAATGCGAACGCGATATTCTCTCCGGTATCCATCGAGTCAAAGAGCGCGCCCATCTGGAAAAGCATACCCATCTTGCGACGGATCGTATGCGTATCGAAAAACTTCGGCGTACTGATAGTCACGCCATCCACCACCACCTCGCCGCCGTCCGGCTGCAACAGGCCAATCATGTGCTTAAGAATCACGGACTTTCCGCCACCGGACTTGCCGATAATCACCATCGTCTCGCCACGGCGAATGTCAAGGTTCACGTCGCAAAGCACATCCTGCGGGCCAAAGGATTTCTTGAGCCCCTTGAGTCGAATGGCGATATCGTTCGGGTCGATTTTTACGTTAGGCATAATCTTACCTTAGAAGAACAGGATGGCGTCCATCACAAAGTCAGCAATCAAAATCATAAGGCAACTGGAAACCACCACGCTCATCGTGGCAATTCCCACACCTCGGGCACCCGCCTTGGCATTGATGCCGTGGTAGTAACCCAATAAGAAAACCAAGGTTCCAAAGACAAACGACTTGAGTACACCGGACCACAGGTCCATCGGGTCGAACAGGTACTGCATCCCGGTCACGTAGGTATAGGTCGTAATGTCAAGACCAAGTACGCACACAATCCAACCACCTATAATGGCTAGCGCATTCGAAATCACCGTAAGGGAGGGCACCATCGTAAAGAAAGCCACAAAACGCGGGAGAGCCAAGTAACGGTATGGTTCAAGTCCGAGCACCGTGTAAGCGGCCAGTTCTTCCTTTTCTTTCATGGAACCGAGTTCTGCCGCCACGGCAGAGCCCACGCGGCCCGAAAGCACAATCGCCGTGAGGAGTGGTCCAAGTTCGATCAAGATCATCTTGCAAGCGGCCGTTCCCACAAACTTGTCTGCAACCAGATTGTGGAATTCAAATTCGGCCTGCACCGTCGCAACCATGCCCGTAAAAATTGAAGTCACGAACAGCAGTGGAAGCGACGACACGCCAATCGATATCATCTGCTTTACAATCAGCGACGGATTCTTATGGATATAGCGCAACTGTTTCAGCGTGTTCAACAGGATGCACACCACTTCACCGATATTGGCAATACCGGTCACGATAATCTTTCCAAGCCAGGCAAAAGGGAGCAAAACAATCGACATACGCAATTTCCTAGAAACTTCCGAAATCGGTTGCACCCATGTCGCCGGAGTCGTCGTAGGCATAGGCCTCGCCACCCTCTTCGCCTTCGGGGGCGGCGTCGTAGAATGTGGTGTATTCCGGGATGAACGTCATCGGGATGTCCTTGACGGAACCGTTACGGTGTTTCGCCACGATAAGTTCTGCAGAATGTTTATCTTCTTCGCGGTGGGTCTGCACGAACTTGCGTTCCACGAACCACACCATGTCGGCGTCCTGTTCGATAGAACCCGATTCACGAAGGTCGGAAAGCTGCGGGCGTTCGCGTCCCTTTTCTTCGACCTTACGGCTAAGCTGGGCAAGTGCAATCACGGGGATCTGCATTTCCTTCGCGAGAATTTTCAAGCCACGCGAAATCGCACCGATGGCGACCGCACGGTTTTCTTCCTTGCCGGTTTTCATCAGCTGCAGGTAGTCGATAATCAGCAGGTCAAGTTTTCCCTTGCGCTTGAGCTGGCGCGCCTTGCTCATGAGTTCCATAATGCCGAGGTCCGCGTTGTCGTCGACATAGAGCGGGGCCTGCTGGATAGGCGACACGGCTGCTATTAGCTTCTTCTTTTCGTCACTGTTCAGGTAACCGTTACGGAGCTTGCTCTGGTCGATCTGCGCCTGGGAGCAAAGCAGACGCTGGGCAAGCTGCACACCGTCCATTTCGAGACTGAAAAACGCCACATTGTGATGGTAGTTGATGGCCGCATTCGCCGCAATCGTCAGGGCAAAAGAAGTCTTACCCACACCCGGACGCGCCGCCAGAATAATCAAGTCGGAATTCTGGAGACCGTTCGTGAGTTCGTCGAGTTCCGATATTCCCGTACGAATACCCGTAATGCCATCCTTACGATTATTCAGGCGTTCCAAGAGCGGAGTTACGAAACTCTGGATCGGCTTGAGAGAATCCTTGATCTGGTCGTCAGCGATAGCGAAAATGTCACGTTCGGCGCTCTGCAACACCTCGCCCGGCTCCGCAGCGGGATCCATAGCGTTCTTGATAATCGAGGACGAAGACTTGATCAGCTTGCGGAGAGTCGCCTTCTTGCGCAACAGCTCGATATGC
This sequence comes from uncultured Fibrobacter sp., assembly GCF_946062555.1. Taxonomy (GTDB): domain Bacteria; phylum Fibrobacterota; class Fibrobacteria; order Fibrobacterales; family Fibrobacteraceae; genus Fibrobacter. The sequence goes on from NZ_CAMGVQ010000056.1 coordinate 4,617, forward strand.
CATTCCGTATTCGCCGAAGACGCAACCGATTCCATGAGTTCAAACAAGTATTCGCGGCCACCCACGAGTGCAAGCTTGTTCATGGTCTCGAGTTCCGAGGCCAAAGTCACCAAGTCAATCGGAGTCACATTACGGTTGAGCGTACAGAGGGCTGTCCATATCAGCTGGTGCTTTTCCAGATAAAAAAAGCCTTCGTCCTTGATGGTCATGATGGCACTCCCCATCACGTCCGGATCGCGCAAAATACTACCGAGCAGGCAACGTTCCGCCTCAAGGTCCATCGGGACCTGACGGCCTTCAAAATTGTTCTGTTGGTTTTCAAAATCAGGCATCGTCGCCATCCATCATAATCTTGAGTTCTTTCAATTTACGCCACAGGGTCGCACGGCTAATTCCAAGTCGCTTGCAGACTTCGGTCTTGTTTCCGCCGCACACACTCAGCGCATGCAGGATATGACGGCGTTCCATCTCCTCGAGCGAGAGGATTTCTTCGGAATCGTCTTCCGCTGCCGGCTTCTGTTCCGAGGCACTCGACTTACCCGTCCCTTCAAACGAAATGCCCGGCAGTCTTTCAACTTCAGCCTCGATCGGTTCCGGGGATTCCCCCTTGATATGCGGAATCGCCATCGTCTTTTCGCGGGCGCATTCCTGCACATCTTCGGGCAAATCTTCTAAGCGGATTACGCCACCTTCGGCAAGCACGATGGCATGTTCGATGATATTTTCCAGTTCACGGATATTGCCCGGATACGGATACTTGGTGAGCGCATACAGGGCTGCCGGTTCCAGGTCGACAATTTCTTTCCCTTGCGCATCCTTGTTCTTCAAGATGAAGTACTTGATCAGGTTCGGGAGCGCGGGCTTCCTTTCACGGAGCGGAGGAAGCATCAGGTGGAATGTGTTCAGGCGGTAATAAAGGTCTTCGCGGAAGGTTCCCTTCTGCATGGATGCCTGCAAGTCGCGGTTGGTTGCCGCAAGCACGCGGACATCCAGATAACGAGGTTCGGTCTCACCCACGCGCCTGATTTCGTGGCTTTGCAAGAAGCGCAATAACTTCACCTGGGTAGCGGCAGACAGTTCGCCCACTTCGTCCAGGAAAAGCGTACCGCCGTTCGCGGATTCGAACAGGCCCTTTTTGTCGGTCGTCGAGCCCGTATAAGACCCCTTCTTGCTACCGAAAAGTTCGCTTTCGACTAGATTCTCGGGAATGGCGCCGCAGTTCACCGCCACAAACGGTTCTGTCGCACGCTTGCTGTAACGGTGAATGACATTCGCCAGGAATTCCTTGCCCGAACCGGACTCGCCGGTAATAAGAACAGTGCTGTTGGTAGGCGCCACCTTGTAGACCGTCTTCAAAATTTTGCGCATCTCGGGCGTATTACCCAGAAGGCTGTCCAGCACCTGGGATTCCATGAGCTGGTTGTTCGTGCGGTTCTGCAACTGCGACTGGATTTTGCGGGCGGTCGATTCCAGCAGGGAAAGAGTGACTGGCTTTTTCAGGAAACTGTTCGCCCCGCGCGTAATCGCCGAGGCGGCCCCCTGCCAGTTACGATCGTCGCAAAGCACAAATATCTCGATTCCGGGGTGCTTTTCCTTCAGGAAACTCACCATGTCCATGTTGTCCTGCATCAGGAACGGAACCTCGATAAACGCAAGGTCTATCGAATCCTTCTTGACGAGGGGCATGAGCCCGGCTTCGTTACGGCATACCAACAAATTGGTCCCTGGCACCGACCAGGAACGCTCCACGCCCTCGATAAACTTCTGATCCAAATCCGCGATCAGGATATTCATCGTTTACTCTAGGAGGCGTGACTCTTGATAATTTCTTCGACTTTGGCACGAAGGGCTTGCAGTTCTACGGGCTTGTTGAATGTCGCTGCGGCATCGAAATGCTGGGCTGTCATCAGGTAATCTTCGGCCGAGGTACGGCCACCGCCGCTGACGGCAATGGCACGGTCGCTCATTCCCAAGCGACGCAGGTCCAGGATTACTTCATAACCGTCCACATCCGGCATAATGATGTCGGTGATGATCACGTCGTAGGTCTTGTTCTGGTACAAAGCCTTGGCTTCGCGACCATTCTTGGCAGTCTCGACGTTGTAGCCCTTGATTTCAAGAGCCTTTTTCATCATGAGGTTGAACTGTTCATCGTCATCGATAATCAGGATAGTAGACACTAGTCCTCCTTCGTTGCAGTTTCCAGTGGCCAATATAGATAAAATGTAGTTCCTTCGCCCAAAGTTGTCTGCACCGTAAAGTAGGCATTACCCTCTTTTAGGAGCCTAAGTGCAGACGAAAGTCCAAGCCCGAGCCCCTCTCCGGGCGCCTTGGTCGTAAAGAACGGTGCAAAAATGCGTTCCAGGGTCCCCGAATCCATCCCCGAGCCCGTATCGGCAATTTCGAACTTGGCATAATTTCCGGCCGGCACAGGGGGAGCATACGGGGTCACCAGCTGGGTTTCGAGCGTCACCGGCGAGAGGGCAAAGGTAAGCGAGCCCCCCGTCTGCTTCATGGCAAAGATTGCGTTGTTCGCCATATTGCTGATGATGCGGTCCAACGACGCCACGATGCCCTTGATTTTCAGTTTCTTGTCCAGGTTTTCGCTGTGAACCACGATATTGGGCGGAAGAGTCAGGTAAATCTTCTTGACAACGTCCTCGATAATCATATACGGAGAGAACACCATTGCAGGCGTTGCCGCATTGGCGTTGCCACGAATCACGTTCAGCAATTCCGCGATAGAGACTTTTCCGCGTTCCGCAGCCTTCTTTGCCTCGCAGACTAATTCATAGGCATCGTTGTCCGGAGAAAGCATTTCTATAGCCAGTTCGCAGAAGCCGATCTGCGAACCCAGGATATTGTTATAGTCATGCGCAAAGGCGCCGCACATCGTACCCAGTTCCTCGAGTCTCGAATGGATGAACTTCTGTTCGCGGAGCATGTTACGTTCCTGTTCGAGCCTGCGCTGCTCCGTCATGTCAACCTTAAGACACAAAGTCTTGTAAGGAGCCGTCCCCTGGATAATGGGAATGTACATGTTGTCGAAGGTCTGAACCAGTTCGCCGTTCTTCGCGAGCCTGTTCGCCTCGTCCTGGGAAATTTCCTTGCCGTCAACAGTTTCGAAAGAGGTGTAGACCTTGACCTCGCCCTTCTCGCGGGCATCGGTTTCGTACTCCGAAATATCGTCGGGATTATCTCGGGCACCGCCACGGGATCCGCGCTTGTCCAGGTCCATCTGGTTCTGCGTCTGGTAGACACCCAGTTCGCTCTTGTACCACACTCTGAACGGGAGCGCGTTGATCAAGGTGTTCAGCACGTTTTCCTTTTCGGCCTTGACCCTCGCTTCCTTATTCAGGCGGTCCTGGTAACGCACCAGGTCGTGCGTGTACTCCACGTACTGTTCGTTCAGCGTTTTGATATTCTGCTGCAGCAAAAGCGTCTTGGACTGGTCGGTAAAAAAGGCGACATTCAGAACCGTCATCAGCGTCTGGCGATACTTAAAAAAATGAATCTTGAGCACATGCGTTTCCCCATCGATAGAAACACGCACATCACTGTAGACCGTCTCGCGGAAAAAATCGAGATTCGGAGGAAACAGGCTCTTGATCGAGCGGCCGCAAAGGCTCGCGGCAGACTGCCCAAGCAACTTGGAAGCTCCGTAATTAGCGAATTCGATCTTGCCTCGGTCGTCAAAGTAAATCACGCCATCTTCAAGCTTGCTAATGAGTTTCTGCAAGAACCAGTAGGCACTCTTGTCCCGGAAACGGGCCGACGTGTAATACTGTCCGCTAAGCACCGCCAAGAAAAGGCTAAGGAACTGATGCCACACCATGAAATGAAAACTTCCTACCCCCGTCTCGAAATGTTTCGCAATCGGAATGACAAAATCGAACAGGACCGCAAGAATCATCAGGACGGCATAACAGGACACCATGTAGGCGCCCGTCTGCGTAATGGTTGCATCAAGCGAATGAAGCGTTCCGCGCAACAGCTGGTACACCGTAAGGAAACCAAACGGGGCGACAAATAAAATATAGGCGACAGCAAAGCTTGAAAAGATGGGAGCCTTCTCAAAGGGATGCATTCCCAGAACAGTGATTCCAGCAACCGCTTCCGGAGCAAAAATCAGCAAAAGAGTCAACAGCAAAACAACTACGCCGCTCAACACCGACATCAGGTAGCCGAAGGAATTGCTTTTGTTGAAAACGACCAGCTCACCGATACTGTAGGTAACCAGCGTCAGCCTGATCCAGAAAATTGCCTGGAGACCGAACAAGATCATTCGCCCAATATATTGCGGCGTGCCGACCTCGACCGTTCCGTCAAAGAACAGAATGCCAATCACACCGCCCAAGTTCCAGGCGATGTTGATTATAATCATTTGCCGAAGCGCAGACGGAAGAGCCTTTGCCGTCATCTTGCTGCTCATCAACATCGGGTACGACAGCAACAATGCCAGCACCGAAAGTACCAAAAGGTACGGCGAATCGGAATAAAGGCTCTCAGCCATACTACCTCACACGCTTGACCCCGAAGGTTTCCGTCTTGTCGTAAGAATTCTTGCTCGAGAACTTCTTCACAAGAGCGGCATCTGCGTTCCTATTAGGTACAAACCGACAATCCATCTGGAACTTGTAAATATAGGCACCCGTCGCAACGGCCCTGCCCTGTTCGGACTGGAGACCAACCTCGGAGTTCGCCCATTCTATGTACATGACCACCTTTCCCGAATTGGACAAGTACTTCGCCGACGGCAAGTTGTACGAAGCAGCGAGGCGGTTCACGTAGTTGCCCAAATTCGAATAGATTGGCAAGTTATACTTGATCTTGAGCGTATCCCAAGCGGCGGGTTCTCCACTCAAGGAACCTCGAGGTACCGTCATGTCCACTTTCCAGATAGCACCCTGGATAGCCGAGGTGTCGATTCCCGTCGCCACCACCAAGCCGTGACTGATCATGTCCAGCTTACCCGTCGACGGATTCACGACGTAAAGGCGGATGTTGTCGGTAGAAGGAACCTGAGAACGGACCAAGCCGCCCGAACGGGAAACCTGCTCCTGCAGCTTCACGCGGAACTTGATCTTGGGTTCGCCTCCAACGAGGATAGGCACCCACGGATTATCCAGCGAAGGCCTGTTGCCCCGTTCATCGACAACGGCACTGAAATCCTTCGGTTGCAGACGCACAAAGTCACCATCACTCACGGCAAGTTCGTTCTCCTTGCTATACACCGCCGTGATACCCAACTTGTTCAACGTCATGGACTCCACAGAATGCTTGTAAACCGCCGTATCGCGCTTGTCTTGCTTTTCGCGGTAGTACACCAGCGACGAATCGGCAATCGTATAGGGTTCACTGACACTCATATTAAGCATATCGAATCGATCCGACTTGGACATATCAATAGTCGCCGACACGATTACCGGGCCGACCTTGTCTTCGGCCAAGGCTGAATTCGATTCGTAGGAGGCGCCAGAACCCAAGTACTGAGTGACAAACCCTGCACCCGAGATATTCATTCCCTTGGAAGCGCCTTCGTAGGTTCCACTCGTGACACCATAGCTGAAGGGCGTTGGCAAATCGAGAATCGCCGTCATGCCGTCGGCAGCGTAATTGGGCAGGCTACCAGACACCCACAGTGTTTCGGGTTCAGTACGGCCAAAGACGACAGAAATGCTGTCCGGGTAATGCTTCGCATCGATAGGACGTTCAAATTCGACATAGACGCGTTCTGCGACACCATTCTCGTCGGCATCCGAAATCGAGGCGTATACCATCGGGACCGGCAAGAGTTTCAAGGTAATCGGAAGCTTGGGCTGTCCGCAGGTCGTCGAGACTCCGTTTCCGTTCTTGTCCAGGATTCCGCTCGTTGCAAGCAGCTGGGCAAACATCCCTTCCGTGACAATCGACGATCCGTCGGCAGCATACGCGACTTCAAATTCCCACACGTTCATAGGCTCGTTATAGAGCTGCGTGAACTTGACTGCAGGAGCATCGACCATCGAATTTCCATCCGTGGCGAACAGCTGTACCGGCCATTCGGTACCCGGAGAAGAAATCGGTTCGCTGAACTGCATGTACACACGGTCACTCCTAGCGGTATCGAGGCGTTCGAGTACCGCGACCGCCAGCAGAGTAGGCGCAATGCCATCCAGATAGAAATCCGTATGCGATTCCACTTTGCCCGCCACATTGGAGAACAGCGTAATCGAGCCGCTCGGAGCCGTATTGACGGACGTATCGGAAAGGTTCATCTTGACCAGAATTTCCTTGCCGTTTACAGAAGCATCAGTTGTCGTAACAGTATCGTTCTTGTATACAAACTGCACCGAGTTGAACGACTGATTTTCCTGGAATTCGTTCGAAATCCGAATCTGGATTGCATCGGGAACATTGTCGCAATCCGTGTCAACCATCTTGGCAATGTCAATAATCGGCCATGGCGGAAGTTCCTCGACAATCAGCTCGGCACCTGCAGACACATAGTCAAACTGCGTAGAAGTTCCCGCACGGGCAAAGAGCGTCGTCATCATGACATCTTCGGAACTCACATAGAAGGTCGCTTCGCCGTTCACCAGCTGGACACTCGTAATAGGAATCGTCGCCGTGGCAGAGCTCCAGAAAAGCGGATTTCCCGAAGTCGTCCCCAAGGTGAGCGTCAAGTCCACCGTATCGAGCGGATTAGCAAGGCTATCGAGCAGACGCACATGGACCTCCACCATCTTGGGAGTCCCACCCGGTACAGTCTGATAAGTCTTATAGGAATCCTTGTCGAATACAAGGTAGCGTTTTTCTAGCGGAGTTGTAATCGTATCGATTTCCACATTGCTACGCACCACGGCGCAAGCGCAATCGTACTTATTCTCGGTCTTCAGGTTCGCACCATGGTTATGCCAGCTCACCCATTCCATGTAGTTGTTGCCGTAGGAAAGTACCGTATCCTTGCCGAACACGTAGGAATCGGTACGGTTTCCATTGTCGTAGAAGAAGTTCTGCGGGCGGCCGTTCATTTCAAGGTCATCCAGGAATCCCGTGGGAGACACCTTGCTCTTGCCCTCGAAACTTGTCGCGTAGTCTTCCTTTTCGACAGAGTAGAGCGGGGACACAAACGGTTTCGTGAAGTCAAGGGTCACGGTACGATGCACCTGGGGACCATTTTCGGGCGTATAGTCAGGACCGTAACCGAAAATATGTTTTCCATGGTAATAGACTGCGATATAGGGATCTTCCACCATCGCAATCACCTTTTCTCCGTTATAGGTTTCCAGGAACGATGTCTCGGAGCCGCTGTAGGCCGGGCCACGCGTCAAGTCGACGCCCTCGAAGTACACGGGATCGTTCTCATCGGTGTGCGCTCTGAGCGACCAGGAACCTTCAAGAGCCTTGAAATCGGTATTGTTGAATATCAGCTGGAAAATCAACTGACCCGAAACTTCGAGTTGGCCGTTCACCTTGATGGGCAGGTAATAGCCGCCGAAACCATCGGATTGCGCCGTACCAAACGAAACCGTACAGGAGCCGTTCACGACACCGCCACCACCAAATTTCTGCGTAATGTTGCTTGACGCCTGAAGGTTCGGGTTATTCAGGTAGAGGCGCATTTCGAAATCTTCGAACGGGATCGTATCGTTATTGCTAATCGACACGATGAACTGGTGGCAACTCTCCCAGTCGGAACAAGCATTCTGGTAGGAACTCGGCTTGAGGCTGATATTCAGGTCAGCATAAGATGCCTCGCTTTCGGTCGTAAAGCTGTAACCCGCACCGCCGTTATCGTCCGTTGTCATGCCCGAGGACACGTTAAAGTAATAAGTCGTTCCCGGAGCAAGGTTGGTAAGTTTCGCCTCGTGGAAGAGTACGGCACCGCCATCGGCCGCCTTGGACGACGTCAATGCGCTCATCGAAGTTCCGTAATTGACGACACCGTTCATACGGTCACTCGACCACCAATAAATCTTGGCGCTACGGTTGTCTACCTGGCAAATCGTCACGCCGCTGATATTTGTCGTGGCGGGCACCATGGTAAACTGATACCACTGTCCGTGATTGTCGTCGGTCGTCATATTGCGCTTGGTGTCCATGCCTTCCAGAAAGAAATAGTAGGTCTGACCCATTTCAAGTCCAGGCAGAACAACAGAGCCCCCCTTGGAAGCTTTTTCCTGCTGCACCGACTTTGCCCCCACCACATCGGGCGTCGTATTGTAGAACACCGTCACCAACGCCACTTCGTTTGCATCCCAGCTCACGATAGCCGACGTATCGGTAATGGGCGTACCCATAATGTTGCTGAACAGGGGGCCTTCGGCATCGATCGGAAGTGTCTGGGCAAGGCTCTGCGCCGGGAAAAGGAACTGTGCCGTAAAGTCGATACAGGTTTCCGTCGAGGTGTACTTACTCCAATCTTCAATCAAAGTCTTGGTCGGTTCGCGGGCACCCATCAAGGCGCCCACCGGGCACTTATACTTGTAAGGCATACCGCCAGCATTATAGCCATCGGGGTTAGACGCACGGTTGTGCGGATGCTGCGGGTTCTTGTCGCCCGTCCCCATCAAGAAGGAAATATCCCAGGGATTCGCCCCCAAGATAAAGTACATATTGTCGAGTGCAACACGCAAATAGCGTTCGTCGCCCGTCAGTTCATACATCAAGAAAATCGAGACTGCCGTTCCCAGGTTGTAGCGCATCACGCCCCAGTCAAAACTCGTCCACACCAGGTTATACGGGCGAATCACATGCAACTTGGTGGAGCCCTCGTGCGGCTCGCCCTGCGTCGCCGGATTTTCAAGCACCAGGGAGTCGCCGTCGTTCGTGCTGTTGTCGATGACCTTCCTGAAGGTCGCCATCGTACGCTTCGAAAGGGTATCGCGTTCCGCCGCAGAAAGCCCATAAGAAGCAGCCACCGTCTCGTCATTCAGAATCATTTTCTGCAGAGCAAACAGGACGAACGAATGGATATTCTGGTAGTCGGCCGCCCAGCCACCCGGAGTAAAGCCACTCGGATTGCCAAGGAAACCAGCCCTAAAATAGTCCATGTTATAATGGTAATTCGAGGCGTTATTAAAAATCTGATCGTTCTTGTACAGGTCGTATTGATATGTCGTATCCTTGGTCGCATACCACAGGGCAAGAGCAGCGGCGGCACCGTCGTCGTACAGCGGGCCACCACCCGTATAGAACTGATTATAGGCGCCACCACCCGTATTGCGCTGCTCGTAAAAGGCAGGCATCATTACATTCTTGTAAATATCCTTGGCGGCCTCAATCAAGGAATCGGAATAGGCCGGGTCATACACCTTGTAACCCACGGCCACATTCGCCATGGCCGCCACAAAGATACCCGCCGTATTGGCTCCAATCGATGTATCTACAGGACGGTCGGGCCCCCCCTGCTCCGAAGACTGCGCATCCTGGCGTTCCGGCAAATCCCAGTATCGGTGGTCACCGTCGCCCACGCCCACCGAATGGAACATATCGCCCTTTTCGATCAGGCCTTTCGCCTTGGAAGCCCTGTAAAGCTTGAGCAAATAGTCCGTTCCGATCTTCGCCTCGTAAAGCACGTCCGGAATACCATCGGTGAACACCGTATCGGCATACGAATTGCCGTAACGGTCTTCGGCCTTGTCCTGGTACGTCAGGTAAACCATCGACAAAACGAACGCCGCATAGCCCAAAGTTTCGGAGACCTTGAAATGGTCACCGCAGTCATGCCAACCACCCGTAAGGTCAAAGCCCTCTGCAGAACCGTCCTTCAAATGACAGGCCCCGTGGAAATGCGAATGCGTGTCACCGCAACGCTGGATGCCAAAGAACATCAGCGACTTTTCGAGAATCGCATTAAAGACGGAAGGATGGATATGGAATGTGGCCGAGGTGTCGTTTCCGACCACGACAAAATATTCACCCGGAATCGCCGGCGAGAGTCCCGTAAAGTCGGCACGGTAAAGCGCTTCCCTCTCGGTGCTGATGGAATCCTGCTGTCCAAACTCGTAGACGCTTTCCAGGGAGTTGAAAGCACCATTAATCCAGATATTCGGTTTAATGACACTATTGCTGATAAGGCTCAAGGAGCCGCTCCATGCCTCGGCGCCGCTATTCGCGTCAATGACACGGAACTTGGTATCCGCAGGGTCCGCCACATAGGCGTACTTGTAGTCCTGAGGTCTATAGCCGCTCTGGTTCAGGCGAATAGGACGCCTCGCGAAGGCGTTCAGCGAGTCCAGATAACGACGGCTATGCACCTTGTCGGTGCGGTCCAAATTAGGGAGCCCGTCCGCCAAGGCAAAGTCCGCGGCGAACAAGGCGAGGAACAGAACAAACTTCAAGAACTTCATCATACCACTCAACTTTATATCGTCGCGACTTTCGGAATCTTACTTCTTTGCTCTTCTGAAACCGAACGTCTTGGTAAACGTATCGGTATCCTTGAGCGTCTCGGTCCTGTACTTGGTCGCGCCGTCGGCACTTTCTTCGGTCGAAGCCAGGTAGGGGCTCTTCGCTTCGGTATTGAACTTCGCGATGTAAGGACCGGTTCCGATCTTCTTGCCATCGGCGCTGGCCGGGTAGTCTTCCGGTGCGCACCATTCCAGATACAAGGTCAAGGTGCTGCTTGCCGAGATGAAGTCCATCACGGCAGCCGAGGTGAACCTGTAGCTCATGTTGTTCACATAGGCGCCCATGTTGCTGAAGATATCCAGTTCGAGCTTGATGTCGTAATTGCGCTTCGCTTCGCCCAGGTCCGTACTGTCGCGCACATCGGGCAGAGCAACCTCGATCATGAATACAGGACCGGCATGCTTGTAATCCTTGATCGGAGCACTGAAGACATCGTGCAACTTATGCTGGCCAGCCGCAATCACGACCGTTTCACCGTTCTTGTTGATTCCGGTCAAGCGGAAGTTTTCGTTAGCAAGCAGCGGGGAGCCTCCATAGTAGACTTCATCGTGCTTACGACCCTTGGCAACGCCTTCCGGAGTCGAAATCGTGAACTTGATATTGGACACGGATCCGGTTACCGGCACCCACGGATTCTGATCACCCGCATACTGTCCTGCGAGATCCTTGAAGTAGCTCATTTCGGCATCCGAAATCAGACGCACCGAGTCTGCAATCCAAATCGCTTCGTCATACTTGTGCCTGAAACCAAGGCGTGCCGACGTCGAGCGAGAAGAATAGCTGAGCGAGAGGTTCGGATTCTGCAGAGGACTGAAGAACGTTCCCTTCTTTCCTTCACGGTTGCGTTCCACCACATAGGGGTGGCCCGGCATCGTATCCAGCGGTTCCGAGAACGTGAGGGTCACGTAGTCCTTGGAGCCCTGGGCGTCATCACCCACGTCGTAGCCCTGCCACAGCGCAGACAGGATAATCGGAGGACACTTGTCGACCACAGGGTAATACTTGTCGAAGAAACCGCCTTCGGGGCCAAGACGCGGAGTCACATGTCCGTAACCGTCGTAAGGACCAACCGTAGAGCCCATCGCAAAGGTGTTCGAGGGAGTCATCTTGATTGTGATAATCGAGACGGTATCGGGGACCATCACCGTAACGACCGAAGAATCCTCGGCCATAACGCTTTCGGCATGTTCGCCAAATTCCAAGGTATGCGTCCAGCTTTCGGGCAAGAAACTACGAACTTCGCCCTTCAGGCCCCATTCCACCACGAAACTGTCAAGTATGTCCTTGTCGCGGAGTTTCTTCGCGAACTTCATGTACAGTTCATCGGGATAGCCGTCTCCTTCGAAGTCACGCATTTCGGCAAGCGTCACCGGCACCGGCTTCGGAGTTTCCACGATCTTCACCGTATTGCAGGTATTCGCAGGATCGAGCAGGTTCAGCGCCTTGTCCGAAACGGAATTCGGCTGCACGACCACCGTACCGCCAACCGGCAGCATCTGTCCGTCGGTATTTCCCGTAATCACGTAGAGCCAGCTCTTGCCATCGTTACTGGTCGTCGCCTTGCCCACCACATTGATTGCGGCACCCGTCACGCCGACCACTTGCAGGAACCAGTTGTTCAGCGAAGAAAGCAGCACCGGTTCGGTGAAGGCGACCATCAAGGTATCCTGTTCGGACTCATGATTCGGGTTTTCAAGAATCGTCACGCTCAAGAGCTGCGGAAGGATGCCGTCGCCAATCGCCACGCGTGCAGCGTTCGTCGCCCCTTCGGCCTTCAGGTAAACCGTCGCCGTTCCCGACGGAGATGCCGTCGCCTGGATTCCAAGCGAGGCAGGCAGGTCAAGCGTCACCACCGACTGGTTCAGCGCCGCGGCCTGATCCACCTTAAGGGTAGCCGTATCGGACATGCCCGGCAGGAACACGCGGATACTGTCGAAGCTGTAATCCGCATCCAGTTCGTTCGTGAATTCAACGAGAAGCTTGTCTGCAACATTGTCGCAGTCGGTATCCTGAGCCAGAACCTTCTGCGGTTCGGGGTACTTGGATTCCGCAAAGAAGCTCTGCTTCGAAATATCTTCTTCGTCATCAGGGTCAATGTAGATTACCTGAATCGTATCGCCCGCAAAGAAGGAAATCTGATTGCCCAGACGGCCTTCCTTCGGAACGGACACTGCCGAAATCAAGGAGGAACTCTTGAACGAGCCCGGGTTGGCGGCGTCTTCCACCAACTTGACCTTCAGGGTATCCTGCTTCTTTGCGTTGATGACAAGCACTTCGATCGGAGCGGAAGTTCCCGCCTTGTCCTTGTCGGTCAAGAAGATATTGAAGCGGGTATTAGCCGGATCGGCAGGAGATGCCACCGGGTTACCGGCTTCGTCCTTGATCGTCAACGAGGACTGCGTCAGGTTGCCGCGAGTGAACTGCACGTAGTAGGTACGGTTGATAAAGGCGCAACCACCGTTTTCGGCACATTCGGCACAATCCGGATTGGCTCCCGCAAAAATCGTAAGGTCAATCTTGTTGCTACCAATCTTCATCTTGACAGGAATATTCAGCGTCCAGAGGCCGGTCGAGTCAATTTCACCGCCGCCGCTCGTGACATTGTAGTGAGCGATCACTTCGCCGTCCTTCGAGATCAGGAAGATTTCATCACCAATCCTGTTGACAATCGTTTCAATTTCAGTACCGTTCGCCCAGATACGGGTAATGTAGCCCTGCTCGGAAACGTGGGCATAACCCTTCACGTACACGGTGCTGCTCGTCTGGTCGATTTCCACATAGGAACCGTCGGAAACATTGAACGGAGCGTCCAGAGTCACATCCATTTCGTAGTGAGCCTTCTTCTGCGTCATTTCCTGGTAAGAGGGGCTATACCCCCAAATGAATTCATCCTTACGGTAAACAACGATATAGGGGTTAATGGGGATTTCGTTATCGATATCGCCGTAATCCTTGTCTTCAAAAGGCATACCCACATAGTCGGCACCGTCCTTCAGGAACTCATGCGGAGCCCAGGACCAGTCTCCCGTTTCCTTGGTCATGCGCTTCTTGGCAAGCTGACGCAAGGTTTCGCAAGTCTGATAACCATCGTTCGAAAGACCCGACGAGAAACCAAAGTCGAGACGCACGCGAGACGAAGACTTGATCGTTGTCGATCCCAGCGGAACAGGGAAATAGTAAGAATACTTACCCGTTGCTGCATCGTAAGTGTCATCCAGGCGTTGCGGCAATGCATGGCGCATCAGGTAACGGATTTCTTCACCCGTTTCACAAGGCTTGTTAAAGCCAGCTTCATCGTAGGCCTGGCAGATATCGATATCAATCAAGGTCGCGCACTTTTCAACTTCTTCCGGTTTTGCAGTAAAGTACATGCGCAAGGTCAAACTGTCGAAGGGTCTTGCCTCGTTATTGTAGATATTCAAATCGAGGAAGTCCAGACCACCAAATTCATACTGGTATGCGCGCACGCTAAAGTCGTACCAGCCCACCGGTGTCGTAAACTTGAGCAGTTCACCCGTCTTGTCGTTGGTATTCGCAAACTGGCCGTTACTTTCAACCATGTAATAGTAAGTCGTCTTTTCCTTAAGGCCGCCAATCTTCACATAGTGGAACTTGGTCGGAATGCCCGATACATCGGCGTTGCCCGCACCGCTATTGAAAGCGTATTCGGTGGCAGTCGCATGCGGAACGGTATCCCAGTACACCTTGGATTCATATTCGCCATTCGGCGTGTACCACATGATTTCGGCGCTGTCACCAAACATGTTACAGACCGTCGGGTTCGTAATCTGTGCGCTTTCCACCGTATTGAGCGTCGTAAAGCTGAACGGAGTTTCCGTGGAATCGACCATGTACTTGAAGGTAAAGTTTTCCGGATTGTAGGCATTCAGGCCTGCAGCATAGAAGTAGTAGGTCGTACCGTTCTGGAGGCCGCGCAGGATAATTTCGTGCCGCACGCCCGAGGTGGAATCATCCGGGAAGGCCGCCATATTCAACGAGGCCGCGTCGGTACCGTAATAAAGCCTTGCCGTTCCACGGGTCGAGAGTTTCACCATCACGATTGCGGAGTCCATGCTCACGTGGCGGATTTCCACCGTCACCCCCGGGGCTGCCGTACGGTCAAACTTGGCGGCGGCAAGCATGCCCGAGCTCACAATCGTAGCCGCGGCATCGATACAGGTTTCGGACAGGTGATAATCTTCCCAGCTCTTGTTGTCGGGAACCCAGGAATTAGTAGTACCCGGAGTCACGCCACCGAAAAGGGCTCCCACCGGCGGATTATACTTGTAACCGGCACCCGGCGTATTCTTACCTTCGGGGTTTGCAGCACGGTGGTGCGGGTGGGCATCGTTCTTGTCGCCGATACCCAAGATAAAGGACACATCCCACGGGTTCACGCCCAGCATGTAGTTCAACTGGTTGATACCCAGCTGATGCATTTCGTCGGCCTTCCAGTCAGGAGTTCCCATGATCGGGAGAACGATTCCCTGCTTTTCAATATCCTTCGCCACATCGGCGTACGCAAGAACTTCGAAGATGTTGCCTGCCTGGTAACGGTTGTAAATCCAGGTTTGGTCGGTATGCATCGTATACCAAACCGGATCATAATTTAAGGGCCTAGCAAACCATGTCGGACCTTGTGTAAAGGTAGGCAAGTTAACAATACCAGAACCAGTTCCCGACAGAACTTCGAGATTCAAAATCATGCTCGCAATACAGTCTTCCACTGCATTGAGCCATTCCGTTTCGGTAAGCCCGTATTCGGTTATGGCCTTGTTCTTGTCAGCCAGGATCAGCTTGTAAAGAGCATAGGTCGCATAGGCATAAGCATTCGCCCAGCTCGTGTTCTTCACGTTCTTCAGGAAGCCCTTGTCGTTGGTCACAAACCAACCGCCCGCAAAGGCGCCCGCACCGTCCATATATTCCTGACCAGCCACCAAGTTACGGGTACGGATCATGTCGTCGGCATATTCCTTCTTGCCGGTCGCATAGAGAAGTGCCACTGAAGCGAGAGCCAGGTCATCGTAGAATTCGTTGTTACCGTTGTAAGCCGGAGAAGACCAACCGGCAGCCTTGGTATTGTTCACAAAAGGCTTGCCACCGTCGTAACTGGACTTGCCCTGGGCAAGGGACTTCGCAAAGTCATACATCTTTTCGGCAACCATCAAGCAGCTGTCCGCAAAGGGCTTGTCGTATTCAGCATACATCTTGCCCAAAATCGCAAGGCCGGCAGCCGTTTCGCCACCGATATTCGCACCGATTTCACCCTGTCTCAGGATACGCGTCGTAGGACCGCCACGGCCCGTTGCGGCAGCGGAACCATCCGTCGGGAGCTTGTCCTGGTTTTCAGGCCTGCCCCACCAATCGTGGTCCTTGCCGAAACTACCAACAGACAGCACCATGTCGTCAATCACACCCTTTGCACGCACATAGGAACGCAACACAAAGTCTGCGCCATGCTTTGCTTCGCGCAACATATCCGGGATACCGTCGGTATTCACCGTTTCGCCATGGTTAAAAGCATAGTTGTCTTCGTCGGCGTCGGGATTCGTTGCAGCAAGAACCGCCGCCACCATAAAGGCATACATCTGCGTCTGTGATTCCTTCAGGTGGTCACCGCAGTCATAGTAGCCACCTTCCAGCGTTCCCGCCTGCGACATATCAAGGAAAGTCAGCGAACCACCTTCGGGGTCCTGCACCAGTTCGCCAGCACCATCCAAGGTATGGCTAGCCGGGTGGAACCAGGAATCGCCGTAACCGCTACGGTTGATGCCGTAGAACTTGAGGGCCGCGCTACGCACCATGGAATACACCTTTTCGCTCACGATAAAGGTGCTCGAGATATCGTTCCCGACCTTGATACGCAAACGGGTGTCCGTCGGGACATTGCCCGGAATATGACCAATCTGGATAATGCCGGACTGCCCCGTGATGTCGAGCTGGTAACGCTTTTGGTCGTTAGTAGCCGCATTGGTACCGGCGATAATCGTCCAGTCCGAAGAAGTCTGCACACCACTACTGGTGAGCGTCCCCGTCACCGCAGGGCTCAAGGAATTACCGTCGACATCGACCACTTCGAAGGTGGTCGCCGTACCCACATAATAGAACTGCTTTTCGGGGTCGCTCGGCAAGTAACCGGCCTGGTTGATACGGATCGGCGACATGCGATAGTTGATTGCATCGAGGTACGCCTGGTTCAGCGTATCGGGAATAAGGGCATTCGGCACATAAGAGGCCGGGGTACGGTTCTTAGGCACCATATTGTGTTTCATGGTGACCGTCGTGTCATAATGATTAAAGACAGTCGTATCCCAGGTGAGGGGCCACACCGGACGAATCAGGTCATAAGGCGTGGGTTGTTCCTGACCCGCTGCCGCCATAACGGATACGGCAGACATCGCGACAAACATCGCAGCGACAAGACTCTTTTTAATAGGCACAAAAGCCTCCTTTTATATACAACTAAATGGCGGATACACAAGCACCCGTTAAGCAAACGCCCAAATACACATTCTAAAAATAGATTTATTCGCCTAAAAACGGACTATGCCAAATCAGAAAATGTTCGCATTTTGCTCTCAAGAAAGGCCAAAGTAGATGATTTAAGATACGCAATTTCGCATAAAAGTTTTTAGTAAGAAATTTATAGAACGAAGTTCAAAAAAGTTTACAGAATAATGGTAAAAAGGAGATCCCGACACAGGGTCGGGATGACATTAAGTGTGAAAAAAAGGAAAGTAAGAGACAACAAAAAAAGGTCGACACCCGTAGGCATCGACCTTAACCGTAGGATTTTGCAAAAAGCGTTGATTAGTCCTTGCCGGTGAAGATAATCACGAGCACGGATGCCACGAAGGCGGCGGACACGATCAGGAATTCCCACGGGTTTTCCATGATGGTGGACTTGGCAGAACCGGCGGATCTGCTTTCGAGAGCAGCCTGTTCTTCGGCCTTGGCCTTAGCTTCAGCTTCGGCAGCCTTCTTTTCTTCTTCGGCCTTGGCAAGAGCGGCGGAGTCAACCGGAGCTTCTTCAGCCTTTGCTTCGAGCACTTCGGTCTTGGCCGTATCGGCAGGAGCAGTCGTATCGGCGGCGGCTACGGCTTCAGCAGCAGGAGCGGCAGCAGAATCGGCCGGGGCTGCGGCAGCGGTAGAATCGGTTGCAGCCGGAGCAGCGGCCGGAGCGGCTTCAGCAGCCTTCGGAGCTTCGGCGGCGGGCTGAGCAGCAGGGGCTGCAGCGGGAGCCGGTGCGGCAGCTTCAGCCTTCGGGGCTTCGGCAGCGGGCTGAGCAGCAGGGGCTGCAGCGGGAGCCGGTGCGGCAGCTTCAGCCTTCG
>NZ_CAMGVQ010000057.1:0-22042 GCF_946062555.1 uncultured Fibrobacter sp.
AGGGCAGGGCCCGCATATGAAGAACCACCGGCTATGCCGGTGGGTTCCTTTTTTAATATTTGCTCATACCTCAAAGTACCGAAGGCACGACCTCGTGCCTCTAGCGCTTAGCGTGTACTTGTTACACCTGCGGAAGCTGGGCGAGGCTCTTCGCGATGTCTTCATCCGTCGGGATGTAATCGTTCATTTCGCCGTCGTTGAACTTCTGGTAGGCCACCATGTCGAAGTAACCCGTGCCGGTGAGACCGAATACGATGTTCTTGGCCTGGCCGCTTTCCTTGCACTTGAGGGCTTCGTCGATCGTCGCGCGGATGGCGTGGCTGGATTCCGGAGCCGGGAGAATGCCTTCGGTCTGGGCGAAGAGCTTGGCGGCTTCGAATACCTTGGTCTGTTCCACGGACGTTGCGCGCATGAGGCCCTGATCGTAGAGTTCAGAGAGGACGGTGCTCATGCCATGGTAACGCAGGCCACCAGCGTGGTTGGCTGACGGCATGAAGCTGGAGCCGAGAGTGTACATCTTGGCGAGCGGGCAAACACGACCGGTATCGCAGAAGTCGTAGGCGTACTTACCGCGAGTGAGGCTCGGGCAGCTTGCCGGTTCCACGGCGAGAATATCGTAGTCGGCTTCGCCACGGAGTTTTTCGCCAACGAACGGGCTAATAAGGCCACCGAGGTTAGAGCCACCGCCGGCGCAACCGATAATGAGGTCGGCCTTCACGCCAAGTTTGTCGAGGGCAGCCTTTGTCTCGAGACCGATCACGGACTGGTGCAGCAGCACCTGGTTCAGCACGGAACCGAGAACGTAGCGGTAACCCGGCTGCTTCACGGCTGCTTCCACGGCTTCGGAAATGGCGCAACCGAGGCTACCCGTGGTGCCCGGGAATTCGGCGTTGATCTTCTTGCCGATTTCGGTGTTCATAGAAGGAGACGGAGTCACAGATGCACCATAAGTGCGCATGACTTCGCGGCGGAAGGGTTTCTGGTCATAAGAAACCTTCACCATGTAAACCTGGCAGTCCAGTCCGAAGAAGGCGCTGGACATCGAAAGAGCCGTGCCCCACTGGCCTGCACCCGTTTCAGTCGTCACGCCCTTGAGGCCCTGCTTCTTGGCGTAGTAAGCCTGAGCGATGGCGGAGTTGAGCTTGTGAGAACCCGAGGTGTTGTTTCCTTCGAACTTGTAGTAGATGTGAGCCGGAGTGCCGAGTGCCTGTTCCAGGAAGTAAGCGCGAACGAGCGGCGACGGACGGTACATCTTGTAGAAAGTACGGATGTCTTCAGGGATTTCGATGTAAGGAGTGTCGTTATCGAGTTCCTGCTTGATGAGTTCATCGCAGAAAACCGGCTGGAGGTCTTCGAAAGTCACCGGCTTGCCGGTACCCGGATTCAGGAGCGGAGCGGGCTTCTTCTTCATGTCGGCACGGACGTTGTACCATGCCTTCGGGAGTTCGTCTTCTTTAAGGTAAGTCTTGACCTGACCTTCAATCTTGAGCGAGTTTCTCATACTAATTCCTTTTTTGCAGCCTGCTTGGGGCGAAAACATATTTTTGCCACAACAATATAAAAAAAGTTTGTCGTAAAATGAGTTTGTCTACGCCGATATAGTCTAAAATGGAATAGTTGACATAAAAAAATTTTTTAGTATATTGAAAGTATGGCTATAAATCATACACTATTCACAGGGCAGACGGAACCGGCAGGGGAGGTCCGCGTGTTGCATACTGGAGAGGGTGCAAAACCACTCCCGGTCCATAGTGGCAAAAAGTTCATTCGCCTGCATACGCACCGAAAGCCTAAAGTAAAATCCGTGAGCAAGGATCCGTAACCTTTTACGGAACATGCTAATCAACGAAACCCTTTAACGACGTTGCTGTAAAGCAGCGTCTTTTTGTTCTCTCGGGTGGTGCATCCGGTGCTCTTGCTTGATAAATTCCTTGTCGATATGCGTATAAATTTGTGTGGTGCTGATGTCGGCGTGGCCAAGCAGTTCCTGCAATACGCGCAGGTCCATGCCCGCCTCGAGACAATGCGTGGCGAAACTGTGCCGGAACGTGTGCGGCGAAACTTGCTTGCTCAGGTGCATGGTATGCTGCTGCACGATTTTCCAGGCTCCCATGCGGCTCATAGGCTTGCCTCGGGAATTTAAAATTATGTTGTCCGTAGTCGGGTGCGTGAGCGGGCGGCCGAGTTCAATCCAGGCTTTTAGATTCTCTTTCGCCTTGCTGCCGAGTGGAACCAGGCGCTGCTTGTTTCCCTTGCCGATCGGCGTGAGCCATTCGTTGTCGATGTCCATCTGCGAAAGCTTGATGCCGAGCGTCTCTGAAATGCGGAGCCCTGCGCTGTACATAAGCTCGAAAAGAGCCGTGTCGCGCAGCGGGTTCTTGCCGTTTGCGGCACTCTCGAACACGCTGTCGATTTCTTCGCGGGTGAGGTATTGCGGCAGGTAATGGCCCAGTTTCGGACGTTCAAGCATCGATTCGGAGCTGTAGTTATACTCGCCCTGGTTCTGCATGTATTTGAGGAATCCGCGCAGGCTCGAAAAATGCCTCGCGATGGAGGTGGGGGAGTATTCCTCTTGACCGGCGGTAAGCGTCAGGAATTCGTCCAGCTTTTCGGGGGTGAGCTCCTTGAGGTCCAGACCGATTTCATCGAGCCAGGCTACAAAATGCCGCAGGTCTTCCTGGTAGCTCTGGATGGTGGCGGGCGAAAGGTTCCGTTCCACTCCCAAGAAGGCTAGGTAACTGTCCATGCGGTTCGAATTAAGGCTCATGGTAATAATATAGAACTTAGAGCTTAGAGCCTAGAACTTGGAATTAGATTTTTTTGAAAAAATGCGTTTTTACCCCTTGACAGGGAATTTTTTTTATTCTATAATTGTGCGCGTCCAAGCGACAATGGATGATTAGCTCAGTTGGTAGAGCAGCTGACTCTTAATCAGCGGGTCGCAGGTTCGACCCCTGCATCATCCACTAAAAACCGTTTCCACCCCGAGACGGTTTTTTCTTATATGTCATGTTTTTCGCAGGTCTCTTTTGGCGATGTGTTTGTAAGTTTTCTTGTTGACATTTTGTAAGAAAATTCTATCTTATAAGACAATATAGAGTTGTTTAAGAGGATTTTTCGATAATGAAGATTGTTTTGCCTGTCGCTGGAAACGGACTTCGCTTACGCCCTTTTACAGAAAATGTACCAAAGTGTTTGCTCCCCGTTGCCGGAAAGACTATTCTGGATTGGATTGTTGAAAAATCGCTTGAACTTAAGCCTTCTGAAACCATTTTCATTACAGGCTACAAGGCCGAAGTTGTGGACCAATTCCTGACCAAGCGTTCTGCGTGGGGCAAAACCCGCACGGTTCTCCAGAGCAATCCCCAGGGCCTGGGCGAAGCGGTCAGCCTCGCACTTCCATTCGTGGATGACGACGAACCGGTGCTGATTATTTTGGGCGACACCCTCTTCGAAGCTGATCTTTCCATCTTGAACGATGTTGACCAGAACGTCCTCTACACTTATAAGGTCGAAGATCCGCGTCGCTTTGGCGTGGCCGTCACCGATTCTACGGGCTGCATTAAACGCCTTGTCGAAAAGCCTCAGGAATTTATTTCGGACGAAGCGATTGTCGGCATTTACTACATCAAGGATACCAAGGTCCTTAAGGAAAGCCTTAAGTACTTGATGGACAACAACATCCGTACCAAGAACGAGTTCCAGCTCACGGACGCCCTCGAAATGATGATCGAGAAGGGATGCCGCTTCCGTACTGCCCCCGTAAGCAAGTGGCTGGACTGCGGCCTTGCCGAAACGCTCCTCGAAACCAATGCCCATGTACTCAAAGGTTACGACAATTCGTCTTCGGTGAACCTCCCTGGCGTCAAGTTGGTAGCCCCCTGCCATATCGGCAAGAATGTGAAAATCGTGAACAGCACCATCGGTCCGAATGTGTCGGTGGGGGATGGTTGCGTCGTTGAGAATAGTACCCTGAAGAATGCTGTCCTTTGGGATGGCGTCAAGGTCGAAGGTCGCACGCTCGATAATGTGATTGTACACGAGTAGCCCTGCTGCTCAGACCCCTATTTTTCTAAATTTAAACCTGTAAAACAATCTTTTTTACAGGTCTTTTTTTATGTGGAAAATTAAAGGAGCTATCCGTTACTTCCTATCCATCCTTGCAATGACTTTTGTGCAGATGGGAGTGTTCATCTACGCCCAAAAGATTCTCTCGGGGTCGTTTACCAATGTTGAATCGGGGCAGACCTGGCAAGCTTTCATGCTGCAGATTTTCTTCCTGGCACCATACATTCTGATGGTGTTTTTCGCAGGTTTTTTCACCAACAAGTTTTCCAAGAACAAGGTGCTGGCGTGGTCGGCTCTGACCATGACACTCTTTGTGATTGCCCAGTCGGTGCTAGTAACCTGCAACTGCCCGCGCGTGGCGTTCTGGCTTTCGATAGGGCTCAGCTGCGGCTTTGCGGTTCACAGTGCGGCCAAGTACGGTATCCTTAAGGAGATGTTCGGGGTCCGTAACCTGAGTTTTGCGAATGCGTTCTTGCAGATTTTTGGCCTGGGTGGCATTATTTGCGCCTCGTGGCTTGCCGTGGTGGGCGTGAACCTGATTAACCTGGAATCGCTGCAGTCGTACGCCGCCGTGCACCGCATTACATCGGAGTCTATCGTTATCCCGTGGATTTTGTCCGGCGTAGGTGTCCTTGGTACGGTAGCCAGTTTCATGGTTCCGAAGGTCAAGTACGAAAACCCGAACGTGAACATTTCGAATGTTAAAAAGCACTTGAGTCTCGGCTGGCGTGTGCCGACATTGCGTGCCTCGATTATCGCCCTTTCGATGTTCTGGGCCTTGGCGCAGGTGTTCGTGCTGATGTACCAGGATGTGTCGGGAACGAATGAAATCGATACGATTCAGAATTATCTTGCTTTTACGATAGTGGGTTTGATGGTGGGGTCGGTCATTGCGGCCACCAAGTCTCGCGACTTTATTGAAACCGGCTTTATTCCGATGGGGATGATCGGCGTGTCTGTGTGCATGTTCCTGGTGCCGTTCTTTGTGCATCCGTTTGCGCTGGTGGTGTTGTATTCTCTGACCGGTATTTTTGGCGGACTTTTCTTGGTGCCGGTAAATGCGCTGTTGCAGTACAACACGCGTCCGAACAATTCCGGGTCGGTGCTTGCGCTTGCAAACATGATCCAGGCGCTGGTGCTCATTGCCTTCTTGTTCCTGTTCTCGATGATGGTGCACTATACCGACATTCGTCCGCAGCATTATTTCTTGGGCCTTGCGATTGTTTCGATGCTTGTCTTCGTCTGGACGATTTCGAATTTGCCGCAGGCGCTTTTGCGTACGATGCTCAAGCTCGTGTTCAACCGCTACCGTATTCGCGTGTTGGGCGTGCAGAACATCCCGAACGAAGGGCCGGTGCTCTTGGTCGGTAACCATCATAGCTTTATCGACTGGGCGATGCTCCAGATGGCCTCTCCGCGTCCGCTCTGCATTGCAAGCAACAAGGACCATTTTGAACGCTGGTACCTGCGCTCCGTGTTGAAGCGCCTTGGCATGATCCGTATCGACAACAACAACCCCAAGGAGGCTATGGATAAGATTCACGAGGCTCTCCTTGCCGGTAAGGCGGTCGTGATTTTCCCGACGGGCGAAGTGTCCAAGTCGCCGCATGTGGAACCTTTCACGATAGACTATTCGTCGGCTATTGACGAGACGGATGCGGTTATTGTTCCTTTCTACATTCAGGGACTCTGGGGATCCAACTTCAGTTACAGCGGCTCCGACATGTACGGTGCGTCTGCGGATCGTGCGGTAACGGTTGCTTTCGGCAAGGCGATTCCTGCCACTACACCTCCTAACGAGGTCCGAGCTATTATCCGTAAGATTTCGATCGATGCCTGGAAGTACGCCGTCAAGTTTGTCCGCCCGATTGCGGCCTCCTGGATTCGTACCTGCAAGCGTTACGTAAAGAATGGTCCGGCAATCTACAATACCGATGGGGGGCATTTCTCGGGCTATAAGCTGATGGGTGCAGTGATGGCGTTCCGCGGACTTTTGAGGAAAAAGCTCGGCAAGGACGAACAAAATATCGGTATCATGCTCCCGCCTTCTCCGGCAGGCGTTATCGTGAACCTGGTGCTCTGGGTCATGGGCAAGACGAACGTGAACCTGAACTATACCTCTTCTGTAGACAATGTAAAGTTCTGCTGCGAAAAGGCGGATGTATCGACGGTCATTTCGAGTAGGCAATTTATCCAAAAACTGAAGGGTCGCGGAAACGATTATTCGCAGGTGGCTTCAGATAAGGTGCGTATCCTTTATGCTGAAGACCTGATGAAGGAAATTCCGAAGGCAAAGATTGCAGCCCTGTTGTTCCTGTGCATTATGATGCCGTCGTGGCTGATCCGTTTTGTGTTCTGCAAGCGTACGAGCCTTGACGATACGGCCGTGATTGTGTTCAGTTCCGGTTCTGAAGGTACCCCGAAGGGTATTCTCCTTTCGCACCGTAACTTGATGGGCAATATCCAGCAGCTGGCCTGTATCATTAACGTGAGCCGCGGCGACGTGATGCTTTCGGAACTTCCGCTGTTCCATAGCTTCGGCCTTACGGTGACGACGCTCTTGAACCTCACGGAAGGTTGCCCGATCGTAGCTGTGGCAGACCCGACCGACGTGAAGACGATGGCGCGCGTTTGTTCTGAATTCCACGTGACCTGCCTGGTGGCGACGCCGACCTTCTTGCGAGCCTTTACGGTGAGCCGCTATGTGCATCCGCTCGTGTTCAAGTACGTGCGTATGATTATTGCCGGTGCCGAAGCCTTGCGCCCGGAACTGGCGACGGCATTCCGCCTTAAGTTCGGTAAGGAAATCTACGAAGGTTACGGCTGTACCGAAACAGCTCCGGTGGCCTCGGTGAATACCGAAAATACGCTGCGCAACGACTATATGACGCTCCAGGTGAACAATAAGCCCGGAACCGTTGGTCCGGCTCTCCCTGGAACGCAGTTCCTGATTGTGGACCCCGAAACGAATATTCCGCTCCCGACAGGCGAGGCGGGCATGATTCTGATCGGCGGCTGCCAGGTGATGCAGGGGTACCTCAAGGACCAGGAACGAACCGATAGCGTTATCGTAAAAATTGACGGCATCCGCTATTACCGTACGGGCGATAAGGGTTACCTCGACGAAGATGGATTCCTTACGATCGTTGACCGTTACAGCCGCTTTGCAAAGCTCGGTGGCGAAATGATCAGTCTCGGAGCTGTCGAAAAGAAAATTCAGGATACGCCGGTGCTGGAAGGTTGCGATTACCTGGTGACGACGATTCCGGATTCCGCGAAGGGCGAAAAGATTGTGCTCCTGTACCAGGGTGAAAAGGATCCGAAGGATGTGCTTTCGGAATTGCGCGCAAGCGGATTCCCGCCGATTATGCTTCCGTCGCTTGCTTTCGCGGTCGAAAAGGTGCCGAAACTTGGTACCGGCAAGGCTGACTTTACCACGGCAAAGAAAGTTGCCAAGGAACTGGCTGGAGTAAAATGAACAATGTGTAGTGTGTCATGTGAAATGACTAATTACACACCTCACACTAGTAAAAGCCTATGACTGAAGAAAAAGAGATCCGTGGACTGACTCCTGTGCGTACGGTTCGAGTGATTTCGACGCTGGTTGCCCTGATGGGCATGGTTTTCCTGCTGATGCAGCGCGTGCTGTCGGCGGTCCTACAGATGGCGACCGATGGATTGAACCTCGGGCTTGCGCGCTACAACACCTTTACCGGGCGTATGGCGCTCCAGAATTTTCCTGAAGACCGTCAGCTTTTTAAACTCCTCAAGGATGTCCAGTCGATTCTTCCGAGTGCTGAAATGGCCTTGACTGTGTTTATGGTTGTTGCGATTGTGCTACTTGCGGTGGCGCTGGTGGGGCTTGCTTTGCCGCGTCCTTATGTACATGTGCTGGTGGCCTTGAAAATCCTCAAGTGGAAAACAGGCGATGCCGATGAAGTCGAAGACGCGTCCCTCCGCGATATCTTGGAGAAAATTGGGGACGTCCCGCTCAAGAAGCTTGCGATTCCGTTTGGAATCGTGATTGCAATCGTAGTTGTTTCCCTTGTCGTTTATAATTGCCACGACAAAATCAAGGCTGCTTCGGTTGACGGTGCGATTGATGAATTGCAGCAGCAGGCGGCAACTTATATCAGCGCGCAGCGTTCCTATTTTGCCCAGAAAAAGGTTGTCGGTGGAGCCAAGGCCTTGCAGCTGCCCGATTCCCTTTCGACGGATGCATTTACATACAAGATTACCGGCTCGCGATTCTTGGCGACATCCAAGGTTCCGCTTGGAGATTGCCCTGCCGGAACCAAGTGGTACGTGAGTGCTTCAGTGAAGGGAGTCTTTGAAAAGGAATTGCAGCTTTACCGTGCTCTTCCGAAGGATTCCGCCTGCGCTAAGCTGACTCCTGAATTCAAAAAAATAGGCCGAAAGTAACTTATTTGCTGCCGCGCAGCTTTTGTCCCGCCTTGAGCGGTGCACCGGGTTTCAGCTTGTTGATGCGGCAGAGCGATTCAATTGAAATATTGAACCAGTTGGCGACATCCCCTTGGGAGTCGCCTTTTTTGACGATGTAATAGTTGTTGTCGCGGAGCTTTGCTTGAATTTTTCGGTGGGCCGCCGTCGCTTTTTTTTTCGAGAATTGGTCTACACCGTCTTTGAGACTCCAGTGGGGAAAATCAATAATGGTGCAGGGATCGATATTGACTTCTCCGTAGCGGATTTCAAAATGCAGATGCGCCGCCGAAGATCTTCCGGAATTGCCTGCGAGTCCGACGATGTCGCCCGGAAAAACTTCGTCGCCGACCTTGAGAAGCCGCTTGGACAGGTGGGCGTAGAGAGTCTCGATTCCGTTCGGGTGCTTGATGAGTACGTAGTTGCCGTAACCGCCCTTATTGTAGCGTGACATGGTGACGATTCCCGGATATGCGGCGACGACGGGTTCATCTTTAATGACATTTACGTCGACGCCCCGGTGCAGGCGGTGGCTACGGATTCCGTAAGGGGAACCGACGAGAGCCTCGTGAGTGATAGGAAGGAGCATCGTGGAAAAGTCGAAGAATTCGCCGTTGTTACCGCTTTTGCTAGACTCGGCTTGCTTCGGGGCGGCCTTTTTTACGTCGTTTGGCTTTGTGTTGGAAACCTGTTCGTTAGCTGGTCCTGATGCGTGTTCGTTATTGACTGAATCAGGTGCGCTAGCTTGTTCGAGACTGTCCTGAGGTGAGGGCTGTTGGGGATTTTCTGGTACCGTTGCACGACGCGGAGACTTCTTGGTTTCCACGATTTCGTATTCGACTCCCTGCTTTTCATATAGGAGCGCCTTGGTGAAGGCTTTGGGATCGTCCGCCTTGATCTTTATTTTTTTTGATTTTTTTTCGGAGGTTTTCTTCGTTTTTTTATTGTCGCTTTTCTTGGCTTTGCTGGATTTCTTGGAAGATTTCTTTTCCGATTTAGAGGTGGTCTTGCTCGATGTCTTGTGGGAATCCTTGACGCTGGAATTACTCTTGGCTTCGGCGGGGTCACATAGGCAAATGGTTGCCACGATGATTGCAACAAGGAGACTGGTCCATTTATGTGTTGCCGGAAACGCCATTTTGCGGTTTATTTAAGGAAGGCAAAGAAAACGGCCGCGATAATGCAGGCGAAGGCCACGATGTGGTTCCAGTGCAGAGCTTCGTTATTGAATACCGTTGTCGCGATGACGGTAAACACCGTTAACGAAATGGCTTCCTGGATGATTTTAAGCTGCATCAGGGTGAAGGGACCGCCATTGATGCTGCTACCGATGACGTTTGCCGGAACGGCGATGCAGTATTCAAAGAAGGCGATTCCCCAAGAGGCCACGATTACGAGAAATAGCGGCCAGTCGGTGCTGATGTGCATTTCCTTGAGCTTGAGGTTTCCGTACCAGGCGAAAGTCATGAATACATTGGAACAGCAAAGGAGGAGGATGGTAAAAATGCCGGCTTTCATGATGTAGTAGACAGTAGTCCGTGGTTGGTGGTTAGTGATTAGCTCGCAAACGGTAGGGCTTTCCGGTGCTCATCTGGTAGGCGAGGCGGACACGGACTTGTTCCAGGTATTGGATGTACTTTTCGCTTTGGTAGTCGCGGTATGTCCAGTCGAAGGCGTGAAAGTGCCCGTCCTGGAAGTATAGCGTGGGTTCCACGAAAATACCGCGTTGCATGTAAACGCGTTGACGCTGGTCCTTGGTGGTCGCCAAGAAAAATTGCCCGAGCGTCATATAGCCGGGGTCCAGGTTCACGGGGCGAAGACCGGGCGTGCCGTTTTGCCTTGCGATTTCAAGTTCGATGTCATTGCTCCACAGCTTGATGTCGACGATGCTTTCTCGTTCCACCAGCGTCTCGTAGCTGAAAAAGGCACGCACGGGGGCGTTCCCGATTTCTTCTTTATAGTAATTGGTGAAGGTAAACGGGAACGGCGGGAGCGCAAGATCCTCTTCGCCAAAGCGGTTTCGGAGTGTTTCGCGTACAGCCTCGACCGCCTGGGAATCCTTCGCGAGAATCCCTACGATTATCTTGACCTTGGCTGGTGTCCTAAGTTCACCCATGGGCGGAAATTTAGAAAAAGGTGAACGCCGCGGCAAAGCAGTTATGCTTTGACATGGCTGAGCCGCAATAAATGCACTCTGAAGGAGTGCCATTTAGAAAAAAAAGACGAGAGAACGGACAGTCGGTCCTACAGACGAAAGACGAAAGAATTATTTTTGGAAAATATGATTATAAAGCATCTCGCATTCTACATTCTTGTTCTCTCTTCTCTCGTCTCTACACTCTCGTCTAAGTCCTTTGCCAAGGCTCCTCGTGTGGTTCCTGAAATTTTAGATTCCATTCCGCACGAACAGTCCCATTTTACACAGGGTTTGTTTTTTGACGGCAAGGAACTGATTGAAACTACTGGCCAATATGGACAGTCGGGACTTTATCGCCGCACGATGGATGGCAAAATTCTCGATTCGGCAAAACTTTCCGAACGTTATTTTGGCGAAGGCTCTATAGCTGTTGGCGATGACATTTTTTACCTGACGTGGAAATCCAAGAAAGCTTTCATTTATAGTCGCAAACCGTTTGCCCTCAAAGGGGAATTCCGCATTCCGACAGAAGGATGGGGGCTCACTTATTGGAGAAATGCTCTCCTTATGAGTAACGGCAGCAGTGAACTTTTGCAAATCCAGCTGGGAGGCTTTAACGTATTCGGAGCTATTACAGTCACGGACGGCGGCCGCCCCTTGAAATTGTTGAACGAACTCGAAATTGTGGGTGACACTTTGTACGCAAATATCTGGCAGACATCCGTCATTGCGGTCATTTCGCTCCCAAGCGGAAAGGTGGTCCGTTATCTGGATTTTAGCCGGAAGGTGATGGATCTCCAGCGCAAATATCCGAATATAGATGTGTTGAACGGCATCGCCTATGACGGCAAGAATCTTTGGATTACCGGCAAGAACTGGCCTTATCTTTATAAGTTGAAATAGAAAAAGCTGATGCCGGATCTGGGTCCGGCATGACATTTTGCGACTAATTCTTAAAGCTCCAGACGATTCCGTAGGCGAAGCGCAGCCCTTCGGGGGTGTATCCGCTTGCGGGCATATAAATGCTGTGGTTGAAGTTCTCGATGCGGGTGTAGAGTTCGAAGGTCAATATCTGCATACGGGCCTCGAAATCGAGCGCCAGATACTTCTTCATGAGTTCCAGTTCGGGATTTCCGTTTTCGTCAATGGTGCAATCGTAGCGTTCGCCGAACCATTGCCAGTCTACGCGTACACTTACGCCGAGTCGGTCCGAAACGAATCGGTTCTGCCAATGAATGGAACCCTTGTAGTAAAGTTCCGGCGTGTCGAGGAGCTTGCGGCTACGGTCAAGAGTCTCGCCGCGTTCCAGATAGAATTTCCAGTTGCCGAGCCTGAATCCCACTTGCAAAAGCCAGTCGAGGCTGTTCACATTGTCGATGTTGGTCCAGGTGTAGACTTCTTCGAGTGTGTTGGTTGTATCGACATGTCCCCATTTCACCCAGCGTGGCTTAATCAGGTTGTCAACGTTTTCGTAGCGTAGCCCGAGACCGTAAAAGACTTCTCGTTGCTGGTATCCCAAGTTGAAAATGTAGCGATCGCGTTCTTCGAATTTGAGGTTCTTCCGGTGGAAGGCGAGGCGTCCCGTTTCATCGATACGGATTTGTGCGACATCGGGGAACTTGTTGTCGTGACGGAAGGCGACATTGGCACGTAAATGGTAAGGTAGAAAGGCCAGGACGTCTGCGGAGTAGGCGGGGGCGTAATCCACGGAGTCGCGCACAGAGCTGTTGCGTTGCATACCGGTCTGGGTGCGGAAAAGGAGCCTGTTCCATAAGGTATCTGAAAGCTGCAGGTAACCAGTTTCGCGATCCTGGAAATAACTTTTCGTGGTATTGTTGTCGCCAGTATGGTCCGTATTCACGATTTCGTACTTGAACTTGATTGCCGGATTCAAGAAGGTGTGGTAGGTGATTCCGAAATTGCCGAGCATCGTCTCGTAAGTGGTCAACTTGAGTGTATCGTAGTAAAGCGTGTCGCTCTTTTCGATACCGAGCGAGTCAACGTAGTCATGCGTGCCTCTAAAAATGTGGGGGAGGGAATCTTCTTCGATTTCGTGCGTCGTATAGGTAAAGTCAGTCGAAAGCGTCAGTTTCTTTATCGGGTAAAATTCAAGTCCCGCCCCATAACCGATTGTATGGATTTCGATTCCGTACGGGTCGGTCTGGAAGGTTCGAACGGCCTTGTCGAGGGTGTCGAGAAGTACCTTGTGGTTGGAGTTGTCCGCATTTTCGAGATTTAGGTAATTCATCTTGATGAACGCCTTGCCGAAGCCGAATCGCCAGGTGAGAATCGGCTGGATGTGCATACTGTTCATCGCGATGTTGCGGCCACCGAACGGTATCTGCGTGGAGTCGCGGCCCAGGGCGAAGTAGGGCGAATGGGTCACGTTCTGGTAGCTGTATTCCTTGGACTCAACGTCGGAGTGGCTCGCAAGTCCGAATTCAAGTGAAACCGAATCCGTTATAAGACGGCGAAAATCTAGCCGTAGGGCGTTCCCGCTAAAGGCGGGGCGTTCCCAGTTCAGGTCGGTAATGGGCGTATCGACGGGAATGCCTTTGCGTTCTTCAAAGAGGATTCCGTTTTCGCCGTTCAGCCCGAGTGTCGTGGCGTCATAGCCGAGGCGCGTGGTAAAGAGTCCGGCGAGCTTGCTCGGATAGCGACTCTGGATAGAGCCCATGCCCATATGGTCGGGGTCAAGTTCCGGTGCGCCGAGGATCGAGGTTCCGAGAATCCATTCGGATTTCTGTCCTGCAATGTCGTAGGTGCGTTGCATCACTTCGCGGTGCGGAAGCACCCAGCGACCGGCGTCAGTTTCACGCGCGGCAGGATCGATTCCCCAAGGAGTCTGGTAGACAGAGTCTTGCGCTGCCGGCTTCACATACTGGTCTGGCTTTAGCGGTTCAGCAAATAGAGAAATTGCGAAGAAAAGAACAAAGAGCAAAGAACAATGAAAAAAGAAAAATGAACTTTTAGCATTCATTCCACCATTTTTAATTCTTAATTCTTCATTATTCATTGTTTTTTCCAAATCTCTAATTCCTCACACCTCATACCTCAAAGCGGCAAAGCCGCAACCTCATGCCCAACCACTTCCTACTGCCTACTGTCTACTTCCTACTCTCTTTAGTACCATTCCGCTCTCAGTTTTTCGCGGCGTTCGCGTAATGCGTCTACGACGGAGTAAGGCATTTTCATGCAGTTCGGGGGATAGGTTCCCGCTTCGGTGTGGAAGTCCGAACCTCCGGTACCCACAAGTCCGAACTTTTGAGCCATTTCCTTGTACTTGCGCCCAACGGCACCCTTCTGGGCCGGGCTGTAGACTTCGATTCCCTGTACGCCCCATTCCACCATGCTTTCGATGAATTCGTCGCTGAGGCCAGATTTGTAGGGGTGGGCGAGAACGGCGATTCCGCCTGCATTTTCGATAAGTTTGATCGTCTGCTGCGGGTTGAGGCCCTTTTTTTCGACAAAGGCTACGCAGCCGTCGCCAAGGTACTTGGTGAACGCTTCTGAAAAGTTCGAAATGTATTCCTCGTCGACCATGGACATGGCGATGTGCGGGCGTCCGATGACCTTGCCCTTGCAGTAGCTCACGACCTTTTCGTAGGTGATGTCGATTCCAAGGGCGTTCAATTTCTTGATAATCGCTTTGGCTCGCGTGATTCGCTGCTTGGCGAAATCCTGTAGCTCCATGTTCAGTGCGAGGTTTGTCGGGTCGCAGAAATAACCCAGGATATGAATGTCCTTGCCTTCCCATACGGCAGAAATTTCAATGCCCGGGATAATTTCGAGCCCGATTTCCTTGGCGGGTTCAATGGCGAGGTTGTAGCTGTCCAGGTTGTCGTGGTCGGTAATAGAGATGCAACGAAGCCCCTTGCGTTTGCATAGTGCAAGTAGCTCCTCGACAGAAAGGGTGCCGTCCGAGAGCTTGGTGTGCATGTGGAGGTCCGCATACCCGCCGCTTTCGGTGACTATGGTAGAAAACCCTTTCTGCATCACTTGACCTCGTAATATTCTCGGATGAGGGCAGCTTCGCTGGATTTATCCGGATGCAGGCTCAGGTTCAGGAAGGGAAAGCAGTTCTCGCTGACAAAACCGATACGGCAGGGGGCTCCGCTCACCTTGGCCAAATACAGCCTGGGCAAGAAAGCTTCTCCCAGATAAATACAGACCTGGGGGGCGAAATCCTTGATTTTTTGTTCTAATTCAATGAAGGCTGGTTCGTCGTAACGGCATTCGAGGTCGCTGTAGTAGAGGGCTTTGGCGCGTTTGGCGGAAACGACTGCCTGTAGCGATTCGTGGGCGCAGAGTAACGCATTGTTAAAAAAGGCGTCAGGCATCGCGTGCATGAATGCGGCCGACTGTTCCATGTCTCGAGCCAAGAAAAGGAGCGTCTTGGGGTTTCCCTTGAGTGATGCGGGAAAGTCAAATGCTCCGGAATCTTCGCCCGCTTTTTGCAGGAACCAGCGAAATAGAGATTCCTTGCCGCTGAATCTCTTAAAAAAGTAACGAAAACAGTCTTTAAAATATGGGGACGGTTTCACGGGGAAAAATATACTAATTTTGGGGCATGCCGAAACAAAAATTCTATGCGATTAAGACCCCAGATGAAAGTAAAATTGTGATGACCTGGGCGGAATGTGAAAAATTGACCCATGGTGTCAAGGGGGTGCTTTTTAAGTCGTTTGGCTCGAGGGCCGAAGCGGAGGCGTGGATTTCCGGGATGGAAGCTCCGGCACCTTCCGGATTGCGTGTATTTGTGGATGGATCTTTTTCTCCGGGGTTTGCAAAATCGGGTTGGGCGTTCGTGGTGACCGAAAACGATGTGGAAATTGCACGCGGTTCGGGAATTACGGCTTTTGATGCGGAAAGCAGGAATATCGACGGCGAAGTGATGGCTTCTTACCAGGCGATGCGCTGGCTCGATTCGAACGACAAGACGGGGACCATCTGTCATGACTACGAAGGTATTGCTCGCT
The DNA here is from genome assembly GCF_946062555.1 of uncultured Fibrobacter sp. GTDB lineage: Bacteria > Fibrobacterota > Fibrobacteria > Fibrobacterales > Fibrobacteraceae > Fibrobacter. The sequence continues at coordinate 15,625 of NZ_CAMGVQ010000057.1, forward strand.
GGGCCAAGGGAGAATGGCAGGCGAAGAGTAATATCGCAAAACGTTACGTGGCGGCGGCAAAACCTTATCTACATCGAGTCTCGTTCGAGAAGGTGGCCGCACATACGGGCGTCAAGTGGAACGAACTGGTGGACCAGTTGGCGAAAGACGCTATCGCCCGTGCAAGGAAAAAGTGAAACTTTGCATGAACTACTTGGACACAAATTTTTAAGTTGTTAAAAATTTACATTCTTTTGCAAACAGTTGTTTGCAAAAATGCAGATAAATTTGCCTATATTTGATTTTGCCGGCGAACGTCGGCAGAATACATCAATCACTTGATGGCATTCTTTCAGTTAGGGAGTCCCGCCAATTCCTGGGTGCCGGCGGGGCTCTTTCTTGATTTATTTTTTGCGGTCCTGCCAGGTGCTTTCATTGAAAAGCTGCCCATCAGAAAGGCCGTATTTTTCCTGGATGCCCGCTTCGCGGATTGCATCTTCGATAGTGATTTTGCCTAGGATGGCTTGCGTGTAAATGAGCACCTTGCGGCGGACGGTTTCTGCGTCTTCGGTGAGCATTTCGAGGCGGAAGTGGTTTACGCCTGCGCTACGGAGACGGGGGAGCAGCTTTAATGCGGATTGAGGCTTGCCTACAAAGAGTGTATTGCGGCATTCTGCATCGCTCTGCAAGAAATGGCGTTCGCCCTTGTGGTCCAGAATTTCCACCCTGTGCTTAGTGCAAATCTTGCCACATTCGGGGAAGCGACGGCCCGTGGTGAGGGCTCGGGCGAAGGCGCAATATTCCGAATGGAAGGCGGGCATGTACTGGTGCAAGGTGAGCTCGAGGCGCGTTCCGTCGATGTTTTCGAGCAGGTCAAAGAGCTGCGTGCTGTTGAGGTCCCACGAAGGGTGGAGTGTCGAAAGACCTTGTGAAAGGAGCCAGTCGTAACTTGCGCTATTGGCGGCGTTCAGGCTGTAGTCGCCCGTAAGAGGAATGCCGCTTTCCCTGAGGATGGAAAGTGCTCCGAGGTTACGCACCAGCGCAAAGTCCGGGGCCAGACGCAGGATATTCTTGAGGTAATGGCTTTCGCCCGGCTTGTGGATGCGGAGCGTCGCCATGCCCGCCTTGAAGCCGAGTTCGCGGATTTGCTGCAGGGAATCGTCGTATTTGACGCCCCAGTCGAAATCCATGATGACGCGGTCGATGGCGAGGCCTTCGAGGGCGGCGATTTGATCCGGATTGCGGACGAGTACGCTGATAATCGGATGCGTTGTGCCGCCGGCGGATGATATACCGCTGGCGGCTGGTGCGCCGTTGGTAGAGACTCCGGATTTAAATTTGGCGCGGGTCTCGTCCAAGAACTTTTTGCCAGTCTCGGCGCTCGGGTTCAATGGTTTCCATTCGGTGCGCTTTTCGTCGAGTTTTTCGATGACTGCCTGGCGGAGCGTACGGAGAATCTTTCCGGGGATGAACGCGCTGCGGTCCACTTGAATGTCGAGGTGCTTTAACTGGTAGGCGGTCGAACTTAAGGCCGAAAGTTCTTTTTGCGCGAGTTCGCGGATAGCCTTGTCCGCTTCGTTTTTGCTGCGGTTCTCACTGTTGCGCGCCGCTTCGAGTATAAAAACGGCCTCGACTTCGACGGCGTTTTTCGGTGTGTCGTATACGGACATTTTGAGTGCTTCGCCGATTTTACCCGAAAGTGTCATGGTGACCGGCAGGCGCACGAGTTGTTCGCGGTCCGTAAAAGTCTTGCGCAGTTCACGTTCAAGCGCAGGGGAGTCGTTGCGGTAAACTTGCATGCCCACGGCAATCTGGCGGGTGTCGAATTCACGCCCGAATTCAAGCTTTAGGAGCTTGGGGTCGCCGCGCTTTGCATGCGGTAAATGGGTGACTTGCGCGGCGTAGAGGCGACTTCCGACACTTATACCGAGGGAGGCTTTTTCGAACAGGATACCATCCCCTGGGCGCGGGTAGGTGGCGTTTTCGCCGGCATCGGAGATTGCACTGTCGAGACCGACTATGATTTGCCCACGGTCGACCTTTACAACTGTACCGAGGAAAAGGCCGTGGTGGTTACTGAACGTGCCGTCGACGAGTTCCTGGTGGTTGTCTCCTTCCAAAAATCCGGTGGTCAGCCCGCGGCTGAAAAGCACTTCGAGCGGTTCCATGTCCTTTGCATCGAGGCTTGTTCCGTTCAATGCCTTGCGGTAGGCTCGTGAAACGGCTGCCACGTATTCGGGGCTCTTGAGGCGTCCTTCAATCTTGAGTGAATCAACACCGATTTCTTCCAGTTCTTTGAGCTTCGGAAGGGCGCATAAGTCATGGGGGCTGAAGAGATACTGTGCGTCTGTTTCGCGGTATTCCTTGCCGTCTACAAAGATACGGTAGGGAAGTCTGCAACTCTGGGCACACTGGCCGCGGTTCGCGCTGCGGCCGCCGAAGTTCTCGCTGGTGAGGCATTGCCCGGAATAGCTTACACAGAGAGCTCCGTGTATAAAGACTTCCAGTTCCAGGTCTGTCGCTGTCTTGATGCTTGCGATTTCCTTGAGCGAAAGTTCGCGAGCGAGTACCGCTCGGTTGAAACCGATGGATTTGACGGCGTTCACGCTCTCGGCGCTGGCTAGCGTCATCTGTGTGCTTGCGTGGATTTCCTGATTCGGACAAATGGCCCGGATGAGTCTCGCCAGCCCTATGTCTTGAATAATGAACGCGTCCGGCTCCAGGGAAATCAGTTTTTCAAGGAATTCGGGCAGTTCCTGCAGTTCTCGTTCAAAAACAAGGACGTTCATTGCGAGAAAGGTCCGTACCCCGCGGATACGTGCGTAGCGAATCATGTCGCGGACATCTTCAAACGAAAAGTCTTCGGTGCGGCCCCGGGCATTCCAATGAGGAACACCGAAATATACGGCATCGGCGCCGTTGTTGACAGCCGCTTCGAGCATTTCTCGCGTGCCCACGGGCAGCAGAAGTTCCGGCAAGCAATTCCTTGAATCCATAGAACCAAAGATAAAAAAAGAGTGTGCCGCCGGTGAGCTATGAATGACTCGTATTGACGAGTCGTGTTGGCGAGAGAACCTGCATCAGAGTAAGGTATAAGCGGATTTTAGCCGGTTCGGTCTTTTAATAACATAAGGTAAAAGGGAGCTCACTAAGAGCTCCCTTTTACTTTATGGAGGTGAGGGGAGTCGAACCCCTGTCCAAAATCACGTCCATGCACGTTCCTACAAGCGTTCCCTTCGTACTTAAGTTCTCGTCTGATCTACGCCCAAGAAGGTCGGCGCGGACTTTGACCAGCCTAGTGAATCTCGGACTCTAGCCCCAGGCATGCGAGAATCCTATCCCATATTGCGTCCGGACGTACACCCCGATGGGAGCGGAATGAGGCCCGGCGTTGCCGTTAATTAGGCAGCGAGTGCGTAGTTTTCGTCAGCACTTATTTTTTTTCAGACTTTTTTACGAGTGCCCTCGTCTGAGACCTCGGCTTGCAACTAACACTTCGGTAACCCTGTCGAAACCAGAGCACCCCCGGTGCTAAGCACCGGGGGTGCTCTGGTTTTGACCTGTCGATTAAACGCGACCAAGGGGAGCGTTTAAGCCTTTGAGAACGCTATGCGTTCGAAAAGCCCGAAGGGTTCGAATAACGCGAATAGCGTTATTCGAAGCAAACCAAAGCACGTCGGCGCTTACTGTTTATATCAAATATATAAAAATAATTGTCAAATGGAAAGATGATATTTTTTGACCTGTCGATTAAACGCGACCAAGGAAAGTAAAAGCTTTTGATACATCTGACATCTTGTGGATGATTTAGAGTATATTTTAGCTTTTAGGGGTGACCCCTAGGCGAGAGGGAAGCGTATTTTCTATATTTGATTTTATGAGAAATATTGTTACTTTGTTTGCAATCTTGTTGGCCGCCGTATTCATTTTTTCGCTTTCTGCTTGCGCCGATGAAGCAGCCGAGGCCGAAATGAACCGCTTGAAGGCTGAAAATGCGGTGCTCCAGGGTCAGGTGGATTCGCTTCAGAAAAACTTGGATTCGCTGACCGCCTACGGCGATTCGGTCAAAAAATCGCTCGAAAAGCTCGATATGCACCTCTAACCGCCCTAGGTAGTTCAGAAGTCGGAATTCTGATTTCAGAACTGATTTGGATAATAAGATTGAATTTTCAGCTCTAATAACTCTGAATTCTGAACTCCGAAATCCGAATTTTCTTATATTTGCGCCCGTGGCTCACCATGGTCTGCTGCCGCGGCAGCGACCCCTTAATGTTTCGCTGGCCCAATTTGCCCGAAACCTTATCGCCGTCAAGCCTCTCAGGAGGCGCTAGTAAGATGGCTTTAAGCACACACAAACACGAACCAGCCACACCGCCTGCGGGTTTATTTCCAGCCTGCACCTGCGGTCAACCCTTACTTATGAGGTGCCCCGAATGGAATACATCGCACTCGCACTCTCACTCGTTGCAGTGATTCTGTGCATCGTTATCCTCACGAAGGTTAACAAGCTCCTTACCATGCTTCGTACCCCGATTTTCAAGAAGCTCACCCCGGACATGAACTTGAAGCCGGCTTCCCGTCGCCCGATCAGCGCACAGGAAATGGCTCAGCGCGGTGAACGCAAGGAAAATCGCCAGAACAACAATGGCAAGGACCGTCCTGCTAAGGAAAATCGCGACAACCGCGCTGCCGACAAACAGCAGCAGCCCGCTCGTGACCGTAATGAACAGCGTGACCGTGGCAACCGCCGCGATCGTCGCGACCGCCGCGAAGGCCGCCGCGAACAGAACGTTGAAGCTCAGAACGTAGCTGCCGAAGCCCAGGCTCCCGAAGCCGCCCCGGCCGCCGCTCCCGAAGCCCGCCGCCCGCTCGCTCCGCGTATTCCGGTTGAAACTCCGGCCGCTCCTGCCGTCGAAGCCCCGGTTGCTGCCCCTGCAGCACCTGCCGCTGAACCCGCAGTCGAAGCCGTCGAAACCACCTTCGATCCGTCCAAGGTCCGCTACGGCCGCCGCAACGTGATCAAGAAGGCTCCGGAACTCGCCGACGAAGACTAATTGAGCACGCGCTAGCGCGAAATTGAAAGCCTCCGGTCACCGACCGGAGGTTTTCGCTTTTTTCAATGCGAACAAAAATCCCCGGCTCTTGCCGAGGAATTTTTAATTTATATAAAAAGTCCCCGCGCTGGCGGGGACAGATTCTGTCATTCTCGACCCTGGAGCGTGTAGCGCGATAGGGGAGGGAGTCTAGTGCAGCTTTCTGTCGCCTAGAATTCCACGAGGCCCTTGTCGGCGTCGGCCAGAATCACCTTGGTCGCCATACCCACGAACAGGCCGTGACCCACGATACCCACGATGTGTTCCAAGTCGCGGGCGAGCTTGTCCGGGTTCTCGATAATGCCGAACTTGGCGTCTGCGATCAGGTTGCCGCTATCGCTAATCACCGGACCGTCCTTGCCCGGAGCGCCCATACGCACCTTGAGGTCGCCACCGAGCTTCTTCACACGTTCGGTCACCACGGCGATAGCGCCCGGAATGATTTCCAGCGGTACCGCGAACTTTTCGCCGAGCTTGTTCACCTTCTTTCCGCTGTCCGCGATGATCACGTAGTTGTCCGTCATCGAGGCCACAATCTTTTCGAGCAGGTGGGCTGCGCCTCGGCCCTTGATCAAATTGCGCTGGTCGTCGATTTCGTCGGCACCGTCAATCACCATGTCCAGGTGAGAAACTTCGCCCATTTCCTTCAGCGGGATGCCGAGGCTACGGCACTGCAGCGTGGTGCTCCAGCTCGTGCTCACGCCAACCACATGCAGGCCTTCCGTCTTGATACGCTCGGCAAGGCGGTTCACCATGTGGGCGGCGGTGCTACCCGTTCCAAGACCCACGGTCATGCCGTCCTTGATCATATCTGCCGCGCGAACGCCTGCAGCCTTCTTGAGTTCGTCCATCGATGCCATTAGCGCCATCTCCTGTTGTGGTTGTTGTCATCAAAATCTTCGCCGTCGGCCCCGTCGAAGCCGTCGTCAAAATGGTCAAAATCTTCTTCGCGGTCGGGGTAGCCGGTTTCGAGCTCGGTAAAACTCGGCTGGTCAATCGCGACCACCGTCACGTCGAAAGTCAGGTCCTTGCCCGCAAAGGGGTGGTTCCCGTCCACGACCACGGTGTCCTTCTTGATTTCCTTGATCGTGTAAATGCCGTCGGATTCGTCGTCATCGTCCAGGTTCAGCCCGTCCACGAACTCGTCCGCCGTCTCGGGCAGCTGGAATTCGCGCACGTCCTCGTCCATGTACATCTCGAGCTCCATGCCGAGCCAAATTTCGCCCACCTCGCGGAGTTCGTCCTTCGGGACCTCCATCACCAAGTCGGGGCGGTAGGGGCCGTAGCCCTGTTCAAACGGAATATCGACAGTAAAACTTTCATTCAAGTGACGGCCATCCAGCGCG
>NZ_CAMGVQ010000058.1:0-21897 GCF_946062555.1 uncultured Fibrobacter sp.
GTTTCGGCTCTTCAGCCCTCTCGTTCGCGGGTGAGGCCAATTATAGAACTTTCCGTGACCGTTGTCAAGGGTTTTTGGCGAAAAATTTCAACTTTTTTCACTTTTTCGCGAAATAACGGGATTTATTCCACATTATATCCACTTTATCAACATATTGTCCACAAAAATCTTTTTTGCGGGAGGGATAGTGACCCGGACGGGCGGACCATTTGGTCCGTTACAAGAGCCGCGTGCGGGGGCATTCGCCCCCGCAGACGGCCTTGTAATATAGCCCGACCCCGCCATTTAGTGCAAAATAGGCAGGTCCAGTGGACCTGCCTGCTTATTTATTGGCGGGGGACCGCCCTTTTCCTATATATTGTCCTAGATTTCCACCGTCATTCCGGTAAACATCTGCTCGGCGCGATCGCCCAGGACCTCGCGCAGGATCTTGAACGCACGGTCACCAGTGCAGTGCCCGGTATAGATTTTCTGGACATCCAGTTCGCGCAGGCGCTCCGCAAAGGCCCACACCACTTCGTCCTTGTAGCGGAACAGGTGGAACCCGCCGAGAAGCGCGTAGATTTTTTTGCCGGGGAAGGTCGCCTCGATTTCCTTTACGATATTGTCCGCGCCGCCGTGACTGCAGCTGTTCATGACAAACAGGCCCCTGGGCGTGTCGAATACGAGACTTTGTTCGTGATCGAAACTGTCGTAGCAGTACTTGCCGTTTTCCTTGACCGAAAGATGCGCACGTTCGCCAATCGCGGAGAGGCCCGGCGTCTTGTGCGGAACCAGGTACACGTTCGGCGCAATCTGCATGTCGCCTTCGGCAAAGCGGATGCGGTCGGCAAAGCGTTTCAGGAACCCCTTGTGGATTCCGATGTATTCGTGGTACGTGAAGCGGCCAATTAATTTGTGCGCATGGTAGCAGTTTTCGCCCGCACCCTTGCGCAAATAAAAAGGAGCAGTCTTGTTCAGCGCAAAGAACCTGGCCATGCCATCGCTGTGGTCAAAATGCGCGTGGCTCAAAATGCCGATGTCCACTTTCGAAAGGTCCACGCCCATCACGCCAGCGTTCTTGGCGAACAGGTGCGACGCCCCCGTGTCAAGCAGGTAGCGCTTGCCCTCGAATTCCACATACACCGAGAGGCCCCACTCGCCAAAGAGCTTGCGGGAGCCGCACGTGCCGGCGATATTGTCAATCAGTACCTGAATTTTCATATCGCAAAAGCCAAACTATTCGCAGTCGAGGCAGGTCCATTCCACAACGCCGTCGCAGCCATCCTTGGTGCCAGAAAGACGCTCGCAGGTATAGCTCTCGATGTCAATCAGGAATCCGAGCTCGCCCGCGTTCTGGGTGCAGCAGCCTTCACAGTCGCTGTCAGCGCACTTGTCGTAAACCGTAGCATCGATGGTGCGGCCATTCTGGCGCAACCTGAAGGTCTTCAGCTTGTACTTGTCCCAGTCCTTTTCGTGAATGGAGATGATGTTGTGCTCGCTAACCCATTCCTCGGTCTGCTGGTCCGGTAGACCTGCAAAGTAGCCCGCCCATTCACAGCCGTTGTACACCACGCATTCTTCGCTGCCAGGATCCGGCCAGGAAATGTACCACGTAAGGTTCGCCTTGTTCCATGCCGTGTCAGCAACGGGCTCGACGGCAGCGGACTCAACAGCGGAACTTGATTCCAGCGCACTTTCTGCAGCGCTCGATTCTGGAACTATAGCCACGGAGCTGCTGGATTCTGCAGCAGAACTAGTTTCAGCAGCCGATTCTGCAGGACCATTTGAAGAGCTGGAAGTACCGCCGCATGCGCCCAGCAAGACAACTGCGGCGACACTCAAAATAGCATTAATCTTCTTCATTCCCCCTCCCCCGATTAGGCGTTGCCGAATAATTTTCCGTCGCTGAAGGCATTGCCGACGCGGCGTTCCATTACATAGTAGCCGTGGCCCGCGGAGTCGTAGCAGACCGGGGCGAGCTTTTCAACCGAGAGCTTTCCGTTCTCGTCGAGCACCGATTCATCGGCGGTCACGTTCACGATTTCACCGAGCAGGAGTTCGGAATTTTCATCGTAGCTTACAAGCTTGCATTCCAGCGCGAGCGGAAGTTCCGCAATCAGCGGAGCATCGACATGGGCGCTCTTGACAGACGTCAGGCCGGAATGGACAAACTTGTCGGCCACCTTGTTGCCACTGGTGACACCCAGATAGTCGACGGCCTTGATGTTCTTCTCGTTCGCCATGCTCACGGTAAACGCCTTGCGCGCAAGGATGTTCGGCATGGTCTTATGGCTATGCGCCACGTAAATGGCCACCTGGTTCGTGTCGCTAACGGAGCCCCAAGCGGCTACCATCGCATTCGTAGAACCGTCCTCGTTATAGGTCGCAATGACCAATGTCGGCTGCGGGTAGAGATAAGCCTTGACTCCAAGATCCTTACGCACGGGAAAACTCCTTTTTTAGAGATGAACTCGGTTATGCCTCTTGACAAGATACAAAAATTTTCGATAGCATCGCACTGCAGCCCGCATTCACGTCGTCCCAGGTCGCCTGAAAGTCACCGGTGTACCAAGGGTCCGCCACGTCGCGGCACTCGCCCACCCAATCCATGAGGAGGGAAACTTTGTGACTTGAGGGATTTTTAGTGGATGTGCGAGACTGGTTGTTAGTAGGAATGAGCACCGGATTTTTAGTGGGAAAGCCCGCGCCCTCCGCTTCACGAGCGTACACGTCGGCAGGCAAAATCCAGCGGAGGTTGCGCAGGTTATTGCGGTCCATGAGCACGATGTAGTCGTAATACTCGTAGTCGCGCGCAGTCATTTGGCGTGCCGTCTTACCGGAGCAATCAATCCCATGCGTGGCAAGCATACGGCGTACCGGCGGGTAAACAGGATTCCCGATTTCTTCGGTGCTCGTCGCGGCACTTGCGATTTCGAATTCTACATTTTTCAGCTGAGACTGCGCCGCCCCCTGTTGTAATTCGGCAGGTAATGCGGCGGGCAAATCCCGTACCAATTTCTTCATCACGAATTCAGCCATCGGGCTTCGGCAAATGTTCCCGTGGCACACAAATAAAATCTTGATTTTCATGCGATGAAAAATAGTATTTTTGTTTTTATGAAAAAGTCCGCTAGTAAAGCCACAGGCAAAGCCTCGAGAACCAGGAACGAACGCACCCACGTGACGCACGAATTTCCGGCCCTATACGACCGCGAATCCCGCGTGCTGCTGCTCGGCTCCATTCCCTCGCCCAAGTCGCGCGAAATGGCATTCTACTACGGGCACCCGCAAAACCGCTTCTGGAAAGTCATGGCTGCCGTACTCGGCGAGGCGACCTTGAGCGAAATCGCAGCGGGCAAAGGCGCACCCGAAACCATCGCCCAAAAGAAGGCCATGCTCAAAAAGCATCACGTGGCCCTGTGGGACGTTCTGGACAGCTGCACCATCGTAGGCGCAAACGACTTGAGCATCGAAGACCCCGTTGTGAACAACATAAAAGACCTCGTGAAAAAGTCAAAAGTCACGCACATCTTCTGCACCGGCACCACCGCCCACAAGCTGTACCAAAAATTCTGCGCCAAAGACGTCGGAATAGACGCAATCAAGCTCCCCTCCACCTCGCCCGCCAACTGCGCCGTATCGCTGGAAAGGCTAGTTGAGGAATACAAGGCGATATTGGGGTAGGGGTTAGTTTTTTGGGATGAAGGAGGAACGAAGGACTATTTCATCGGCATGAGGACAAAATCGTTGAGTTCTTTGCGGACTTCTTGCCAGAAGGGCATGTACTTGTCGAGCAGTGCGATGTAATCTTTGTTGTGGTGGCGGACTTTCAGGTGAAGGAGTTCGTGCAGTATCACGTAATCCAGGCAGCGGATGGGCGTATGCGCCAAATGCAGATTGAACCAAAGTTTCCCTGCTGGGTTGCAACTGCCCCACTTGTTCTGCATAATTTTTGTCTGCCAGCCGTTGCACTTTAGGTGCATTTTCTTTTCCCATGCGGGCAAGCGTTTTTCAATTTCGGCGACAAGCATTTCACGAAGTTTTTCGTTCACGTAGTTTTCACGCTGTTGTGTGGTGCTTGCTTTGCGAACAGTCAGAATCACATTTTGCCCATCAATTACTAATCCATTTACGCGGTCATGTTGCACACGCAAATAATACTGGCGACCGAAAATAAAGATGGATTCGCCGGAAACATATTCGCGTTCGCTCAAGCGCGCCTGATTCGCAAATTTCTCTTGTTGGCGCTTAATCCATGCAACCTTGGTGCGTACAAAAATCTTGATAGATTCGTCCGAAAGTTTCAAGGGCGCAGATATGCGTACATCGCCATTGGGCGGCATCACCGAGAGGTGAATGTTCTTGATATCTTTTTTTGTAACGGCAACTGTAATGCCCGACACTTGCATCCGCATTAGAATTCGCTCTGCTTGCTGATGAGTTCATAAACGCGATCAACTTCGGCATCATCGTCCAAGACCTCGGAAAGAGCACGCTTAATCTTGTTGATTTTCACCGGGCTGTTGCGGAAATCAGCCTGCATGCTACTCATGACGGCGTTGTAAATTGCATTCGTCAATTTCTCATCATTTCCGCAGTTGTCATAAATTGCGCGTTTTGCAGCACTTCCCTTGACAGAGGCCGGATAATCTTCGCTTGCCGCCGAAGAATTCACCTTTTTGGCAAGCTCAATATAGCGTTCCAGCAACTTCTTGTATTCAATCAGGCCGTTCTTGCGTTCTTCAATCAACTGATCCAGAATTTCTGACATTTTGTTGTAGTACGCAGGGTTGACATTTATCTGGTCAACGATTTTACGGCGGATGTTGTTTTCGATTTTTTCGGCAGCGCTTTCGCGGACCTTCTTTTTGCCTGCCGTCAAATCAAACTTGCAGAGTTCAATGATATCCAGCAAAGTCGTGTCGTCAAATTCAATAATCTTTGTCGAATCGCCAGCGGCAATGTAATTGTCAATAAGGTGGCGCATGTCGGGTTCACAAGCTTTCAAATCAACAAAGTCGCCACTCGCCTGCATAATCACCTGACGCAAATTCACGTAATCATTGGTGCGCTTTTCTTTATCGTTCCATTCGGCTTCGGTATAGGGCAACGACAAAATTTGCGATTTCAACTCGGCAAACGCGCGCGCCAAACTACTCGCCAACGGATAGAATCGTTCACGCAGGCGGGCAAGTGCCTCAAATTCTTCCGGATTGTTCAACCAACTGATATTTTCGCCACAGAAAAAGTGAATGTAGTCCGACTGTTCCTTAGGTGGCTTCACGTCTTCACAAAGCGTCTCGATTTCTTCAAGAATCTTGTTGAAATATTTCTCGGCTTCAGTCGCACGGTCCTTAATCAAGCCATCGACATCGCTGTCGTCGTAACCTTCGAATGCACCCGATGTGTATTTGTTCATACTGTCGGTCACATCGTCGAAAAGTTCCTTGTAGTCAATGATGATACCGAAAGGCTTTGTCTCGTCATCCAAACGGTTTACGCGACAAATTGCCTGGAACAAGCCGTGATCCTGCATCTTTTTGTCGATATACAGATATGTGCAATGAGGAGCATCAAAACCAGTCAACAGCTTATCGACTACAATGAGCAGTTTCATGTTAGCCGGTTCTTCAACGAACTTGCGCTTGGCTTCCTTTTCAAAAGCTTCCACCTTCTTGTCGATGCGGGAAGTATCGTCGCCTTCTTCGACTCCGACCATCTTCAGGTAAATCTGGTATTTCCTGAAAGTTTCCGTGTCTTCATCGAGGCTCACCGTATCGGTACGCAAATCGCCCGGATTCGGCGTATAAGAAGAAATGATAGCACATTTCTTAAAACCCAATGCCTGAAAAATTTCGTAGAAGCGGCAAGCCGTAAAAATGGAATCCGCGACAAGGATAACATTCCCGCGACCTTCCGCCAAACGGGCGTCCTTTGCAAAATCAAGGATGATGTCGTTCGCTATCGCTTTCAGGCGGTCGTAGGACGAATAAACCGTGCGCATATTCGCCCAGCGGGCTTTCAGTTTCGCCTTTGCGACAGGCGTCATGCCACGCGTTTTCAAATCAAACCATTCATCAATCTTTTCACGGGAGCGCAAATCTTGTGGAACATCGCGGCCTTCGTAACGCAAGTCAAGAATCACGTGATCGCGCACACCTTCATCAAATTTGTATGTATGGATGTAGCTTCCGAAAACTTCCAGACTCGTCTTCTTGTCTTTCTTCAAAAGCGGCGTGCCGGTAAAGCCCACGAAAATCGCCTTAGGCATCAAAGCCGTCATCGCCTTGTGCAACTTGCCCGATTGTGTGCGGTGGCACTCATCCACGAATACAACGAAATCGCCTTTCACGCTGAAGTTCGGCGGCAGCGAATCCTTGATTTCTTTCAAGAACTTTTCGTAATCGCCGTCAGTAACTTCACCGCCACGGCGTCCGAACTTGTGAACCAACGAACAAATGATGGCACCTTCGGTAGAATTCAAATGGTTCAACAAATCGCGACCGCTCTTGGTGCGAATAATCTTTTCTTCCACACCCTTGAACAACTGCTCTATTTGGTCATCTAGTTCGTCGCGGTCAGTGACAATCAAAATTCTGCGACTCGGATTGTTCAGCAACAGGCGCTTGGCAAGCCAGACCATCGTGAGCGATTTGCCCGAACCCTGCGTGTGCCATACAATACCGCCCTTCTTTTGCGTGGTAACCCTGTTGTACGTGCGGTGAATTGCGTAATACTGATTGTAGCGGCAGACCTTCTTTACACCATTATCAAAAATGATAAAGTTATGAATCAAATCTAGGAAGCGGACCTTGTTGAACAGCGAATAAAGACTCTCGAAGAGAACGCCGTCAAACGACGAACTCTTATCATCGATAATCAAATCGTTGTCGTCCAGTTCCTGCAAACGTTCGCGGAACGCCTCTTGCTTCCAGGTCAAGTACTTCTTCTCTGGCGTGGCGATTGTCCCGTAGCGGACACCCTCGCTTTCGTTTGCCGCCAAGCAATACTGAATCGTGGTAAAGAACGACTCGATAAATTCCTGCTTCTGGTTCGTCAGGTTCTGGCGAATACCATCGGCAACAGAAACGGAACTCTTCTTGAGTTCAATCACCGCAACCGCAATGCCGTTTATATAAACGACAAGGTCCGGGCGCTTGGAACCGAAAGAACTGCTAACCGTCACCTCTTCGGCAATGGCAAAATGGTTGTTGGCCGGATTTTTAAAATCAATGTAATAGACGCTGATATTTTCGCCATCCGCATCAGAAACAGGGTGCGAATACTTCAGCAAACTGTAAACCGTCTTGTTCGCAGAATATAAACCTTGCTGTAAGTCGCCCGCCGCATGTTGCAAATCGGCGATGGCCTTGCGTGCAACCGTTTCCGAGTAGTGCTGCTGGCCCACCAAGAACGCAAACAGATCATCATCGCGAATGTTCTTATTTGCCACTTCGCACAAATTGCCCAGGTAATCGTAATGCAATTCGTCCTTGAAGAACTTGATTACCTTCGCCTGCGTCTTGCGTTCGGGAATGTTGATATTCGGTTCGGTCATAAAACACCTTAAGGATTTGCCGATTGTGTACAGTATTTGGGCAACGTTCCTGGGAATGCGTCTGCAATCTTTTTTGTTACCTCAGGATGGTCTTTGAAAACTGTCATCCATACAGACCAATAACCGTTTGCAACAACATTTTTGACAATGCGTTCAATCTGTTTAGTCGTTTTCGCCCCGTTTTTATAATCCTCTAACAACTCCGATGCAATATACCATTGTTCCGTTCGTATTGTTCGGATTTCATCATTTTTTCCAATTGGTGCATTTAAGTGCATTAAATTAATGGTATTTTGTGCATCATTCCGTTTTGGAGAACTCTGATTTACCAACATCGATCCATCACCTTGATACTCGTACATATCAAAAGTGTCATCAATATCAGGCCACACATAATCGTTGCGCGACGGATTCTTATTTTTCTTGTAATCACGGTTGCAAATCGGACAAGCCAACAGCAAATTATTCCAATCACAAGCTTGTGATGGATTCAACGATTTTGGAGCGACGTGTTCAATATCAGGTTTTCGAACTCTTGTTTCGCAATAGCAGCAATAACCTCCAAAATTCGCTTTTAAGTCAGGCAAAAACGACTTGTATTCCACAGGTGCTTTTGGGGTTCCATCTGAATTTTTCGGCCATGGGTTTCTTTGCAGACTTCGCATTTACACGACTCCTGCAGTTTCAGCCTTGGAATCTAGGAACGCTGCGTAAGCAGGATTGTCTGCACCATAATTAGCGACAAGTTCATCTAATTTTCGCTTAGCCGCTTCTTTCGCATTTTCATTTGCCGAGACTTCTTTTAACAAGTCAAAAAATTCCTTAGCCGCTTTTTTCATGGCCATGTAACGTTCGCTACGTTGCGGCATAACGACATTCATTACATTTTCAGCAATGTCTTCGACGCTTCTATAAGTTTGTCGAGAATAATCATACGGCGATTCATCATCATCTAAATTGATTATCCTGGCCCCATTCACCCCTTCTAAAGACTGAATAATAAACGGAGAATGCGAAGTCAGGATAAACTGAATTTTCGGGAAAAGTTCCGCCAAATTAGGAACAATCGTCTTTTGCCACTTCGGGTGCAAATGCAAGTCAATCTCGTCAATTAAAACAACACCTGACGTAAGTTCGCGAGCATTCCCATTCAGGTGAGGATTTAGCAAACTAATGCGAATGCACAAATCCGTTACCAAAGATGCAACAATTCTTTGACCTTCACTCAAATTACTCAGTGGAAGTGATTTTCCATCTTTAAATTCGAAAACGAGATCTTCTTCCTTAGGATTCCAATCTACATTCAATACGTCTGGAATAATTTTCTTTAGGCATGTCCACACAGAAGCCAAAACAGAAGATGGTTTTCCTCCCGTAAATTCGGCGAACCTTAATTTGGCAATCCATTTGCGAAGTAATTTTTCTGTCGAAGAAGCCTCAAGAGCATCTTGATACGCCTTGTAGCGAGAATCGCGTGTTGCCGATTTTTCTTTTTTTTCAGTTAATCGTTTGTCAACATTCCAAAGGCGGCCCGTTCCGTAAAAACCGAAATAAGGTAAATCAACTTGTTTTTCTTTTTCGATAGACAGCAAATACTTTTTAGCTTCTTTTTTCAGATTATCGCTATTAGAGTGGCTTCCATATTGACGAGTCCAATCAATGGGAATCGGAATATTAAATGGCCCTCTTTTTTCAACCACAATGCAATTTATAAATGATTCGGAACTGGGATTAAATGTCGGAATTTCAGCACCTTCTCGAACAGCGACTTTCCGAACATCATCCCATGTATATTTAAGCGATTTAATTTCTGGAAATGCCGACACCCATGACGATAAAGCTAACGCAATACCCCTTAAAGCGCTAGTCTTGCCTTTGGCATTATCGCCGACAAAAAGCACTAGCGGACTGTCCAAGGAAAATTTCTTATCCTCAAATCCTCGAAAATTGTGATACGTTACTTCTGACAGTCTCATAGATACCTCGACATAAATATATAATTATCTAAGATTTATGTCCTTCGTAGCCTATTTTGCGCATCTTTTTAGCAGCGATTTCAACAAAACGCAATGTTAAAAACAGACAAAATTCAAACAAAACGCAGGGAAAGAGCGAAAATCGCCCCACAATGTTAATTTTTCTACGGCATATTTATAAAATTGCCGTAATTTTATTATATTAGAGACATGCCCAAATACGACGGAAAAGAAATTGGCAATACCGAAGGCTTCATGGTTCGCGAAAACATGAGCGCTTACCAGTATCACCAGGCCCTGCAAAAAGTCCAGTCCGGCGAGCTGCTTCGCCTGCGCCCCGGAGTGTTTGCGGAGCCAGCCGCGCTTGCAGATACCATGCTTGACATAGATGTTTTGGTGCCCGGTGGCGTGCTGTGCATGTATTCCGCATGGGAGCATTACGAGCTGACAACGCAAATTCCCTCCGCATTTTGCATCGCCATCCCGCGCAAACGCAAACTCGTATTGCCCGAATTCCCTCCCGTATCGCTTTACTACTGGTCAGATCATCTGCTGGAGTTTGGAACTACGACAGAGGAGGTTCATGGTCACAAGGTGCGCATTACCGACCTGGAACGCTCTGTCTGCGACGCCATCAAATACCGCAATAAAATCGGCCTGGACGTATGTGCCGAAATCCTGAAAGCATACCTACATCGCACCGACAGGAACATCGAGAAACTCATAGAATATGCAAAAAAACTTAGAGTCGCCGCCACCCTGAAAACATATTTGGAAATTGGACTATGAAATTCCCAAACTTAAGCGAGCGCTTTGATACAGAAGACATCCGCAAACTGCGCGAATATAATTCCCTAAGGCATTCCAAGATGTCGCACAAGGAAATTCTGGATGATATTCGCCAGGGAGCAGAATCTTTTATGTCGGAATTCAGTTGTTGTGTTGCGGAAAAGCAAGCCGCTTACGACGCATGTAAAAAGAAATAGCACGAATAAGCGACAAAGCCAAATAAAGCAAAAGCGCATCATTCCTTTCTATGGAATGACGCGCTTAAGTGTTATGTACCTAATATCCCTAAAATTGGCAAGGGGAGTAAGGTAATTTTACGGTTTGCCAGTTTTTTGCACTCTATATCATTTTCTTAATTTTCTCAATTAATTCAGCGGCAACGATTGACAACGATCCGCCATCATATGTTTTTTCAAGAATGATGTTCGGGGATAATTCATCATAAATTTTGGTTTTCTTATCCCAATTTTCGTCATATTCTTCAACGCCCAACATACCAACATGTTCCCAGCACAAAATTTTATCATGTGCACACCTAATGGTAAAGTCAGGAATAATGGCTTGCTTGCCAGAATAGTGTAATTCCTCTTCGTAATTAAAATGAATACCTGCATCATACAACATATTTGCAATCAAGACTTCCGACATGCTGCGAACCGGAATCCCATTTTTTGCTGTATATACCAAAGGCAAATCAAACTTATTCATTCCCAAATATTTGCCAATTTCCTGATGTATTTGGTTAGATTTTGAGCATTTTTCTAAGATCAATAATAACAGGTCTAACAAGCCGTTTCTATAATTGATTTTTTTCTCTATTGATTCTGCGATTATATCCAAATCCGATTGTTCAATGGTATCCTTATTTTTTTTGACAATGATACATTTATCGATGGTATTGCCTATACTTGCTTGTCCATTTACAATGCTTGAATACACTAATTCAGTGAGTTTTTTGGGGGTTAGATCCTTATTTTTAAAAAGTGTAAAAACAAAATTTTGCGTACTAGTACTCTTGTATATAGCCATTAATTCAGGATTACTTATTTGTTTTAATCCGCTGAACGAAGAAAAACCTTTGCATACATATTCAATTAAACCAGCTTCAATAAAATACGGGAAACAACTTGTTAAAAGTTCATCATCTTGGAAATTTAAAGGAACGTAATCTCCATTTGTATCCGATATCGTCTTGTAGCATTTTGTCAACTCATCCGGTGTTGGGTACGAGTTCTTGATGAAAAAATTTCTTCTGATATCAATATTTTTTGCCGAATAAAGCAAATAGGCATTTGCATCTTTGCCATCTCTCGCAGAACGACCAACTTCCTGATAGTACTGCTCTAGAGATTCCGGTATCATGAAGTGGATAACTACCCTTATATCAGGGATATCTATTCCCATTCCAAACGCATTTGTCGCAAACACAACATCAATATCATTATTTTTGAATTTTTCAACAATATCCATTCTTGTTTGTGCATCCATATCACCATGGAATGCAGTAGCCTTAAATCCATGAGCAATGGCGTCCTCTGAAAGTTCCACAACGCCTCTCTTGAAGTATTTTCGATACACATATACAAGTGTTTTTTCTCCCTTATGCCTAGACAATAATCTCCATAGTTTTTCGGTCTTTGTATTTTCATCGGAGATTTTTTCCTTGACTAAGTGGATGTTTGGCCTAAAGAGAATTCTATCCTTACAAATATTGTTTTTGGAAACTTTAAAGGAATCACAAATATCTTTTATTTCATATGCATTTAAAGTAGCCGTCATGGCTAATATTTTAGGCCATTTCTCTCCAAAAACATCATTAAGGAAATTTGGGATTCGCTTGTAGAATGGTCTAAAGTTATCTCCCCATTGGCTCACGCAATGAACTTCATCTATCACAACTAAATGAATATCGTCCTTTCGTTGCTTTATGCAATATTCAAGCAAACCATCGCATGCCAACTTTTCGGGACTTGCGAATATGAATCTAGGATTAATTTTTTTGTGTGCGAAGTCTAGCATTAACTGCATTTGATTTTTCACACCGCTATGCAATGCCAAAACTTCAACACCTTCTTTCTCCAACTTACTTTTTTGTTCTTCAATTAGAGCAATCAACGGGAAAATTACTATTGCACAGCCTCCCAATTCCATTGCAGATACCCAATAAACAGAGGATTTTCCGCCTCCTGTGGGCATTATGCAAAGTGTGCTCGTGCCCTCCACTACTTTTTTTATACACTTTTTTTGAATATCTGAGAGGGAATATTTTTGATTAGGAAAATTCCTTGAAAAGTTTTCCTGAATTTGTTCATAAGAAATCATACATAATCCTCGCTCAATCTTGATTGCAACGTCGTAATATCATATTCATTCTTTTTTGCAATATATTCAAAGAAAGAATCTACATAGGCATACCTGTATTTTTGATCTAGTTCTATTCCCAACGCATTGAAATTTTCCTTTAGTGTTTTGTATGTTACCAGTGCGTAATACGAGAAAAGAGAATATGGGTAAAAGTAATTTTGAGAAATCTGGTTCTCTTGAATGTTAACCATTATAAATTCTGAATCCATTCGGCATCCAAAAGAATCTTTATCGGTCAGAAAATAAAGGGCCCAAATCGCATTACGGCTCCTACTCGGGAACCACTGCGGGTTACGCATATAAGCGATTAGACTTTTTATTCCGCCTCCAATAACTCCGGACAATGAACAATCATCGGAATCAAGCCTGCCAAGACCAACATCTTCATAAGAAGAAATGTTCAAATACTTACTTTCATTTTCTTCGCCTTTGTAATCAAAAGCAAAATTTACGATATTATTTACTTTCTCCCAAAGTTCTTTACAGTCAGCTTCATTGAACTTTATCTTGAACTTTTTTAGCCCTTTTTGCTTTGACTGTAATGTTTGTCGTATAATAGGGCACTTGTTTTTCAATGTCGTTTTTTTGAAGGTGTTTCGATCAAAAGATTCTTCTTCCATACGTTCTTTAGTAAAAATGTCATTGTATAATGGGGCTTCAGCCTCATAGACATTCTTAGCATTTTCTACTGTATGGGACGCAATATCTCTAAGCGAAAATTTAACAGAATCTAACTTTTCTATCATTTCCTGCAAATTGCCTTTACAATATTCTTCAAAAGACTCGTTTATTCGCTTTACCAATTTATCTTGAACATTCTTTATATGGTCTTGTTCAAAACAACAAGGCTCAACATTCCAGATTTCAGATCCATTTTCTTGTCTATGCATAAAGATATCTCCCTTATAAAAGTCTAATTTTTCCTGTTAATAATTGTTGCATCATGCCGGTTTTGAGGGTGCGGTATTTTGCGAGTTTGGTTTCGAGGGCCGAGATTTCGGTGTCCACGTCGCTGAGGACGTTTGCGATGGCGGTTTGTTCGGCTTTGGAAGATGGAATTGCGATAGGAGTAATCTTAAAATTGTCATTATACAATCTTGATACTGCGCCACCATTTTCCGTTTTCCATTCAACAACTTGATACAAATAGTAAAGATATTGATTTGTTAAAACAGATTCATCATTTTCTAGCCAAACGATATTAGAGTCTTGAAAAAATGCATCCTTGCCATCATAAACAACAGTTCTACCGATTGTTCCTGCAGCAGAAATTAAAACTGTTCCTTTCTGGGGGAATGAATATTTATTCTTCAAATAGTGATACAAATCTTTTGATATGTATGCATCAGGACTTTTTCCGAATGTGCCTATTTTATAAAAGGGAATGTCACCCTTTTCTGAAGTTTGATATTTCATTACACGCTTGCACATTTTTACAGGACCAATATTTCCTAAATAGGTCTCTTCCCAATCACTGGGTATCAATCCGAGTTCGGTCATTTTGTAGCCACTGGATTCTTCGACTTCGCGCTTTGCGCTTCGCTCAGAATGACACGCCTTTCGTCTTTCGTCTGTAGGGCGTGAGCCCGTTCTTTCGTCTGGGGCGAATCCGGGGAGGCGTTTCTTGCCGGTGAGGAGTTGTTGCATTGCGCCTTGTTTGATGTTTTTCTTTTTGGCGATGAGTTTTTCTAGGTTCGCGATTAGGGTGTCAACGTCGGAGAGGGCGTTTGCAATGCGTTGTTGTTCTTCGATTTTTGATGGTAAAGGAATCGTATAATTTCTAATATCGGCAGGACTAATATGAGGAATAGCCGAGTTTGTTTTTAACGAATCAATATATGCGATAAAATTGTTTGATGATATAAAATAAAAAAGATACGATATCGGTTGTTTTGAATTTTTCACTCTTAATCGAGCGACTCGCTGAACTAATAAATTACCACTTTCATTTTTATGTATGATTGCAGAATTTTTTCCAACTTTAGAGCCATCCATTCCTATGACTAAATCGTCTTCACGTAGTGCGTATTCTCTTAATGACTCTATATTCCCAGAATAGAAACGATCAATATCATCCGAGTGTCTAATTTGACCTTCCGTAATATTAACCCCTCTAAGTAATCTTACATTTCCATTTTCAAGGATTGTATTTCCAGGAAATGGGAAACCCGTTAGCACATTTGTAAGTTCACCAATTTTTTTCACTTCCCAATCGCTTGGGATCATTCCGAGTTCGGTCTGTTTAAATTTTGTTTCTTTCATAAATTAAGCCCTAGATCCTTCGACTCCGTTACACTCCGCTCAGGATGACACCTGAGTGGGAATGCCCTGGGTTCTTCGCTTCGCTCCAGGATGACAATCTTTCGTCTGGCACGCTTCGGTCTGTTTGAATTTCGTTTCTTTCATTTACTGTTTCTCTATCGCACTAACAAATTCTTCCAAACTTCTCTGCAACATTTCTTGCGGAATCAATTTTTCCTTATATTCTGCAACCATCGCAACACCATTTGTGCCAACTGAATCGGCACAATTATGTCTTTATCAATATTTGCGGGCAGAACCAATTTTTCGGCCAGCTTAAGTTTGCTCATAAGCGTGGCAAAACCTGGTGCAGAATAGGTTTCATAGAACTGAACCATTTTATAAATCGACCTGCGGCTATACCCCTTTAGGCTAGGGTCTTTTGTTCGCAAATATTCAGACAGTTCCGTTACAACGCCACTTCCCCATTCAGCCGATTTTATCTTTGCAGAGACATAGCCACCAACGTTCCACGCAATCAGCAAGGAATTGTTGTTGATTACTTGGAAGGCACGCTTTCGATGGATATCGATTATTGAATAAACTTGGTTAAAGTCCTGTTTTATTATCCTCGTTTCCATGCGTCCTCCTAAACTTCAAATCCCATTTCTTTGAGGTGGTCCTTGACTTTGGTTTCGTAGTCGGCGACGGTTGCTTCGAGGTCAGGGAGCGTGTTTTCGTAGCGGTCGGCGAGTTCGGTCACGCGGGTTGCAATCTTGTGGCTGGTGGTGTCATAGAGGCTCTTGATTCCTTCGAAAATATCAAAGCTCCATTTCTGTTTTACGAGTAGGTCCTTGATTTCTTTTTCGGTGAGTTCGGCATACTTGTTCTTGACGGATTCGTCCAGGGCCTTGTTCAGTTCCTTGACGATGCCTGCCTGATTTTTCGCGGTGTTGGCAAGTTCGGTGTATTTGGCGAGCACTTCAAATTCTTCGCCGGTCGTTTTCTGCTTTTTCAATTCCTTCAGCTTGGCGGCGATTTTCTTTGCGTCCAGGTCTTCACTTTCTTCCTTGGCGTAGTCGGCCAGCACGCTGCCTTCGCCGCTATTTTCTTCCACGAATTCTTCGAGCCTGGATTCGCTTTCGGCAACAACTTGTTCGGCACGTTCGATTTCGGCCTGTTCCTTGGCAAAGTAAACGCGTTCGATGACGGTCTTGGGCAAGAGTTTGCCTTCCCAGCCAATTTCCTTGGGTTCGGCCTTTTTCTTGCCATCATCCTTCTTGGATTCCTTCTTGAAGATTTTCACGATTTCGGCACCGGCCATGTAGCCGTCGTACTTGAGCACGAAAACGTCGTCGCTCATGGTCTCTTGCCAGTAGGCGAGCAGCACCTGGTAAACGTCGTAAAAGTCCACGAGTTCAATGTGGCGAAATTCGTTTATCAGCGATTCCGAGAGCTCTATGATAAACTTCTTCACATCTACCGCGCCGTCGATGTTCATCAACTTCTTGGAAGACTTCTTGAGCCATGTGTCAAAGGCGTTGTCAATCTGTTCTGCGTAGGCCTTGAATTCTCCGTCGTTGAAGATTGCGCTGCGGATTTCGTCTTTTTCTACCTTGAGCTGGTAATAGCCCGCACGGAATTTCTTGAAGAGTTTGTTCTTGAGGCCCGGGAAAATATCCCAGTAACGTTTTAAGGAATCTACGTCGCCCGCAGGGATGCCGCCGTTCAGATGGGCGTCGATGGACTGTTCGTCTTCGGCGTCGCCGCTGTCGATGTAACGCGGGATGTTCAGGTTGTAGCCGTTCTTGACCTTGATTTCTTCCATCGGGACAAAGCGCGCGTACTTGGGATCGTCTTCGATGCGGTTCACGAAGGTCTGCACAATCTTGTGGATGTCGCGTTCGCGCAGGCGGTTCTTGGGGCCGTCTTTCACGAAGTCGTGGCTTGCGTCAATCATGAAGATGCCGCCGCCCATCCCCTGGCGTTCGGCAGCGTCTTCCTTGTCCATCACGATGATGCAGGCGGGAATGCCCGTGCCGTAGAAAAGGTTCGCAGGGAGCCCGATAATGCCCTTGATGTAGCCGCGGTCGATGATGTTCTTGCGGAGGGATTCTTCGGCGTTGCCACGGAACAGCACGCCGTGGGGCAAAATCACTGCCGCCTTGCCGGTGGGCTTGAGCGACTTGAGAATGTGCAGAAGCCAGGCGTAGTCGCCGTTCTTTTCGGGCGGGCGATCGTCATAGCCGTCGAAGCGGCCAAATTCCTGCAAGCCGTCGGTCCAGTTCTTGAGCGAGAACGGAGGATTCGCGACCACAAAGTCGAAACGTTTCAGTGCGCCGTTGTCCAGGTATTGCGGGTTCGAGAACGTGTTGCCCGACTTGATTTCGCCACTTGCCTTGTTGTGAAGAACCAAGTTCATTTTTGCAAGGCCCGCCGTCGTGGTTTCTTTTTCCTGACCGTAAATGGCGATGTCGAAGGGAGCCTCGTCGGCTGCGCGAATGAGGAGCGAGCCCGAACCGCACGCGGGGTCGTAAATGGTCGTGTTTCTGTTCTTGACTTTCCCCAGGCCGATGACTTTCGCCAAGATGCGGCTCACTTCTGCCGGGGTGTAGAACTGTCCCTTGCTCTTGCCGCTTTCGGTAGCGAAGTTACGCATCAGGTATTCGTAGGCATCGCCCAGAATGTCGTCGCCGCCCGCCTTGTTGTTGCTGAAATTAAATTCCGGGCGTTCAAAGATGGACACGAGGCCGGTCAAGGTATCGACCATGTCCTTGCCGTTACCGAACTTGGAATTATCGAAGAACTTTGCGTTGTCGATGACACCTGTCAAGTTGTTCGCTTCGGCGAGTTTCGCGATGGCCTTGTCCATCTTTTCGCCAATGTCCTTGTTGTTCTTGAGCGCGACGAGGTCATCAAAACTACCGCCTGCCGGGACGTTGATATCAGCGTACTTCTGACCCTTGAACTTGTCGGTCACGTACTTCACAAAAAGGAGCGTCAGAATGTAGTCCTTGTACTGGCTAGCGTCCATGCCGCCGCGCAGTTTGTCACAAGATTCCCAGAGAGAAGAGTAGAGTTCGTTCTTCTTGATAGCCATATAAAAACGCTAGGTAGAGAGGGGGTTAGTTTGTTTTACAAATATACATAAATGAAGGAAAAGGGATTTTTTTTATGTCGAATTTTGTAAAAAAGGCACCGAATTACTCCAACGCCTGTTTATTTGGAGCCTTCGCGGGTAAGATTTTCAACGATTTTAAAGTCGCGCGGTTGTTCCGTGCGGATGGTATAATTTTTCATTAAACCAAGGGATACTAGATAACACCCAGTTTCCGTTAAAAGTACAATTCAAATATATATAAATTCCGCGAATTTGGCATTTTAACTATATATTCGTATATTATTAGGGTCAAACCGGACTGTTACTATGCCTTTAAAAATTGTACGCAACGACATCACCAAAGTCAGGGCCGACGCCATCGTGAATTCCGCAAACAAGAACCCCATTTGCGGAGGTGGCGCGGAATACCATATTTACCAGGCGGCTGGCCACGCGGAACTGCTTGCGGCACGTGAGAAAGTCGGGGCATTGAATGTCGCCGAAGTCGCGGTGACCCCCGCATTCGCTTTGAAGGCAAAATACATCATCCACACCGTTGGACCCAAGTGGAACGGCGGCGCTTCCGGTGAAACGCTCGCGCTTGAAAACTGCTACACAGGCGCACTCGAAAAGGCGAAGAAACTCGGCTGCGAAACGATCGCATTTCCACTGATTTCAAGCGGCGTGTTCAAATTCCCCAAGGACAGTGCGCTGAAGATTGCATTAAAGGCCATCGGCACGTTTTTGCAGACAAACGAAATGGACGTACAGCTGGTCGTTTTTGACCGCAAGTCATTCGAAGTTTCAGAAGACCTGTACAGCGACATTCACGCCTACATTGACGACAATTATGTACAGGACAAATATGACGACGTCCACGATTATGTAAGGCAGCGATGGGATGAAAACAGGAACGACAGCTGGGGCAACCTAAACCGTGAAAGGGATTGCATTAAGCTCGACATCGAAGAAAGCATAGACAAACTGTGTGACAAAGCAAAATGTCTATGCGTCGAATCCCTTGACGACATTCTTGCGAAACCGGGCGAAACTTTCTGCAACAAGCTTTTCCACTTGATTCATGAAAAGAACCTAGACGATGTCGATGTCTACAAGAAGGCGAATCTTGACCGCAAGCATTTTTCCAAGATCCGCAGCAACATGGATTACAAGCCCACCAAGAAGACTGCACTCGCACTCGCCATTGCGCTGCACCTGAACCTCGACGAAACGGCAGACCTGATTGCCCGCGCAGGATTTGCACTTTCGCCCTCCAATACGGGCGACCTGATTGTCAAATTCTTCATCGAACGCGAAAAGTACGACATCTGGGAAATCAATAGTATGCTTTTCAAGTTCGGGCAACCGACTCTCGGCGCATAACTGCCGAATTTCGCTCAAAAACGCCATTTTAAAATGTCGCCTGCCAGGCGACCAATTTGCCCTTTACGGCATCTATAATTGTTTCCGTTAACCGGCAGCGAAGGCAAAATCGCGAGTGCGCAATGCCAGCCGCCATTACCTAAGCCGCACACATAGCGGCACGGAGGCAATCATGAAACAGGGACTCACCGAAATCGTATTCATCCTCGACCGCAGCGGATCCATGAGCGGGCTCGAAAAGGACACCATCGGGGGCTTCAACAGCACCATCGAAAAGCAGAAGCAGGAAACAGGCGAGGCATACGTCTCCACCGTTCTCTTTGACACTGAAATGGAAGTACTCCATGATCGGGTTCCGCTTGCACGCATCGAGCCCCTGACCGACAAAGAATACTATGCCCGCGGCGGAACCGCCCTCCTCGACGCCATCGGTGGCGCCATCCACCACATCGGAAACGTGCACAAGTACGCCCGCGACGAAGACCGCCCCGAAAAGACCATCTTCGTCATCACTACCGACGGCTACGAAAACTCGAGCCACAAGTACACCGCCGAACGGGTCAAGGAAATGATCCAACGCCAGAAAGAAAAGTACGGCTGGGAGTTCATTTTCCTCGGTGCAAATATCGACGCTATCGAAACCGCCAGGAATTTCGGTATTGACGAAAGCCGCGCAGCAAACTTCGTAAACGACGGCGAAGGCATTAAAACTATGTACATGGCGGAATGCTGCCTGATGAGCGACATCCGCAATAACCGTATCAACGAACGTAGCTGGAAAAAGAACGTGGACGCCGACTACATCCGCCGCGGAAACCACAAAAGGTAAATTATGTGCAGCGGCTGCCTCGGCACGATAGTGTTCGCAATTCTACTGATTATGGCTTGCTCACACTAGGTTCTTTCTCCTTGATACTTGGCCCACAAACGTGGGCCATTTTATTATTTTGTCAATTATAAAAGGAGATGACCATGCTAGAACCCCTTCATAATGTCATTACGACTCTCAGCGACTTTCTCTACCAGCCCTTTATCGTGCCCTTGTTTTTGGTGGCGGCGGGCCTGTTCCTTTCGATTCGCATGGGTTTCCCGCAAATCCGTCTGTTCGTTGAAACGCTCCGAGTCCTCAACGAAAAACCGGTGCAGGGGAGCGGCATTTCTTCTTTTGGCGCCCTGATGGTTTCCACGGCATCCCGCGTGGGCACAGGAAATATCGTGGGCGTGTCGTCGGCGATTTGCATGGGCGGCCCCGGTGCCGTTTTCTGGATGTGGCTGATTGCGGTCATCGGCAGCGCATCGGCATTTGTGGAATCGACGCTCGCCCAGATTTACAAGCGCGAAGACCTGGTGACAGGCCACTCTTACGGCGGTCCCTCTTACTATATACAGACAGCTTTGGGACAGCGCTGGCTCGGTATCATTTTCTCGGTGTTCATTTTGCTCACCTATCTGGTCGGCTACAATCTTCTGGCCTCTTATAACGTGCAGACCAGTTTTTCGGGCTACAGTTTTTATAGCGAAACCAAGACGCCCATTATCGTAGGCGCAGGGCTTGCAATCCTATTTGCGCTTTGTGTGTTCGGCGGTGCCAAAAAACTCACGAAAATCACGAGCTACCTTGTTTCCATCATGAGCGTCACCTACATCATCGTAGCCTTAGGCGTTATCGTGTTCAATTTCACCAACATCCCCTCGATGTTCATGACCATTTTCAAGGACGCCTTCTCGTTTGAAGCGGGTGCCGGCGGCTTTGCAGGAAGCTGCATTATGTACGGTATCAAGCGCGGCCTTTATTCAAACGAAGCCGGTATGGGTTCCGCCCCGAACGCATCTGCCAGCGCAAGCGTTTCGCACCCGGTCAAGCAGGGACTGGTGCAATCGCTTTCCGTATTTATCGACACCATCGTGATTTGCTCCGCGACCGCCCTGATGTGCCTTTCCACAAGCGTTACCCCTTCTAGCGGAATTTCGGGTATTCCGTATGTGCAGGCATCGCTCCACTCCGTTTTGGGTGAACTGGGCCCGGTATTCATTACGGTGGCGATTCTTTTGTTCGGTTTCACGACGCTTATCGGCAACTACTACTATACCGAAGGCTGCCTGCGATTCATCATAAATCGTCGTCCGGGCAAAATCATCATGACCGTGTTCAGAATCATCGCCTCTATTATCGTGTTTGCAGGCGCCCTTGCAAGCGCCGGCTTTGCGTGGGATTCGGCGGACCTCTGCCAGGCATTGATGGTGGTCGTCAATATCCCGTGCATCTTGATTCTTTCTCCGATTGCCATCAAGGCGCTCAAGAACTATACGGAACAACGCAAACAAGGCAAGGAACCCGTTTACTACGCCAAGGAATGCGGCGTCAACCAGGACACCGATTTCTGGAACCGATTGGAATAAAAAGACTCATAATGCATTTATCTTGCCCGCTACAAGCGGGCATTTTTAATATAGGCAACCTCTAAAAATTACCCCAAAACGACTATTTACAAATAAACTAACAT
>NZ_CAMGVQ010000059.1:0-21328 GCF_946062555.1 uncultured Fibrobacter sp.
TTTATACGCAAGTTAAACTACAAACCTAAGTCGCGTTAGCGACGAAAATCCGCCATTCAAAAGAAGTCCTGGTCAATTTTGTTTTGGAGAGAATGGGCTGGATTGCTCCAAAAAAGGAATGAGGTTGACATTAACCAACAGATAAAGATTATATTTTCATCGGTAAAATCTTAGGATCCAAATTATATGGCAGATAACAAGAAAGAACTGGAACGGGCAGAGTTGCACCGTGCGATTTGGGCTATTGCAGACGACCTTCGTGGGTCTATCGATGGGTGGGATTTTAAGCAGTACGTTCTTGGAATGCTTTTTTACCGCTATATCTCCGAAAACCTGGCCTCTTACATTAACAAGGGCGAAGAAAAAGGCTTTGATTACTCCAAACTTTCTGATAAAGAGGCGAAACAGGCCAAGGATGACCTTGTAAAGGAAAAGGGTTTCTTCATTCTGCCGAGCCAGTTGTTCTGTAATGTTCTGGAAAAGGCCGATAAGAACGAGAACTTGAACGAGACTTTGGAATCCGTTTTTAACGCCATTGAAGCATCGGCTAAGGGAACAGCCTCTGAAAGCGACATTGAAGGCTTGTTTGATGACTTTGACGTGAATTCCAACAAGCTGGGCAAGAGTGTTGCCGACAAGTGTGCAACCCTCCGCAAGTTGATGCATGGTATTGCCGACATGAAGTTGGGGGATTATCAGGATAACACCATCGATGCCTTTGGCGATGCCTATGAGTATCTGATGGGCCTGTATGCAAGTAACGCAGGCAAAAGTGGTGGCGAATACTACACCCCTCAGGAAGTGTCCGAGTTGCTGGTTCGAATTGCAGTCAGTGGCAAGAAGACTATCAACAAGATTTATGACCCGGCTGTAGGTTCCGCATCCTTACTTTTGAAGGCTCGTAAGATTCTGGGTAGGGATGGGGTTCGCAAGGGTTACTTTGGCCAGGAAAAGAATCTGACAACCTATAACCTAGCCCGAATCAACATGTTCCTCCATGACATCAACTACAATAAGTTTGATATTGCCCATGGGGACACTTTGATTGACCCGAATCATTGGGATGATGAACCATTCGATGCAATCGTTTCTAATCCTCCTTATTCCATCAAGTGGGAAGGGGATGATAACGCCCTGCTGATTAATGACCCTCGTTTTGCTCCGGCTGGTGTTCTGGCTCCCAGGAGTAAGGCTGACTTGGCCTTTGTGATGCACATTCTTTCGTGGCTTGATACAGCTGGAACTGCGGCCATCGTCTGTTTCCCCGGCATTATGTACCGTGGCGGTGCCGAACAGAAGATTCGCCAGTATCTGGTTGATAACAACTATGTGGATGCAGTGATTCAGCTGCCGGACAACCTGTTCTACGGAACAACGATTGCTACCTGCATTCTTGTCCTAAAGAAGTCCAAGAAGGACAATAAGGTTTTGTTTGTGGATGCAAGCAAGGAATGCGTGAAGGTTACGAATTCCAATAAGCTGACCGATGACAATATCCAGAATATTGTTGCCTGCCTAAATGATCGCAAGAACAAGAAATACGAAACAAAATTGGTGGCCATTGATGATGTTGCTGAACAGGACTACAACCTGTCTGTTTCAACTTATGTGGAACAGAAAGACACCCGTGAGCATGTGGATATCAAGGTCTTGAATAAGCAGATAGCCGATATCGTAAAGCACGAAGATGAACTTCGCAAGTCCATCGATAAGATTATTGCAGACTTGGAGAAATAGCCAATGAGCAAGATTGATGACTTGATAAAGAAGTATTGCCCCAATGGGGTTGATTTTAAAACTGTAAAAGAGGTTCTTACCTTATCAAGAGGTATTCGGGTTGTCAGAGGGCAATTGTCGCAAGAAGGTGAATTTGCGGTTTATCAAAATAGTATGATTCCTCTAGGATTTTACGATAAATCAAATTGTCCTGAAAAAACAACTTTTATTATTGCGGCTGGAGCTGCAGGAGAAATCGGTTTTTCTGAAAAACGCTTTTGGGCTGCAGACGATTGCTATTACATTGAACAGTGTAAAACTTTTGATAGCAAATACTTATATTATGTTTTTTTGCGAAACCAACACAAATTAAAATCGCAAGTACGTAAAGCGAGTGTTCCTCGTTTATCACGAATAGCAATTGAAAATCTTATCATCCCTGTACCTCCTTTGGAGGTGCAGCGTGAAATAGTCCAGGTACTGGACAGTTTCACGATGCTCACAGCGGAGCTTTCAGCGGAGCTTTCAGCTCGCAAAAAGCAATATGAATTTTATCGTGACCAGTTGCTTTCATTCAAAAAAGTTAGCCCCCCCTAACTTTGGAGTGGAAAACTTTGGGTGAAATTTGTGACATGAAAGCAGGTAAGGCTATTTCTGCATCAGATATAAGTTCGGAACAGTCGAAAATGTTCCCGTACCCATGCTATGGTGGCAACGGAATTCGTGGTTATGTGGCTTGCAATAATCAAAATGGAGAATATTGTCTAATAGGTCGCCAAGGAGCTTTGTGTGGCAATGTATGTTTTGCTACTGGAACATTTTATGCAACAGAACATGCTGTTGTTGTTAAAAATGATGCCAGACTAAATAACAGGTTCCTGTTTCATTTGCTAACAGCAATGAATTTAAACCAGTACAAATCCCAAGGTGCTCAGCCGGGATTAGCCGTTGGAAATTTAGAGAAATTGAGCGTTCCGGTTCCACCGATTGACATTCAAAAAAGAATAGCTAAAGTTCTTGATAATTTTGAAGCAATCTGTTCTGACTTGAAAATTGGTTTGCCTGCTGAGATTGAGCTGCGTAAAAAGCAGTATGAATATTACCGAGATATGTTGCTAAGCTTCGAGCCGCTTGGCGCAGTTCTTGCTAAGCAAGCAATAATTAGTCTCTATCAGTATGTTTATGGGTATGCAGAAGTTCCTCTAAATGAGTTTGCAACTATTATGCGTGGTGGAAGTTTCCAAAAGAAAGATTTTGCTGAAAGTGGGGTGCCTTGCATTCACTATGGTCAAGTCTATACCAGATACGGATTGTATGCAAATCAGACTTTCACATACATCAGCGAAGAATCTGCTAAGAATCAAAAGTTTGCAGAACCCAATGATATTGTCATGGCTGTGACAAGTGAAAATGTTGAAGATATTTGCAAATGTGTTGCTTGGATTGGAAATGAAAAAATTGCAGTCAGTGGTCATTCTGCAATTATCCATCACAATCAAAATGCAAAGTATCTATCATATTACTTCCATACATCCATGTTCTTTGGACAAAAACGGAAATTGGCTCACGGAACAAAAGTCATGGAAGTAACACCGGATAAACTTGGAAACATCACAATTCCTCTTCCATCCCTTGCTGAACAAGAACGTATCGTTGCGATTCTAGACCGTTTTGATGCCCTTGTCAATGATATTTCCACTGGCATACCAGCCGAAATTGAAGCCCGTAAGAAACAATACGAGTATTACCGTGATAAATTGCTGACTTTTAAGAATATCTCATAAATCGGTGTATTTTTTTTGTTATTTTAGGGCATGGTATAAAATTGAAAATGAATTGGTTTCTTGATGCTTAAATCAATAGTTACAAAAAATGTTGGTCCGGTTGAATTGAATGTTGAATTCGGTTCTCGTCTTAATGTTTTTACTGGTGATAATGGCTTAGGAAAAAGTTTTTTGCTCGATGCAATCTGGTTTGCTTTGACGCAAAAGTGGCCTGCTGAATCAAATCCAAATTTATCGACTGGATTTGTGGGTCGTCCGAAATTTCCGAGTAAATTGTCAAAGATTAATTTTCAGTTGTCTCAGAAAAATGAAATACTCCCTTTTGAAACTGTTTTTAATCGTGAAAAACAGAATTGGGAACTGACTCAAGGTAAAATTTTTCTTGGCAGTACCTGGAAAAGTAGCCTGGTCATTTACGCACTGGCTGACGGTAGCTTTTGCGTTTGGGATCCTGTACGAGCATTCCGCTATGACGGTGTAGATTTTCAAAAAGCCAGTAATGTTGCTTTCGCTTTTAATTCCCAAGAAATTTGGAATGGGCTAAAGCAAAATGAAAAAAATACAATCAACGGTCTAATCGCAGACCTGTGCTCGTGGCAAGATAAAAACGGTTTTGAATTTAAATGTTTGCTGAAATTGTTAGAGGCTCTGTCTCCTCCAGATTTCAAACTTTCCATAGGTGAACAGACTAGACTTTCCTTAAACGATGTCCGTAACATTCCTACCATAAAAATGCCTTACGGTAGCGTGCCTGTATTGCACGCTTCTGCTGCAATAAGACGGATTCTTTCCATAGCTTATTGTATAACTTGGGCTTTTAGCGAACATTTAAAAGCTTGCAAAATTACTGGCCAAAAACAAGTTTCGCAAATCACTTTTTTGATTGACGAAGTTGAATCTCATTTGCATCCTAGTTGGCAGAAAAAGGTGATGCGAGCGTTACTTTCTTCTATTGAAACTTTGCTTAAGGATGTTAAGGGTTGTGCTCAAATTATTGCGACGACTCATTCTCCTTTGGTGATGGTTTCTTTGGAAGATTTCTTTGATCCTGAAAAAGACAAGTGGTTTGATTTTGACTCCGGAAAAAGGGGGACAATTCATTTTACCGAACGCGAATTTACGAAGTTGGGCACCTCTGATATTTGGCTGGAAAGCAAAGCTTTTGATATGGATTCAACCCGTTCAGTTGATTCTTCTAAATTGATAAAGCGGATATATGCTGAACTTCGCGACGAAAATATCAATAAGGAAAGAGTTCGGGATCTGTATGGAAAATTGTTACAAAGGCTGTCTCCTGTGGATGACGAGTTGTTCCTGATTCGTCATATGTGTCAAAAGAAAGGAGTCCTTTGATGATTCCTGTGAAACAGATGCCGGAACCGCCTGATTTTGATGAAAAGGTTCGAAAGCCAGGAAATAAGTGGCTTGCCGATCCTATAAATGCAAATGTTAATCCAAGTAAGTATAAGAATTTTTGGACTCGCTGCCTACCCGATTTAGCTGAGGCATACGGGCATATGTGCGCTTACCTTGCGATATATTTTGATCCTGCGTTTGGTGCGGATTCTGTAGATCATTTTATTCCAAAGTCAGATCCAATAAAAGGAAAAAGCCTCACTTATGAATGGAGCAATTATCGTCTAAGTTGTCTAGGAGAAAATCGAAAAAAGAATGTCTCGATTTCTCCTATTGATCCTTTTACGATGGAACCAGAATCTTTTTTCATTGATTTCTCTGATGGACATGTTTTTCCTAATCCTGCTAAGGATGCTAATTACCAGCAGGATTGTAAAGATGCTATTATCGCATTGAATTTGAATAATCCGATCAATTGCAAAATGCGAAAAAGCTGCTATTTACGTTACTTGAAAGGTGAGTGGACTGAGTTGGGGATGCAAAGAGAATCTCCTTTTGTTTGGCAAGAAATTTGTAGGCAGGGGCTTAAAAAATAATTCATGCAGTACAATACCGTAGCAGAAACATCTGAAGCAACTGTGGTTGCAGAATACACCCCGGCCCGTTCCCGATCCGATGCCTACCAGAGTGAAGCTGACCTGGAACGAAAATTCATAAAGATGCTTCAAAATCAAGGCTATGGTTATCTGCAAATCCATACCGAAGATGATTTGGTACAAAACCTCAGGACCCAGATCGAGAATTTGAATAATTTCAAGTTTACCGATGGGGAATGGGATCGTTTCTTTACGGAATTCATCGCCAACAGGAATGAAGGAATTGTTGAAAAGACCCGGACAATCCAAGAGGATTATGTCAAGACTTTAAAGACCGACAAGGGTGCTTCCAAAAACATCAAGCTGATAGACAAGGCGAACATTCACAACAATACTCTTCAGGTCATTAACCAGTATGAGGAAGAACAGGGAACCCATAACACCCGATATGACGTTTCAATCCTTGTTAACGGTCTTCCTTTAGTCCATGTGGAACTGAAGCGTAGGGGAGTGGCTATCCGTGAGGCTTTTAACCAGATTGATCGTTATCAGAGAGATTCTTTCTGGGCTGGTTCCGGCCTCTATGAGTATGTGCAGATTTTCGTAATCAGCAACGGGACTCACACCAAGTATTATTCCAATACCACCCGTAACGCTCATATCAAGGAACTTGCTGTAGGTGGTTCAAAAAAGAATATCAAGACCAGCAACAGTTTTGAATTTACCAGTTTCTGGGCTGATGGCAATAACAAGAATATCCCGGACTTGGTGGACTTCACAAAGACGTTCCTTGCCAAGCACACTATCCTTAATGTTCTTACCAAGTATTGCGTATTCACTTCAGAAGAATTGCTCCTGGTAATGCGTCCGTACCAGATTACTGCGACAGAACGCATTTTAAACCGTATTACCATTGCCAACAATTACAAGACAATGGGCAAGTTGGATGCTGGTGGCTACATCTGGCACACGACAGGTTCCGGCAAAACCTTGACCAGCTTCAAGACCGCAGTTCTGGCCAGTGACTTGGATTACGTGGACAAGGTTCTTTTCGTGGTGGACCGTCAAGATTTGGACTATCAGACCATGAAGGAATATGACCGTTTCCAGAAGGGAGCGGCAAACGGCAATAAGTCCACAAAGATTCTCCAGGACCAGCTGGAAGACCGTAATCAGAAGGGCGGTCATCACGAATACAAGATTATCGTGACCACAATTCAAAAGCTGGGGTGTTTCATTACCAAAAATAAAACACACGATATCTATAAAAAGCATATTGTTTTTGTTTTCGATGAATGCCATCGTAGTCATTTTGGCGAACTGCATCAAAAAATCACCAAGACCTTCAAGAATTACCATCTGTTCGGCTTCACAGGAACACCTATATTCCCCCAGAATGCTGGCTGCAGCAAGAATCCGCTGCTGAAGACTACGGAACAGGCTTTTGGCGATAAATTGCACCATTATACCATTGTGAATGCAATTAACGATGGTAATGTACTGCCTTTCCGCATAGATTACGTTAATACTGTTCAAGTAAAAAAGAACCTGGTTGACAAGAAAGTCTCTGCTATTGATACAGAAGAAGCTATGAGCGATCCGAAGAGGATTGCCGAGATTGTTTCCTATGTTCTTGAACATTTTGATCAAAAGACAAAGCGTAATACGTTCTATCAGGTCAAGGACCAGAGACTTTGTGGATTTAATTCCATCTTTGCAACCGCTTCTATCCCCATGGCCAAGAAATACTATGAGGAATTCAAGAAGCAAATTAAGGCAAAGTATTCACCTTTAAAAATTGCCACGGTATTCAGTTATGCGCCCAACGAAGAAGATGTGGGTGGAATTCTGACGGAAGAAGAATTTGAAACTGGGGCAATGAGTAAATCTGATAGAGACTTTCTTGATTCTGCCATTAAGGACTATAACAAGATGTTTTCGATGAATTTCGATACATCAAGTGAAAAATTTTTGGCTTACTACAAAGATATTTCTCAAAGGATGAAGAATAGGGAAATTGATCTTCTGATTGTAGTGAATATGTTCCTGACGGGTTTTGATGCCACTACGCTGAATACTTTATGGGTGGATAAAAACCTTAAACAACATGGATTGTTGCAGGCTTATTCTCGAACAAACCGTATTCTTAATTCTGTCAAGACATTTGGTAACATAGTTTGCTTCCGTTCCTTGCAAAAAGAAACGGATGATGCGATTGCTTTGTTCGGCGACAAGGATGCCGGTGGAATCGTTATCCTAAAAACCTTTAGCGAATACTACAATGGTTATAAGGATGACAAAGGCAAGAAACAGCCTGGTTATAAGCAGCTGCTTGATGAATTGAAGACCATGTATCCGCTTGGTCAAGAAATTTTAGGCGAAAAGGCAGAAAAGGAATTTATCCGTTTGTTCGGAGCCGTCCTTCGCTTAAGGAATATTCTTTCTTCTTTTGATCAATTCAATGATCTGGATATTTCAGAAAGAGACTTGCAGGATTATCAGTCTATCTACGTAGATTTGCATGATAAGTATTCGCATCAGCAGAAAGGCTCAAAGGAATCCATCAGGGATGACATTGAGTTTGAATTGGAATTAATCAAGCAAGTTGATATCAATATTGATTACATCTTGGCTTTGGTCGCCCAATATCATGACAGCAACTGCAAGGATAAGAAGATTAAGGCTCAAATCACCAAAGCCCTAAATGCTAGTGTTGAACTCCGCAGCAAACGCGAACTGATTGAAGCCTTTGTGAAGAAGGTTAATGTCGATACCGATGTTGACAAGGATTGGAAGGAGTTTGTCAAGGAACAACAGGAAAACGACCTTGTTCAAATCATTTCTGATGAAAACCTGAAGGAAGAAGAGACAAGGGAATTCATCATCAATTCTTTCAGGGATGGCGAACTGGATGAATCCGGTACAGATATCGCCAATATCATGCCTAGGATGTCCCGATTTGGTGGTGGAAACCGAGCCGAAAAGAAAGCAGATGTCATCGCCAAATTACGTCAATTCTTTGAGAAGTATTTTGGTCTGATTACCTTTGAAGACGAAGATAAAGAATTGGTAAGCAATCTTGTGAAAATGCCTTACAATGCCATTGGAGAATCTTTTATCTCTTCGATGGCAGCTGAGAATAAGGCAGAGTATGATGCTGGTAAGAAGTAAGTTTATTAAGGTTATGTTTTGGAGTACCATTACACCTTCTCATAAGTATTAAATGAGTTTTTCTTCAAAAGACATTTATCTTCTGCTGGGTGAATTTCTACACCTATGTCAACGCATAGAGTGGACCATGAAATACATGGTAGAACAGGCTTGTTTGGAGACGGAGTTTAAATCCTTAGAAGAATTAAAACAGCCAAAACCCTTAGAATTTCATTGGCAAGACAATAAAGATTGCTTGGGTGGTGTTGTTCATGAATACCTTGACAAGTATTATGGAATGCCTGTAGATGACCTTACCGATGGTGAATTCATTAAATTCCAAAGCAAGTTCAACTTTGTCGATGCTGAAAATCCAGAACAAACAAGGGAAAACTACGAAAGACGTGAAGCTGAATTGATGGAACTTGTTGAAGTCCGTAATTTTCTGGCACATCGATTTGGGTTGGAATTTCATTTACAGAATGAAGAAAACTGTAATGAAGCGATGAATTATTTGCTGAAGGCAAAAGAAATCATTGTGACGCATGCAAAAATCATTGGTGATGAAAGACAACGATTGGAATCAATGAAGCAAATGTGTGCATCTTTATTGCTGTCGCCCTCATTTGTTTCATCCTTTGAATCGATGCGTCTGACCCAGCAATTATCGGGAAAAGTTGGCAGACTAAAGTCATACAATTTTTCCGACATGGGAAACAAGAGTATCTTCGATTTTACTGACAATCAGGACGTAATTGAAGCTATTATGTACGGGAATGATGACAAGTCACCTTCATACTATGATAGTGTTCCAAAGATGACAAGGTTGGCTCACTTGGAATGTTTGGCCGACATGACTGGAAATAAGAACTTTATTGATGCCGTGGAAAAACAACAAAAATTGATTGGTGTTAAGTAAGTTTTTTTATTTAATCGAATGTTGTGTTATCTGCTTCGTGAATATACCGGAGCAAAGTACACCGTGAAACCGGAGTAATGGAAACCGGCGTACCGGTCAAACGGAAACCGCGTCCCTGAAAATGCAGTTGACTCACATTTTGTGATTTGCTTTTGGCTGGATAAGACCTGCATCTCGCATTCGCATATACATGCCGCCTTTGAATATGCTTGTTTGCGAATGGCTCGCGCGAACATGATTAAGAATCCCGCGCGGTCCCAACATTCTGAATTGAGCAAAAAATAGAACTATCAAAATGGTTTCCTTGAAGTCGGTATTGCCGTTTCCTCCATTCCGGACTAGCGGTTTTTTCTGGCCGGAATATTCACTTCGCGTTAGGCCCCGCAGCCCGCATGGGGTCGGACTCGCGCGGCGCTTGCCTTGTGCAGTCGCACGGAGCGCGAGGCTGAACGACAAAAAGACCGAACTGGATTTTTCCAGCTCGGTCTTTTTATAGCGCAAGAGGGCCGGCCCGCCAGGGCAACGCCCATTATTTCACGATATGACGATGATACTCCTGCAGGCTGCAAACCTCAAATCTGCCGTAGTCGTGTTTGTCCATGAGGCCTTCGACGGTGGAGGTGAGGGCGGCGATGGTGGTGGTGATAGGTACACCGCTGACCACAGCCTTGCTGCGCATTTGGATTTCATCGACCATGGCTTCGGCGCCGGTCTCGCTGGTGTTCACGATCCACTGGACTTCCTTGTCGTGGATGAGGTCCAGCAGGTTCGGGCGGCCGCGGGAAATGCGGAACACGGCGCGGGTCTTGATGCCTTCGTTGTAGAGCATGGTGGAGGTGCCGCGGGTGGCGTAGAGGCCGTAGCCCAGTTCCACCAGCTGGCGGATCAGGGGCACTGCGCGGGCCTTGTCCTCGTCCTTGAGGGAGACGAAGATGTTGCCCTGGCCCGGGATGCGGTTGCCGGAGGCCAGCTGGCTCTTGAGGTAGGCAAGGCCGCGGTCGCGATCCAAACTCATGACTTCGCCGGTGGACTTCATTTCCGGGGAGAGGGTCACGTCAACGCCCGGGAACTTCACGAAGGGGAACACGGCTTCCTTCACGCTCACGTACGGAACATAGACTTCTTCGGTGAAGCCGATTTCTTCGAGGGTTTCGCCCAGCATGCAGCGGCTTGCGTAGCTTGCCAGAGGCACGCCGATGGACTTGGAAACAAACGGCACGGTGCGGGAGGCGCGGGGGTTCACTTCAATCATGTAGAGTTCGCCATCCTTCACGGCGAGTTGCATGTTCATGAGGCCCACCACATGGAGTTCCTTTGCGAATTCCTTGGCGTAGGCGCGGACCTTGTCCTGGATTTCCTTGGAGAGGGTCATGGGCGGAATCACGCTTGCGGAGTCGCCGGAGTGGATGCCTGCGGGTTCCACGTGTTCCATGATGGCGCCCACCACGGTGTGCTTGCCGTCGCTGATGCAGTCCACGTCGAGTTCAGTTGCGTCTTCGAGGAAGCGGTCGATAAGAATCGGCTTGCCTTCGCCAATGGCGGCGGCTTCTTCCACGAACTTGCGGAGGTATTTTTCCTTATAGACAATCACCATGCCGCGGCCGCCGAGAACGAAGCTCGGGCGCACGAGAACGGGGTAGCCGATTTTCTCGACGATGGCGAGGGCTTCTTCCACGTTGTGGGCAATGCCGCTTTCGGCCTGCTTGATGCCGACCTTGTCAACCAGCTGCTTGAAAAAGTCGCGGTCTTCGGCGAGGTCAATGTCTTCGGGGCTTGTGCCGACCACGTTCGCACCGGCCTTCTTCAGACGCATGGCGAGGTTCAGCGGAGTCTGGCCGCCGAATTGCACGATGACGCCCGCGCACTTTTCGCGTTCGTAAATGCCCATCACGTCTTCGAGCGTAAGCGGTTCAAAGTACAGCTTGTCGGAGGTGTCGTAGTCAGTGGAAACCGTTTCGGGGTTGGAATTCACCATGATGACTTCGTAGCCTTCGCGACGCAGCGTAAAGGCGGCGTGGCAGCAGCAGTAGTCGAATTCGATACCCTGACCGATTCGGTTCGGGCCGCCACCGAGCACCATGATTCTCTTCTTGTGGCCGTGACCCGGAATTTCGCGAACCGGTTCGGAATTTTCGGCATAGCAGCTGTAGTAATACGGCGTGATGGCTTCGAATTCGCCGGCGCAGGTATCGACGGAGTAGTAACTCGGAATAAGCCCAATCTGCTTGCGCACCGCCATGACTTCTTCCGGAGTCTTGCCGAAGATGTAGCCGATCTGGATGTCGCTATAGCCCAGTTCCTTGGCCTGGCGGAATAGCGGCACGTCTTTTGCCAACGCTTCCAACGAACCTGCGGAAAGTATTTCGTCTTCGTAGAGGGCGAGTTCTTCCAGGTGGCGGAGGAAATAGCGGTCGATTTTCGTGATTTCGTACAGCTTCTCGACGCCCCACTTGCGGCGCAGTGCTTCGTGCAATACGAAGATGCGTTCGGCGCTGGGGCGGGCAACTTCCTTGGCGAGCGTTTCGTCGTCGTAGGCGGCAAACTTTTCGCACTTGGCGCAGGCACCGAATCCGCCGAATCCCGTTTCAAGAGAGCGGAGGGCCTTCTGCATGGCCTGCTTGAAGTTGGTGCCGATGGCCATGGCTTCGCCCACAGACTTCATCTGAGTGCCCAGCGTGGAATCGGCCTTCGGGAACTTTTCGAATGTGAAACGCGGAACCTTCACCACAACGTAGTCGAGGGCCGGTTCAAAGCAGCTGGGGGTCGTTTGCGTAATGTCGTTGCGGAGTTCGTCGAGGGTGTAGCCCACGGCTAGGAGGGCCGCAATCTTTGCGATGGGGAAGCCCGTTGCCTTAGAAGCAAGCGCTGAAGAACGGCTCACGCGGGGGTTCATTTCGATGATGATGCGGCGACCTGTCTTGGGTTCGATTGCCCACTGAACATTGGATCCACCGGTTTCCACGCCGATGGCTTCCATGACCTTCAGGGAGTCGTCACGCATGGCCTGGTAGGCGCGGTCATCAAGGCTCTGGATCGGGGCCACCGTAATGGAGTCGCCGGTGTGCACGCCCATGGGGTCCAGGTTTTCGATGGAGCACACGATAACGGCGTTGCCCTTCTTGTCGCGCATGACTTCCATTTCGAATTCTTTCCAGCCAAGCAGCGATTCTTCGATAAGCACTTCGTTGTTGAGGGATGCATCAAGACCGCGGGTCACGATGGTTTCGAATTCTTCGGGATTGTGGGCGATACCGCCGCCGGTGCCGCCAAGGGTAAAGCCCGGACGGATAATCAGCGGCCAGCTGCCGATGGTGTGAGCGATTGCGTTTGCTTCGCTCATGGAGTGCGCCGAACCGGAGCGGGGGAGGTCCAGCCCGATTTTGAGCATGGCTTCCTTGAACAGGTGGCGGTCTTCGGCGCGCTGGATGGATTCTGCCTTTGCACCAATGAGTTCCACCTGGTAGCGGTCCAAAATGCCGCGTTCGTTCAGTTCCATGGCGAGGTTCAAGGCGGTCTGGCCACCCAGAGTGGGGAGCAATGCATCCGGACGTTCGCGGCGAATGATTTCGTGCAGAATATCAACGCTCAGCGGTTCGATATAGGTGCGGTCGGCCATTTCGGGGTCGGTCATGATGGTGGCCGGGTTGGAGTTCACCAGCACCACTTCGTAGCCTTCGCGGCGCAACACCTTACAGGCCTGCACGCCGGAGTAGTCAAATTCGCAACCCTGACCGATAACGATCGGACCAGAGCCAATGAGCATAATCTTTTTGAGGTCTGTGCGCTTAGGCATTCTTTTTGCCTCCATTCAAATTCTTCTGCGCGGCTTTTGCGGTCGCAGTTTTTGTTTTGCTATTCTTCTGTTCTTGCACATGCGAAGCGTGTGCCGTTTCGTTCATTTTTTTGAACGAAACATTTTTTTTATTTAGTGCCGCCTTTACGAGCCCGCTGAACAGCGGGTGCGGTGCCGTGGGCCTGCTCTTGAATTCCGGATGGAACTGGCAGGCTTCAAAGTACGGGTGGTTCTTGATTTCCACCATTTCCACGAGCTTGCCGTCGGGCGATGTGCCGGCAATCTTGAGCCCCGCCTTTTCCAAGGCGATGCGGAATTCGCTGTTGTAGTTGAATTCGTAGCGGTGGCGGTGACGTTCGCTAATCTTTTCGCTCTTGTATAGCTTTGCCGCGTTGGAATCCTTCATGAGCTTGCACGGGTAAGCGCCGAGGCGCATGGTGCCGCCCTTTTCGGTGACGTTTTTCTGTTCGACCATCAGGTCGATGACCGGGTGGGCCGTCTTTTCGTCGAATTCCGTGGAGTTGGCGTCCTTCCAGCCGAGTACATTGCGAGCAAATTCAATCACGCAGCACTGCATACCGAGACAAATTCCCAGCAGTGGAACATTGTGTTCGCGGGCATACTTGATGGCAACACACTTGCCGTTTACGCCGCGGCTACCGAAACCGCCCGGAATCAGGATGCCGTCGGCGTTCTTGATGAGGTTCGGATTTTTTTCCAACTCTTCGGCCTCGATGCATTCCACCTTCACCTTGGCGTTGTGTTCCATGCCGGCGTGTTGCAGGGCTTCGTGCACGGACTTGTAGGCGTCGCGGATGGCGATGTACTTGCCCACCAGCGCGATGGTGCATTCGTATTTGGGCTGGGTGGCCTTCTTGACGAGCTTGTCCCATTCGGAGTGGATGATGGGGTGTACACTCAGATGGAGCTGTTCAAGCACGCGGAGGTCAAGTTCCTGCTTTGAAAGTTCGCGAGGTACAGCGTATACAGAATCCGTCACGTCCTTTTCTTCGATGACGCATTCGGGCTTCACGTTGCAGAAGAGCGCGAGCTTGTCCAGGTGATCCTGCGGAATCGTCATTTCGGTACGGCACACCAGAATGTCCGGGAAAATACCGATGTTGCGGAGTTCGGCAACCGAGTGCTGCGAGGGCTTCGTCTTGAGTTCGCCTGCGGCCTTCAGGTAAGGCACCAGAACCAGGTGGATAAAGCAGGTGTTTTCCACGCCCACTTCGAAGCGGAACTGCCTTGCGGCTTCGAGGAAGGGGAGGGATTCGATGTCGCCAGCGACACCGCCGATTTCGCAGAGAACGATGTCGGCGCCGCTTTCGGCTGCAGAACGGAAGGCATCCTTGATTTCGTTGGTGATGTGCGGAATCACCTGCACCGTACCGCCGAGGTACTTGCCCGCGCGTTCTTTTGCGAGCACGGAGGAATAGATGCGGCCCGAGGTATAGCTCGATGCTTTGGAGCACTGCACGCCGGCAAAACGTTCGTAGTGGCCTAAATCAAGGTCGGTTTCGTAACCGTCGTCGGTCACGAAGACTTCGCCGTGCTGGTAAGGGCTCATGGTGCCCGGATCCACGTTCAGATACGGGTCCAGCTTCTGCATAAACACCTTGTAGCCGCGGCTCTTGAGCAGCAGCGCCAGCGAGGCCGAGGTGATTCCCTTACCCAGCGAGCTGACCACGCCGCCGGTAATAAAGATGTACTTGGTCTGTTTTTTTGCGGTTGCTTTAGCCATTTTTCACCTCCCCGGCGCATTCCTTGCCCGCGACATTTGTGCTTGCGCATTCCTTGCCCGCACCGTTCTTTCCAGATTTAAAGTCAAGAATCATTTGTCTGAATTCATCGAACAGGTAGTAGGAATCGTTCGGGCCCGGAGCGGATTCCGGGTGGTACTGCACGCTGAACGCGGGGAGTTCCTTGTGACGGATGCCCTCGACGGTGTTGTCGTTCAGGTTGATGTGGCTGACTTCCACATTCGCAGGGAGGGTCGATTCCTCGATGGCATAGTTGTGGTTCTGGCTCGTGATTT
This sequence comes from uncultured Fibrobacter sp., assembly GCF_946062555.1. GTDB lineage: Bacteria > Fibrobacterota > Fibrobacteria > Fibrobacterales > Fibrobacteraceae > Fibrobacter. The sequence continues at coordinate 15,353 of NZ_CAMGVQ010000059.1, forward strand.
CCACAGCGCCGGTCTTCAAGTTCTTTACCGGATGGTTGCAGCCGTGATGGCCGAACTTGAGTTTGGAAACCTTCGCGCCGAGAGCGAGACCGAGCAACTGGTTACCGAGGCAGATGCCCATCAGCGGAACCTTGCCCAAAAGCTGCTTTACGACTGCAGCCACTTGCGGGAGGCTGTTCGGGTCGGCAGGTCCGTTGGAGAGGAAAACGCCGTCCGGATTCTTCGCCATAATTTGTTCGTAGGTGGCGTTGATCGGGAGGACCGTTACCTTCATGTTTTGTTCTGCGAGGTTCCTCAGAATGTTCGTCTTGATACCGAAATCCAGCGCGACAACGTTCAGGTCGCCTTCGGTGCTGAATTCGTAACCCTTCGGGTCGCTGACCTTGCTGGCGTAATCCTGGCCGTCGAGGCCTTCCCAGGCTTTTGCCTTTGCGATTGCATCGGCTTCGCTCATCTCGGAGCCTTCCACATGCAGGTATGCCTTCTGTGCGCCGTGTTCACGCAGGTGGAGCGTGAGTGCACGCGTATCCACGCCCGCGATGCCCGGCTTCTTGTGGGCGAGCATGTAGTCGTGCAGGCTCTCTTCGCCGATTTCCTTGCTCACGTCGTCCAGCGAGTTCACGACGATGCCGTTCAGGAACATGTCGCGGGATTCGGACTTTTCGAGATTTGCGGCGTATGCGCCGACTTCTGCCGTGGTGAACACCACGAACTGGCCCGCATAGGAGGGGTCCGTCAAAATCTGCTTGTAGCCCGCCATGCCGGTGTTGAACACCGCTTCGCCGACGGTATCGGTTGCACTACCAAAGGCATACCCGTGGAACACGGCGCCATCCGCCAGTGCCAAGAACGCTTTCTTCTCGCGTTTCGCTTTCCAGTTGAACTTGTCAGTCATATATTGCTCGCTGTGTAATGAAAATGCTTCGTTGAATTGTCTCCCTGGAGCCCTGTAAGGGCGGTAGGGTCAAATGCTATGGATTCTATCGCCTCTGCGAGGCTCCAGAATGGCAAAGACAGTAAAAAATAAAGGCAAAAGCCAAAAGCTTTTGCCAAACGATAAAGACGATTAAAAACGGAAATAAGAAAAATCGGATGTCCGGAAATTTTTCCGGAGAGGGTCGCCTGATTGCGTTGCGCAATCGCTGCAACGGCCGAACACAGGTGTGCCTCTATGGATTCCGATACTTTCATCGGGACCATAATGTAGTAAAAAGAAGGTGCGCTCGCAAGCAGTTTCGCTTTTATTTTTTAGAAAAATTTTTAGCTATTTCGTTTTATGTAAAACGGGATGCCGCGATAACCGTGAAAATACAAAAAATGTAAAACCGCTGTGGTGGAGTCCAAAAGCGTTCGCCAATCCTGCCGTGAATAACTATATTTATATTTGCTTATATAAGAGTATGTCAGTTCGAAATCCATCCTGACGATAAACAAAACTAGGAGCCTATATGAAAAACGCCTTGCTGGTTCTATCTGGCGGTATGGATGGCGTGACATTGCTCTATGACCGTGCTGACGAAATCGCCCTTGCTGTCTCGTTTGATTACGGAAGCAATCACAACGACCGTGAAATTCCCTTCGCTAAACTTCATTGCGAAAAATTCGCGTTCCGCATATCACCATTCCGCTCAAGTTCATGCACGATTATTTCAAGTCGTCGCTTTTGTCGGGGGCGGATGCGATTCCCGAAGGTACTTATGCCGATGAAAATATGAAGTCGACCGTGGTTCCTTTCCGTAACGGGATTATGCTTTCTGTGGCGGCGGGCCTTGCTGAAAGCCGAGACTTGACCGAGGTGATGATGGCGAACCATTTTGGTGACCACGCTATTTATCCTGACTGTCGCGAAGAGTTTGTCAAGAATATGTCGGCGGCGATTGCGGCGGGAACTTATGCTGGCATTACGATTGATGCTCTCTACACGAATATTTCGAAGGCCGATATTGCCCGCAGGGGCAAGATGCTCGGAATCGATTATGCTCAAACCTGGTCCTGCTACAAGGGTGGAAAAATCCATTGTGGAAAGTGTGCAACCTGCCTGGAACGTAAGGCGGCTCTTGCCGAAGCGGGTGTCGAAGATACGACGGAATACGAGGGGTAATATGTACAGAGTCATCAAGCGAATGGAAATTTCGGGTGCGCACCGGCTGAACCTCCCGTACGAAAGCAAGTGTAGCGGTCTTCATGGCCACAACTGGATTATCACGGTGTACTGCCAAAGTGAAACTCTCGACGAAAACGGTATGGTGGTCGATTTCTCGCACATCAAAGAAATCGTGAAGGGTCAGCTTGATCACAAGTTCCTGAACGATGTGATGGATGCAAATCCGACTGCCGAAAACATGGCCCGCTGGATTTGCGAGCAGGTTACGCATTGCTACAAGGTGCAGTATGCAATCGAGACGGCGAAGGCCAAAATCACGGGCACCATGATGTTGGTCGCATCCATGTAAAGCCCGAGATAACCCACCAGGCCAAATGTCATGATGACGCCTGCAAAAGTCGTAATCAGCGGAGAGACAATTCCGCGGAGCGAACGCGTCACGAGGAACATCACGATGATGGCGCAGATAATCGTCATGATGAAAATGCGGCCCATCTCTTCGCCGATGTATTTCAGCTTCTGGAAACTCAGGTAGGGCATGCCTGTAGCACGCGGGTGCAGCTGCGCATACTTTTCCTTCGCGATGATTTCAGTTGTTTCGCGGCCCGTTTGCATGTCGGGCGCTTCTGCCTTCACGCCCTTCGCTTCGCCTTCGGCCTTCCACAGGTCATCTTCGGGGAAGGGGCGCAGCTTGATGTTGATGAAGGCCTGCTTGCGGTCAGTCGAAATCAGCTTCTTCGCCAGTTCCGGCTTGTCGGCCAGGCGTTTTTCGATTTCGGCATGTCCCGCTTTGTCTGTCGGGATTTCTTCGGGCACAATCTGCGTGATTTCCATGCCCTCTTCGGTGCCGAGCATGTATTCCAAATAGACAATCGAAGTCGCCTTGCCGTCGGAATACGAGAGGCTGTCCCGCAGTTCGTTCGAAAGCTCGCGCAAAAGTTTCAAGTTGTCCGGCGTCAAGATGGAATGGTCGCTCTCGACCAACACGCCCACGAAGTAGTCGTTACCGAAAGTTTCCTTGAACTTGTCGGTTTCCACAAGCATCGGGTCGCCCTCGATAAAGTAGCTGTCCCAGGACTCCTCGACGTAGATTTTTTTCATACCCACGATCGAAACCGCAAGCAAAACGACAAACGCCACCAGCAAAATGGCGCGGTGATTGAGCAAGAATTCGCCAAAACGGCCGAACCGCTCGTTGATTCTTTCAATGTTAATCTTTGGAAGGCTCATTGTATCCTCTTTTTTTGCGGAGCAAAAAGTAGAGAGATGAGCCTGAAATTTCTACTCCAAATGGTTTTGCTCAAAACCGAACGGATTAAAGGAGAAAACTCCTTACAGTTTTTTTTACAATCTTTTTACAAACAAACCCTTGCCGAATTACAGGGGTATTCTATATTCTCGTTGACGGTTCAAAATAGTGCCGAGACATCCAAATTATTTTGGATGTTTTTTTTTCAAAAGGAGTACTATATGAACCTGACCAAAACGCAACGACCGCATGACCCGTTCTTCCGCTGGCTTTTTGCCGTCGTCACGCATCTTCGTTGTCTGCTGGAGCTTGCTGGCAAGATCAATCGCGATGTCAGCGAATTCCTGTCGGCGGTAAATCTTGACACACTTATGCGCATTCCGGATTCCTATTCGGAAGTGGATGACACTGGTGAAGCAGATTTGGCGTATCGCGTCAATGTTTCGACGGGGGCTTCTGTGCTTGTCGGAATTTTATTAGAGCATAAGTCGGGGCGGGACCCTGATGTACTCAATCAAATTGCACGGTATGTAAATGCCGTAATGAAAATGCATGGAGCCAATCACGGTTTTGACGGTCTTCCGACCATGGCGATTATTTTCTACAACGGGCGTGAAAACTGGAATCCGCTTAAGGTGATTGAAGAAGGTTTCCCGGAATATTTCCATGGGAAAATCTTGCCGTTTCAATGTGCATTTGTGAATATGGCTGACATTCCTGACAGTGACTGCCTTGCATGCGAAGATGTAGCGACCGGCATGGGGATTGTCGCTATGAAATATGCCTATAATGCTGAAAAACTGGTTGAAATTCTGCCGAAGTTTAAGGATGCCTTGAAAAAGATTCCCCACAATGAGGCGACTTGCCTTTTGCAGAAAATTAGTGTATATTTGTCAGAGTATCTCACCGAAGATATTCAAAAGGAGTTGGATATGGCTTTCGTTAGCGTAGGACAGAAATACGGATTCGTTAGCGCCGGCGATGTTTACCGTCAGCGGATTGCCGATGCTCGCGCCGAAGAACGCCAAAAGGCTGAAGAAAAGGCTGAAAAGGCCCGCGACGAGGAGCGTGCCGATGCAATCAGCGTGTTGCAGGATATGGGCATGACTCCGGAAAAAATCGCCGAGTTCAAAGCCAAACTCGAGGCTCTAAAAAAGTAGCTTAGAGAAGTTTTCAAAAAAGAACGCCTACGGAAAAGAAAATCCGTAGGTGTTTTTTATGGGCGTTCCCCGGCTAAGGTCCCTGAGCTTGTCGAAGGGCGCCGGGTCGGGTGCTGCTCGCCTTCGGCTCATCGAGCCGCTACGCGTCTCGCCATCATAGTGACCGCTCGGTTCTCGCCTCGCTCTCGCCAACACGACTTGTTAAGACAAGTCGCTTTTGGCTCACTGGTGCGATGTCCTCCCCTAAAGGGGACCATAGCCACTAAGCAGTAAAACTGCAAGTGGCTGGAGGCCTAACGCAAATACATCAAGAAATTCACCAATTGAGGTATTTCTTGATTTCAGCAAAACATGCCCGATGGGCATCAATGTTTATACCCATAGACGGGTGGTGCATGCACCAAATGGGGACGGGCGGGAAGCCATTTAATGTGAACAAATGTAGGTTTATTCCAGCACAATTCTTGCTAATCTCAACTTGATCACGAGCCTGCGGGAGATATTTCCATTCAAGATTATCCCACCCCCAACCGACAATCAAATTAGGACGCAGAATTTCCATAACCTCGGCAAGGGCCTTGGCGGACAAAGCCTTTAACTCAGCTGTCAAATAGCGTTTGTCCGCATGGTCGCCTTCACCGATACTTTTTTGAAAGAAATTGTAGAATGCAATCTTATCATAAACCTCATGCGGGTTTGCATCACGAACAGAGGCGAGAACATTCGCTGTATTGCGGTGGCACTGCGCCCATTTGGGGAGCGTTGCACCCTTGTCGTAGTTTGCTAGAAAATCCTTCTCGACCACCTCACGAGTCCACTCGTGATAGCCGTTGTTAGATTGCGGACCATAATGCGATTCGCCTAGCACAAGAATCTTGTGATGAGCGCTCGCATAATCCTTACCCACGTATGGGTAGAAGTTGATGTATTGAGATGAGGAAAACTCAAACCTTATCATATATTTACAGTAACTCTAAAATTCAACTTTTAACTCAATTGACTGCTCCATGATATTATGTAATTGTCGTTTAAGATTGAAATCAATATCAAATGATAACTTTAAAAATCTATTTAATACTTTTGTTGCAGGATTAAAGCCAAATGCAGTTTTTGCAATATCTATTTCAAAATTCAGATCCAACACAGAGGAACAATCTTTTTTGCTATTGTAATAAGTTTCAAAAATATTTAGCAAAGTCGGATTATCTAGATTTCGTTGTTCCAATAAAGTACTAAACTCTGTATCATCTTGAAGATTATTATCAATTACAAATTTTCTAGCTTTGTCCCAATGTTCTTTTGTAAAGCCTTCATTTGAATTTTCTTTAAATGAAAAATCTTCCCAATAATTCTCTTCAAGCAATTCCTTCAATTGTTTTTTCACAGATGCTGATATGCTTTTTTCATCTGGCAACCTCTAAAAATTACCCCAAAACGACTATTTACAAATAAACTAACATTTA
>NZ_CAMGVQ010000060.1:0-20319 GCF_946062555.1 uncultured Fibrobacter sp.
ACCGCTGCTTAGACTCCTCCCAACCCCTCCACACAAACTGCAGAAGCCTCAAAAAAACCTTCCCAAAAAGGTTCTTGCATTAAAAGAAAAGGGACTTGAAATTCTTTGGGTTGATAGGAACCTAAAACCACACAACAAGTATTTCTATGTAATGCAAAAATATCCTAAGGCAGCGATAATTACTATCGACGATGACATCTTATACCCAAAAAAAACAACAAAGAAACTAATTGAGAGCTATAAAAAATTTCCAAATGCAATTTCCGCATTATGCACATGCAGACTCATCGTAAAAAACAACAAAATTCTTCCTTACAGCCAATGCATACCTTGTTATGACACTAAAATTCTTTCTCCGAGACACGATTTATCGGCAGAAGGTTTTGCAGGTACTTTATATCCACCCGCCATATTGCCAAAAGAAGCTTTTAACATTGATATGATAAAAAAATGCGCCCCTCTTGCAGACGATCTTTGGTTGAAATATATGGAATTTATAGGGGGTATACCAGTTGTGTGCGCAGCAAAATATAAGGATCCTATTGTTATTTCAAAGGCTCAAGAGAACGCTCTTTACAAAATCAACAGTCTACAGAACCAAAATGACATTCAACAACAAAAAATAACTCAATATTTTTCTTATATTGATTTCGGACAAATAGTTTTAAGAGCGAATCAATCCTAATGGCATTAATTACCATCTTCACACCCACCTACAATCGAAGAAAATTGATAGAAAAACTCTATCAATCGCTTTTGTCACAAACTGAAAAAAATTTTGAATGGTTGGTAGTTGATGACGGCAGCACCGATGACACTGAAAAATATTTCACGCAACTTTTATCCAAGCATCAGCCATTTCATATTCGTTATATTAAGCAGAAAAATGGTGGCAAACATCGAGCAATAAATAACGGAGTTAAGAAAGCTACAGGTGAATTATTTTTCATTGTTGATTCTGACGATTATTTAACCGAAAATGCTATTGATAAAACCAATCAATGGGTAGCAACGCTCGACGACTCTCGCGAATGGGCTGGCATTTCGGGATTGAAGGGCTATTCAAAAGATTCTGTCGTTGGTCAGCGTAGCGAAGCCACTTACATTGATGCAAAAAACAGCGAACGACGCAAATACAATTTATTAGGTGATAAAGCCGAAGTTTATTTCACCGAGGTTTTAAAAAATCACCCATTTCCAGAGATTCCTGGTGAGAATTTCATTTCAGAAGAAATCGCTTGGAACGCCATCGCTCGCGATGGTTACTATTTAAGATGGTTTAATGAAGTCATCTATATCTGCAATTACCTTGAGGGAGGACTCACCAAAGACAACTTCAAAGACAAAAATAATCCTCAAGGAAGGTTGCTTTGGGCAAAGGGACAACTAGAAACATTCCCAAATTCATGGCGAGAACGACTCCTAGCCATAGGAATATATCGTCATGCAGTCAACGATACTGAATCTATTAGTGAAACAGCAACAAAACTAGGAACATCAAAGATATCCGTTCTTATAGCCACACTACTTTTATCTTTATACAATTTTTTTTCTAAGTGAAATACTTCAATGATTCCCAAAGTCATACATTACTGCTGGTTCGGCCATAACAAGTTGCCCCCTCTTGCAAAAGAATGCATAGCATCATGGCACAAGTTTCTGCCCGATTATGAGATAAAGGAATGGAACGAAGATAACTTTGACGTAAACAGTATTCCCTATACAGCGCAAGCCTATAAACATAAGAAATACGCATTCGTCAGCGATTACGCACGTTTCAAAATTCTTTATGAATACGGCGGAATTTATTTTGACACAGATGTTGAGGTTATCAAATCTCTAGATGATATTCTCGCAAAAGGATCATTTTTCGGTCTCGAAAATGAAAGCTTTTTCGCTTGCAATCCAGGCCTAGGATTTGCCTGCGAACCAAAATTTCATTTATTAAAAGAAATGCTAGACTTATACGCCAACATGCAATTTGAGACTACATCCGGCAAACTCAATAAAAAAACGATTGTTGAGTACTTTTCTGAAATGTTGAAGTCAAAAGGATTACAAGCATCTCCCGGCATTATAGATTTTGAAGGTGCAAACTTCTATCCCGCCGATTATTTCTGCCCTAAGCCTTCTGAATTCGGCAAAATCAAAATCACTGAAAATACCCGTACCATCCACCATTATGCAGCATCTTGGATAGGTCCAAAACAACGCTTTGCGAATTTACTGATTCGAATTTTCGGAAAGAAACTGATTTTGAAATTATGGAATCTGATAAAGTGATTCCAGCATTTTATAGCACTTTCTTACATCAAACCATTCGCTTTTTATCTTCGGATTTTCGCGGTCACAAGCCACACTCAAAGAGCTTAGCTTTTCACACCAAGGCTTAACATCATCTATCGGCAATGGAAATACATTGTCTGTTATCGCTGTTTCCCTTGGCACTGCGGCACTCACCACGCAAGGCAATCCGTTATACTGAGCCTCCACCAAAGTCATCGGGAACGCTTCACGTGTAGAAGACAACAAAAGTACATCCATTGCACAATAAAATCCGACCACATTTTTTTTCAGCCCCGCAAAAATAACTTTATCACCAAGTCCTTTCTGATTTACTAAGTTCTGGATTTCGGCTTGCAATGGGCCGTTTCCCACTAACAGTAATTTACAGTGTCTATGATGCCGTGAATATTCCGAAAACAGTTCAATAATGAATTTATGATTTTTTTCAGGGAAGAATCTTCCCACATGCCCCACAACAAAATCATCTTCGGCAATTCCATATTTTGCGCGGATTTCTCGACGAGCTATTTCACAAAACTTAAACCGCTCCGGATCAATGGCGTTAGGCAAAATCGTCACCTTGCCCTTTTTCACGGCACTTTTTCCCCAACCATTGATGGCGGCAGCTTCGCCGCAGGCTAACCAATGGGTAGCAAAGAGTTTGCAGGGGATGCGGAGTATGGAGCAGAGGACTTTTTTGAATGACAAGGAGATCCCGGCACGGAGGCCGGGATGACAATCAGACGTATAAGCTTGGTGATGGTGGGCTATTCTTTTTTTGATTCCGGCGAGCATTGCCAAGAAGCATACATAGCTGTTCATATACCAGTCCAAGTGGCTATGAACAACATCGTAGCGCCCCTTTCTAAATATTCGGAACATCGTCCATAGATGCTTTAGCGGGTGATGTAGCTTGTCGGGAATCTGGATGCAATTGATTCCGGCCTCGTTAAAGCGTTCCAAAATTTGCGGATTCGGTTCGTACTGGTACAACAAATCAAAATGAATATCCGGCATACGTGAACAATAGTTCAGAACTACCTGTTCCGAACCGCCGCCCACAATCCCGTGCAGCACCTGACAAACGCATATGTTATTATTTTGAGGCATATCTCAGCGTTTCACCTTCCAATGACCGGTTTTGTCAGAGCCAACTCGTTCGATGAGTGATTTTTCCTTCAACTTTTTTACTGCTCGCTCAATGGTGGCGTGAGCAAAATTTGTCTTTGAGATTAGAACACGATTTGTTATGTCTGGATTTTTCTTGATAAGGGCATAGACAAGTCGTTCTTTGTCCGACAAGTTCTTTGTTACATCCTCATTTACACCCTCATTTACACCCTCATTTACACCCTCATTTGCCCTGTCATTCTCAGTCGCGTTTTTCCTATATAGCACCACCTTGAAGTCACCATCGTCTTCCCACTCGGGGGCGGAAAGTCCCCAACTCTTGCACTTGTCTATAATGTCTTCCGTGCCAGTCCCAGCGTGTTCAATGTAGCCCATCAAGAACATGGCGTTTGCCAGGAGCGGGTTCACGGGTATCGAGCGATGTGGCCTGGACAGTTTTTCCACCGTCATTCCGCGAGGGAGCGGTCCCGGACTTAGGACCTCAAGCCTGTCACTAAAAAGCATCACCTGCACGCTCGCATTGCTGGTGTAATCCCTATGGCATACGGCGTTCACAATCGCTTCTTTCACGGCGTCATAAGGCAGTTCGAATTTTGTAGGCACCTGCGCAGTATTTCCTGTTTCGCGCGTTCCGACCCAATTCTTGATGTGCGTCATCACAAATCGGGTCGCCTGGTCCACAAGTTCAAAGACATCGCCCCTGTACACCTGGTAATCGGCCATGGGCTTGGATACCCTATCAGCAAAGAACTGCATGCACTTTACCTCGGACGATATAAAAAACTTCTGCGGTTTCTTGCCGAACAAAAGTGCTGCGGAATTGGCGATGCGCCCATTGTCATCCATCAAGTCCAACGCGGTCAAAATACGGTCTGGCGACGCCCCCGAAGGGACCTTGAAGTTGCGCTTTTCCCGCGCAGTCTTGACAAAAGAACGAATTTTTGTAATGCTTAAATCTTTGAGTGTAATACCGGCATTTTTCGAGGCGTCAAAAGGCAACACATTGATATACTCCCTAGAAACCAGAAAGTTCGCCAAGGCCGCATAAACCGCAGTGCGCAATTCATCGTACGTCGAAAAACTCTTCCGAACAATTTCTGCATTCACCTTCTCGACAAAGCGTTCTTGCTTTTGTTCCCTCTTGTCGGCCTTCATAACAAAGCAAATACGTTCCTTGTGGCGCTTGCCCGCTTCGTTATATTCCTGTTCCGTCGCAGAAACGCCCTTCGCATTCATATTTCCATACAAGGCGCCAAGAATTCCAAGATAAATGTCACTTTCGGCGACTTCGTCAAGATATACTCCGGCAGCATTACGCTCCTGAGCGGGGACGTCTTCAAACAGGAATACATCGAAAAAGCGACCGAGAATAGCATCCTTGCGGATGTAGTCTGCAAGCCACTTGCGCTCCTTGGCAAATTCCTTTTGTACACTTGATATGAAGATTTTGAAAGACATCCGAAACAAGTATAAATTTTTGTCGTTCAACAGTCAATAGTCACCACTGTACCCCCATTTCGTACAATCACTTCAATAGTACGCAAGGTAACACGTTTTCTTGCAAAACAGGTAGTCAACTTTCGTTTTTGCAAGAAAACACACGTTTTTACGGGTGTTTTTGGCATGTTTTATTGATGTTTTTGGCGCGTTTTTTAACTTTTCAACATGCCTTTCAAACGCGCCATAACCTATTCCGTAGCCATCAACCTATTCTTTTTGGCGTTGTGCCTCATTTTCGGCGACCTCAAGTTCGGGGCGATTGACGACTACTTTATGGCGGCAAGGCTCACCGGCGCCCTGGGTACGGATTACAATCCGCACCTAATTTTTGTAAACGCCATCTACGGCTATGCGCTGTTGCCGTTGTACCACCTTTTCCCGAAAGTTGGGTGGTACTATATAGGCGAGATGTTCTCGGTTTTTCTGTCGTTCACGGTTATCGGCTACGTTTTGCTGCAACGTTGTGGCGAGCGGTGGGGGGCGATTCTAGCCGCGCTGTTTACGGCTCTGTTCGCGAGCGATTTTTATTTGGTGGTGCAGTTTACGCAATGCGCCTCGATACTGAGCGCGGCGGGGATGCTGCTGTTCGCGTATGGGGTTGTTGAGCACAAGCGGGATTGCGATTGCCGCGCCCCTGGCGGGGCTCGCAATGACATCAAAAAAACAGTTCCTTTTGCATTGGGTGTTTTACTGATGCTATGGGGTTCCGTGATGCGGTGGCAGGCGTTCTTGATGGGGATGCCGTTCTTCTGCCTCGGGATGTTGTTCATTTTCAAGGACTGTTGGAAAGTCAAGTGGCGGGTTATTGCAGGGCTAGCAATCCTATTCGTAGGTGCTTTCGCCATACACAGTTGGGACCAAAAAATATACCAGGCTCCCGAATATGCCGACTTCGTTAAATTCCAAGGACCACGCGTAACCTTTGGCGACAACAGCAACTACAACCAAAATGCCGTATATGAAGACGCCGAAGAACTGGGGCTTTCTGGAAAAGACATGCACATGCTTACAGAATGGGTGCTTTACGATACGGAGGTGTACTCCGTCGATAGCCTTGCGCGATATGCAAGCCTGATTTCCCCGTACCGCGACAAAAACGAGGTGCGGCTGATTCCGAAAAATCTGCTAAATGCGTTAGCGCATTCCCTGCGGTCGCCCTTATTTTGGACTTGGTTTATTTTGTGCCTACTGATTTACGCGACCAACCGCAAAAGATACATGTACCTGTGGTTGTCATTGGCTACAGTTTTGGCGCTTGTGGCATACCTCCTTGCAATGGGCCGCCTTGTGTACCGCGTAGAAAGCGGGTTCTGGCTGTATGCGGCGGTACTTGCCGTCCCTCTTTTTGGCAGGTTTACCTTGGACATTCCTCGCAAATTGGCCTATTCTATCCTTGCCATTATTGCCGTCGCCAACGTTTTTATCTACGCCACCTCAGGCGAAATGGTTCGCGACCCAAGTAGTGGCAGCATGCGAACGCTCGCCATTGAAGACACGACCGACTACACACAGGTCTTTGATTACATTGACAATCAACCCGACAAAATGTTCCTCCTTTCGATGAACGCCTTTATGCGGTTTAGCCATCATCGTAACCCGCCCTATTTGGCGGAACCCATCGGGCAATACCGCCGCACGGTTTCTTTCGGCTACTGGACTCCGTACCTGCCCGAGGTCACGGATGCATTGAACGATTTTGGGGTAACAAACCCCATCAAAGATGTTGTTCACGACAACGTAATTGTACTGAACGAGCCTCACTTGGTCGATTTTCTGCAACGCCACTATTACGACAGCGTTACCGCAGATACTCTTAAAGAAATTGTCGAGATGACATTCCTAAAATATCATCTTGTACAGCCAGCCGATTCCGCAGCTAGGGAGGCCGCACAATGAAACGCCTCCTGTACCCGCTAATCGCAAGTGCGCTGATTACCATTGTGCCTTTCCTGCTCACTTTTGAGAAGGGCCAAGACATTGTCCGCGGATTGTTCGGATATGAATATTTCGCGTTGTTATTGCTCATCTTGTATATCAAGGATGCTATTCAAAAAAGGATGCCCACCTTGGTGGCCATGCGCACTAAAGACCATAGCTCTAAGAGCTGTCCGCCCGCCTGCGCGGGCATGACAATAGGTTTCAAGGCGCGCAAAATTTTAGCATACGCACTCCTTCTTTCCGTTTCAATTATTGTGCTCTTTACCATCGCTTGGCTTGACCTGCAAAACCTGTTGGCTATAAAAAACTGGAGTACCGGTTGGCGTGGCATTCTGCCGTTCGCCACATGCGGCATTGCCATCGCTATAGTTTGGAAAATCAAACCATTCAAATTCAGTACAATTTGCTTTATTTTATTCGTAGCACTGATATTCCACCTAGAGGCAAACAACCGTTACGCGGCGCAACCCTTGGCCCAATTCCCGACCATAGATTACCTCGAGAGAATTGCACCCAAGCCCGTACAGAGGAAACACATCGCCGAAGACTACAAGGCAAAATACATAGTCACGGACTCCGTCACCATTACACGGGATTATGTTGACGCTTCTCGAAATAACGTGATAATCCTTATCGAAAGCTGGGGCTTGCCGCTTGACATACAGCGTTTTGAAAAACAAATAAGTTTATTCAACGGTATTACAACCGCAGTCGGCACACACAACCGAATGTACAGTCGCACACGCACCGCCGAGCGAGAAGACCTGATGCTAAAATTTGTAACGGATTCCACAAGGCATCGTGACACAACATTCTTGCCAAGAGTTTTTGCCGACATCGGATTCAAGACGACGTTCCTCTTTGGTGGAGACAGTCTAGAACATTACCGATACAAGTACATCAGGAATATCGGTTTTGGCGAGGTTATTTACGGGAAAACTACAAGCAAAGGTAAACAGCTTCGTGATACCAAGATAATCGCGAGAATCGATAGTATTCTAGCCGACTCAGCACAAAAACATTTTATTGCCTGGACCACAGCAGACACTAAATTCCCAATGTCAGAATTCCCGGACATATACTACAGCAACGCCGACGCAATAGACTCCGTATACAGTTCCAAACTGCAAAACGATTTCGTCATGATTGCAGACTTGGCTCGACGTCACCCAAAAACTCGTTTCATCATCCAGGGCGACCACAACCCGATTTTATCCCCTGTTGGGTTCCAGGAGAAATTCTATAAGCGGTGGGTTCCGTTCATCGTGCTGAACTGACCGGAAGCACGGCCATTACAATTTGTTGAATTTTTTCATCTCCTTATCAAGGAATGTATCGACATATTTCGCATAAATTAGCGTCGTTTCCAGATTCCTGTGACCAAGCAATTTACTTGTCGCAGGCAACGGAATCCCAAGCGAAATGCAAGTCGTTGCAAAGGTGTGGCGGGCAAGGTGACAATGGATATGCTTGAGATACCCCAGTTTTTTGGACGCCCTGCGAAGCGTCCGGTTAAAATGCGAGTTTTCCACAACGTGAAACACCTTTCCCGACGGCATGTTTTCTGGCAAAAGTAACCTCGCCTGCAGCGGAATCGGAACATAAACCGGGTCCCCGGTCTTGTGCATCTGCTTACGAATTTTCCAGTCAAAAATCTCTCCCGCGTCAAGAGACTTCAAGTCGCTGTAGCGAAGCCCGGTAAAGCAACTGAAAAGGAATACTCGAACTACATCCTGTTCAGTCTCTGTCAGGAACTGCCTTTTGTCATTGAAATTCAAGTAGAGCGACTTGAGTTCGCGCATAGTCAGGAACCCCCGACGCGTATAAACACGACCAATCTTCACCTTGTCAAACGGATTTGTCGTAATCAAGCCATCTGTAACCATCTTGTTCGTAAAAATCCGGAATACGGAAAGCGCCTTGTTTATCGTTGCGGGTTTATTCCCCAATTTTTGCAAATGAAACTTGTATTCTTGGACCAATGCAGGAGTCAAATCTTCGCAATTCAATTCCGGTCTAAAATTTGCTATTTTCTTGATATTCCAGTAGTATGTCCGCACCGAAAGCGGTGCAAGATTGTATTTTTCCTTCTCCAGATATTGCATAGCGGCATCGCAAAAAAGCATATCGTAATCCTTTGTTTGATTGTTATTGTGTTCTTTAAAAAAGCGGCGGACAAAGTTAGAATTATTTTGTTCCAACAAAGCAGGAGAATACGTGAAGTTGCAGGATGCGTTCTTTGCTGAAAGGAATGCTGCAGGTGACTTTACCTTGATTGGCTATTCTGTGCCGACTTCTGCCAATTTTGATTACGCCGGTGCGATTGCCGCTGGTCAAACCGTGCTCGTCGAAACTGCTAAAGCATGGTCTGCCAACAACAAGGTCAAACTGAACGATTGTGCTCCGGGTGCAAACACTACTCCTA
This sequence comes from uncultured Fibrobacter sp., assembly GCF_946062555.1. Lineage (GTDB taxonomy): Bacteria > Fibrobacterota > Fibrobacteria > Fibrobacterales > Fibrobacteraceae > Fibrobacter. The sequence goes on from NZ_CAMGVQ010000060.1 coordinate 9,281, forward strand.
ATTGGACTGTTAAGGTTACTCCGGGTGCTCCGACCTCTGCTGCATCCGCTGGCATTACCTACAAGGCTGAAGTTGGTGGCTCTAACGGCAGTTGCCAGTCCTTGACCCCCAACTTTACTGCAATCGATGGTACGATTGACTAATCTATAAATGCGTTATTCAAAAAGAGTCCTCCTTCGGAGGACTCTTTTTTCATTTATATGATAAAATACGAGCCGGAAGAGACTCTTTTAAAGACTATTGAATCGAACGATCGGACAACCATTCCGCCAAATCCACGATACGAATACCTTCGTATTGATAAGGTTCATGTTTTGTCCTGGCTATAACCATTTTAGGATATGCGTCGTTGACTTTCAAAAGAGGCGATACCTCACGATCAAAAGTACGTTCTGTGCTAATATCATCCGAAACCTGTATGTAGATTTTTTCATCTTTTTTCAAGGCCACAAAGTCTATTTCTTTTTTATAAAGAAATCCTGCATAAATCTCATAACCACGTCGAAGAAGTTCTATGGCGACTATGTTTTCATACGCCCTGCCATAGTCCATATTTTTTGTTCCAAGCCGAGCGTACTTAAAAGAATGATCTCCCAGATAATACTTGTCTTGTGACGCAAGGTACTTTTTCCCGCGAATGTCATACTTGCGAACTTTATAGAAAGCAAACGCGTTACACAGATAACCCACATACGAGCCGATCGTTTTGTCATTAACGGGAACTTTACTACTAGTCAAAGCATCTGAAATGCTTCTTAGGGATGTTATATTGGATATATTGTCAGAAAGAAAGTCGCAGAGTCGCTCTAATAAAATCTTATTCCGAATATTGTATTTTTTTACGATATCTCTTAATACAAGCGTATCAAAAACGTCTTTGATGTACTTATATTTATCCGCTGAATTGTTGTACACGTAGGAGCCGGCCATGCCTCCATCCTTCAGATATTGGTCAAGCGCACTCTGAATATCAGTCAATTCATAATACTGCATAAACTCCGCGAATGAGAAGGGAAACATTTCTATAGCAAAGGTTCGACCGGTGAATAACGTGGAAAGATCGCTGCTTAAAAGAAATGCATTTGATCCTGTTATGTATATGTCAAATTTTTCTGTTGCATGCAAGCCATTAATTGCTTTTTCAAAACCTTTGCACATCTGAACTTCGTCAATGAAAACGAAATTCGGAACATTTTGTTTGTGATTTTTTTGAACAAAATCATAAAGCGAATGGTATTCTGCTAAAGGCTCTGATTTAGGATCGTTGAAGTTCACATGAATTACGTTTGCTTTACGGTTCTCTTTTTTTAAACGCTCCATAAACATGTCCATTAGTTTGGACTTGCCACTACGGCGAATACCTGTAATAACCTTGATGTCTGGAGTACCGACGACAGACAACAAGCGATTTATGTATTCGATTCTTTGGATTAATTTCATTAGGAAACCTACTTCATTATTTCGCAATAATAAAAATAATAAAAATTGCGAAATAAATGTGACGTGGCTGTGTTTTTTTTGCTTCATCCTACGTGAAGTTGCAGGATGCTTTCGCTGCAGAACGTAACGCCGCAGGTGGTTGGACGCTCATTGGTTACACTGCGCCCACATCCAACAACTTTACATACTCTGGCATAGGAATCGATGCAGATAAAACTGCAGAATTGGCAGGCCTTTCCAATTCTCTTGGTTGGGCGGCAGTGAATAAAGTTGCTCTTAATGATTGTGAAGCTTCCGGCAATAACGCTTGTAAGTGGCAGATCCAGCTTAGTCAAGGAGCCAAGGGCGGGCAGATTAGTTACTCCGCTTGCTTAAGCGCTAATGCAAAGCCGTTGACTGCAAACTTTGAAGCAATTGGTGCTTCGGCAACCCCCTGCACTTTGCAGTAACATCTATTCAAAAGAGAGACTCAAGAGAGTCTCTCTTCTTGTAAAAAAATCTCCCTCAAAGAGGGAGACCTTTTGTTTAATTGCGATGCAAAACTACTATTACTTGCCGATCTTATCGAAAGACGGAGTAAGAGCAATACATCCGGCACCAGTCGCAACAGCATCAAAAGCAACATCAGCAACATTTGATCCGGCCTTAACAGTAACCTTCCATTGCGCAGCTGTTTCTGTGTTCTTCGCTGTTGCGTTGGCTGTTCCCTGGCATTCGTTTAAGTTGGTGAGGTTCATCGCAGTCCAACCAACCTTACCTGTTTCGTCAAGATCCGTACTTGCCTGAACACCAATTGCACCAATACCATAAGCGAAGTTTGTTGTTGCGCCATTATTTGGTGCGGCATATCCAATCAATTCCCAGCCACCGGCCTTGTTGGATTCAGAGAAGTAAGCCTGCTGCAACTTCACGTAGGTTGTGATAAAAACTTAGAGATTTTTTAGTTTGTCGCAAAGCGCGAGAATTGACGGTCTTATTCTGAAAGATAGGCCGGCCAATTCACTGGATTCCAACAACGGCACGAGTTCACCAAAGGATTCTTCCGTCAAGTTTTCTGCGCAAACTCTCAATTTGTCGACAAGACCGTCCAAATCTTTGGCCGCGACTACATTCTTATACGAGCGAGCCTTTTTCAGGCGCATGAGTAAAACGTCCATTCGCGGCACAGCCTTGAACAACGATTCGTACTGATAGACGTCGTACAAATCTCGCATCAGTTCTCGTTCGTTCCATGCTGCAATTTTGTGCGCAAACGAAACGCCAGGCTCCATTATGCGAACAATTCTAGCAGGACGACCATAAGGTGTCGTGAGTAGCGACGAGGACATCGGGATAGACGGGCATTCCTTTTCCGTGTTGATTTCGATTTGTGCCTGCCGACCGCCGTATTCTACGAGAATCCTCAAGGCCTTTGAATTCATGGTAGATTCAAAACGCAAACCTTCAACTCGGGACAAGGCGCCCTCCACAAGGGATTTCGCATCTTTCTTAGAATCGAAAGGGACGAAGATGTAGTCGACGTCATTCGTATATCGCGGGCTATGCATCAGCCTGAGCGACATACCGCCCTTGAGAATGGCGGAGTTTCCGAAATTGTCGGCGAAAAAGTCGACAATCCACGCCAGCAGGGCTTCTGTACTTTCAAATTTTTCCATTTATCGTATTCCTTGCAAACGCTTTGAACTTTGGATTGGCAAAACTCTCTAGATAGACGTCTATTTTTTCTTTGGATAGCACGGAATAATTGATATCCTGGAAGATGTTGAAATAAAATTTTTTCTTGTGCTGGTAAAAGTAGAGTGTGTCAAGCACGGCCTTTTCTGCATCGGCCATTCGCACGCCATTTTCAAGCAGTATTGTTCCAAAACAGAGTTTTGGGGAAATTCTCGCATAGGATAGATTAATCTCCCCGACGTATTCGCTCGCCCTTGAAGGAGTCGCGCAACTTACCAGGAAAGGGCTTTCTGTTCCAATGAGTTTGTGGTATGCAAGCGCGGAACCAAACGTGATGTAAGAATCTGTACGGACCTTAGCGGAAAGAACCTGAGCGTCGAACTCGCGGGCGACATAAATTCCGCGGCAATAGCGTTTCAGGAGACCGACCGCCTCGAACTGTCGGACGGCAATCCAGAGCGCCTGTTGGCTAGAAATATCAAAAAGAGAGCTTAGTTCAGAAAGGGAGAAAACCCCGCCCACCCTCGGAGCGAAATCCGCCAATTTCCCCGTATTTTCCACTGCATTTTTCATATTTACATATAATATATCAATATTTATACTATATGTCAATATGTAATGCACAAGAAAAAACAAAAAAACTACAACCTACGTGAAGTTGCAGCAGGCTTACTACGCTGAACAAAATCTGTTCGGCGGTTGGAGCATGATTGGTTACACCGCTCCGGGTTCGGGAGAAACAACCAACTTCTTCTACGGCGAAGCATTTGATCATAATACAACCACCAACAATGCTTCTGGCATCGGTTGGGCCGCTGACAACAAGGTTGTTCTCAACGAATGCGCCAAAGGAACCAAGGTTACCTCGAAAAACCAGAGCGGTGTTCAGGGTGGAAATTGGCAAATTACCGTTACTGCAAACACAGCGGGTAGCGGCGATGTGACGTTCACTTCTGCTGTAGCCACCGCAGATTGCAAAGCATTGACTTCGTCCTTCGAGTCCATCAAGTAATAATTAGTCAACAAATTCTAAAAAAGAGCTCTCCGTTAGGAGGGCTCTTTTTTGTAATTTTATGATAGATTACGAACCAGAAACAGCAGACGAGCTAGCATCGCAACTCTTGCCCGGTGTGCTGATTGCGGTGAAGTTTGCGGTCAGAGGAGCTGCGTTGGTGGAAAGACATGCAGCATAGTTAATTTGACCACCCTTTGCACCTGCATCGTCCAACTTGATGTCCCAGAAGCAGCTAGATGCAGTACAATCGTTGAGTGCGACGGTATTCTGAGCCTGCCATCCGATGGTGGACAAAGAACCGTTCAGAGCGATTGTTGCGCTGGCGCCAACCTGTCCCTGATAGCTGAAATTGTTGGAAGCTGGCTTGGTATAACCAATCAAAGTCCAACCACCAACTGCGTTACGTTCTGCAGCATAAGCATCCTGCAACTTCACGTAGTATACGGGGGAATTATTGATTTGTTGTGGTTTTTGTGTAATGCAATTGCATTTTCCTTGAAAAAAAATGTATATTCTTGCTGAGGATGTATATGGCCGTTGATATGACACTGACAGAAATCAACCCGGCACAAATGCTGGTCTTGAAATCCTTCGCGAATGTGTCCAGCGAAGAGGAACTTAGCGCCTTGATGAAGACGCTAAGGAATTTCTATGCCCAACGGTTGGAAAAGGAACTCGACCACCTGTGGACGGACGGCACTTTGGACCAAATCCGTCTAGATGAATTGCAATCCGAACACCTGCGGACTCCGTATCGTGGATAGCAGGAAAAAAATTGTTATCGACACGAACGCAATCTTGCAAATGTTGGGGAGGCATAGCAAGTATCACTTCCTTTATGAAAAATTTTTGAACGAGGAATACGTACTGTGTTTGTCCAACGAAATTATGCATGAATATGAAGAAATTTTGGGAATGCGGGCGTCTCCGGCAGTCGCAAGTTTGTTCGTTAAAGTTCTTGAGTTTTCAGAAAATGTCATCCGCAAAGACCCATTCTTCAAACTAAACCTAATCAAAAAAGATCCCGATGACAATAAGTTTGTTGACTGCGCATTTGCCTGCCAAGCGGACTACATTGTGACGGACGATGCTCATTTCTCAGAATTGAGACAAATTAAATTTCCTGTGGTACATACCAAATCATTGGATGAATTCGCTCAAGACGAAGCATAAGATTCTCTATGGTTTGATGACGCTTGTATTCCTCTCAGTTTGATATTGTCGCGACATTTTCACTTCAACCTACGTGAAGTTGCAGGATGCTTTCGCTGCAGAACGTAACGCCGCTGGTGGTTGGAAGCTGATTGGTTATACTAATCCTGCTTCCAACAACTTTACATACTCCGGCACGGGTGTGGGTGACGCGGCTACGGTTGCATTGACCGCTTTGAACAACAATGTTGGTTGGCAAGCACAAAACATTCCTGCTCTTAACGAATGTACCGCAAACAACGGCTGTACATGGAAGGTTACGTTGGCTAATGGTACCGTGGGCGGTCAGATTAAGTACCACGCATGTCAGTCTACCAAGGCTGCTCCGTTTACGCCGAACTTCGACGCTATTAGTACTCCGGGCGCAACGGGTTGCACCGTGAACTAATTATCTGGAATAAAACGGATTAACACAAAAGAGCCCTCCTAACGGAGAGCTCTTTTCATATATTCAAGTCAGTTATTACTTACCAATCATGGTGAAGTTGGAAGTAAGTTCCGGACACTTAGTCTCTGCGACAAATTGAGCGTCACCTTCAGAATCACCGCCGCCAGCCTTTACGGTAACTGTCCAGTTTGCAGTCTCAGTAGTCGGAGCAGTAGTGCTACCGGAGCAGTCATTCAAGTTAATACGGTTAAGGGCCATGAAGCCGACCTGACCACCTTCATTGAGCGCAGCGGAGTTATTGACATAGGTACCACCATCACCATAGTTGAAGTTGTTGTTGGAGGACGTGCCACCAACATTAGCCGAAGCGCCCTTAGTATTGGTACCGGGGCCCTTATAGCCAATAATTTCCCAGTTGCCAATTTTCACAGTTTCACTGATGTATGCCTGCTGCAACTTCACGTAGGTTGAAGCCGTAACCACTAAAAAGTTTTTTCTACCCTTGAATAAGCCGTTTCTAGTGTACGTTTTTTGAAAAATAAACAATTCTCGAGCATTTTTTTTGAAATTTGTTAAGATTTTTTGAAAGAAAATGCTTTTTATACTATATTTTTGAAAAAGATTAAGTTTTTTTGAATATGGACAAAGCCGGATACACTATTTTGATAGAAAAATACGAACTGAGGGTCCTTGAGCCCTTGGTCCACTGTTTTGCTCTGCAATGCGCGACATCGTTGACATGCCTGACAAAAAGGCCAATCAGTTTATCATGTTCGTTCAGCAAAATAACGGCGTTTTGCCACTAAGCCGAAGGAAACTATTTTCGGAACTTTCCGATGAAGAAGTCGCCGGGTTAGAGAAAGCGGTTAATCAGTTTTTATAACAGGGAAACGAACTTTCCATAATCTATTAGACTGATTATTTTTCATGTAGGATGATGCTGTTTTAGCAAATTAAACAACTATTTATAAGCACATGTCCTTAAATGTTATCAACTTCACGTTGGACTTTTCTGATACAGCCTGCATGAATTTCTTGGTAAAACCACTCTTACTAAAGAAGATAAAATGTTTCTCACCGTCACCTAGAAGCTCGGCTCTGCCAAAGAGTTCTTCCATAATGTCAATATCGACAAGTTTGTTTGTCCATTTGCATTCGCCAAATAGTTGTTGATTTCCGGCAAATCCAAAGATGTCGATTTCTTCTTCCCGTTTCTTTTTAGGATCGTTTCCCCACCATCGCCCGATATTTTCCGGTAAAAATGGGAGTGCAGTCAAGCCCTTTTCCGTATAAAGGTACTGTAGGCAGATGTCTTCGAAAACATGGCCCATATATTCGTTAACTTTGTCTTCTACAAATTTTTTATAAACCAAATCCCCGACGCCGCGATTTATGTTCGTCAGGTAATTCCAGACAAACGTAAACCAAAATCTGTACATCGTATCGTTTATGACGTAAATAGATTTTCTGCTACTTTTTTCCGTAGCGGGAATCTCGCGGCGTACAATGCCTAACTCCATAAGCGACGACAACACATTACTTGTCGCTCCGGTCTCGAGTCCGGCCTTGGTTGCGATTTCGTTCAATCGGCTTGCACCTTGGGCGATAGCGGTTATTACGGCATTGTAGGTAGCGGGCGCACGCATTTCCTGTTTCAGCAAATTCAGCGGCTCTTCGAATAAACGGCCCCCGGGTCTGAAAAAGAGGTCTATTAAATTTTCGTTTAAACCCTTTTTGGAGTTTATATGCATGTAATATTCGGGTACGCCCCATAGCGCCCCGTAAAGAGTCGCCTGTTGTTCAGGGGCAAAATTTGCGCACAAAGCCCTACTTTCAAAAAAATCAAACGGCTGTATTTTCAATTGCGAAGTTTTGCGACCATAGAGAGGACTTTTATACCCAAGTACTTGGTTTTCCATAAAACTCATGGAAGAACCGCAAAGAACAAGCATCATTTTCGACTTTTTCCACACATGATCAATATGTTTCTGAAGCAATGAGGGAATGGAAGGCTCCGCCTTTGCTAAATAGGGGTATTCATCTATTACGAAAACGAGCCGTTCCTTCTGGCTTAAATCGTCGATGTACGAAAAGATTTTTTCGAAACTTTCGAAAGTTGACCCCCCCCCCCCCGAGTACTCCAGGACCGTTTGGGATAGCTGCGACAAATTTTCTGATACGGATGTTTCAATACCCGTAAAAAAGATGGCCTTTCTGCCTTCGCAAAACTCGTTCAGAAGCATGGTCTTTCCTACACGTCTGCGTCCATAGATGACTGCAAATTCAAATTTTCCCGACTCAAAGAGGGCGTTTAATGCGTTAAGTTCTGTTCGTCTGCCATAAAACATAATTTACTCACTTTTAATTTACTAAATCGTAAATTAGCAAATGATGCGAATTCTGTCAATAAAAAGCCGCCAAAATTCTTGTTTTGCAAAAAAAGCCACTGAAAGGACTCTACCTACGTGAAGTTGCAGGATGCGTATGCCTCTGAATCTAACCAGCTCGGCGGATGGGAACTTATCGGTTATACCGCTCCGGGATCGAAAACATCATCCACCAATTTTGCATCTGCAAATTTCACATACACCTCAACTCCCGCTGGAAACGCCTCTGTTGCATTGACAACTTCAGGTGCTGCCATGAATGGAGGCTGGATTGCTACAGCTAACGTCGCGTTGAATGACTGTCCGGCAAGTGCAACTTGGACGCTGAACGTGACCGGAAAAACAGACGGCGTTACATACGCAAAGGTCTTTAGTGACGCCACCAATTGTGAGCCGTTGACGCCTAATTTCAAGAATATTGGTACCAACTAATATTTATAGTATAAACAAAAAGCCTTCCTTGCAAAAGGAAGGCTTTTTGTTTTAGCAAATATTTTAACAGCTACTTGCCAACCTTGTCGAAGGACGGTGTCAAAGCTTGACAATTGTTAACGTCAGACAGAGACGACGTGAACGTTACTGCGTCAGCAGCAGCCGTAGCCTTCTTTACAGCGACGCGCCACTCGCTATTGACTGCGCAGTCGTTGAGAGCAACACGAGCCTTAGCGGTCCATGTAATCTGGTCTGCAGCAGGCAACGCTGCGGTGCCATTAACATAACCAGTCTTAGTATCGCTGTATTCAAAGTTTGTAGTCTGAGAAACAGCGGAAGCTGTGTTAGAACCTGCGGTAGTGACGTTACCCGGAGCGGTATAACCAATGATGCCGAAGTTACCGTAGTTCAAGCCAGTCTCAGACACGTAAGCCTGCTGCAACTTCACGTAGTATACGGAGAAATTACCGAATCACGGCTGTTTTCAAACTTTTTTGTCTTTTTCTTTGACCGTTAGGCTCTTTTTGTTATATTTCCTTACATGGATAAGCAAATCTCATGGACCATTGCCGCAATCAGCGAATTCGCGAAAGCCAAGGCACTTTCCGTAAAGCAGGCTTTTAACTATCTAAGCCTGTTTAAAGGTCTTGATTTTTTGCAAGATCATTATGGAGCCGAGCACTTGCTTTCTTTTGACGATGCCGTAGATGATTTGACCGCTATTTGCCAGAGGAATGGAGGCCAAATACGATGATTTTGTACCATGGTTCAAATTGCGAGATTGAAAAAATTGATCTCACTATGTGCAAGCCGTATAAAGATTTCGGTCAATCCTTTTATTTGACGACGCTTTTAACGCAAGCTCGTGAAATGGCTCGAAAAGTTGCCGACCGATTTGGCGGTGAGCCCGTCGTGAATGCGTTTGAGTTTGATGATTCAAACTTGCCGGCATTGAAAGTCAAAAAGTTTGAACAGCCGAACCGTGAATGGGCAGAATTTGTGATGGCTAACAGAAGTAGAGGTCAGGAACATCCTGCAGATAATTTTGATTTGATTATTGGTCCCGTGGCTAACGACGACATCGCGACTTTGTTCAGAACATTCGCAATAAATGTCATTACAATTGATGAATTAGTTCAAGGGCTGAAGTCTCGAAAATTGAACAACCAATACGCTTTCAGATCTGAGAAAGCAATCGCCTTTTTGCAAAAGAGGCCGAGCGTATGACCGCGAAGCAGGAATTCCTTGTAGAAGGGATCGTCAGCGATATGGCCAAATGGCTTATGGAAGATCGCAATCTTTCTTTGCAGGTCGCCCTTGGCCTCATCTATAATTCGAGAACCTTTGAACAGCTACAAAATCCTGCAACGGGACTCTGTACGGAAAGCTCCGCCTACAATTACGAATTGTTGGATTCTGAATTGAAAAACGGGAAAATTATTCAGTCAGAAATCTAGAGCATTATGTAAGTTTCCGTAAAAAAACGCTTGCTGATTTACGATTTAGCAAATCGAATGTAAGTAAACACATTTTGTGTGGACTCCGACAAATACAACACATACTCACGTAAGTATGTTGTAAAAAACGCATAATAGCTATTTCCTAAAAGTTGATGGATTGACAAATGAGGAGGAAATAATATATATTGTGGATAAGAGGTTTATATGATTGCCACGACCATGAACGAACCACAGTTGATAGTCAGTGTTAGCGACGCTTCAATGCTGAAGTCGTTGAAGAACGCAATCCTGTTGCTCAAGGGCGTTAATTCCGTCAAGGAAATACACCCCAAAACGGAGATGAGTGAAAAAGAGTTCTTTGCTAAGTTGGACAAATCCATTGCCTCGATGGAAAATGGAATTTGCGATGAAATGGACGCAAATGAGTCTGGAGCAGAATTCTTGAATAGGATTTTATGCCGTACAAAGTAATTTTCACGCCGCAAGCAAGTGAAGATGTTTTAAAGCTCCAAAAATCCTGCCCAGAGGCAATTGGAAAACTTGCAAAGCTATTGGACGAATTAAAAGAGCATCCGCGTACGGGAACTGGCAAGGTTGAGCGTCTGAAACATTATAGTGAAGATACTTGGTCTCGCAGAATAACACACGAGCATAGACTGGTCTATCAAATTCACGATGCAGTTATAGAGGTTCTTGTCATCTCTGCTTATGGGCATTACAAAAAGTAATAACTTTTTTGTGCGTCTTTTGTTTTTGTGAATATCGTTTTGAGCCGGTCGGAAATTTTTAGACGGTAAAAGCGCGGTTCCTTAGTTGAAAAAAACTAAATTCAACATCAAGAGGAACCAAAATGAACAACAACGAAATGAAACCGGCCAGCAGCCGCGAAAGCATCTCCGAAACATCCAAGCGCACCCGCAGGGTGCTGGACGACGCGTTCAAGGCGAAGGTCGCCCTGGCCGCCATCAAGGAAGACAAGACCCTCGGTGAACTCTCCGCCGAGTTCGGCGTGCACGCCAACATGATCAGCC